>MGTS01000032.1 GCA_001799565.1 Elusimicrobia bacterium GWA2_51_34 | reverse complement strand
TTTCAAGATTGCGCCAATTTCACCATCATGTTGCGTTGGAAATGGGGATATTTTCACCATCATCTTGCATTGGATAATTCTCGCACTTGACCTGCGGCACGGAATTTGTGTTTAATTGAATTTATGGGGAATAAAATACTTGTAGTGGATGACGATCCTGAAATTTCGAGCCTACTGCAGTATACGCTGGAATCGCTGGGCCATAAGGTGAAAGTCTGCGACAACGGCCGCGAAGTACTGGAGATTTTACATTCTTATAAGCCGGACCTTTTAGTACTTGATGTCATGCTGCCTGGCATAGACGGTTATTCGCTTACCGCGCAAATCGCGGAAGACCCCGTACTGAATAAGATGCCCATTGTAGTGCTCTCCGCCCTGGAACCCTCTAGGACCATGTTCCAGCGTTTCTCGCAGGTTGCGGGTTTCCTCACCAAGCCCTTTAATACCGACGACCTGATAGAAGCGGTGAAAAACGGCCTAACCAAAAAATAAAACAATCCGGTGACATAATACTTAATTAGGGTATATAAGTATTATGTCACCGGATTCCATTGAACGGACATACTTCCTGACAAATATCGCAGCCATAGGCGAAGCCTCCGCTGTTGAAAACAGCCGCAGCCGGTACTTTCTCCTTTGCCTGGGTGGTAAGGTATGAAACGCATTTTGAAGCTAAAAGCCTGCCGTCCTTTAAAGCGCCTGTTGGACAGGCTCTAATGCATAAATCGCAATCCCCGCACCCGTCCTCCTTCGCTCCTCCGCCTGAGGCGGACGGAGCTTCGAAGGGACGTGGTCCTGCGAAGCTATTGTCAAGCGGAGCGTCGGATTTCAGTTTAAGGTTAAGCGCCACTCCGCCAAGCACAAAATAACTGCCAAATTTTGGGTTTATCAAAAGCGTATTTTTTCCCCTGAAACCAAGCCCGGCCAGCCGCCCCAGCTCTTTTTCAAGCACCGGCGAGGTATCAACAAAGGCCCGCCCCTCCATCAGCGGAAAAGACGGTTTCATACTTTCTACAATTTTTAAAAGTTTCTCTTTTACCGCCGCGTGGTAATCTGGTCCCAGAGCGTAGCGGGCTATTGCGCGGTTTCCAGCTTCAAAAAAACCAGGCTGCCGTATTTTCCTGCCGGAACGTTCAAGAAAGGTTTCAGGCTCTCCAACACGCTCAAGAGTTTTTTTATAATCAAGGCCGGGCGTCAGGCCATCTGAAGGCCAGTAACTGAAAGCGCAAATAAGGACCGAATGCGCCCCGGCAAACCAGTTCCTGATATCGGCCCTTTCCCCGGAATTCCGCGCCAGGTAGCCAAGCGAGGGCGGTAAATCCTCCAAAGCGCGCAGGAACCGCGCGTGTTCGGCCAACGGCCCGGCCGGCGCAAATCCGCAGATCGAGGCGCCGTTTTTAAGCGCTATTTTTTTTATGAGTTCTTCCGGTAACATAGGAGGCTAGTAGGCTGGTATGCAAGTAGGCAATTCTTGCCAGTAGGTTAATAGGCGGCTAGCCGCCAAGTTGTCCGGCTGTATCCCCGCATACCGGCATACTAGCTTACCAGCCTACCAGCAACCAAGAACTACGCTCTTGACGTTTTTGCTCTGCTTGAGTATTCCCACGAGGAGTAACGCGCCCAGAAATTCACAAAAAAAGCCTTAAGAAAATCCGCGGGCGACATTTCACTGCCAAGCAGTTCGCGCGCGCTTACGGCGCAATCCAGTGGAACCTTATTGTTCAGGTTCAAACCAATGCCCAGCAGTATCCAATTCGGGGTTTTCGCGACAGAAGCCGATTCGGTGAGTATTCCCGCTATTTTAAGCCACTTTTTTTTGCGCGGGTGAAAAACGTAAACATCGTTCGGCAGTTTTATCCGCGTTTTAAAACCGTACAGTTCCCTTAAGGTGGAGCTTACCACCTCTCCGCCTAAAACGCTCAAATCCGGCAGATACTTAAGCCCGATGGCCGGCTTGAGTATCAGCGTCATGTAAACCCCGCCGCTCTGGGATTGCCAGACTCTGCCCATGCGCCCCTTCCCGCATGTCTGACGGGCAGCCAGCACCAGAGTGCACTCGCTGTTGCCCTCAAGAGCAAGTTCCCGCGCCACGCTCTGCGTGGAGTCTATTTCCTCAAGCCTTACCAGCTGGCGCACCCCGCTCAGGTCTTCCAGCTTTATATCTTCATTGAAAACAGTAAGAGGCATATCAGCTCCTTTAGGAAGAGATTACAGTGATAGAAAAACGATTACAGTGATGGAGAAGAGACTACAACGATAAGAATAGGAACCGCTGAAATAATTTATTTATTTTATTTTAACCTCCGGGCCGTATCGTTGTAATCGTTTTATTTTATCACTGTAATCTCTTCACCTCGAATGAAATATCCATCGTTCCGGCGGAATTAGTTATACAGCCGGCGGAAATCCTTTCGGCACCAAGTCTGGCCAGGCGCGCGGCGGTTTTAAGGTTCATACCGCCTGAAATTTCTATTTCCGGTTTAATGCCTTTAAAAGAGCGCGCCAGCGCTATGGCTTTTTTCATGTCAGCGGAACTCATATTGTCCAGCATTATAATGTCGGCCCCCAGGGGCAAAAAGGCTTTAAACTGGGCAAGGCTCTGAGCCTCTATTTCAATTTTCACTCCCCTGTATTTTTTTCGCAAAACCGAAATTTTCCGGCCTATAAGCCCGGCGTCACCCTTAAGCATGGCAATGTGGTTGTCTTTTATAAGGAAGGCTTCGTAAAGCCCCATGCGGTGATTAACTCCGCCGCCGCATTTTACGGCGTATTTTTCAAGTAAGCGCAAACCAGGCAGGGTTTTTCGGGTATCGTAGATACGGGTTTTGCCGCCCTTCAAAGCTTTAACAAACATGGCGGTTTTCGTGGCCACGCCGGAAAGATGCTGCAGGAAATTAAGAGCAGTGCGCTCGGCGGTTAAAATAGCGCGGAAGCCCTTAACGGTTATAAGCACGACGCCCTTTTTAACGCGGGCCCCGTCTTTGATTAAAATCTTTACCTTTGAACCGGGAGCGGCCAGCTCAAAAACCCTTTTTGCCACTAACAGGCCGCAGACGGTACCGGATGTCTTGGCCCGCATTTCCCCGTAAAAGCGGACACCCCTTGGGATAAAGGCCTCCGTGGTTATGTCTCCGGAGCCGACATCCTCTTTCAAAGCCGCTTTAACAACAGAATCAAATCGCTTCACCCCACCACCTGCTTGCCCGCCACAGGCGGGCTTTTGTTCTCCATGATTGCCCTCCGGGCAATAAGCAGGTGGTGGGGTCATCCCCCCAATTTTACCATTTTCCCCCCACCCAAGCAGGAGGGATTAGAGGCAAAAGGCTCCTGGTTACCTTTTCCCCTTCTTCCCAACCTACTACATACTACCTGCTACCTACTTTCTCTTCTTGCCTATCCCCGCCAGTTCACGGATCTCAAAAAGCCTGTCGCGCAATTCCACGGCCAGTTCAAAATTAAGGTTATCGGCGGCGTCTTTCATGCGGCTCTCAATTTCCGAGGCCAGCGTTACCATGGAGGACCTGGGCATATTACCGCGCGGCAGCGGTTCCGCCACCGACAAGGCCTGGCGTTTTGCCTGGGTGCGCAGCTCCGAGAACTCCATACTCCGGCTTTTAATGCTTTCCGGTTTTATCCCGTGTTTTTTATTGTACGCCAGCTGTTTCGCGCGCCGCAGGTCCATAACGGCCATTGCCCGTTCCATGGAACCGGTAACGCGGTCGGCGAACAGTATTACCTCGCCGCAAAGGTTGCGGGCGGCGCGGCCCGCTATCTGCACTAAAGTCGTTTCGCTTCTAAGAAACCCCTCGTTATCGGCGTTTAAGATAGCCACCAGAGTAACTTCCGGGATATCCAGCCCCTCCCTTAACAGATTAATGCCCACGAGGGCGTCAAAAAGCCCGTTGCGGAAATCCGCCAGTATATCCAAGCGCTCCAACGTATCCATGGAAGAATGGATGTATCTAGCCTTAAGCCCCTTTTCGCTTAAGTACTCGCTTAAATCTTCAGCCGTCTTCTTGGTAAGCGTAAGCGCCAGCACCCTTTCTTTTTTGGCCGCCCTTTTTTCTATCTCGGCGCTCAGGGTTTTTATCTGGCCTTTAAGCGGCAGCACCCGGACCAGCGGGTCCACAAGGCCGGTGGGGCGGATTACCTGCTCCACCACATTTTCCCTGCCGCAGACTTTAAACTCGTAAGGGCCGGGCGTGGCGGATAAAAAAACCGTGGCGGGTTTTATGGCCTCAAACTCGTCAAATTTCAAAGGGCGGTTATCAAGGGCCGACGGCAGGCGGAAGCCGAAATCCACCAAAGTCTGCTTGCGGGAACGATCGCCCTCATACATCCCGCGCGCCTGGGGCGCGCTGACATGCGACTCGTCCATAAAAAGCAGGAAATCTTTCGGGAAATAGTCAAACAGGCATTCGGGCCTCTCCCCCGGTGGACGGCCCGAGAGATGGCGGGAGTAATTCTCTATACCGTTGCAATAACCCGCCTGTTCTATCATTTCCAGGTCGTAGCCCACGCGCTGGGCCAGGCGTTCCGCCTCAAGCGGTTTGCCGGAGCTTTTAAGCGCGGCCAGGCGCGTTTCAAGCTCTTCCCTGATGGACTTCACCGCGGCCGCCGTTTCCCCCGCTCCGGCCACAAAATGCGTGGCGGGGTAGATCCACACCTCATCGAGCTCCTTTATGGTATCGCCGGAAAGCGGGTCTATTTCACTTACGCTTTCAATTTTATCTCCCAGCGTAAGCCTGTAGGCGGTGTCGCCATCCGCCGGAAAAATATCAAGCGCCGCGCCCTTCAGCCTGAAAGCGCCCCTTGTAAATTCAATTTCATTGCGCTCGTATTGGATGGCCACAAGCGAGCGGGCAAGCCCCCTCCTGTCCGCGGGCGCGCCTTTCTTTATATTCAGACAGAACTTTGAAAAATTATCCGGCGAGCCGATGCTGTAAATACAGGAAACGGAAGCCACCACCAGCGTGTCCCTGCGGCTGAGTATGGAGGTTGTGGCCTTCAGACGAAGCTTGTCTATATGGTCATTTATAGAGGCGTCTTTTTCTATGTAGGTGTCGCTCGCCGGCATATAGGCCTCGGGCTGGTAATAATCGTAATAGGAAACAAAGTATTCAACCGCGTTTTCCGGGAAAAAGGTTTTGAATTCAGAATAAAGCTGCGCCGCCAGAACCTTGTTCGGCGACATAACAAGAACAGGGCGCTGAAGCCGCTCTATAACCGAGGCCACGGTAAATGTTTTACCGGAACCGGTAACGCCCATAAGCGTCTGGTTCGCTTTGCCCGCAAGAATTCCCGCGCAAAGCGCGTCTATGGCCGCGGGCTGGTCCCCGGCAGGTGTGAAAGGCGCGACAAGTTTGAATTTTCCGGACATTAAGATGATTTTACAAATAATAGCCGGCTAGTAGGCTGGTATGCGGGTAAGCTGGTGCGCTTTCGGGCGATTTCTTAATTAGCCTACCAGCCTACACGCCTACTGGCCTACCAGCTTCCCCATAAATGTTAAAATCTCTTTATGTCCAAACGAGCACGGATTACCGTGGCGAAAACCGCCGGTTTCTGCCCCGGAGTAAAAAACGCCATAGACAAGGTTCTGGAGCTGGGAAAGCGCGGCAAAAAACCTATTTACACGCTCGGCCCGCTTATCCACAACAAGCAGGTTATAGAAATGCTCCGTGAAAAGGGAATTTACTCGGTAAATGACCCCGCTGAGGTTAAAGAAAAAAACGCCATACTGGTTATCCGCGCTCACGGCATACCGCCGGAAACCGAAAAAACCATCAGGGCCTTCGGGCTTGAAGTTGTGGACGCCACCTGCCCGCTTGTAAAGCATGTGCAGGAAAATATTAAAAAGCACGCGGCGCTTGGATACGCCACCATAATAGTAGGCGACAAGGACCATGCCGAAGTTACGGGCCTTATGGGCTGCGCGCTGGGACGCGGCTTCGTGGTAAGCGGCCCGGATGAAATAA
This sequence comes from Elusimicrobia bacterium GWA2_51_34, assembly GCA_001799565.1. GTDB lineage: Bacteria > Elusimicrobiota > Elusimicrobia > Elusimicrobiales > UBA9959 > UBA9634. The sequence goes on along the minus strand of MGTS01000032.1, from coordinate 50,180 downwards.
AAAACCTGCCGGAGCTGGACAGGGCTAACATTGTGGCCCAGACTACGCAGGAAGAGGAAATTTTTTTAAAAACCGCGGAAGCGGCAAGGGCAAAAGCGGCCGAACTTATAGTTTCAAACACCATCTGCAACCCGACCAGGCAGCGCCAGCAGGAAACCGTTGAATTTTCCAGAAACTCCGACCTGGTAATAGTGGTTGGAGGCAAGAACTCGGCCAATACCGCGAGGCTTTTCCAGATCTGCGCGAAACTTGCCGGGGAAGCCGTGCATATAGAAAAAGAAGATGACCTGGAAAAGGAACTGTTTGCCGGAAAGAAAAGAATTTTTATAACCGCCGGGGCCTCTACGCCCAGCTGGATGGTGGAAAAAGTGTTTGAACGGGCGCGCGATTTTGCCGGGGAAAGGCAAAGTCGGTTCACAGAACGCCTTCTTTTCGCGTGGGAGCTGCTTGTAACCAGCGGCGCCTACACGGCGCTGGCTGCGGCGGCACTTACCTTCGTGTGCATGCGTCTTGAAGGCGTGCCGGTTTCAAAAAAACTTTTGCTGATGGCCGGGCTTTTCGTGCTCAGCCTGCACATGGTGAACCGGGCCGAGGAAAAGGGCGCCTCCGAGCCGGACCGGGCAAAGCGCCTGCTTTTTACCCGCTTCAAAACCCTGTCAAAATTCACGGCATTTTTAGCCGGAACACTAGCGGTGCTGCTGTCGGCGGCGCTGGGGTTGAAAGTATTTTTTACCGCGGCTTTTTTCTGGCTAGTGGGCATACTTTATCCCTATAAACTGCCGCTGGGTTTTGCTAAATTCGCCAATTTCCCCGCTTCAAAAGACATAGTCACAGCCCTTGGCTGGGGATTTATGTGCGCTTACCTGCCCGGGCTCTGGTATGGGACCAGCCTGCAGCGCTCCACGCATCTGGCGGTGGTATTCGCCGTACTTCTGGTTTTTATGCGCTCGGTGCTTTTTGGCGTCAGCCACGCCCACAGCGACATGATAGTGGGCAAGGAAAATTTTTATAAGGCGGCTGGCCCCAGGATCACATATCTTTCCGTATTCGCCATATTCCTGTTCCTTGAAAGCATATTGCTGACGCTTAAAAGCATGAACTGGAAGCCGGAGCTGGCCTCGGCTCTTGCCGCAGGTTTATTCTATTACCTGGCCCTGATAATATTTTTCTATTTCAGTAAAATACCTGAACGTGTAACCTCTGAAACCCTTATTGACACACAGTTTATAGCGCTGGCCATGCTTGCGGGAAACAGGTGAGGGATTAAGCGGGAAGTGCGGAGCTCAAAAGGGGTATTAACCTGAAAGTTTCAGTTGAAACTTTCCCTTTCGCAGTGCTCAAGGTGCGCTGCGCGCGGCATACACCCTCGAAAACCCGGCGCGCATAGCGCTTGGTTTTCGACCCGCGGGGCGGGGAATCCTGCAATATTCCTGTTCGCCTGATTTATCTATGGTAATAAAACTGAACTGCAGGATTCGGGTTAACTTACAATTACTGTCCGGCAGCCAGGCCGCTGAATACGGCCTTCACGCTGCCGTTTGAGTCCAGGAAATCAGCGGCGATGAAATCCGCCAGTTTTTTGGAATCGAAAGGATCTATCCTTGGCGCTATGCGGCCGTTCTCACGGTCGGCGGTGGAAAGGTCGTTTATAAAATAAGCCCGGCCTTTATCCGCTCCTACGTTAGTTACAAAATAGGTCAATCCGTACTTCATCCAGTCCCCGCCGGTAAAATAAACCTCTATCCGGCGTTCAATCCCTTCCAGATCCGTAAAACGGAATACCTTCAGGATCCGTGAATTTTCTTCACTTACGATCATTTTATATACCGCGGGATACGCGGAAACCACTTCGCCTTCGGATGTGCATGTTTCAGTTATATCAACAAGCCAGATATCGCGGGAACCGGCCAGTAATACGGGGGGCACAAATACTTCCATATTACTGTTCGTTGTTTCAGGCGGCTGCGCGTAAGCGTCGTCAATAACGGCCTCTAGCGTGGAATTTCCGCCGCTTACGGTAAATTTCTGCGTGCCATCAAGATCTGTCCTATATATTTTAGCCCCGGTCGCCTGCAGCCTTGAAAGCGCGGCCTGCGTAGGATGCCCGAAAGGATTACCGGCGCCAACCTCTATGTAGGCGAACTTGGGCTTTACTTTGCCAAGATACGATGTGCTGGAAGCGTTCGCGCTGCCATGATGGCCCACTTTCAGAACGTCAGCCTGCAGTGCGCTGCCGTATTTTGAGACCAGTCTGGCTTCCAATTCATCCTGCATATCCCCGCCGTAAAGCAGGGAAATGTCCTGGTACGTGACTTTTAAAACGATGGAACAGTTGTTGAGGACGCCGCCCGATGTGCTTTGGCCGGGAGTGGAGCAGCTGTTCAGCACCTTTACCTGCACTTCGCCCGGATCCCAGTTCAGTGTGTCGCCTTCCGCGGGATAGTTTACCGTTACGGCCGGGTTCTGACTGATCTGTTTGCGCAAAGCTTTTAAGGTGGACGCGCCGGGATTGTCCTCGCGGGTGTCATAAAAATTGTCAACCTGCACATGGTCAAAAACATACTGAAGGCCCGCGAAATGGTCGGCATGGGGATGTGTTAATACCACATGGTCCAGGCGGGTAATTCCCTGCTGGGTCAGGAACCGCGCTACGGGCGGGATGCCCGTGCCGGAGTAGTCGGCGGGGCCGCCGTCTATAAGCACGTTCTTCCCGTTGGGCAATTCTAGATATTCGCAGTCGCCCTGCCCCACTTTTACAAAATACGCGTTCAAGGCCGGCGCGGCTTTAAGAGGGCCCAGGAGTTTAGCGGGCGCGGGATTGGGGATAGCCGGAATTTCAAGGTTGAAAGCCGCGGCGGTAAGGTCGTAAAACGCGCCGGCAAAAAGGTCAGCGGCCGGAAAAGCAAAAAAAAGTCCGGAAAAAAGAAGCACGGCGGCAAGCGGCGCTTTCGGACTCACGGATGAATGGAGCGGTTTTTTTGTTTTCACGAATCCATCTCAAAAACTTAATCTTTGTCGCTGCCGATCTCCATGGCGAATCCAGATTAAGGTCCGGAGGTGGATACTCCCCGGCCAATTCCGGGGATTACATGGTGACTGATCTAAACGTATCATACTTGATAAAAATTAGAGCTCCAAGGGCCAAAGGACCTAGCCGCGGATAGGCCTTTGGGCCCAGGGCTGGATTTTTGCCGGTTATTCCACCCGTGGAGCTGTTATTGTTCCAGTTCCAGCAGTACCGCTGGTTGCGTCAAGATAGACAAGATGAACTTGAACATCATTAGCTGCGGTGCCATTCAGGTTTTCGAATGCGATAGTGGAATAATTGAAGTTGGCATTATTGGTATTAGTGCCTGCAATGACAGATTGCTGAAATCTTTTTGGCCTATTGCTGCGGATTGACCATAGATACCCGTGAGCAGCGTAAGTTCTGACCCCGGACCGCCATACGTGCGTGCGCCAAAATCCACCCCGAGATGGAATTGCATTATTCCCGCACCTCCAAGACAGTCTTGTCCTGTGCATGTATAATTATTCGACTGCGCATCCAGGGCATAGGTCGCCAGGCCAGTCGTAATGCTGCGGACATTGTCCCAGGTGGATACGCCGTCCACTATCACGGTTGCGGCCGCGGCAATATCCTGTACCGCCAGATTGGCGGTGTCTACAAGCGGTTCCGTTATTAGCGCCATATCCGCGGACATGTCTAGCGAACTGCCCCCCAAAGCGGTAGTCTGGCCGGCTTCTTCACCACCGGACGGCAGGTTATTATCGGGTTCCGAGGGCGGCGGATTGTTAGTATCTCCGGATGTCGGGGTTGGTGAAATAGGAGCGGAGGGCGTATTTGCGGGTAAGCCGGACGAATTGTTTTTAGCCGCGTCGCTCCCGTTGCCCTGGCCGGAATCTTTTTTGTCCGATTTTGACGATGACCCGGATGAAAGCGCCTTTGTTATCTGGCCCGCCTGCGCGGACATGTCCGTAACTGAAAGCGTCTGCTGGCCCGGAGTTATGGTAACGCCGAAGCCCGGCTGGTCTATAAGAACGGAGGAATGACCGTTATCAACGGTAATCGCGCCGGACTTTTCATTCGCGTTATTTTGCGTTCCAGGGCCAAGCAGTATAACGGTTGACCCCTGCTCGCCGGTAGTGCCCGCGGCTATAGTACCCCTTATCCCTATAGTTCCCACCGCCAGCTTTACCTTCATATTGGCCGGATCTTTTCTGGCAACCTTGCCCGTAACAAAACGGAATACGCCCTTTGTTATCTTCGCGGAAACTTTTCCGGTATCGGAGGCTGAGTCGTAAACGAATTCATCCAGCACCATGTCGCTGTTGGGGCCAAGCGTGAAAATGGTCTCATCCAGCAGCATTACCTGCAGCTTTCCCTTCGCGTCCGTGGTCACATGATCGTTAAGAAAAAGCGGTTTGCCGCTTTGTATTACGCGGCCGACGGTCTCTTTTTCTGCCGTAGCCTTAACAAGCCCGCTCACGGCGCCCGCCGCGCCTATGCGCGAGGGAACCAACGCGTACGCGCGGGGACCGGCGGCGGAAACAAGCACAAATACAAAACCAAAAAAAGTTTTTATCATATTCCCAGCTCCCATCTGTAGGTCAGCAGCAGCGCCGCCTTGTTGTTAACATAAGTGTAGTTCAGCACATTGGATTTAGAGCGGAAGTGCTCGCAATTCAGGGTTAGGGTGAGGTCAGTCAGGTTTTTCAGCTTCTTATGGAGCATTGAAACAGGCAGACCGTAAAGCAGGCCGCCTCTTAAAACAGTGTCTTTTCTTTTCCTGTCGCTGATAACCGCGTCGGCCTCCAGATAAGAGTCGCTTTCCGCAGAAATGGAAGACAGGAGGAACATCCCTTTACCCAAAAGCCAGGAATGCCTGAACCCTAAGGATAGTCCGTTATAAGCGTTGTATTTCTTACCGGCCCGCTTGGCTGAACCCGTGATTTCCGCGTTAAGCTTCATTGTGGGATTAAGCAGCCGCCCGGCGCCCGCGGAAACACTGAAAAGCCCGCCCCTGCGTTCCGGATTGGAAGCGACATCCGGCGTGGCGAGATAGTTCTGGTCAGCGTATTTAGTTTCCAGGGACGCGTCCGTAGTCCTGTTCAATTTTCGGGCAAGCTTCAGGTTTACGCCGGTGTTGTTAAGGAATCTGTCTCCCGCAAGCAGCACACGGTCATATATGAACCCGGGGGTTATTTCCGCGAAGGACGCCCTGTAAGTTCCGTTCAGCCGGTAGGACCAGGCCTGAAGATTTATCGTTTTAACGTGCGTCTGGTCCGCCCTGTAATATGTGGCAGAGCCGGACACCTCATGCTTTCCGCCCGCGCCTAAAGCGCGTTTCACTTCAGCGGTCCCTGTCATGAGAAAAGCCGTATCTTTCCGTTTGAGCGAATCCCCGGTGAGATCCAGCGGGGTTCCGAAGAAAAGCATGGTTTCCGAAGTAGGAGAAGCGTTCCTGTTGGAATCATACTGCGCGCCGGCGCTAAGGCTTCCGGCGAGATGCGTGCGTTTCTGCCTTTTTTCTATCGCTTTCAGATACGACCGCGCCTCGTTCTTTACCGGTTCCGGTATGCCAGTTTTTTGAAGGCTGTCCAGTTCACTCCGGGCTTCCACCAAGTTATCCAGCCGGTAAAGGACCACCGCGTAAAAAAGCCGTATATTGTGCAGGCCGGGGTTCACCATCAGCATTCTTTCAAGCGTTCCGGCCGCGCCCTTCAAATCTCCCTTTGCGACCTGCGTTTTCGCGTAGGCGTAGTTCAGGTCCGGGTCGTCGGGCTTTTCAAGTATCTGTTTGTAAGTGATCTCTTTTGAATCCTCGGTTACTGCCTTTGAGAGCAGTGGGCTTTCTTTTTCCACTTCTTGCGGAGTTTGTCCTTTTGAAAGTATTTTCACCATCTTCTCACACAAGCCGGGAATTTCTTCTCTCCTTTGTGTAGTAAGTTTTTTACCGGATACTGCTTCCCCTGTTTCAACGTCTATAAAGCGGACGTTAAGAGTAAAAGTTTCGCCCATTTTCACCACACTACCCACAGCGACAAGCTTTACCCTTAAAATTTTTCCTATTCCTACGGCAACATTCTGATCCAACACTCCGCTTAGTCCAAGCTTTTGCTCTTCCAGCACCTGTTTAAGCATACTGCGTTCAACCACAGTATAATTGCCTGTTTCCATCAGGGTGGTGCGAAGTATTTCTGCGGCGCCTTCTCCCAGGTTTGTTGAGTCCCCCACGGTTTTAAAATCTAAGACGGCAATTTTCTGTCGAGCAGCGGCGGCCAGTTTAGCCGTATCGGCCTGGATGGCGTTTTCCCGGGCTGGTTTTTGGCTTTCTTTAGCGTAGTCAAGCGCGAAAAGGAAGGGGGCTGACAGTAGAAGCAAAGAAGTTAATGCCGGAAATTTCCAGTGAATTCGGTTCATATATGCCAACTAGTTTACAAAATTAATAAACCCTGATTCTTCAACTGCCTCCGTGATTATATGCGAAAGAGCCCCCCTTCATTCTGGAAAACAGCTTGCATTTGTTGTCTAAAAAGGGGAGAATTTAATATCAGCCGTCTAAAAAGATTTTTTTAAAATCGCATATGTACCAGAAAACTAAACACAAGATGCGCAACGCGCACGAAAAAGCTAAAACTATCGCCAAATGGTATTCCCACAGGCGCAGAATTGTTCACGGTTGGGCGCATATCGTTGTTCCTCTTGCCGTGCTTTTGGCTTTAACGGCTGTCCGGGTATCAGGCTGGAAATGGGTAGAGCTGATACAGCACAGGTCTTTTGATTCCCTGATAACGCTCAAGCCCCGTGTTTATGAGCCGGTCCCCGTAAGAATAATTGACATAGACGATGAAAGCCTTGCGAAGCTGGGACAGTGGCCCTGGCCAAGAACCCTGCTGGCAAAAATGGTGAACAGGCTTAATGAGCTGGGAGCCTCTGTGATAGCTTTTGACGCCGTGTTCGCCGAGCCTGACCGAACGTCTCCCGCCAGGGTAATGGAAACATGGCCTTCCATCCCCGCGGTGAAAGCTCTAAAAAACAATCTGGCAAACCTGCCCGACAATGACAGAGTATTCGCTAAAGCCGTAGCCGCGGCCGGCGTGGTTACGGGCTTTGCGCTTACCTCTGAAGAAAACTCCGCGGTTCCGGAGGTTAAAGCGGCTTTTTCCTATGCCGGCGATAATCCGATAAATTACCTGTACAGTTTTTCAGGGGCTGTAATCAATCTTCCCGGAATTGAGAAAGCCGCTTCAGGAAACGGCAGCTTCAGCTTTATCTCTGAACTGGACGGCGTGGTCCGCAGGGTTCCGCTTCTTTTCAGTAAGGGAGACAGGCTGATCCCTTCGCTGGCTGCCGAGGCCCTTCGGGTTGCCCAGGGAGCGCCGGGATACGCGGTAAAATCCTCCGGCGCAAGCGGAGAGGGCGGGGGCCATACCGGCATAAATAAATTGAAAATAGGCCGTTTGATAGTGCCCACCGACGCCGACGGAAGGATCTGGGCGTATTTCACCGATACTGTTTTGGAGCGCACTGTTCCGGTATGGAAGATCTTTGAAAAAGGTTTTGACCCGGCCCCGATAAACGGAGCTATTACACTAGTGGGAACCAGCGCCGCCGGACTTAAAGACCTTAGAGTTACAGTTTTAAATCCCTCTATTCCCGGAGTGGAAGTGCACGCGAATGTGGTTGAACAGATACTCCTCAATAATTACCTCAAAAGGCCGGACTGGGCCGCCGGCGCCGAGGTTCTTTATATGCTGTTCCTCGGCGGGCTGCTTATTGCACTTTTGCCCCGTCTGGGCGCGTTATGGTGCGCTTTCGCGGGCGCGGCCGGCATGACTTTCGCCCTTTATGCCTCATGGCGGGCCTTTTCCGTGTACGGATATCTGCTGGACCCTGTTTTCCCGGGTTTTACCGTAGTGCTTATATACATGTCTTCCACGCTCATAAACTATCTTAAAAGTGAAACGGAGCGCAGGCAGGTGCGCACAGCGTTCAGCCGTTACATGCATCCCAAACTTGTTGCAGAACTGGCGAAACATCCGGAAAAACTGAAGCTTGGAGGCGAGACCCGCGCCATGACCATACTCTTCTGCGATATCAGGGGATTTACAACAATATCCGAGCAATATAACGCGCATGGCCTTACAAGAGTCATAAACCGCTTTCTCACGCCTATGACCGGAATAATTATGGACAGGCTGGGTTACGTGGATAAATATATAGGCGACTGCATAATGGCGTTCTGGAACGCTCCGCTTAACGACCCTCACCATGCGTCAAACGCGTGTGAAGCCGCGCTGAGAATGCAGGAAAAACTGAAAGAACTTAATGAAACCTGGCGCAAAGAAGCTGTTAAAGAAGACCGCAAACACATCCCGATAAACATAGGCGTCGGATTGAATACCGGCGACTGTTGCGTGGGCAATATGGGGTCCGACCAGAGGTTTAACTATTCCGTGCTTGGCGACGACGTGAACCTGGCCTCCCGCCTTGAGGGTCAGTCAAAGCCCTACGGAGTAGGGATCGTGATAGGCCCCAAAACAAAAGAACAGGCGGCTGATTTCGCGGTTCTTGAACTGGACCTTATTAAGGTAAAGGGCAAGACCGTGCCGGTTAATATTTTCACGCTCCTGGGGAGAAAAGCCGTGAAACAGAGCGCTGAATTCCGGCTGCATGAAGAAGCGCACAATAAAATGCTGGCCGCCTATAGGGGGCAGAACTGGAAAGAAGCCCGCGCCTTGCTTGAAGAATGCCGCCGGACGCCGTTCACGCTGAAAGCGCTTTATGACCTTTATGAGGAAAGAATAAAGATTTACGAAGCCGAGCCGCCCGGAAAAGACTGGGACGGCACTTACACCGCCACTTCAAAGTAGATCCGCAATAAACATATTGCGAAAATTAAGTATTGCAAAACTGCACGCGTTTTTACTAATCTTTGTAACTGTAATGGGGGGGTTGCAAATCCTGTAAAAAGACTGTTAATAACCCATTTATTGTCACTAGTCCCCCCGGTATTTATACCGGTATTTATAAAGGAGACCACTATGATTAAAAAAATCCGGAACGTATCGTTAGTTGTTTTGCCGGCCGTAATGTTCCTGCTTCCATCCCTGACAATGGGACAGCCCAAACCAGTTGCCGTGGCTGCCCCGAGACCAGTTGCCGTGGATGCCGCGACTAAATATTATTTCGGCTCCGATTGGGATGTGCGTTATCCCAAGTATTCATACATGAAGAATTATGAGGATTTCTACATTACCAAAATCGGCGCCGGGACCAATAGTCGCGATGGTTCTCTTCCGTCAACAACTTTAAGCGGTTCCCCCTCCAGTCAGTATGTATACTGGTTTTTGTGCAATAACGCAACCAACAACGGCGCCGTGCAAGCCGACAAGTTCGCCGATACCTATCGGGACCACAACACTGCCGTTAAAAACGGGTACTATAAAACATTCCAGGGCAACACCATGTTCGTGGATTTTGAGCGCTGGGAAGGCTCATGCGCTGATTGGGGAATCTCTAAGGACGCTATAGTCCAGAACCGCAAATTATTTAATTCATTCTTAAACAGGCTGCACTTCCGGGAACCCAAAAAAAAGATAGGGATTTACACCGGCGGGATTTGGAAAGAGCTCCTGGGCTCGGATTACACCTTTCCCGCCCGCCTGAAAGGAAAGATCGTAATTTGGTTCGCCCATTATGGCAATGACTGCACATATGGTGGAAATAAATATCATCCTGCAAAGTGGCCGACAAACAAATGGCAGGAACTTCGGACCGGTATGGGAGCTGTGGCAGAATCCTGGCAGATGTTCAGCGATTCTTCAAAATATAAAGTCGGCGGAATTACTCCAACTATCTGGCAATTCTGCGGCGATGTGGGAAATATAACACCCAAAAACCCGGTCAAGGGCTTCTAGTGTAGTGTCTCGCCAAGCCTTTACCCCGCACCGGCCTGCGCCCTGTGAAGCCAGGCCATTTACCCCGCCATAATTTAAACATTTGGAGCCCCCCCCTTTCTATTGGTAGAATATCTGACATTACCGCGCGGTTAGCTCAGCGGTAGAGCGCCTCTCTTACACAGAGGATGCCACAGGTTCAAATCCTGTACCGCGCACCAATTTTCACAGGCGAGGTAAGCAGGCCAACTGCTTGGCCTGCGTCAGGATTTGAAAGGCGGACCGATGACGAGCAAGCTTGCGAGTCCGGGAGCCGGGGTCGCGGGGCCGTGTGAGCGACGGCGAACACGGAACCCGTGACCAAATCCTGTACCGCGCACCAATTTTTATAGGCGGTAAGCGAGTCAACTGCTTGACTCGCGTCAGGATTTGAAAGGCGGACCGATGACGAGCAAGCTTGCGAGTCCGGGAGCCGGGGCCGCGAGTCCGGTTGAGCGACGGCGAAACCGGAACTTGTGGCCAAATCCTGTACCGCGCACCAAAATTTACTGTTGCCATAAGCCTTAAGCCATAGGCTGTAAGCCTGTAAGGAATTCCTTGCAGCACTGTTACCCTCGTGATAAACTTTATACAACTTTTCTGCTTACGGCCTATGGCTTACGGCAAAAATTATGGGTTGGGACCTTTAGACCTGTAAGGGGAACCGATAAAATGACTGATAATGAAACCCGCGACGACCTGCCGGTGGAAGAAATTATAAGCGAAGAAGGAGTGGAAATGATCCAGGAACCGGAGGCTGAACCGCGCATAGCCGGAAAAAATCCGGAACAGATAGAACTTGACTGGTATAAAAATGTTTACCAGGGCGACAACATGGCCCAGCTGACCCTAAGAGCCGTTTTAATGGGTTCTTTCCTCGGCGGGTTCATGTCTTTGTCAAACCTTTATGTGGGCCTTAAAACCGGCTGGGGCCTTGGCGTAGCCATTACCTCCTGCATACTTTCCTACACGCTTTGGAAAACCCTCATGACCATTTTCCCCGGCATGTTTAAAACTGAAATGACCATTTTGGAAAACAACTGCATGCAGTCAACGGCGTCATCGGCCGGCTACTCCACCGGCGGCACCATGGTCTCGGCCATCGCGGCTTACCTGCTGGTTACCGGCCACCACATCCCCTGGCCCGTGCTGGCCTGGTGGACTTTCTTCCTGGCCGCTTTTGGCGTTTTCATCGCCATACCCATGAAACGACAGATGATAAACATTGAACAATTAAGGTTCCCAAGCGGCATAGCGGCGGCGGAAACCCTTAAAAGTCTGTACTCAAAAGGCGGCGATGCCTCGCAAAAAGCCAGGGCACTGGGAATATCCGGCGTTATCGGAGGCGCGATCGCCTGGTTTAGGGACAACGGTCTTCCATTTAGAACCCCCCCTATTCCCTCTATGCTGGAATTAAAAGGGCTTTTGTGCGGCCAACCCTGGAACAAGTGGACAATAAGCTTTGAGTGCAGCGCCATAATGATAGCCGCCGGAGCTATTATGGGCTGGAAGGTGGCCTGGTCAATGCTGCTTGGCGCGTTTATAAACTACGGTTACCTGGCCCCGAAAATGGTCGGGCTTGGCGCCATTAATCCCAGTAAGCTGGGTTACAAGGCTATTGTGGCCTGGAGCACCTGGGCGGGTGCGGCAATAATGGTAACTTCAGGACTTTTTATGTTCGCCCTGCAATGGAAAACTGTGGCGCGCGCGCTTAAAGGCGTAACGGGGATTTTTGAAAAAAGGACAGCATCCGAAGCGGACCCGCTGGAGCATGTAGAAGTGCCTGGCACATGGTTCCTTTCGGGCACCATACTTTCAGGCCTTGGCTGTATTGCGGTGCTTTATTACGCTTTCGGCACCACCTGGTATATGGGCATTATCGCGGTAGCGCTTACTTTCTTCCTGGCCATAGTAGCGGCGCGCGCCACCGGCGAATCGGATATAACGCCTATAGGAGCCATGGGTAAGATCACCCAGCTCACCTTCGGAGTGTTGGCGCCCTCAAACATGGTCACGAACCTGATGACTGCCTCGGTTACCGCGGGCGCGGCGGGCGCAAGCGCCGACCTGCTGACTGATTTGAAAAGCGGCTATCTGCTTGGCGCTAACCCCAGAAAGCAGTTTATCGCACAGTTCCTGGGCATTTTCGCGGGGACGCTTGTAGTGGTGCCGGCTTTCTATATATTGGTGCCCGATGCTTCAGTACTGGGCTCCGACAAGTGGCCCGCTCCTTCGGCGCAGGTTTGGGCCGCCGTTGCAAGGCTCCTTTCAAACGGAGTGAATTCGCTTCACCCCACGGCGCAAGCGGGGCTTATAATAGGCGGGCTTATAGGGATAATAATACCGACGCTTGAGCTTATATTCCCTAAACGCAAAAAATATATCCCCTCGGCAATCGGCCTGGGCCTGTCTATGGTCATACCGTTCTGGAATTCGCTATCCATGTTCATAGGCGCGGGCATCGCCCTTTTAATTGAGAAAAACAACAAAAAACTCGCCGATAAATACATCATACCGGTAAGCGCTGGCGCGATAGCCGGCGAGTCAATAGTAGGTGTTTTTATAGCCCTGATGCCCATGATGGCGGCCGCTTTCGGCGTAGTCATGGTTTTTATAGCGGCGCATATGTGAAATACTTGATTACACATATTTCAAAAAACGATTACACCGATTGTTCCTGCAACTTTCCAAGCAGGAACTGAAATTTGGAATTATTCTTGTTTTTTGATATCCTAGTAGTCGTACACTTCGGGGTCGTGGTGTAGCTGGTTAACACGTCGCCCTGTCAAGGCGAAGACCGCGGGTTCGAGTCCCGTCGACCCCGCCACTTTACCTCCAATTCGACAAACCCGATTCGGAGGTTTTTTGGTGGCTTTTTTAGGAAATTTTTGTCTTTTGGCCCCTAGGCTTCTAAACATCCACACCCCCCAAAAGACAAATTTTTATATAGCTCGGTGGTTGTTTCTCTGTAAGGTTAGTTTTTGTCCCGTTTTTAGCAAGTTGTTCAATTGCGCCTGTTCTTTAGGGGTAGTCGGGGAGGTTTAAATTCTACTGTCATTGGGGGAATCTGATCATCGGAAGCCGTTTGACACACCCGGCAATTACACTACCGCCTCCGATTTCTTTCAGCGACCGCATAGCCTCCAAATACCACCCTTTTTTTACCGATTTATAACAGGGCGGGGATTGTCTCCCTTTAAATAGACTAATTTTCGCAAACAGACGATGAAGCATCTAGGAGACACCGATGGCTAGTGTGGGCATGAAAGGTTTTCTCGCTTATCCCTCTGATCCACCACATGCATCAGAAATCATGCGGGAAGCCGCTGCCACAATTAATGAAACACAACTCTACGATATCATTACTTGGCAAGACTTGACGGTAAGTGGCAACATCATCATCAAATCCATATGTGAGGCAATAGACGATTCTGAAATTTTTCTATGCGACTTAACGCACCTTAATCCAAATGTTCTTTTTGAGTTGGGATATGCAATTGCACGAAAGAGAATTATTTGGCTAATGCTTGATCCAACTGTTGCAGATGCCAAAAAAGAATTCCAATCTCTTGAGATTTTGTCGACCTTAGGCTACACCGAATACAGCAATACAGGAACATTAGTAAGAAGGTTCCTTGATGCCAATCTGCTAGGAGAAGATGCCCGGAATAAACAACGTCTTTATGACCAATTATTAACTTACCCAGCTGATGCCAGCCCCGGAGAAAACATTCTCTTCTATCTCAAGAACCTGCATGCCACAGAAACTTCCGTTAAAATAAGTCGGCGTGTCACAAAGTCAGCCATAACACAGGTTACCGATGATCCCAAGGAAGTTATCCATCAAACATCCGCATGGTATGCCCAAAATATTACTGCCGCTTTTGCAGTAATAGCCAATTACGTTGCGAAGGATCGTTCTGGCGCGAATCTCCACAATGCCAAGCTATCCCTTATTTCAGGGATTGCTCATGGTTTAAACAAAAAACTTTTAATGGTTGCAGATGCCCCATTTCAAAGCCCAATAGATTATCGCGATTTGCTTTATGTTGCGCCTACAAGCAAACAGGCCGAACAATATGTCGACCGTTGGTTAAATGGAGTGGAAGGGATCTATTTACAGGACGAATCTGCTTGGAAGAAATATCGTGAGACAAAAAACTTACAAAAAGGACTGCAAAGTCTTTCTATTGGTGACTACGTGGCTGAAAATGAAGCCGATACGTTATTAAACTACTTCGTTCCCACGGCAGCTTATAGCCAAGCATTGCAATCACAACAAACAATTTTTATCGGGCGCAAAGGAACAGGCAAGACGGCAACCTTATTTAAACTGGCAGACGAATTTACGCAAAACAAGGAGAATCATGTATGCATAGTTAAGCCAGAAGGGTATGATTTTGAAGGCCTTATTCAAGTCCTAAAAGCCAATCAAGATCGCGCAGAAGCTGGATACCTGGTCGAAAGTCTCTGGAAATATCTCCTCTACACCGAATTGATCCGATCAGCCTACGATGAACTCCAGGGGCAGCCTGCTTTCTATAAGTATTCCAGCGAAGAAGAACGTCTCAATACTTTCTGCCTCGACCACGCAGACATAATCAATGTTGATTTTTCCTCCAGATTGGATATTGCCGTCCAACAACTAGCTGATGTTGCTTCAGGCAAAACAACAGACAAAAAACTGCACATAAGCGAGTTGTTACACTCCAAACACATCGGCCCCATGCGCGACATCCTATGCGCCATATTTTCACGCACGGAAAAAGTTATTTTACTTATCGATAATTTGGATTCAGCATGGATTGCGCAGCCAAGCACTGAACTCGGTGATTTGCTTTGGGGTCTCTTAAATGTAATTCAATCGATATCACATGACCTCAACAGGCACCGCAAAGTGGCGAAGATTAAACTCTCAGTCGTCTTATTTCTTAGAAGTGACATTTTTTATTCTTTAGCTGGATATGCAAGAGAACAGGATAAGATTTCATTTTCAACCCTCTCATGGAATGATAAAGACAAGCTAATCAATATCATTGACGAAAGATTTAAATCGTCTCTCGAGTCTTTACGACCAGACCAAGTTTGGTCACGCTATTTTTGTTTATCCGTCGGAAGCATACCGATAAGAGACTACATTGCAGGGAAAATCATACCACGTCCGCGGGATATTATTTATCTTTTTAGAAATGCGATTTCTGAAGCTGTTGCTCGTGGCCATGCACAAGTGGAAGACTCCGACATAATTAGTGCTGAAAAAAAATATTCTCAATATGCTCTGGAGTCAATCCTTGCAGAGTATGTTGCCAAGGAGTTTGATTTAGAGGCGTTATGCTTTGCATTCGTTGGCAAAAGCTCAATTATTGGACATTCGGATTTGGCATGTCTCATGCGGGCATCAGGAATCCTTGAAGGCAACCATGCCAAATGTCTTTCATTATTGATTGATTTGTCTTTTTTAGGCCTTGAAGTTCAAAAAGATGATTTTCGATTTATTTATGAAAAATCTGATTTAAGAAAATATGAGGTCATGGCAAAACTTTATGTAAATGAAACAAAGGCAGAACCCCGCTATAAAGTTAATCCGCCATTTCTCCCCTACCTAGATATGCAGTAATAAAGAGTTGATTGAGACCCAAGATGCCATACCCCCAAAAAACCGACGACATCGACACACAGGTTCGCAACCTGGCGTTCAGTTTTTTAAAGGACCAGACGGACAAGCATGGGGATGTTCTCTCACGGCGGATTTTGGAGCTTGGATTTGAATTTCAAGGCCGCAGGATTTCACTGATAGGGCCACAGGGTATTTTCCGGCCAGCCATAATACCCCTGCCCATCAGCATAACGTCTGCGCCTGTTGTGCTCGGACGAGAGAGGCCCTACAATGACGAGGTCGGCTCCAATGGATTATTGAGATATAGGTACAGAGGAACCAACCCACAACACCGAGATAATGTTGGCCTTCGCCTTGCGATGCAGCGCAACGTTCCGTTAATCTACAATCATGGCGTTGTGCCGGGCAAATATATTCCGATCTGGCCAGTATATGTGGCACATGATGATCCCGCGAATTTAACATTCAGCGTAGCAGTCGATGACGCAAAGCTTTCGCTTGTGTGCGACGGGGATGCCGCAGGGGTAGACGCACGGCGGCAATATGTAACAAGTGTTGTCAGCCAGCGTCTGCATCAACAGGATTTTAGATACCGGGTCCTTGCAGCATATCGCTCTCAATGCGCGATTTGCC
Organism: Elusimicrobia bacterium GWA2_51_34; assembly: GCA_001799565.1. Lineage (GTDB taxonomy): Bacteria > Elusimicrobiota > Elusimicrobia > Elusimicrobiales > UBA9959 > UBA9634. The sequence goes on along the minus strand of MGTS01000032.1, from coordinate 33,988 downwards.
GACTGCGCCACGAAGAGCTATTAGATGCGGCACATATCCTTCCGGACAAGCACCCGCACGGCGCACCCATAGTACCCAACGGCTTGGCACTATGCAAACTGCATCATGCAGCTTTTGACCGCAATATTGTCGGAATTCGGCCGGACCTAAAGGTTGAGATACGCGAAGATGTGTTGAAAGAGGAAGACGGCCCAATGCTTCACCACGGGCTGCAAGAGTTCAACAATGCGCCTGTCTGGATTCCACGACGGGATATCCTACGCCCTCGGCAGCAATTCCTTGAAGAACGCTACCAGATGTTCCGGGATTACCGACCGTAAAAGGCTCGCTTAATACTTGATGGTATTTTGCAATCCCGCATACTTACTTATATCGCTCCTTTAATCCCATATGTTTGGCGAGATATTCTCTAAAGGTAGCCTTTTCAAATCGAATTTCCGGATGCAACATACAACAATACTTGTTTAAAACACTGGCATCTGGATTAACCACTGTAATATTCACATCCCCACTCGCATGCTCTTTCATCCGAATTCCTCGTCTAAAAATATAGCGCGCAGGGATATCCAATTGAGGCATTGAATATCCGATGAAAAAGATTTCATCAGCAACTCGAATTAATTGACGTGCCTCCTTCCAAAGCTGCCCCAATGCCATGGGGTTTTTGTATAAAGTTGGAGGAACAATTGCGTAGTCAGTGTTTGTCTTTGCAATTTCACCAATACCCAAAGTGGAAACCTTTCCGTCCTTTAGCGTCCAGTTAACCGAACCATGCAATTTAATTAGACGAGGCACTCCGTTAGTACGTTTAAAGTATAAGCGTTCTAAAGGGATATTAAACCGCTCGGCCAATTCTCTATCGATCAGTGTGTCATAATTGAAGGTAATTACTGAATCCGAAGGAAGAATATTCGCGACAAAGTTTTTATACAACTCATCATGTTGATACCCCGGAACCCAAAGTTGTCTGACCACAAGCCCTAACAGATTCCTTTTAATTGCTTCAAGCCCTTCCTTGGAGAACAACCCTCCATCATTTGCAACAGAAACATTAATCGCAACATCAATCGTGCTCAGGAGATCTTCAATATCAACACTGTTCGGCACAAAATGTCCAGAAATACTCTTGGGGTACAAGTACTTCAGGAATCGCATCAATTCCGTACTGACATGCTTTTTATGTAACGAGTAAGCGCGTCTAAACAAATCCTTAGTAAGCAATTTAAAATACTCATATGAACACCCAGCACCTAGCACAAAAAGACGTTGTTTCCGTCTTATAACTTTTATTCCGGATTTATTCATATGACTCGGTATTTCCCTTTGCCCTTAAATTCCAGATAGCCTTTATCTCTCAAAAGCTGCAATTGCTGACGGATCTTGTCTTTGATGTGTTTATTGCCGGGATGTTTTGCTTGCAGGGCCTGTTCAAAGCCATACACCTCATCCAGCGTAAATTCTTTTTTGGCGAGGCTGTCGACGCACCTCATTACGTCAAGAACCCAGCCTTTAGCTGATATCTCTTTTTCCTCCCGGAGGAACAGAGTCTTTTTCCATGTTTGCAGAATAGCCTCCCTCTGCTGTATCTGCTTATCCTTTACATAGAAGATTTTACCTGTCTGCGGAATACTCTGTAAAACGATATTGCACCCGACCCACCGGGCTCTTCGGGCACTCTCCGACAAAGGCTTACGTTTCTCTATTATCTCAGGAACAAAGAAATGCTTAGGGATAACGAAGAAATTAGAAACTTCATAATCCCTGGGGCTGTAATTCAGCAGAAAGAAGTTGGGATTATTACTCCCTTGGAGCCTTTCTATCATTGTCGCGTAGGCACCATCTACTATTCTCCTGCTGAAAATAATTTTGGAGCTTTTTAATTCGTATTCCTCCCTACACCGCAAGCAATTAAAATCCAGTACGGGGCTGTTATTATCGGATTTTGTAACCGTATCCCCGCAGGCCGGGCAGAATATTTCCCGGCCCACCTAAGCCTCGGTTAAAACCCGAATCCTTTGAGAAGCGCTTTTATACCCATCAGCCAGCCGTGGGTCAAACCGGATTTGCATATGAATTATATTCTACATATTCCATCGCAGTACAATGAAAGCATAGCACACGAACCCGAGTGGCCTCTGACCCTGCCGCATCAGGCGGCCAGCGTCCTGCCGCAATGAAAACGCAATTTTTAAGAGATTTTTTACTACGAAATGAGAGCTGCCCCGTTCTATTCAGATCGCTACACTGAATCTTTCCACGCTCATAATCGCCAGGTCGATAAGAACTTATGCACCCAGAGCGCCGACAGGGATTACCGCAACGCCATCGGGGCGCACATAGCCATAGCCAGAACCTACGATCACAGCAAGCGCGCTCGGCTTACCGCGCTTAGCGATATCCACGCGCTTCGAAAACTTGAGCAGATTAGCCGCCCCCTCAGCGGCCATCCCGGATCCCAGTTTTATCTCAAAGGCGGCCCAGCGGCCGTCGGCCGTTTCCACAATGGCATCAACCTCCAGGCCGGTATTGTCCCGATATTGGAGCACTTGTGCATCGACGGCCTGAGCATAGACCCGCAGGTCACGAATAACGAGCGCCTCGTAAAGGAAGCCCAGAAGATTAAGGTCCTGCAAGAGGCGCTCAGGGGTCGCGCGGAGAGCGGCTACCGCCAGTGACGGGTCAATAAAGAGGCGCTTTGGAGCGCTTCTCACTCTTGATTTTGAGCGTAGATGAGGGGCCCAGGGAAGAAGGTCCTCTATGATCATCAGCCGGCCGAGCGTAGCGAGATATTCCTGCGCCGTCTCCTCCTTGATGGGCCCTTCCCCCCCGCCCGTATCGGCCGCAAGCGTGGACACCGACGCGTAGGTCGCCTGGTTTCGGGCCAGCGAACGCAGCAAGCGGCTCACTCTTTCAGGGTCATGCCGCCGTTCTCCGACGCGCCCCACGTCTACGCGGCAAATCTCTTCGAGATAGTCCCGGACAGCCTGCAGAGATTCGTCCAGGCTCCGATCAAGCAGGCCGGGCCATCCTCCCGCCGCGATGCGTTCCGTAAGTCCTGCAATCGTAAGGCCCGGGTCCGGAGTCCGAGGGGCCTTCCCATTAAGCAGATCCTGTAGCGAAACCGCGCCAGTGGAGTGACCGGTCTCTGCCAGGGTCATCGGCCGCATCTGAAGGCGGGTAAGCCGTCCCGCTCCTCCATGCCGCGTAATTTCATCAGCGGGAACGGCCGATCCGGTGAGAATGAATTGGCCCGGTTTGGCGCGGTCGTCCACCGTCCGGCGAATGTGATTCCAGATGGTGGGCTCCATCTGCCATTCATCGATGAGCCGCGGTGTTTTTCCACCGAGCACAAGCGCCGGATCTACGGAGATCGCTTGGCGCGCCGCCGCATCCACATCGAGAAGCACTTCGCTGGCCGCAACTTGTCTGGCTGTGGCGGTCTTGCCACATGCCTTGGGACCCTCGATGACAACCGCCCCCGTGGATGCAAGTTTCCTGGCTAGTTCGGATTCAACAATACGTTTTCTATAGGCCATATTTTCAGGATATATGCTATCAAAACATGGGGATGTTTGCAATATTTATATAGGGATAAATGCAATAGTTGTGCAGGGCTAAAAAACACATTTCTGTCGGTCGTCAATGATTTACCTACTGATCTGGTGATGGTCATAACATAATATACCTAGTTACTTGGCATATTATGCAGATTGAGAGATTGAAGCGGTCGATCGGCGCCGGGATTAGTGGTTTACTCCTATCGGACCTGAACGGCGGGAGTTACGTAATTTTAGGTGATGGCGGCCGACTGGGGTTGCAAAAGGTCAAATTCCGGGCTGGCGGGAAGGTCTTCTATAACGCGCTCACCGTTGGTGATCCGGGGCCAGTTTAGGCGCCAGGAAAGGGTGAAAGCGGGCAAAAACTGGGTTTTTTCTTCCAATTTGGCGGGAAAATCGTTCAAATTCGGTCTTGATTCGGCCCCTTCGTAGCCGGCGCTTGACCTACCTGACAAGACTACGCATTAAACAACTGGCAGGAATAGTTTGTAGAATTTTGCAGAAGCTGTTGCTGTCGTAGTTAAAAAGGGATATATGAAACAATGGTACGAGTCATTATTTGAGAATTACGCCAATAAATACGACAAGGAATGTTTTGTCCAAGGGACTGTTGGCGAATGCGACTTTATTGAGCAGGAGGCAGGGCGAGATAAATCTATAAAGATTATAGACATCGGATGCGGTACCGGCCGGCATACGATTGAACTGACAAAGAGGGGATATAAGGTGACCGGTGTTGATCTTTCCGAGAATCAGATCAAAAGGGCAAGGGAAAAGGCACATGAGACGGGGGTGACCATCGACTTCCAAACACAAGATGCCCGTAATCTTCCGTTTGACGGTGAATTTGATCTGGCAATTATACTATGTGAAGGCGGGTTTTCTCTTATGGAAACAGATGAGATGAACTTTGAGATCCTCAAGAACGCAACAAAAGCGCTGAAACATAAAGGCAAGCTCATTTTCACCACATTAAACGGATTGTTCCCGCTGTTTCATTCTGTCAACGAATTCTATAAGTCGGCGCAGAAAGAAGGCCAGTCCCAGTGTAAAGAGTGCTCCTTTGATCTGATGACTTTCCGTGATTATAACACCGCTGTTATAGAGGATGATTCCGGCGATAAAAGCGAGCTTAAGTGTAACGAGCGTTATTACGTGCCCAGCGAGATAACGTGGCTTTTAAAGACGCTCGGGCTTAAGAAAATCGACATCTTCGGCGCGAAGCTTGGGGCATACTCAAGAAACGATAAGCTGACCACCGAAGATTTTGAGATGCTTGTTGTGGCGGAAAAGTATTTGGGCCGGTGACACACAACTTAATTCCCAGAAGCAATTTAGTTGTGTGTCACCTTAACCTGTCACCTTAACCTGAGCCTGATTATCAGCTTCTTGGCCTCCACCGCGAAGAAGACCACTGAAGACAACCCGAAAACTATAAGCAGCTCGCGCGGCGACAGCGGGGCGGTGTGAAATATTTTATTAAACCACGGCATATAAATAACAGCCAATTGAAGGACCACGGTCAGCAGCACTGCAAACAGCAGCGGCTTATTAGACAAAACTCCCATCTGGAAAAACGACCGTGTCTCTGATCGTATAGCCAGCGCGTGGCCTAGCTGGCAAAGACAGAGCACCGTAAGCACAATAGTCTGCCAGTGCAAGCCCGCCTTCATGGCCCATGCCTGCGTGCCAAGAGACAGCAGTCCGATAAGCATGCCCACCCATAAGACATGCAGCCCCAGCCCGCCCGCAAAAAGGCTTTCGCCCGGGTTGCGTGGCGGCTTCTTCATTATATCCGGTTCAGCGGCCTCTGTCGCCAGTGCCAGCCCCGGCAGCCCATCAGTAACCAGGTTTATCCACAGTATCTGTATGGGCATAAAAGGTATAGGCAGCCCAAGGAAAGGCGCGAGGAAAAGAGCCCATATTTCCCCTAGATTGCCGGCAAGTATGTAGAGAATGAACCGCTTGATATTATTGAAGATCCTTCGGCCCTCAGCCACCGCCTTAACTATGGTGGCGAAGTTGTCGTCGAGCAGTATCATATGGGCCGCTTCCTTGGAAACGTCGGTGCCGGTTATACCCATAGCTATGCCTATGTCCGCCCGCTTAAGCGCCGGGGCGTCGTTTACGCCATCGCCGGTCATGGCGGCAAAGTGGCCGCGTGCCTGCAGCGCCTTAACGATGCGCAGTTTCTGCTCCGGCGCCACCCGGGCGTAAACCCTTACGCGCTCAACTTTAAGCGCAAAATCTTCCGGTGAGATCTTTTCCAGTTCCGCGCCGGTCAGCATGGCATCGGGTTCGCCAGGCTTTATTATCCCCAGCCGCTCCGCTATATTGCGCGCCGTAACCGGGTGGTCGCCGGTTATCATAACCGTCACAATGCCCGCCATACGGCATTGCGCTACCGCGGCTTTAGCCTCTTCCCTGGGCGGATCAGCTATACCCGCAAATCCTATAAATACCAGATCTTTCTCGACCTCAGCCGGAGTTGGCGCCCCGGGGAGGGCGTCCCACTGCCGGGCGGCCAGGCCCAGCACGCGCAGGCCCCTGGCTGCCATCGTCTCAGCCGCGGCGCGTATTTTGTCCTTCCCTTCCGGGCTCAGCCCGGAGGAAGTCATTATCTGCGCGGTATTTTCAAGCAGGCTTTCCGCCGCGCCTTTGGTGACCGAGAAAAAGGCCCCGCCTTCCCAGCCGGCCAATTGACCGGAGTGAAAGGTTGTCATGCGCTTACGCTCCGAATCAAAAGGCAGTTCAGCCGCGCGCGGATGCTTTGCGTCCAGTTCTTTCTTTTCGAAACCGCCGGCCGACGCCAACGCGCAAAGGGCGGTTTCCGTTGGATCCCCGGTCCAGCCGCCGTCTTTAAGAAGAGAGTCGTTATTAAGCGCAAAACCTGTAAGCAACTGCGCGTAAAGACCTGGCTGAGGCGGAGCCTCGCCGGCCTTTAACAGCGTGCCGTCCAGGTAAATTTCTTCCACCGTCATTTTGTTCTGCGTAAGTGTGCCGGTTTTGTCGGAACAAATATAGGTTATAGAGCCCAGAGTCTCAACGGCCAGAAGTTTACGTATCAGCGCGTTCTGTTTAACCATCTTGCGCGCGCCCATTGCCAGGGCTATGCTCATTACCGCGGGCAGCGCTTCTGGTATGGCTGCCACCGCCAGCGACACCGCCGTTAAAAACATAAGCGCGGGGGCTTCCCCGCGCAGCAAGCCAAAGCCGAACACCGTAGTACAGATGGCCAGTACCGCCCAGACCAGTTTCCTTCCGAAGACCGTCAGCCGCTTCTGCAGCGGGGTCTGCATCTCTTCCTCGTCCTGCAGCATGCCGGCTATTTTACCCAGTTCGGTATCCATACCGGTGGCCGTAACCACGCCTTTGCCCCTGCCGTAAGACACGGCCGTGCCGCTGTAGGCAATGTTCCGCCTGTCGCCCGGCGCCAGGTTATCCTCCGCAATCGGGTTGACGTGTTTCTCTACCGAAAGAGATTCCCCGGTAAGCGCGGCTTCCTCGGTTTTAAGCGAAGCCACCTCTATAAGGCGCAGGTCTGCCGGCACTACGCTGCCGGCCTCCAGCAGCACAATATCTCCCGGCACCAGCGCAGCGGCGGGTATTGACGCGGGTTTCCCGTCCCTTATTACCGAGGCGCCGGGAGCCGCCATTTTCTTCAGGGCCTCCATGGCCTTCTGGGCGCGATACTCCTGAATAAAGCCCAGTACGGCGTTAAGAATAACTATGGCCGCTATCACTACGGAGTCCAGCAGTTCCCCTATGGCTCCAGAAACCACGGCCGCCGCTATAAGTACCGCTATCATGAAGTTTTTAAACTGGTCAAAAAACATGGCCAGCGCGGTGCGTTTTGGTTTTTCTTTAAGGGAGTTGCTGCCGTATTTCTCCGCGCGGAGCGCGGTCTCGCCGGTATTGAGCCCGGCCGGACCGGAGCCCAGTTCTTTTAAAACTTCTTCTATGCTTTTTTTATGCCAGTCGTTAATTCTGGCGGAATCAGCGGGTATTGTCATTTGCATGTTAAGCTGCAGGGGATTTTGACCCTCTGGCTGCAGCAGATTTGAACCTGTGTTTAACCAGGAAAGGGCGGGTTGGCTTTCGTTGTATACTGAATCAATAATATAAAGCGTTCTTAAAAGCCCCGTCCGCCTTAGGCGAACGGGGCTTTTATATTTATCCTGTATTTTACGGCTGGAACAAAAACTTAGCGCTTGCCGCCCTTTTCGGGTTTTTCCGGACGCGCCATCTTTTCAGCCTTTTCACGTCTTTCATGCCTCTCCATTTTTTCGCCTTTTTTGGTTTTGTCAACCTTTTCCTGCTTGCGCACCCCGGCGGACATCTTATGAACCTTGCTTTGCACAGGGCCGAGCTTCAGACCAAGGTCCTTGGCGATCTTGCCCCAGCCCACGACCGGCGGCCCCTGACGCAGCGCTACGATCTTCTGCACATTTTCGTCCGTAATGCCGCCGGGAAGCCCCTGGGCTAGCCCCAACGCTATTGAAATTTCCCCGTAGCCCATGTTTTTGTCGCGCAGTCCCTGCACGCGGGCGTCGTCCACTCCGAACTCCGTCTTTATCCTGTCAGCCACGCGCTGCTGCCCTTCAGGATTGGCGGCGCTTTTGTCCAGTTCCCCGGAGCTGGCCTCAAGTTTTCTGTCTTCCCGGGATCTTTCCTGGGCAAAGGCGGGAATAACCGCCGCGCATAGAAAGAACCCCATAAACATCAATCGCAGTTTTTTGTTTTTCATTATTTCTCCTTTTATTTTTCCTTCCAAATTATGCTAGAACTTACGGCTGAAACCCGCGTTTATGCCTATATCCGGGCTGCCGTCCGACATGCCAAGCGCCAGCCCGCCGGAAAATTGAACGCCGTCCGAAGCGCTGTAAGAAAGCGCGCCGCTTAGGCTGCGCGGGTCCGCGTTCCCGTCAACTATGGCGTTTTGGGTCTCGTAAAGCACGGTCAGGGCCAGCTTTTCGTTCAGCAGCCTGTAAAAACCCACGTCCAGCGAGACCTGGTTGTTGAAATCCATGCCGGACGGGTCCCCTATGATGGTATAGTATCCGTCGGCAAGCAGGGTCCAGCGCGAATTGATCTCTTTGGCGAACTCTAGTCCCACTCCTTCGTCCAGTTCGCCGGTACCCAGCCCCTTTTTTTCGTCGGCGGTAGGCAGCTTCAGCTTACCGGCCAGCGACAAGTCGAAGGAATTCGGCCCTTCCCGCCTGAGCATGTAGGCGCCCCGCACCATTATATCGCCAAGGCCGGACTCCGCGGAAGTTACAGCGGCCCCGTTTCCCCTGGCCCAGCGCACCGGGTTGCCGCCCACCCAGGTTACCTGCCCCGTGGAACTTTGGCGCAGGTACGGCACCGTTACGGATAGATCCGCGTTACTGTAATAGCGTTTAAGCGTGAAGGGTATATAGACCGAATCGGTGCGGTCCGGCGTACCGTATTTGCCGGTGTCATAGTTGACCGAAGAACTGAATTTCCAGTCCGCCGCCCGGGCCGCCGCCGGCAGCAGCGCCGCGCAGGCGACAGCCGCCGCCAGCATTCGCCTGAATTTTAAACGTTTTTTTGAAAATAATTTCATGGTTTTTCCCTCATCCGCGATGAACAGCGCCCCTCCATAAAGGCAGGGGCGCTTATCTTAAAACAATAATCCGCCGCTATTTCACGGAGTTACTGTGGAAACCACCCGCTTGTTAGCCTTGGCTGCGTCTGTGCCTTCCGTCGAAGTAGCTTCATATTCCGCCGGACGCGTCTCACCGTATCCGATAGTGGTTATCCGTTCCGGCGCTATGCCTTCTTTAACAAAGAACGCCTCAACCGCGGCCGCTCTTCTCTCGCTCAACCCCTGATTATATTCTTCTGTGCCCATCTTGGAAGTGTAGCCCGCTACACTCACCACGCCATTCGGATTCTCCTTCAGAAGCTGGACATTTTCATGCAGCGCCGCCATACCCTGGGGCCTGAGGATCGCTGAGTCGAAATCAAAATGTGAATCTTCCAGAATGACCTCCTTGGACACGATGGGCACCCACTTAACGGGCTCGGCTATTGGCGCCGACGCCGGCTTCGGCTTGGGCGCGACCGCAACCGCGACCACCACAGCCGGGCGCCGCGGCTTTTTCGGACAATCAAACTTGTAGCTCAAGCTGAATTTATGCGAGGTTCCCAGTTCGCCGGTAGGCACCATGGCATAATCCAATGCAACGGAGCGGGTGAGAGTATAGCCCAAACCTAAGGTCAGACCGGTCAGACCGCTCAGTTGGGGATTAGGATAGTTGGCCTGGTAGCCTGCGCGGAGAGCTATAACATTGACTTTGTTTTCAGTGTTGCCTATCAAATATTCGGCGCCCATCTGCAGGCGGTTAACCGATTTATTTTGCAGTTCGCCTGCAAGGGCCAGGATGAGGTGCCTGTCCATAGTCCAGGCCGCACCCACGCGGAAACCGGAAGCCAAGCGGATATCATCGCCCCGGCTTCCTAAGCTGAGGTTAGAATAGGTCAAGCCCAGGTCCAAAGCAGGGATTATGGTATACAAGAACCCTATATCCCCGCTAAAGGCGGAATAATTTTTACCGGCAAAGCTAGACTGATTACCCTTCAGGACTATACCTCCGGAAAGGTCACGGGACAATCTAGCACCCCAGCCAAGGCTGCCGGAAAAATCACCGGCATGGTAGCTTCCGGCATCGAAGCCGAGATCATCCGTGCCGCTGAAACTGCCATAGTTCACGTAGCCAAGGGAGGCGGCTAGACCGCCCAAAGCCCCCCCTTTACAACTCTCTTTGCAATTAAAGCAATTCTCTTTGCAATTTTTTACGGGGCCCAGAGGCCACCCGATAATTGCAGTCTCCTGAACGGTGTCTCCGAGACCTGAGTTGTGGTGAAGGCCTATCTCAGTGCAGTTCATCCGGCTTAAACCGGCCGGATTCCAGAGCAGGGAGGCCGCCCCCTGGGGTACCGCTACTACGGCCGACCCCATGGCGGTGGCCCTGGCCGTACCAGCCGCCTGTTGCAGTGGCAAGGCCTTGGTGCCTGCGTCGTAATATGTTTCTTCGGCCGAGGCCGGGCCGCAGAGCAAGGCGGCGAAGATAAACCCCATTCCGATTAATAATCTTTTCATTAAAATCCTCCAGTTAGTATTAATGCTTATGTTAATGCTTCACCACGAACTTCTTAACGCCCGACTTGTTGGAAGTTCCGTCATCATAGTTCTTCTCTATGATGTACAGGTATACTCCCGAAGCCAGCCTGGCCGTATTGAGCGCCGCGATGTGGCCGCCTTTCGACACGGTATTCTCCAGCTTAGACGCCAGATCCCCGATTACATTGTACACTCTGATCTTAGCCGTACCGGGCTGGTCCATGCAGTATGCGAACTCCGCTGTGGCGCCGGTGGCCGGCGAAGGGAATAAGAAGTCTTCTCCGCATGCACCGGTGTCAGTTACAGGCGCGGCGATATACTTATAAATTACCGAGCACGCGCCGGCGTGGGTAGTGACCGTTAAAGACACCAGCCCCGCCAAAAGATCCCCTGTAAGGGGATGCCTGGGCGATACCGCGGTAATCACGGTTGAGGAAGAGTTAGCGCTGTATCTCTGGGCGTTTGTCCCGTCAAAAGTCACACCAGTGGTCGTGCTTAAGAAACCGGTGAAGTCCGTGATGTTAATGGTGACCGTGGTGCCCCCGACCCTGAACCCTGAAACAGGTGATATGCTGTTGATCGTGCAGGCGACAGGCACCGCGGGCGCGCCGATCTTAGTGATGAAAGCGTCGAACGATCCCGCATTTGCCGACTGGAAAGGCGTGGCCAGGGGGAAAGTTGCGGCATCGGAATTCGTATACCCGGTCAGATAGATATTCTTTGAGGTATCCAGGGCTATGCCTTGTCCCCTGGTCATCGTGGTTCCTCCCAGATAGGACGAAAAGCCGATGGTTGCCCCTGTCGGACCGAGTTTCGTCACAAATGCTTCCGGGGCGCCTACAAGCGTTCCGGCTCCGGAGAGCGGCCCCACCATGGGAAAGTCCCCAGACCAGGTGCGTCCGGTCACATAAGCGTTGCCGTCGCCATCTACCGCGATAGCAGTGCCCCTGTCTTCGGCCGAAGCGCCCAGGTAGGTGGCATACACTCCATCGTTGGTTAAGCCGCCGTTGCCTATATGAAGCTTAAACACAAAAGCATCTTCAGCGGTTCCTTTGGTAGTTTGACCGACCGTAACAAAGCTGGCGCCGGGGAAATCTCCTGAAAGCGTCCAGCCGGTTATATAAACGATGTCCTCGGCGCCTAAGGCGATGCCGGTGCCTTCGTCCTGGTCGCCGCCGCCTACATACGTCACATAGAGCCAATTGGCTCCTGTAGAATCTAATTTAGCTATAAGCGCGTCGTTGGAACCGGTAACAGTGAGCTTAAAGGCGGCAAGCGCCGGCGGAGCCACAGGGGCCACCGGAAGATTGGCCGAAGTTTGGCCCGTAATATAGGCATTGCCTGTAAGGTCAATAGCAATCGCGTTTCCGATATCGATACCCGTACCGCCTAAATAGGTCGCATATAACTGGGCGCCTGCCGCGCTGAACTTCGCCACGAACGCATCGGAGTTACCGCCGGCGCCAAAAGCGACCTGGGCTGCGCCTGCAGTGAACGGGAAAGAAGCCGAATTGGTGTTTCCAGTCACATAGGCCTGGCCTGCCGCGTTTACGGCTAAGCCGTTGCCGCTCTCTTCGCCGCCCGCGCCGCCGAAAACAATACCGTAATTCCGGGCAGTGCCGGTGTTATTAAGAGATATAAGGAAAGCGTCTGTTCCGGCCCTGGTCCCGAAAAATGCGCTTTGCGGGAAAGTTACGCCATCGGTAGTTGAGCCCGTAACGTATACGTTGCCCGTACCGTCTATGCCAATAGCCTTACCGATGTCAATACCGGCGCCGCCATAATAGGTAGACCAGCCCATCGCTCCAGCCGCGGTGATCTTGGTAACAAATATGTCGCTTCCTACGGCTATATCTTTGCTGGTATCATACGTTGCTGCCGCCCCCGGGAACGGATCAGAAAGAACGGATCCGGTAATATAAGCGTTATTTGAGGCATCGACTATGACCGCATAGGCCTCATCATCTACGGTGCCGCCCAGAAAGCTGGAATAGGCCAGCGTGGGATCGATCACCAGTTCCCTGCTCTTTACATAATTTTCTACTTCAAACCGCACATTCTTGTTGCTCGCCAGCACGAAGCGTCCTTTCACGGAGACCCTCTTGGCGCCCAGCGTCTGGTACAGCTCGGGGGCCTTGTAAGTCATCTCGCCGCCTTCTACACTGAGGACCAGATTGCCCTGGGGATCCAGCCGGAGGCCCTTATTACCTTCAAAACCTATCAGAATACGCCCGGGGTTAGCTCCCGGCGCCACTATAAAGTCGTATTCAACCTGTCCCTTGTTAAAACGGTAGACCATGTCGATACCGGGATAAACCTGGCCGAACTTTACTTTGGCGTACTGCTTCACGCCGGTCTGCCATTTAGAGCGGTCATTGCCTAAAAAATAGTTGGTATGACCGGGAAGTATATCCAGGCCGCGGACTGTGGGATTGGCATTGGCGCCCTTCAGCTTCATACGCACCACTACGGGTATCCGGGTCTTATCGGCTACGGCCCTGGGCAGGACCGTTACAGCTTCTGAAGCGGTCAAATAAAGGTTATAGCCGGCGGCGCGGGTAAAAAATTTCACCGAAGCGTCGGTCTGGCCGCGGTTGACTTCAAAATACTTCGGAATCTTTAAACTGCCGGCAGGCGGGTTTTGCGCGCTTAAAAGTGTTTTCTTTGCGCCCCCCCCAAGCTGGACAGCAGCCCCTTCCTTATAAGAGGGTGCGGGCACGCCTGTAAGCCCCGCACAGACCGGACCTATGGGCCCGGCTATCAAGGTTGCAGCTGCGAACAATCGGCTCAGCTGAAGAATCCGTGGGATCAGTCTCATTTTTTGTACTCCTTTCTTGTTTCGCCACAGTTGGCGTGTGATAAGTATAGACCTTTGCCGATTTCATATCTATTCGGAATTATGCTGGGCTTGCTCGGTAGTATTACGGAAGGCGCGAACCGGCGGGAATTACTGACACGTGTATTTTTCACGACGGAGAAAAAATTATTATAGCCGTAACGGAAGCGCCGCGCATGAGGCCGGACGCGTTTGGAAAATGATTAAAGAACTCAACTGGATCGTATAGGGGCGGAAACCGGCCGTTATTACCGCGCCGCGGCAAAGATTTTGCGCAAGGCCAGATGAGTGGGCAGAAACACGGCAAACCACAGCGCGCCAGGCCACACAATAACGTAAAGGTTCTGGTTAACCCAGGTTTGCGGCTGCTGGTCATTGAAACCGTAAACATAATTTATGTTGAAGGGAATGTTTGGGTTGGCCAGATGGGCGCCGGCGGGCGGAGTAAAAAAGTAGCAGACGAGCACCAGCGCCGCGGCCAGGCCGGTCCAGGCAGCCAAAGCCCGTTTGTCGTAGCCCAGGCGGATCAGCAGCCAGACCAGCAGCAAGGGCAGCCAGCCATGAAAAAGAGAAAGCCCGCGGGTAAAAAGCGGAAGCCGGGCGTCAAACATGTACCCGGTCAGGCCAAAAAGGCTGATTCCAAAAAGGTTACCGCCAAAATCCGCGAGCCACAGACCTTGCGGAAGCAAAATGCCCACGGCGCACATACTGATCAGCAGCGGGCTTTCAAACCACATGCCTGCCACCGTGAGAATAAGGGCGGTATCGCAAAACCATAAAAAATTGGTGGGTCCGTAGGTGTGTAAATAAATCGGAACAAGAACGGCGAGAAACGCGGCGCCGGCCAGTTTGGCGGCCAGTGGAATTTTATATTTCATAAGCGGAGTTTTTTAGCTTTCAGGTAGGCTATTAAACCGGCCGGGTAGTCGGTTATTATAGCGTCCGCTCCGGCCGTTATGGCCATATCCCAGTCTTCAGGCCTATTGACGGTCCAAAGGGCCACCTGTATGCCGGCCAAATGCGCTTCCCTGATTGAATCAGCGGTTACCCACTTGTAATTGGGACTCCAGATATCGGCCCCGGCGCTTTTCAGGGCCGGCACTATGTCTACCAGCTCCAAGCCGGTCAGCTGGGATGTCCGTATTTCCGGAGCTATTTTCTTAATTTCGCGCAGGGTCCGCACATCGAAAGACTGCACGATAGTCCGCTTTTCCATCCCGTACTTTTTAACAATTTCCGTTACCATTTTCGCGAATTCCGCGGGGGAGGGAGCAAGCTGCGGTTCCGCCGGAAAGATCTTAGTTTCCATATTGAATATTACTTTAGCGGCCGCCGGATATCTGGAGGCCTCCACCATAACGAACATTTCCCCCAGAGTAGGTATCTTTGTGCCGGGCACGGGTACCTGCCGCGGAAATTCAGAATCGGGTATAGAGCCGCAGTCGTATTTTTTCACTTCTTCAAGCGTCAGGGAGCGTATAGGCTCCGGTTTTTTAATTTTCCCGCCCCCGGGCCCGAGGCAGCGCTGCGGAGTTATTTTGGGTTCGTGGGAAATTACCACCACGTTGTCTTTGGTAACGCCCAGATCCAATTCCAACACGTCCACTCCCGCGCGCAGAGCCTCTTCAAAAGCCGGCAATGTATTTTCCGGCCTGGTTCCGCGCGTGCCGCGGTGCCCGTGCACGGAGATGCTCCTTATTTCCTGCGCGCTTAAAGATGCCGCATAGAACACCACAATGAGAGAAAAAATCTTTTTCATGAAATCTCCATATACGCGGAATGCCGCCCGATTTGAGAAGAATATATCTATAGCAAATATAAACCCCGCCCTACACTTGTGAATATTACCTATATACGCGCGTATAACTCCGTATTGTCGCTTAATGCGCGGAAAGAGTATTCTATAAGTACGGATACGCTGCTGAGGTCCTGTCCGGGAGATAAACCGATGAAAACACTACTGGTTCTGGTTTGCGTGCTCGCGTACGGGGTAAGCCCGCTGCGGGCCCAGAAGGCGGGCGACGCGGGGGCGGGGATTGTTTTCGGCAATCCGACGGGCAGCACAGCTAAGTTTTGGCTTAACAGCAGCCGGGCGCTGAATATAAGCGTGGGATTCAACACTAAGTTAGCCTTGTATGGCGACTATTTATGGCACAGCTGGAAGGCGCTGCCCCAGCCGTCCAAAGGCAGACTTCCCGTCTATCTGGGACTGGGCGCCAAGATCATGCCCTCGTCTTCCAATGAGTTTGGCTTGCGCGCGGTAGCTGGCATTGCCTACTGGCTGCCGCGCGATCCGCTGGAGATATTTCTTGAGGCCGTTCCCGTCCTGCGCTTGTTTCACGGCGGCGGCGCCGGGCTGGAGGCAAGTGCCGGCCTGAGATATTACTTCAAGGGGGCGTTATAAAAAAAGCGACATGCCGGGTTTACGTTCCAGCGCTTCTGGCCGCGTTACTTTCTTTCGCGGGCTGCGCGTACCTGACTAAAATTGAACCGGTTCCCGCTCCGGTTTCGGCGTCCGTTCCAGATAAAAAAGCCGCGATAGCGGCGCATAAAAACACCCTGCCGCTGTTCGTGATAGAGCGAAACAAGAACGCTAACGTAGTGCATTACGACGCCAACCTTACCGCCGACGGAAAGCTGAACCCCCGTGAGCCGGTGGTCGCTTACTGGGTGATGCTTGCCGGGGACGGCAGCCGGAAGAAACTCAACTGGCTGGAAAAAAAGAAGGCCTACGGCATCAAGATCAAGCCGGACCCGTCCCGCCCTTTTGGCCCCAAAACAGAAGATCTGGAAGCCGGACATAAATCCAAAGCCCGGGTTGACGAACCAAAAGAGCGGGACCCGTCGCTGAACGGCTACATAATAACTTTGGCAGCCGCCCCATGGATGCCGCTGACTATGAAGAAGATAGGGGAGGCCGTACGCGCGGAGGTTATCATCAACGGCCGTCCGGCTATTTTAGCGAAAATGTTCATCCAGGCCCGCGACAGGCTGCTGGGACCCAAAGTTGAATATATAGAACTGTACGGAAAAGACCTGCAGACAGGAGAAGCTTGCCGCGAAAAGATACTCCCTAAATAACGTCCTTCGCGGAACCCCTGATTAAGTATGAAGATAAAAAAACATTTGCGTTTTATATGGTGGCTCGTGTTTTCGGCAATAACGATCCATGTGGTTATGATAGGGCGGGCCCTGCTTATAATGGGAAATCTGCAGTCCATCAACAGCCGGTTCAGCGCGGAGTATGTGAAACTTATAAGGGTGCTTGAATTGACCAATGGTGTGCGCCGGGCCGAAGAGTCCATCCGGCACTGCGCGTTTTATCCGTCCTCCGCTAACAGGGTCGCCTACTGCGAAGCTCTGCAGGAAGCTGATGAAGCGGCGTCCGCAGCCGCTTCTGCCGGCGTTTTTTCCGCTGAATTTACCGGTTCCGATATTGATTCGCTGCGCGCCTCCCTCGCGAACAATATCCGACGCTGTACAGCCCCTCCCCCGTCGCTCCAGGATAAAAAAGCGGCGCAGGAGGAGTTCGCCCGCTTCTATGATACGGCGTCCGGGCTGAGAAAAAAACTTTCCGCCCATGCCCGCTCCCGGCTGGAAGCAAATAACCGCCTCTCAGAAACTGCGGAAGGAAAAACCACGGAGCTTATCATCTCCACCTCCGCCATAGCCACCTTTATCCTCCTGCTGATGTTCTGGGCGGCGTATTACCGACGGCGCCTTAACAGGGATATCACTGAACAGCGCGATAAGATTCTGGTACTGAAAAGCGGGATAGAGCAGTCCTCGCTGGGTGTGATACTGACAAACACCTCAGGCACTATTGAATATGTCAACCCCGCTTTTACTACCATGTACGGCTATTCTCCCGCCGAGGTGACAGGCAAAAATCCCAGGCTCCTTAAATCCGGGGAGACGCCGCTGCCTGTTTATCACAGCTTGTGGAAGATGCTCCTTGGCGGCCACCCGTGGACCGGAGAGCTTCACAACAAGACAAAGTCCGGAGGACTGCTTTGGGTAAAGGCAACTATTTCTCCGGTATGCAACAGCGAAGGCAGGCTTACCAATTTCATGGCCCTGCATAAAGATGTAACCCTTGAGAGACAGCTTATGGCCGTGGTTGTGGAGGCTAAACGCGAAGCTGAACGGGCCAACCAGGCCAAGAGCGATTTTCTGGCCGCTATGAGCCACGAGATACGCACCCCCCTTAACGCGATAGTCGGCATGTCGGAACTTATAGACGAGGCGGGGCTGAATAAGGAGCAGGCGCAGTACCTCTCAATCATGCGTACCGCCAGCGACACGCTAATTTCCCTGATAAACAACATTCTGGATATCTCAAAGATCGAGGCCGGCAAGGTTGAGATTGAAAAGGCCCCCTTCAACCTTGAGGAACTTGTGTCGGAAGTTTCGGAGATGATGTCGGTGCGGGCTTTCAGGAAATATGTGGACCTCAACTGCAGGATAGAGGCCGATGTGCCTGTATTCGTGGAGGGTGACTCCACCCGGCTCCGGCAGGTGCTGATGAACCTTACGGGTAACGCCGTAAAGTTCGTGGAAAAGGGCTATGTTTCGCTGCATGTAAAAAAACTAAAAGCCGACGGAGACTTCCTGCAGCTGCTGTTTTCGGTGCGGGACACCGGCATAGGCATACCAGCCGACAAGCTGGAGACTATTTTTGAAAAATTCACGCAGGCGGACTCATCCACTACGCGCAAATACGGCGGAACAGGGCTGGGGCTGCCCATAGCAAAGATGCTGGTAAAACTGATGGGCGGTAAAATATGGGCGGAAAGCGAGCCGGGGGTTGGAACGGTTTTCTATTTT
The DNA here is from genome assembly GCA_001799565.1 of Elusimicrobia bacterium GWA2_51_34. Lineage (GTDB taxonomy): Bacteria > Elusimicrobiota > Elusimicrobia > Elusimicrobiales > UBA9959 > UBA9634. Next base: position 15,621 of record MGTS01000032.1, on the reverse strand, counting down.
ACCGTCAACCTTTGTTCCAATAAAGACAAGAAGACCCTTTATCTTCCAAAAGCGGACATAAAAGAGCTGAAGGGGCAGAGGTTACTGGTGGTAGACGAGAATGCGGTAAACCGGAGCATAATCAGAGAGATAGTGCAAAGCTGTGGCGCCTCCTGTGAGGGCTCAGCTGACGGGGAAACGGGGCTGGCTAAAATTCTTAAAGAGCAGCACAAAGGCGAGCCTTTTCACGGGGTTTTTGTGGACTTTAATATACCGGACATGGCCGGCTACGAGTTCTGCCGCCGCCTGATGGCGGACGCTTCCATAAGCCCGAAGCCGGCCCTGGCGCTGGTTACCTCCGACATTGTGCGGTTCAAAAGGGATGATTTTCATGCGATAGGAGTAAATACACATATATTGAAGCCGGTTAAAAAACAGACAGTGCTTGACGGCGCGCTTGAAATGCTGACCGCAGGAAAAGCCGTCCCGTCCTCCTTAGCCCGGGCTTCGGAGGGACGCGGTCCTGCGAAGCTATTGTTAAGCGAAGCTGTGACACTGGCCTGTCGTGGGCCTATGGCGCTGTCCACGACTGACCCGTCCGCCGCGCCGCAGAAAGCGGCCGAGTATGCGAAGGAAGAACTGCCCGCGCTTTCCGCGCTTCTAGTGGATGATTCTGAAGACAACAGGATACTGATAAGTTCCTTCCTGAAGGGGTCAAAAGTTAAATTAGAACTGGCCACAGACGGATTTGACGCGCTGGAAAAATTCAGGACAGCGGCCTACGACATAATATTTATGGATATGCAGATGCCGAAGATGGACGGTTTTGAGACCGCCGGAAAACTGCGCGTACTGGAAACCGCCGAAAACCGCGTTCGCACCAGGGTGGTGGCGCTTACGGCCATGGCCACGCGCGAGGACGAGGATAAGGCTTTAAAAGCCGGCTGCGACGATTACCTGACCAAACCGATACGGAAGAATACTTTCTACACATACCTTGTGGATTTCGCCGCCGGCCGGTCTAAAGCGTGCCGGTTACAGAGTCCGCGGAAACAATCCGTAATCCGCCCGTGAGGCACTATGGCTAAATACAGGGTTTCTATAGACAAGGATATGCAGGATATTGTGCCCGGCTATCTTGATAGAAGGCGCAGGGAAATACCTGAGCTTTTCGCTTTCCACTCAGCCGGTGACCTGGAGTCATTAAGAAAAGCCGTGCATAAGCTCGCCGGCTCCGGCGGCGGCTATGGCTTTGATCATATCTCTGAATTGGGAAAACAGGTTGAAATTCTGTGCCAGGCCGGCGACTCCGGGGGGATTACCGCGCGCCTCGCAGAACTTAAGGACTATATTGAGAATCTGGAAGTAGTGTATGAGTAAAATACTTTGCGTGGACGATGACAAGGATATACTGGAACTACTGACTTTTATCCTTTTAGGGGCCGGGTTTGAGGTTACTACGCTCGCCAACCCGAAAGAAGCCGTTTCCAGCGCCGCCAAGTTAAAACCTGACCTGATACTGCTGGATGTTATGATGTCGGAATTGAGCGGCTACGACGTCTGCGCGTTGCTGCGCAAGCAGCCGGAAACACTGGAAGTGCCGGTAATTTTCCTTACCGCTTTAAACCAGCACTCCGACAAAATGAAAGCGCTTTCACTGGGCGCCGTGGAATTTATTTCAAAACCTTTTGAAAAAGATCGGCTTGTTTCCGTAATCCGATACCATCTTGCCCAAAAACTTAAATGGGAGGCGACCCCGGCGGCCAAACCGCATGCCGGAAACACAAGGTCCATAACGGCGTTCAGGCAGGCGCTGCTCGTTCCGGGAGGCCCCGGAGAGCTTAATCCGGAAGCGGTAAAAAAAATGTCCCATGCCGATGTTTACATGGTACTCGGCCAGCTTAATTTTTCCGGAACCGCGGCGGCCAAAACCATAGCCGGGTTCCTGAAACTGCCGTTCATTTCAATAATAAATCCGGACACCATAAGGCTTGACGTATTTCAGGCCAAGTTCGCGCGGGCCAACAATCTTGTAGCCATAGTTGACGATGAAAAAGGCCTGCTTGTGGTGATGACCAACCCTTTCGATTTTGAGCTTACAGAAGCCCTGAAGCAGTTGATACAGGAGCCCTATTCACTCGCCGTTTCAGACCCGGATTCCATCGCAAACCTTTACCATTTCGGGCAGGATTCCGGCGGGGAAGCTGAGACAAAAGTGGAAGGTCTCTCTATGAAACCCGAGGAAGTCGGCGATTCTAACGAAAAAAGGGTCGCGCTCTCGCAGGCCGAAGAAAGCTCTGTTAAGTACATGACCGCCAAACTGATCGAATCGGCCATACAGGGCCGGGCCAGCGACATACACATAGAGCCCAAGGAAATTTTCACCTCAATACGTTTCAGAATAGACGGGGACCTTAGGGAATTCACCAAACTTAAGAAAGACTCGGCGGTTAAGATGCTGACACGCCTTAAAGTCCTCGGCGCCATGGATATAGCCGAAAGGCGCCGCCCGCAGGACGGGGCTTTTGTCGCCTCAATGGGCGAAAGAAGATTTACACTGCGCCTGGCCACAACAGCCACTAATTACGGCGAGAGCATGGTTGTACGCCTCATTGAACCCAATGCTAAACCAAAGACCCTGTCTGAACTCGGCATGGACAAAACCCAGGTGGAAACGATGGCGCAGCTTTCGGCAAAAAACCAGAGCATGATAATTATAGCCGGCCCCACCGGTTCCGGTAAAACCACGACCGTTTACAGCTTCCTGTCAAGTATGGACTCCAAGAAGCGGAGCCTTGTATCTGTAGAGGACCCTATAGAGTATCGCATCCCCAACGCGAACCAGCAGCAGGTAAACGAAAAAGCCGGTGCGACATTTGAGGCCCTGCTCAAGTCATCCGTGCGACAGGACCCCGATATACTCTTTATGGGGGAGATCCGCGACAAAGTTTCGGCTCAGACAGCGCTGGATTTTGCCAGCACCGGACACCTTACCATAAGCACCATACATACTTCCAACGCGACCACGGCGGTATTCCGCCTGGAGCGCCTGGGTGTCACACGGGCGCAGATCGCTTACACAATGCTGGCCGTAGTCTCCCAACGCCTTATTAAACGCCTTTGCCTTAAATGCAGGGTAATGAAACCTGCTGATGAAGAAATTCTTCATATTTTTTCCAGGTTAAACTCCCCCGCTCCGCGCCAGACAGGGCACCCCGTGGGTTGCATTGCCTGTAATAATACCGGGTATAACGGCCGGGAAGCTGTTTATGAGATACTGATAATGACACCTGAAGTGTCGGAGATGATACGTTTAGGAGACACAATTCAAAACATACGCGAATCACTGCGGCGCAGTAATGTAACCCTTATAACCGACGCCGCGCTCGCCAAGGTAACCGAGGGGATTACCTCCTTCCGGGACGCCTATGAAAAAGTCCTGGCCGAGGACCTGGGGGAGGAACCGTCGGCTGAGCCTGAGGATAAAATTCTGTTTACTCCGCCTGAAACCGGGCCTGCCGCCCTTTCCGATGGCATCCGCGCGGAAGAGCCCGTGTATATCGGGGCACGGAAGCCGGCCCGTGGGCCTCTTCAGACGGAAAAGCCTAAAAAGATCCTTGTGGTGGACGACGATCCGGATATACTGATTCTCGCTAAAAAGATCATCGCTGCGGCAGGCTATGATGTAACGGCGGTGAAAGACGGAATAGAAGCCATTATGCAGCTCAGCGTCCAGAAGTTTGACCTTGTGCTTTCCGATATAGATATGCCGAACCTGGACGGGCTGCGCCTGCTTGAGATCCTTCGCCAGAAGAACATAACAACAGATGTGGTGTTCCTTACCGCGCCAAACAAGAATGATGCAGCAGAAGAGCGGGGGCTGGCGCTTGGCGCTCTCGACTATATACGCAAGCCGGTCAAAAAGGAGATATTGCTGCTGCGGCTTAAAAACATTTTCGCCAAAAAGGGTTGAAAGCCTGCGCCAAACGGCGTCGGCCGCCGTTTACTTTCTTATCTGCAGGAAATACAGGGCAGTTATCGCATCGGGGTCTATGCCCGCCAAACGGCCAAAAACGGGGTCACTTTTATTAAATTGTACCAAGTCCCGCTGTGCGGGCGGGGTTCCGGGCGGTGAGGATGCGGTAACTGGTCGCTTCATTCATCAGCCTGGCGGATTATATGAGGTATTATGAAAAAAATAATGATTGTTTTCAGCGCCGCGCTGTTTTTTTCCGCCAATGGCTACGCGGGCTGGCCTCCTGAGCAGGACGGATCGGCGATGGCGGCACGGGCGGATACGGCGAGCCAAGGCCAAGACGTTAATAACCCTGAAAACTCTCTGCCCACTGCGCAACAGCAGGAATCACCGCAAAGCGAGTACTTTGGAAAAAAAACGGACAGGCCTGTTTCAGCGCATAAGGTGAATTATTTTTCCATAAATCATTGGCCCGCAAACAGCAGCGCGCAGGTAAAGTTCCAGATAAGCATGAAGTTCCGGATCCTGGAACCTAATTTGTATGTCCTTAAATACAACCTTTTTCCGGCCTATATCGGCTATACGCAGAAATCGCTCTGGAACGAGGGACAGCGCTCAATGCCTTTTGAAGAAAGCAATTATAACCCGGAATTTTTTCTGGATTATCCGGTTAACGCGCTGAGCATAGGCCGTATTAAACTGCGCAATATAATTGTATGCCCCCTTGAGCACGAGTCCAACGGCCTCAACGGCCCTCAGTCGCGAAGCTGGAACAGGCACTACATCATGCTCAAGTTCGGCCTTGAATCGGACGAAAAACTTGAAATAGCCAATTCCTTCCTGGCGGATAAGGCGCTGTTGTATGTCAAGTTCTGGCAGGCTTCCGGTTTTTCCGAAGAGGACGCCTATCTTCGATCCATAGGCAGCCGTTATAAATTCCTGGACTACATGGGGTGCGGCGAGGCCGGGATAAGCGCAAGGAACTTTCTTTGGGGAGGAAGCTTAAAGAACCACCAACTGGATATAAAAACGCCGATATTCCGTAATAGCCGAAAAAATTCCTACGAATTAGAATTCCGCCAGCAGCTTCCGAACATGAACTTCGCGCTTTACCTGCAGTACCGGTACGGCTACGGAGAGACCCTGCTGCGCTTCAATCAGTTCGGGCGCAGGGGTTTTGCCGGGTTCTCTTTTTCTTATTAGAGTTAAGGTGACACACAACTTAATTCCGTTGTTCTAAGCTTAGATCCTGGACGTGGGGTAGCAAGCCGATCAGTACCCCGGCAAGGAACTGTCGGCTTGCTGCATACTTCTTCTAATTTTAAGAGGAACTGCTCTGCATGACAGGAATTAAGTTCTGTGTCACCTTAACTCCTAACCCTCAGCGCCGGCCAAACCATTCTAGGAGAGTCGTAACTACGTTGCCCTGGGTTTGGGTGTTGGTGAGCTCAGTTTGTACCGCCAGATTGGAGGCGATACGTTTTCGGAGTTGTACGCCGTTGCTCTGCCCGTCGGAGCCCACCTGAAGCGTTGCTCCGCCGGGAAGCCGGAATTTGACCGTGTAGGTTCTGGAAACGGGCTCATAGCCTACGTAATCCACGGGCGTGGAAGCCAGCAGGTAAAGCGATGCCAGGCCGAAAGCGCTGTTGGCCATTGCCGTCTGCGCGTTAGCCGCGCTGGACTGCTGATCGGAATCCAGCTCGTTGGGCGATTTACCAAAAAGCAGCATGGCCATAATATCACCCTGGCTCATCGGCGGGTAACTTTCAAACTCAATGCGCGGCTTCCGTACAGTTCCCCGGAGGCGGATGAAGATCTTCGCCTCGGCCGCTTTATAGACAATCAGGCCGTCCAGTCCCATAATGGACGAGCCCGCGCGGCTGGAAAGCCTGATATGGTCTACGGACGCGACCCGGCGGAAGATCTCGGCCCGGAATGGCTTGATCTCCACCGTCCCCGCCACGGCGCCGGGCGGGATTATAATATTTACTTCCAGCCCGATCGGGATCGGGTCCCTGGCCAGGTTGGAGTAGAGAATGACGGGCTTGGCGGTCTTGACGCGCACTTCCGCCTGTATCACAGCCGCGGAGCTTTTAGCGGGGCTCTTGCGCGCCTCATCCCGGGCCCGATCCTCCTTGTCCGATTCCGGCCCGGTTTTAATACGGCTGTCAGGGGTTAAAGCGGTCATACCCCTTAGGTCTAACCGGGGAAGCTGGAGCGCAATGTCCTGAAGGATCACGTCCGTCTCGTCCTTGAAGGAACGCTCCGGAGCCCAGAGCCTGGCAGCGGCCAGCTTTCCCTTGACTTCAAACTTAAGAGTCTGCCGGCCCGCGGCCAGGCCGCTTACCAGCGCGTAGTCGAAATCCTGAATGTCCCTGCGGGAGTCGCCGAGGCCTTTAAGCGCGACGCTGAGCGGCCCACGGAGGACGTTAATCGGCGCAGGCACCGAATACGGGGTGTTGGAGAGGAACTCAACCAAGTCCTCGAACCTGAACACCTTGAGGCCGAAGTCGAGCTTGTGACTTATTTTAAGCCTCTGAAGCTGGCCGGCGCGGCCTGAAATTTTGGCGTCAAAGTTGCCGTAAAACTCATACCAGTCCTTTACGGGCTTGACAGCAGCCGACACCTCCGCGTCAAAATGGTCCTTCTCAAGGATTCCCGGCGTGGAACGGGCGCTGATTGCCAGCCGGCCCTCTAGTGTTTTGACCAGGCCGCGCAGTTCCTTTTTAACGCCGAAAGTTACGGGTTCCAGCTCAAAGCGGCCGTCAAATTTGAGCGTATCCCATTCGGCAGAATCTCTCTTCAGCCGTAAGTCCAGGGCGCAATGTTTGAGTTGGACGTTTTTGACGGGGCCCGTGGTTTCCCAAACCCCCGCCGAGCCGTTCAGGACAAAATCCCGCCCCTTTAGAGAACCATTAAAGCCCGCCTCCACGCGCCGCCCCGGCAGCCGGGCGGAGGCGCTGAGACTGATGGCCAGAGCGCCGGTCCCGCCTGGCTTCACCCGGGCTTGAAACTGAGCGTTGATGCCCTCCGCCTTAAGGCTTCCCTGGGCATCAAGCCAGGTCAACGCCCGGCCCTTCAGAAGATCGGAGGCCAGGGTGGCCTCGCCGTGGTAATGCCTGATAAAGGTACCGGAGCTTTGTTCCAGTTCCACCTTTAGCGCCAGCGGCCTGGGCTTGGAGGGATCTAATTTTAAATGGAGTCCGGCCAGAATTGAGCCGCCGGCCTGGATGATCCTGCTGGCCGGCAGATCCACTTCCAGCAATTCAACCGTAAGGCCGCGCAGGGCCGCCGGAAGCGGGTTGGGCAGGCTGATAGGCAGGCCCGCGCTCTTTTTCGGCTTAGCGTTCGGCTTGCTTTTAGTCCTGTCTATTATCAAATGATCGCCGGAAACGATGAACCTGGAGATCTTCGTCAGCTTCGCGCCGAAAAAATAGAGGCGCATATTAAACTGTACGTCCAGGTCCTTCAGACAGCCCTCCAGCCCCGCATCCGCATTCTCAAAGCAGAGGCCCTGTGTCCGAAGGTGGATTTCTTTTTCCGTAAAACTCAGGGAGCGTATATTGAAGGCTAAAGTTTTCCAACGGGGGTGGCAGGCCTTGCCAAAAACCTGGGCGGCCCGGGTGACGGTGCGGACCGTTAAGAACCATTGCGGCTCGGCGATTAGCATGACAGCCGCCAACACTGCGCCGGCGAGCAGCGCGCCGATTGAGGCAATGAGCACAAACAAAAGCTTATTGAGCAAGCGCATCAAAACTCCTTACCCAGGCTCAGGAAGAACTGCCACCGGGGGATAAGAAGGACCTCGGCGGAAGGGTCCCGCCGCCACACAATTCCGCGCGCCAGCGTGGTGCGAAGCGAACCGATAGGGGAGTTCCATCGCAAACCTAACCCGGGCGACCAATAAACATTTGGATCCAGTTGGAAAGAACTCCGTCCTGCCATTAAGGCGTCCACGAAGATCAGCGGCTGTACGCCGTAAGGCAGGACGTCCCCCAGCCTCAGTTCTACTCCGTCGTAGATCGTAGTCAGCAGGCCCGCGGAGTCGGCCGGCACGTCATTTAGCTCCGCCCCGCGCAGGTTGGAGTCGCCGCCCATGAAAAAGCGCATATCCAGGGGAAGCTTCCCGGCGGATAGGAGTGCGTTTTTGACCAGCGTGGTCTGGCCGAGGTAGCGCGTGGCCAACACCAGTAAGGGAGGGTCATATCCGCCCAGGTTCCAGAGATGCTCGCCCTGCAGGCCAAGGCGATGCGCTGTTATGGAGGAAACCAACCCTGCGACCTGCGATTGCGACTTGAAGGTAACCCGCCAGCCGGTCCGCGGCTCGCCCGCATAGTATTCAAACAGATGGTGGCGAAGCTCCAACCGGGTCTGGAAGGCGACGTAACCGTCCTTAGCGGGCCCCAGCCCCCGGATGGTATTAACGTATTCCAGCGCCGGACCCGCCGAAAACTCGCCGCGCAGGCTCCTGTTGTCCCAGCTCAGAGCCGGAAGCAGGGCGAACTCCGAACGGATGGATTCATACTGCGGCTCGTTTTGACGCGTAAGTGTCAGCTTCGGCATAAGATAAAGCCTGGAGGCGGGCCCCATGAAGTAGCGAAAATCCGCGATGGCAGATTGCTCACGGAAGGAAGCGTAGATCAAGGCTTCCATGGAATGGCCCCGCGCCTCGATGCGGGAATCCTTCCACTGTGCTTTGCCTATGAACAAACCCTCGGTGTCGAAGCCGATGCCGAGTTTATAGAGCTGGGGTTTGCCGGGGACAATCCGCTCGGTGATGGCCATGCCTCCCGTGGAGCAGCTGACGTCAAAGTAGGTGTTTAAAAACAGCGAGTCGGCCATGGTCCGCTGCGCGGTCAGATCCAAAAGCCTGGAATCGAAACGCTGGCCGCGCTTGAAAGCCTCGTAGCGGTAAAAGATCTTCGGGGCGACATCGGCAGTTTTTTGGGCGTTTATGTGGTCGAAATGATAGAGGCCGCCTGACTTAACCTCCGCCAAAACCTCTCCCGTGGTTCCGTTGCCCCGCATTTCAATGACCGGGCAGGCATAGCCCCGGTTTCGCAGAGAGCCAAGCAGTGCGCCCTTGGCTGTGTCAAGCAGTTTTGGCGTCAGGAACTGGCCTTTGATCTTTCGCAGCTTGCGGGGATTGATCTCGGGCGGCAGGCCGGTAACAATAAAAGATTCCACACGAATCTTCCCGCCGGGATCCACCATAAGGATATCCCGGCCCGGGTAGAACCTGGGCTCCTGGTACCCCCTCTGCTGAAGGAATGCCCGCAGGAAGCGCTCTGCCTGGTTGAAAGGGATCTGCCCCCAGCCTTCGGTATGGGGATCGCCGCAGACCAGACGGATTTCCATATCGTTAAGGGCTATCTTCGCCTTGCCGGTAAACCGGATTTGAGGGCAGGGGGATGAATTGTTACCGGCACGCGCGGGAACAGGGGATGCGGCTGCCAGCACGGAGAGTACCGCGAAGGTCTTCAATGCCGCCCACATGATTGAATTGTAAGTAGAAAGCATAAAAGTCGTCACAGAAACGCGCAGAGAGATTTTGCGCCGGGCCAGGCGGGTGGAAAGAAAGGCAAATAGCCGCAGCACTCCAATTTTTATGACCCCAGATCTGACATGAAATAAGTATATCCCATCTCCGGGTCGGCATCTATTCGGAATTGTGCCTGGCCTGATAGGTAGTATTACGGAAACCTGATTCCGGAGGAAACTGGACCGATGGGCAACTGCTCAGGTGGATGGTTCAAGGGTTCACGGTTCAACAGTTCAAGGGTTGGAAGAAAAAACGCTTACTCCTTGCTTTCACAACCGCTGAACCGTTGAACCGTGAACCCGGCAACCTGAATAGTTACAAAACTTCGGGTTAATATAGCCCGCATTCGTTTGAAACCCGCGTTTCCGTTTCCATTAAACTCTTAACTCCGGCAAGCTTATCCGGGGCAAGAAGTGCGGGGGCTTCGGAATCGTAATAAGCAGTAAGCAACTTATAAAATCTGGCTTTAGTTTCAGGGTCGCCTATTTCGCTGCCCGGGTTTTTTGTGAGGCTCCGCCTGTTGAAGCCGGGCTCTTTCATTCTAGCAGCCCAGTACCTTGCTTTCGTGTCCACAAACTCTGAATTAAGTTTCGTGAGCAACTGTTTTCTGCCGGAGCATGAATTGTCTTCAGAATTCGCAACGGAGTCCCTGAAATCAGGAGGCAGGGTCGGCAGAGCCGCGGTCTCCCATCCGGCGGGAGCGTCAAGGCCTGAAATCCCGAATGGTTCCATGGAAAACGACGCGGTTTCCGAGAAATCAGGCCATTCCCGCCCGGTTTCAGTTTCCGCGGCAAAAAGCACCCTGCCTGTTTTCATGTCAATAAGCCTGGCCAAAACCTTAAGCGTTTTTTCAGCCGCGAACACTGTTCCGGTAACTACAGCGTCAACCGAAAGGATATTCTGGAGCATTTTAGCGCTATCAGGCGAGTCGTTGGCCGCGGAAGAAAGTTTCGCCTCTTTCAGAACTTTTTCAAGCAAGGCTCTTTCAATAAGAGCCGGTTTTTTATCTCCGGCAAGATAGATGCCCATTTTTTCAGAAATATATTCCGCTTCGTTTTTTTCCGCCCCCCCCTTAGCCGTAAAAGACAACATGGCTATCTTATTGATCTTGTTGGCCCTCGCGTATTTGACTATTTCCCTTGAAAGCTCCAGGCACCCTTCACTTCCGGATGCTGGAACAGACAAAGCCAGCGCGCCGACAAGAACCGCCGCAATTTTTAGATTTATGTTTTTCATAATTCCGCCTTACTCATAGCATACGGGGCGGAATTACGGTGAACTTCAGGAAGACTTCATGTTTCCCTCAAATGTCTTTTAAAAAAACAGATAATGGGTTAATTTTTCAGGTTATAAACCGCGGCAATTTACTCAAACCTGTAGCCGTAGCCGGTAACGCTTAATATGCGCGCGGCAAGTTTAGCGCCGATCTTTTTCCGCAAAGAGGAAACATGCGTTTCAACGGTATGCGGGTTATTGTAGGTGGCGATATCATAGCCCCAAACCGTTTCCAGCATGTACGGCACGCTCAGCACCCGGCCTTTTTTTTCAAATAAAAGAGTGAGCAGGTCAAATTCCTTGCGGGTGAGCGCCGTAGGCTTGCCGGAAATTTTCACCGTGCGCGCGGCTGGGTCCAATTCTATGCCCTGCTCTTTTATCTTGTTCGCGGCGGAGCCTGAATTAGCGCTGTAGCGCCGCAGGACAGCGTTTATTTTGGCCACCAGCACGGAGAAAGAGAAAGGTTTGGTAAGGTAGTCGTCAGCCCCCCGGTCGTAACCGGACACTATGTCCGTGTCTTTAATCTTGTTTCCGGAAATTATTATCACAGGTATCGCGGCGCCGCCGCCCGAAGCTTTTATAGCCTTACATAGCGTGAAACCATCCATCCCGGGCATTTCCACGTCGGTCACAACCAGATCGGGCTTTGAATCGCGTGTAAGCAGTAAAGCCTCTGAACCATTGTCCGTGAATATAACTGAGAAATCATGATTTTCAAGATAGTACCGCATTGTTTCAAGCACCTTGCGGTCGTCGTCCACCAGCAGTATTTTTTTATGCATACAAGCCTCCAGCCTATTATTTTAAAATCGCGCGCAATTCGGTATTTAACGCGCCCCAGGGCCGTTCACCGGCAGTTCAAACCAGAAGGAGCTTCCCTTTCCCTCCTCACTGTCAACCCCGATGCTTCCGCCATGGGCCTCCACCGCCAGCTTGCAAAAAGTGAGACCGAGGCCCGTAGAATATCTCTTGCGGCCGGCTCCGGCTTCCGCCTGAGCGAACTTCTCAAATATCTTCTGGTGGTACTCAGGCGCGATACTCGGCCCGTTATTCTGTACGCTCACGCGCACCCGGCCGCCTGCGGGCTTGATATCCAGCAGGATAAGACCGCCGGTTTTGGGGGCAAACTTTATCGCGTTAGCCAGCAGGTTCTGGATGACTCTAAAAATTATGTCGCGGTCCGCCTGGACTTTTACCGGAATTTTTCCGGGTTTAAACCGGACCACGCGGCCCTCGAAAAGTGACTTAAGCCCCAAAATGCCCTCTTCCAGCATACGGCTCAAATCGCATTCCTCCAGCTTCAGTTTCATCTGCCCCTCTTCCATCTTGCTTGTGTCCAGGACATCGCTGACCATCTGGATTATCTGCTTTGCCGCCTTCATAGCCTCGGCGCTATAGCGGACTGAATCCGCCGAAAGGGTCTCCCCAGAGTTTTCCCCTATAAGTTCAAGATAACCGTAGATACCCGCCAGCGGCGAGCGTATATCGTGTATGATCATGTTCACCATGCTGTCACGCAGTTTTTCAAGCTCGCGAAGCCTGTCATAGTTCTCCTGCAGCTGGCGTTTCTGCCGGCGCAATTCCAGGTGAGTCTCCACGCGCGCCTCCACTTCCTCGAACTGGAATGGTTTGGTAATGTAGTCCACGCCGCCTGCGCCGAAGGCTTTTACCTTATCCATTGTTTCGCTGAGGGCGCTCAGGAAGATAATGGGGATATCCTTTAATTTTTCATCGGACTTCAATTTCTCGCACACCTCGTAGCCGTTCATTTCAGGCATGTTGATGTCCAAAAGGATAAGGTCGGGCGGATTATTACGAACGGCCCGCAGCGCCAGTTCCCCGCTGACGGCGGCGCGCACTTTATAGCCCCGCCCCTTCAGCATTCCGGAGAGCAGCTCCAGGTTTGCGGGCATATCGTCCACCATCAGGACATTCGGCGGGTTTTTGGAACAAATTGGTTCATTCATGTTTTAATTTCCTCTGTGGCGATTGAGATTACTTCCACCGTCTCCTGTATGTTTTTAAAACACATCTTCCCTTTGGATAAAAAAGATAAGAAACGGGGGCTGCCATCCGCCGGAATGTTGCGCAGCGCCGCATCCCGGGTAAAGGGAGTGGTCAGGATTTCACCCGCTTCAGCGGCGCCGCACAGACGGCTGGCCAGGTTCACCACATGGCCAAGTGCCGTATACTCCATACGGTTATGCGTTCCGTAGGCGCCAACTACCGTTTCCCCCGCGGCTACTCCTACGCCCAGCGGCCGGCACGGACGTCCTACGGCCGAGCGCTCCTCCATCCATCTCCGGTGTGCCTGTTGAATGGAGACTGAAGCGTTCAGGGCGCGCCGCGCGTGGTCAACCTGGCGGAACGGCGCGCCGAACAAAGCCATAAATCCATCTCCCAGAAACTTGTCCATCATCCCGCCTGCCTCCTCCATACGGACCACCATGACTTCAAGGAAAGAGTTAAGGGTCTCCTGAATCTCTTCCGGAGTCAGCTCATTTGCCAGTGTGGTGAAGCCGCGCAAATCCGCGAATAGTACCGTCACTTCACACCTTTCCATTTTAAGAAAGTCACTTATCGGCCGGAGTTTCATGGTTTCCACAACTGCAGGCGAGACAAAGCGGGAGAACGTATATTCCAGAAACCGGTTTTTATCTTTCAGGTACTCTCTTGCGGCTTTAAGCGTCAAATGTGTTTCCACGCGGGCCCGGACTTCCTCAAACCGGTAAGGTTTGGTTATGTAGTCCACGCCGCCGACATTAAAAGCTTTAACCTTATCCCTCATCTCATCCAGGGAGCTCAGAAAAATTACAGGAATATCTTTAAGTTTCTCATCCGCTTTCAAACGCCGGCACACCTCGTAACCGTCCATTTCAGGCATATTAATATCCAAAAGAATAAGGTCTGGCGCTTCGTTGCGGGCGGCCTGCAGCGCAAGTTCCCCGCTGATAGCGGCCCTGATCTTACAGCGGCGTTCTTTCAGCATTCCGGAAAGCAGTTCCAGGTTTGCGGGGATATCGTCCACAATAAGGATATTCGGCGCGTCCTCCTGACTAACCGTGTTATCTCTCACGTAGTCAATCCTTACCTATCAGATCAAGTATGCGCTGCGTGTTAAACTTGCCGGCGAGCGCGCGCAGCGCCCCGCCAAGGTGTATATCCCGGGCTTCCACTCGGCCGGTCAGATCAATCAGAAGGTGAAAGTCACCGTTGATGGCGGCTTCGCGAAGCTGGGCAATCAGCTCCCGCGGCAGGCCGGCCAAGGCCCCCGGCTTCAGCGCTCCAATATCCTCCGCTGCGGCGATCAGTAACGGAGTTTCTTCCTCGTAAATATATTCCGCTCCAATAAGATTCCGCATTTTCTCGAACAGTTCCTCTTCCCTGAAAGGCTTAAGGATCAACGCGTCGGCCCCTGCCCCCAGCGCATCCCGGTTTATCTCTCCAAAGATGCTGGCGGTCACCGCAATAATCTTCACCTCTTTGCCGCCGGCCCCGGCCCGAATGCGGCGAATGGCCTCATAGCCGTCCATAACCGGCATCCGCAGGTCCATCAGTATGAGCTGCGGCAGCCACTCTTCAAACTCCTTAAGAGCGGACTCCCCGTTACCCGCCTGGCGGATATCAAACCCGACAGGTCCAAGCAGCTGGGCCAAAAATTCACGGTTGTCTTCTTTGTCGTCTACCACCAGCACCCGGTACCGCGGCTGGCCAGGCTTCAGCTCTTTCACCTGGCGCGGCTGAACCTTTCCGATCGCGGCCGCGGGTGACGCCTCCTTCAGGGCGACGTCAAAGCTGAAAACACTCCCCTGGCCCGGCTGGCTTTTGACAGTAATATCCCCGCCCATCAGGCGCGCATATCCGCGGCTTATGGCCAGCCCGAGCCCCGTTCCGGTACCGCCCGTCTTGCCCGCCTGCGCCTGCTCAAACGGATGGAACAGCCGGTCTAACTCCCGGGACGTTATGCCCGGGCCGGTATCTTCAATTTCCGCCGTAAATTTAAACCTCTGCCCCGCGCTGGTCCGGGCGCCAACGCGCAAAGTAACCGCGCCTTTCATGGTAAATTTTAAAGCATTGCTTAGCAGGTTAAGCAGGATCTGCCGGAGTTTACCCTCATCGGCCGTTACAAAGCGCGGCAATCCGGAGCTCCGCTGCAGTTGCAGCAACAGGCCTTTGGCTTCGGCCCGCGGCCGCAGCATCTTTTCCACATCGTCTATCAATGCGTGCAAGTCGAAGGCTGACTGGTTCAGCGTTGTCCGGCCGGCTTCCGCCTTTGCCATCTCCAATATGTCGTTTATTAGCGACAGCAGGTGTTCCCCGCTACGGTTTATGGTCTCAATCTGCTGTCTCTGTCTGGGGGTAGCTTCAATATCTCGCCGCAGCAGTTGGGAAAAGCCCAGTATGGCATTCATCGGAGTCCGTATCTCATGGGACATGTTCGCGAGAAATGCGCTTTTGGAACGGTTTGCCACCTCTGCCGCTTCCTTCGCCTGACGCAGTTCAGTCTCAAACCGCCTGCGCTCGGTTATATCCTCGATGGCAAGCAGGATGATACGCTCTTTTCCCGACGCTCTCTGGATTTGCCGGGCGTTCAAAAGCATTGTGCGCCTGCCTATGGCGGTAAAATCATGTTCAACCTCATAGTTATCAAAGGTCGCCTTTTTGGGCAGAATGGTTTCCAGCAGTTCCTTGAGCTTCGGGATATCCCACTGCTTATTGCCCAAATCGTAGATAAGCTGTCCCACGGTCTCTTTGGGGTTTACCTTAAAGACCTCATAGAAAGAGCGGCTGGCGGAAACCACCCGCAGGTCCTGGTCCAGCGAGATCAGGGGTTCACGCACCGTGTTGA
>MGTS01000031.1 GCA_001799565.1 Elusimicrobia bacterium GWA2_51_34 | reverse complement strand
AAAAAGAAGCAAAAAAGAAAAACTACGACCATGACACTTCTACTATACGCAAACCAGGACATTTCTATTCTCTTGCAACATAAATATTTTTTTCTGCCCTAAACCCCTAGCCCCCAGTCCCTAACCCCTTCTTTTAGCCCCCAGTCCATTCTTCATGCACAACGTGGTCAGAGGGCACTGTGCGCAGAGCGGTCTTCTGGCGTTGCAAACAGCGCGGCCGTGCAATATCAGCGCGTGGGCGAACCATATCCAGTCTGATCTTGGAATTTCATTCATCAGGACCCGCTCTATTTTTACCGGGTCGGTTTCTTTTGTAAAACCCATGCGGAAAGCCAGCCGCTTTACATGCGTGTCTACAACCACGCCTTCCGCCAAGCCATAGGCCGAGCCTAATACCACATTTGCGGTTTTTCGCGCCACGCCGCGAAGCGTCAGAAGTTTTTTTATTTCCGCCGGCACTTTGCCGCCGAAATCCTCGGCTACTCCGCGCGCGGCTTCTTTAATTGAGCGCGCCTTGGAATGGTAGAAGCCGGTGGAGCGTATCAGGATTTCCAGCGCGTTCAACGGAGCCGCCGCCATTTCAGCCGGTCCCGGATATTTTTTAAACAGTTCCAGTGTTACCAGGTTAACGCGTTCGTCGGTGCACTGGGCTGAAAGTATGGTGGCTATCAGCAGTTCAAAAGGATTTTTGTGGCCAAGCGAGCAGCCGGCCTTCGGATAAGCCTTCTTTAAAAGTTTAATTATCTCGGCTGTGTTTTTATTCCCATTCATGAATTTATGGCTGGTAGGCTAGTATGCTTGTATGCCGTGGAGACTACTGCTAGCAGGTGGATATCTTTTATAAGGTGTTCCTTATATGCCTACTAGCCTACATGCTTACAAGCCTACTCGCTTCTTCTACAGTATAAAATCCGTTGACAAAAACTTGGATTTACGGTTCCTTAATATTTCGCGGATAAGCTTCTTGTTGGCGTCAGAATCCTTCGCCGCCAGCAGTGTCCTTATGGAAAATACGCGCAGAGCGTCGGATACTGAAAGCGTGCCTTCCGCCGAGTCCTTTCTGCCTGTGAAGGGGAAAATGTCCGGCCCGCGCTGGCACTGGCTGTTTATATTCACGCGGCAAACCTGGTTGACCAAAGTGTCTATCATTGCTGCTATTTTGTCCATATCTCGCCCGAAAACGCTTACCTGCTGGCCGAAATTAGAGTCCACCACGTAATTCAGAGGCTCTTTTATATCGTCAAAAGGCGTTACGGGAATTACCGGTCCGAATTGTTCTTCCCGCCAAAGGCGCATTTTTTTATTGACCGGGTAGACCACGGCCGGGTAGACAAAGTTGCCGTTTACAAGTCCGCCGCTTTCGTTTATCACTTTAGCTCCGTGTTTCAGGGCGTCGGCTGTTACTGCGGCCAGGTAGGGTATCTTGTCGTCTTCAGGGAGCGGCGTGATCTTAACTTCCGGTTCCCATGGCATGCCCAGTTTCATTTCTTCTATCGCAGTTACCAGTTTTTCAATGAACTCATTTTGCACGCTGCGGTGTACGAACAGTATTTTAAGCGCGGTGCAGCGCTGGCCGTTGTAGGAAAGCGCGCCGGTCAGACTTTCACTTACCGCCAGGTCAATGTCTGCGTCGGGCAGTATTATCCCCGCGTTCTTGGCGTCCAGCCCAAGCACGCAGCGCAGACGATGGGGCCTGGGGTGCTGCTTCTTAAGGATGTCGGCTACTTTGCTTGAGCCTATGAAAGCCAGCACGTCCACTTTCCCCGTTTTCATTAAAGGACCGATTATTTTTTTGCCCTCTCCGTAAAGTGTGTTCACCACGCCTTTTGGAAAAGAGTCGCGGAAAGCCTCAAGCAGCGGGCGGTGCAGCAGCACGCCGTATTTGGGCGGCTTGAAAACCACGGTGTTGCCCATAAGTATCGCGGGTATAAGCGTGGTTAAGGTTTCATTAAGCGGGTAATTATACGGGCCCATACAGAGCGCCACGCCAAGCGGCGCGCGCTTTACCTGCGCGATCACGCCCTGCGTCATGCACAGGCGCGAAGAGGCGCGGTCCAGATCTTTCAGCGCGCCTATGGTATCCACAATGTATTCCACTGTGCGGTCAAATTCTTTTTGGGAGTCCTCAAGTGATTTGCCTATTTCCCACATAAGCAGGTTAACAACTTCGGCGCGCTTTTCCTTCATGCGGTAGACGAACTCTTCCATGTGCGCCGCTCGCGCTTCCACGCCAAGGGTAGGCCACAGGCCTTTGCCTTCATCGTAAGCCTTAACGGCGGAATCAAGCGCTTCTAGGGCCTCTTTTTCCGTCATCAGCGGGTATGAACCAAGGTGTGCGCGTTTAAGGCCTTTTTTGCCGCGCAGGCTTACGGGAGATAATACTTCGCGGACCTGTCCCCGCCAGACCCTGATCTTTCCGTCAACCAGATAATCCCTCTGTTCAAGCGGGGCTATCCGAGCTTCTTTGGGGATATCCCTTTCAGCCGGAAAAATGTTTCTGACCTTTTCAGCTATTTTCATAATTGTCGCCTGTAACCTTCAATTTGCAGTTCTTGTTCCTCTAACTTCTACCCTATGCCCTATTTTAACACCGTTTTAAAAAATATCTTTTTGCCGTTGATCAGCGCCCCGTTCTTTGTTCTGGCAAGATCAACGCCGAATTTTTCCTTAAAAGAGACTTCCCTCACCGAGCCTGTGTCCTGCGTGGACTCTATCAGGCGGCCGGCTCCGGCGTAGAGCATTACATGGTTTATGTTTCCCGGCGCGTTCTTTTTGGAGGAAAAAATCAGGTCGGCCGGTTTGAGGTTTTCGCGCGAGACCGATTTCCCGTAATTGAACTGATCGGCGGCGTTCCTTGGAAGCGCCGCGCCCCAGGCGCGGTAGGACAGATTTACAAGGCCGGAACAGTCCACGCCCCAGGCCGAGCGTCCGCCCCAGTAATAGCTGTCATTAAGAAAAAGCCCGGCCGTGGCCAGTATATTTCTGCGCAGTTCCGGCGCCGGAATTTTTAAAGGCAGGCGGTTTATGTCTTTTTCGCTTATTTCAGCCGTTATGCCGCCGGCCGTTATGATTTCCAGTTTCCCCGGTCTTTCGCCTGTAATTTTAATTTCAGTGCCCAACGAGAGGGTTTTGCTTTCGCCGCCGGCCGCCGCGGCGGATTTTTTTACTTTAACAACGGCGTCCGGTTCAAGCGGGGGGAAAAAGGCAAGGTCTTCAAGTTTTACCCAGCCGGAGTACGGCTTAAAATCCTTTGCTCCCGCGGTTTTCTGCCCGCCGGCCTCTATTTTAGCCCATTGGCCCCGCGCGTCAAGAATGGCCGCGGGTTCGTTAAGCAAAAGCTGGGTCTCTATCAGTTTTTTGCGCTCACCCGCGTTGGCGGGCGGCGTGGAGAACATTTCAGTGAAGGGCTTTGTAACGGCTAAAAAAGCGTTAAGGTTTTTTGACACGGCGTACGCGGTGCCGTATTTGTTCTTCAGCCAGGCGCGCGCGAATTCGCCGCGGTTATAAACCCGCTCCACTGTTTTTTCTTCCGGGGCGGCGGGGTCGTTCGCCAGCACATTGCCTTTGGCGTCAAAGCCTTTTATAACCAGCAGGTGGCCTTTTGTTTTTTTAAGCGGAGAATTTTTAAGTTCGTCCGGGCCGAAAGTTACGCTTGCTATAAGCGTAATTCCGCGCGAAAGATAGGCTTCGGCCTCGGCTATGGAATTAATCCTTGTGAGAAAGGCGTAAAGCCCTTTTGAGCCGGCGTAGGCCGTGTTAAAGGTCCAGTTGCCGTAAATATTTTCCGGGCCGTCAAGCACCGCGGCGGCGGTTTCAAGCGGAAGCTCTTTTTGTCCGTAGTAGTTCATGACCATGGCAAGAGATACCGGGCTGCAGATGTCGCCCGAATAGCTGACATGCTGGCGCATTTGTGAATAAGAGGGGACCGCAAGTTTTAGCGGTTTTGTGTCCCTGCCCTTCTTTACGGCTGCAGGTTCGTTAAAAGGAAGCGTGGTGTCGCTGTAAGCGGCTGAAATCAGCCTTAAAGCGGCTTTTTCCGCCCTTGAGCCGAGCGTGAAACGGTAGCTCAGGGCGAAAGCTTTCGTTTTAAGTTTTAAAATATCTACATCCATTTTGCCGAATTTATTTTCCTGCCCTTTCACGCTTGCCGCGGCGCCCGGCTGAAACAGCCCGAAATTAAACCACGGACTCCAGCCGTCCGCGGTTTTTACCCTGGCTTCAATACGCGCGGTTCCGCCCTGTCCCAGGTCGGAGTTGGCGCTCATCAGCAGTTCGTTAAAAGGGAAAGCGGCCTTTATCTCGCGGGAAACCAGAGAGGCTTCCGGTGTTCGGGAGTTTTTTTTAACCAGCCTGAAGACGCCGTTTTCAAACTCCGGTTCCGCCAGTCCGTTAAACTCCGCCCCGTAAAAATCCGAGGGCAGGAAATGGGCCAGGGTGAAAGAACGAAAAGTTGAAACTGGATAATTCCGGGCTATTATTTTCGCTGTCATGGAGATAGGGATCAAAACCGGCAATATTTTTTCAGCGCACAAACTTTCCGGGACGCCTTAACGCCGACTGGTTTTATTTCTTTATCGGGATGTGGAAGAAGAACCGCGAACCGACTCCGAGCTCGGACTCTATGCCCATCTCGCCGCCGTGTCTCTGCACGATCTCGCGCGCTATCTTAAGGCCCAGGCCGAAGCCCGCCTTGCGCATGCTTTTGGCCTCCTCGGTCTGGAAGAAGCGTTCCCAGACGCGGGGCAGGTCTTCCCTGGAGATGCCGATGCCCGTGTCTACCACGCTTACGGTAACCTTGTCGGGGGCGGGTTCTACCTTGATGGTCACCTGCCCCCCCTGTTTTGTGTATTGGATGGCGTTGGTGCAGAGGTTCTGTATCACCTGGCCGATGCGGGCGTCGTCGCCGGTAAGCGGCGGAAGGACGGGCGGAAGCTGCACGTCAAAATTGATCTTGCGCTGTCGGGCCGTTATCTCCACCCGCGTGCGCACGTCGTTGACCACCGTAAGCAGGTTCAGCGTCCCCATCTCTACGCGCAGTTTGCCGGATTCTATCGCGGCCAGGTCCACCAGGTCGGATATCAGAAGATTGAGAGTTTTCGCCGAGGAATGGATATTTGAGGCGTATTTAAGCTCGGTGGGCTGGTTCTTTAGCTTTGAGTTTAAAACCTCGGCGTAGCCGAGAATGGCGGTAAGCGGGCTTTTGACGTCGTGAGCGACCGTGGCGAAGAAATTTTTCTGGAAGCTGTTTACCTGGGCCAGCTGCCGGTTGAATTCCTGCACCTCTTTCAACAGGCGCGCGTTCTCCAGAAGCAGGAAGCGCCGCTCCAGGGCCTTCTCCACCGAGAAGATAAGGCGCGAGGCTTCTACGGGCTTCAAGATCGCGTCGTCCAGGCCCAGTTCCACTACCTGGCTGACTCCCTGCAGCGCGGCCTGAAGAGGATATCGGTCCACCATGAAGATGATGCGCAGGTCAGGATCCCGCTCGCGCAGTTTTTGGGCGAGTTCCGCCCCTGAATGCTGCGCGAAAGTGATAGCGGTGCCGATAACCGCAAGATGGAAGGTGCCTTTTTTACATAGTTCCAGGGCCTCCTCGCCGTCCATAGAGGCGGTGACTTCGTAGCCGGCGCCCAGCAGAGCCTGGTCCAGGGCGGTAAGGGCTGGTTTAAAATTATCCAGCAGGAGAATGCGCGCCTTCTCCCTCTCCTTAAGGCGGACGTCCCTGCCTTCGCTGCTTTCTATCAGTATCCCGGCTATACGCCCTGCCTGTTCCCGTGGAAGGGCCACGGGATGCCGGTCCTTGAGCGCCTGGATCGCGTAATGCGTCATGTCCATGCCCGAAATAGAGTAGCAGACGGCCTCCGGGATCTTGCTGCGGATTGCGGAGTCCAGTGAATCGGCCTCTTCCGTGGTCCCGGTGAACTGCGCTACCACCACATTGCCAGGCTGCAGCGTGGTCTCAGGCTCGTCTTCCTCTTCCTCATAGCCGACCACCAGTTCCCATAAGGTATGTGACTTTTTGGGCTGGGAGGTGGAAACGTGGGCCTTGGTCTGCCGGCTGATGAATTCGGGCAAGTCCTTAGTTGATTCCAAGGACACCGTCTGTACGCCGGCCTGCTGGAAGGCGGTCTGTACGGCCCCGGTCATGAAAAGTATCTGGTCGGCCAGAATTATGACCGGATGTGTGATGACCCTGACCTGGTCCGCGAACCCCTTCGGCAGCGGCCAGCTTAGACGGCGCAAAGGCGCGGAGAGGACTGGCGCGGTGCTGGCGACTGACTCCAGCGTGAATAGGTGGACTTTGGGGTATTGCTTGTGCAAGGCGAGGAAGTTCTCGCGTTCGGTTGGGGCGACCTGGCTGAAGTCCACCACCATAGCGGAGCAGTCCCCGGTGCCAAGCCGTGCAGCAGCGTATTTCAAGGACGGTACGCAGACGAGCTCAAGGCCCCTGCCCGATATGGACGGCGCCATCTCGTCAAGGAGTTCCTTTCCGGTAGTGACCGCCAGGATGCGGCCTTTGGAATCGGTCATTGATTACTATTATAGCGGTAGGGGAAGACTTTTTGCAAATTTTAAAACGGCCTTGGCCTTGAATTTCCAGCGTAAAATTCCTATTGTTCTTTGGGCAGGTTCTTTAATTCTCTAAACACCTTGCGTAAAAACGGAGCATAAAATGGAGAAAATTAAAGCCTCGGTGCTGGTAGTGGACGACGATGAGGAGATGCTGGAGTTTTGCGTTTTGGCCCTTGAAGGGCTGGTTTCCAAAATCTTCCCAGCCGGCTCTTCAGCCATGGCCAGGCAGACTTTTAACTCCGCCCGCTGCGACCTGATGCTTGCGGATATCAACATAGACTCCACCGGCGACGGCATTTCCCTCGCGCGCGAATTCAAGAACAGGTTCCCTGAAATCCCCGTTGTTATAATGACCGGCGATCCGTCGCTTGAAACAGCCGTGGCGGGGTTTAAGTCGGGAATTTGCGAGTATATCATAAAGCCTTTTTCCGACGATTATCTTCAGAGTGTGATCCGCAATTGTCTTGAAAAAACCGGTCTTTCCACGCAACTGGCCCGCGAGAGGGAAATGAAGGCGGAACTTGAAGCTGCTTACTCCCAGCTGAAAGATTCGGAAAAGGCCAAGGACGCTTTTCTAGCGCGCGTCAACCATGAATTGCGCACGCCGCTTTCCGTGGCCATAACTTCCTCGGAAGTTATATGCGCTGAGCTGAAGAAGACGGGGAATCTGGAAATATGGAAAAAACTGGACGGCTCGCTCAGGGATCTGCACTCGATTATTGAGGAGCTTTTACTCTACAGCGATCTGCGCGAGGAAGGGCGGAAACTTCAAACAAGGGAAACGGACCTTTGGTCGCTTCTTTCGGCCGCGCGGGAAGGGCTTAAAGACCTTTGCGCCGAAACATGCGTTAAGGTTGAGCTTGTTAAAGAAGGTACTGAGTTTAACCTGGCTGTGGACGGTACGCTGATCGGCGAGGCCTTAAGGCAGCTTATGCTGAACGCCGTAAGGTTTAATAAAAAAGGCGGAAAAGTTTTTGTGCTGGTCAGGTACTCCCCGCAGGGCATAAGCTTTGTTTTTTCAGACACCGGAATCGGCATGAGCCCCGGCGCCATGTCGGGGCTGTTTACGCCGTTCTACCAGGCGGCGTATTATCTTAACAGGGAAGTGGGCGGGGTTGGGCTGGGTCTTGCCATGGTAAAAAAAATCGCGCTGCTGCACGACGGCGATATCCTGGCGCAGATAAACCCGGCGGGCGGCATGATATTTACGCTGGCTATTCCGGTTAAACGATAATTTTCAGGGAAGTCCGGTTTTTAAAAGATCGGGGCACCGGGGATCGAACCCGGGATTCATGCTCCCAAAGCACGCGTGATACCGTTTCACCATGCCCCGCCCTTTTGCCAACAGATTTGAAAAGCTCAGGGCAAAAGGGCGGGGCCATGCCCCTTCGCGAAACTCCTTTTTAACCCACTTGCCTGAGCGTTGTATTTACCGGATATTATATTGTAGCCAGCTTTAAACTGTCTTTTAATCTTTTCTTCAAATGACCGATTACGCTGCCATGATGCTTCAATTTATATTCCCTGCTACATGCGTCGTTCTTACTTAGGTATGCTTCATAGTACACGATCTTTAGCGGGATGTATGGACAGGTTGATTGAACTTCTCCGTTATTATGCTGCGCAATCCTCCGTCCCAAATCTTCAGTCACTCCGACATAATGAAAACTTGAGTCCACGTTAGTCAGATAGTAGACGTAATTCATTCCTTGTACTATTCTACTAAAAATTGTCTCTCTCTTCGTGCGGGCGCGCTATTTTTTTGTCTAAAACCGCAGGAAAATATATAATATAAACATATTCCGGGATGGTGAAACGGTATCACAGAGGACTCTGAATCCTCTTTTCTAGGTTCGAATCCTAGTCCCGGAGCCAATCTCCCTGTTTTCCGAACTCTCCCCCGGCAGGTTCAGTTCCTGCGGGGGGATTTCGTATAAAGACAGATTCGCCTTATACCACTTGGTGTTGATTCTCGTTGAGAACCAGCCCTTCTCAAGCTTGCTTTCCTTATCCGGGTGGAAAGGATAGATCTTTATTTCTTTAACCAGAAGCTGGAAAAGTTCCTTCTGGTCAATAGGCGACATAAGCTCTATTACCTTGTCAAAATGTTGCAGAGATCTTTGGATAATTTCAAAATCAACGGATTTGCCTCTTAACCTGTTTATGTCTATTTGAAGCTTCTCAAGGGCTATTTGCTTACGCTCGCGCTCACTCAAAAGGTTCTTGTAGTCATCCTTGATTTCTTGTGAGACAAGATCTTGTTGTTTGAATATCTCCACAATTCGCTTGATTTGATGAGTTATCTTAGCGATTGTGTCTTCAATTTTCACTTTATCTCTTTCTAAAGGCTTAATTGAGCTTTTGCTTTCCTTGTTGGCTTCATCCATAACGCTTTCAAGAAGGTTTTTGTTCTGGCCTAGATTCCTTAACACCTTTTTTAGAGTTTGCTCTAAAGGCCTGGCTGGAATGGCCCTAATAGTGCACTTTGAGTCCTTTCCGTCCGGATGGTTGGCAGTGCAAGAGTAATAAAGGTATGGTTCCCCTTTTTTGTCTTTCTTGCCAGCCGGAAACGGCGTCATGCTTAATCCACAATCCCCGCACTTAATTAGGCCTTTTAAAAGATGAACATGATCGTCTTTATGGACAACAATTTTAACAGACCTTGAATCCAGTGCTTTATTGGCTTTTACCCATAATTTTTCACCAACTATCGCTTTATGGACACCAGGAAAAATTTTGTCCTTGTATCTTACAAAACCCTTGTACACAGGATTATGAATAATGTTTGCCACATGGTCTTCATCAAATCGTTGAGCGCCAACGGATTTAGCTTCTCCTCCCCTGCGCACAACAGCCCGTGACTTGGTTCTATAGCCCAATTCGTTTAGTTTGTTTTTCACTTCAGAAAGTTTGTAGCCTTCAACAATCATTTCGAAAATCTTTTTGATTGTTTGGGCATCCGCAGGGTTTATCATTAGAATCTTTTTCTCCTTGTCATAGTCATATCCCATCGGAAACCAGCCGCCGTTCCATCTGCCTTTTTCCGCCCTGCTGGCCATTCTGGCCGATGTCCTTTCCACTGCCAATTCCCGTTCAAACTGAGCGAAACTCAAAAGCATATTTAACATCAGCATGCCCGTTGAATTTGAGGTGTCAAAGCTTTGAGTGGCCGAGACAAACGCCACATTGTGGTTTTTTAATATTTCCCAGAATTGGTAGAAGTCCCTTAGTGACCTTGAAATGCGATCAATTTTATAGACCACCACGATATCCACTTTTCCCGCCCGGATATCTCCCATCAGTTTTTGCATGCCGGGCCTGTGCATGTCTTTACCGGAAAAGCCAGGGTCTTCATAAAGGGCAGAGAACTGCCAGCCCTTCTCTCTTTGCACTTGGATGTAATGCTCGCAGATTTCCTTCTGTGTGCCCAGGGAGTTTGATTCGCTCCTGGCCTTTTCTTCATTGGAAATGCGTGTGTATATAGCTGCTTTGACCATAACTCCACCTTTAGGGGCAATATTTATTTCTCCGAACTATGTTAGCAAGTTTACTTGTCGATTAGCAATTTGTCTGGTATTTTAGGGATATCGTCATGGTTAATGTGTCAGCGGAAGTAAACATTGGACAGGGGTAATAAGGCAGGAGCACGCAAATACTATAATATTCCTTACTATAATATGCACGACACTGCGGAAAACATTAAGGTTAAATTTATAGGCTGGCTACTTCGCGGCGGGCTATCGTTCTCCGCCGCAGCCGATGCGATTGGAACTGAGGTTTTATTTTCGCGGAATAAAAGAAAGGCAGATTTACTGTTAATTTCTAAATCCATTCATGCGTTTGAAATTAAAAGTGATAGGGATACCATTAAAAAATTCTACGCACAGTTACCGGACTACCTTCAGACTTTTCCCAGATTCTCCGTAATTACTACCCCAAAGTATTTAAAACAGGTCAAAAGACTCGCGCCTAATAGCACTGGACTAATTCTCTTTGAATCGGGCAATTTTTATGTAAAAAGGAAAGCAACAACGAAAACGAAACCGCGTAAAGACAATCTTTTGATGTTTTTATCGAAAGCTGATTTAATACGTGAATTTAAAACAAAAAGTGGCCGAACGCTCTCCACCCAGGCATTACGGAATAGAATTGAGGATAGAGAACCGACAAGCAAGATTTATCTCGTAGCATTAAAGCTATTACGAGAAAGATACCGCAATTTATTCAAACTTTTTATGCGCGACACCGAGGGTATAATTTTAAGAGATGATCTTAGAGGACTGACGGGGAAAATAGAGAAGATTTCACCTTAGTGCGATGTGACAAGCGAAATATGGATATTCATCCTGACCGATATCCAGAAGGACGGCGAAAGCCCAGGCGGCAATCCTTTCGCAGCTGAGTTGATTTGTTCCAACCCCCAGCAATCTTTAAGCTTTTTACCGACAGCTCTGTAGTCCACTGTCTCGGCAACTTTCTTTGCTACCCGCTCGTAGGCTCCCGCATACGACGACTCTGACTTATCCTTTTTATCTCGGAAATAAAACAGTTCATCTTCAGTCGGCATGTCTATCCGAGGAACCCATCCGTTGCCGCCAGACTGATCGTTGCGAAAAGGGTGAATTGTCGCATAATCTCCATAGATTACGTCTTTTTCTGTTTTTGTGACATTCTGATAGAATAATTTCTCTTCCAAAGCCATTCGTCCTTCCGTCTCGCTCCCGTGCTGTGTAGGTTTTTTGGGGAATGATGTCCCGGCGACGACAATCTTATCCGGAGAAAACTTAGACAACTGCTTAACGATAGAAACGGCATTTGTGGAGTAGACGGAAGCTTTATCTTTTGGGATATACTCCGCATCAACCAAACAGACCACCCTGTCCGCAGGAATCTCGGTGCATATTTCCTGCATATCTTTTTCAGCGAACTCATATCCAAGGGGAAGCCGGTAAAGGATTTTGCCGAAATTTGCGGCCAAGACTTTGACCTGTTGTTTTAATCTTTTATAATGCTCATCTTCGCTGTCCAGATTCTCGTCGGATATCTGAAGTGTGGGGATAAATTTTAAGAAGTCTTTCTTGTATGTGAGCAGGAAGTCCGTCCAATTCTTATAGCCAGCGACATTGCTCTGCAATTCTTTAATTTGGTCATTGGTTAAATTGGGGTCGGTAGTTAAGTCGAAAAAACATGTCCGATCCTTGAAGGTTTCAGAGAGCCGCCTAACTCTGCGATGGATATCTCCATCTGTAATCTTTGAGCTTTTCCTGGAACGCGTGAATTCTAGGACAGGCGTAATCTTATTCTTCACCGTTTCTGATAGCTTTTCCAGAGCCCGCACTTCCGCATCCGCCGTCTTAATTACTGGAACGTAAGATATTACTCTCATAACCCGTGCCCCGACATCCCCAATTTCTTGGCCCTCATCCTAACCGCCAAAGAAGAGACCTTAAACGTTTTCGCCAACGCCTCAACATCATTAATGCCTTCACGCAATTTTACCCGGAACACATCTTCAGGAATCAGTATAGCTCCGGCAAAATCATTTGCCTCCCATTCTGTCTGGGATGTCTCTGCGCTCCTGAAGAAAATATCATCCTCAAAATTATTACTATAAAACCTATGCAGACAGTAATGCCCCAATTCATGAGCGATGGTATATCTCTGGCGATGCAAGTGATGGGCACTATTTACCAATATTTCCCATCCGCTCAAATCTTCTTTCCTCTGCAGTATCCCGGAAATATCGTTCTTTAGCCCCTCGTATTTGACCACTATGCCGAGTGCGGACGCCACTTTCTCCGCTTCAAACGGAACAGTCTCGATGCTGCTGGTTTTAGCAAATGAAATTAATTTTTCCGGTGTGTCTATCAATTCCACACGATTGGATGAAGGGATTTGGAGTTGCGAAAAACTTCGGCGACGGATTATGCCCATTACGCCTCACCCCCTTCTGTATCGAGGATTTTATAGCTCTTTTCAGAAATCTGTTTTTCCAACCCCACTATCTTGTTGTTGAGTTCACTGACAGAAGTTTCCAAATTGGCCAGATTACTATTATTGAACAATTCTGTAAGGCGTTCCTGAATTCGCTTCTCCAAAATCAACTGAAAAGACTCCTCTCTTAAAGCTTTGTGAGCCATCTCTTCTGCTTTCTTAGTGGAAAAATAATATCCTACAGCTAACACTGCGGCGATTACGCTCAGCAGCAATGAAATCATCCACTTATAGAAACCTATGGTTTCGGAAATATAAAACATCAGCCGCTTCTCACTGCTATCAGTGGCCTGTTTCGCGTTATCAATCATTTCTGCTGAAATATTCTGCGCCTTAGTGGTTGTAATCTTTTGAGAATCGCTACCCCGGTTCTTTCGAGGAGTATCAATCGAGGGCTGAGCATAAACAAAACAGCCGATTAACACAAAAAACACTGCTATGATCCCAAAACTCCAATATTCACAAATTCTTTTCATGCAAACCACCCCTTTCGCCATTCTGACTATATTATATATTAACCTAGCCTTAAGCAGTGCACAGCAATCAAGCGGTTTTTCTTCTCTCTAGTGGGTAATTGTGTTATATCATGACTGGGTGGAGATTAAGACTGGGCCAGGCCGGGTAGGCACACCGTAAAATATATAAACTCCAGACACCTGTAATAATTACCAACAACACAGGCTGTTAAAGGTTAATCCCCTTTTCAGCCTTATTACAAAGTTGCGTAAAAGCCCCGACAGTTTTGCCAAAAACAAAACACCGTCGGGGTTTTTGCTTTGGTGCTGGTAATTCCGGTCATTCCACGGCTTACCCTTGAAATAGAAGAAACCAAGTAGTTCTGGTAGCGGTGCTTATTCTTTTGGTGTTAAGGAGGTTTTATGGCAAATACGTTCACGAGTGTGCGGTTTATGACTGCTGGAGAAAAATGGTTAGTGCTGTCGGCATGGAAGCGGTTTATTAGAAATGGTCTTCGGCAGGAAGACTTTAGTGAAAGGCTGTATAAACACCTCACGTTGCATTGCTCGTTTATCGCGCATTACAGTCGGGCGGGGTTCTATCAGCATTACTTCACAGAGTCGGCGATGACTCTTAAGTTCCTCAGCCAGTTTGATCAGGCCGGTCCTTGTTGGAGCGTTGAATATGGCGGTGAGGATTGGCTGCGGAACGGTAATGATGTGAGCCGGGAGTATTATGACATCAATGGAATGATGGTCCGTGTAGGTGCGCTGTTTATCCCTGACCTTCAGGCCAGGTCTAAAGAAGCGCTGAAAGAGTCGGACCTTACCTTGGCGAAAGTCCTTCTGGAAAAGCATGGGTATGGTCTCAACGCAAAATAATCAAAGGAGAAAACATATGAAGATGCTGACTAAAGAGTTGGAGTCAGAGTTCGCTAAGCAGGGGTATACGGACGGGAAGGGTGAAGAAAAAACCCAGGTCTTGGCGCATTACTTTGCCGGTTCTTGGGATTGGTGGGCTACGGAGTATGATCCAAAGGACCGTATTTTCTTTGGTTTGGTTAAAGGTTTTGAAGTCGAACTCGGCTCCTTCAGTTTGGATGAGATTGAACAAAATTCCTGCAACGTAAAACCGTTGGGCGGTGTGGAGCGGGATCTTTACTGGAAACCTAAAAGCTTGGCTGAAGTGCGGCGTGGTATAGAAGAAAACGGGAGGTGAAATAAAAAAGGGCGATTTAAGGGAAGAAGTAAGTTCTAAACAAAAATGACGGGCGTCTCTGAAAAAAAGGAGGCGCCTGTCGCTTTTTATGGAGGCAATAAAATGAGCATAGAGAAGCTGCCCTCTGGGCTTCGTGTCGGCGTGCAGTTGGTTCGCCAAGGGAAGGTTAAATACAGCGTAAGCATCATTAATCCCGGTGAGGTGGCGAAAATGCTTGCTCACTTGGGAAAGCAGGACCGCGAGCACTTTGTCTGCGTGCATCTGGACACACGAAACAATGTGCTTGGGGTGGAGACGGTGTCTATAGGCAGCCTTAATTATTCAATCGTTCACCCGCGTGAATGCTTTAAGGCCGCCGTGTTGCTTAACGCCGCCTCCATGATACTGGTGCACAACCATCCCTCTGGTGCGCTTGAACCTTCGGACGAGGATCTTTCCCTCACAAAACGGATGGTTCAGGCTGGAAAGCTGTTGGGAATCGAAGTGCTCGACCACGTGATAATCAGCGGGGAAGGGTACTTCTCGTTCAAAGAAAAGAACCGAATGTCGGTATAAACAGGAGGAGACTAAAATGGAAACGATGAAAAATGCAGAGGCAGGGCTTAACGATGAGGTCAAACAGGAAAAGATGGCTCCGCAGGAAACGGCACAGAAGCCGGCGGAACCAAAGTCCAAAGTTGCGGTTAAAACGGTCGAAGGATTCCTTGCGGGGTTTGTAAACAACACGCTCGGCGATCGGACGAAGTACAACAACTATAGTCTGAAGCAGGAAGGAGACATTGTAAAGCTCATCTATACGGCGTACAGCAGCTCCTTCAATCACGCAAAGCAAGTCACGGAGATGATCGTAGATGGCACCGATGAGTTGGCTGTGCGTCTGGCATGTGGGTTGGTGTTGTCGAATGCGAACCGTCTGGAGTATTGCGGCACGCATCTGGTCTTCGGGGGTCCTCGGTCGTACGCGCCCGGGCAGGTCCCTGCGCAGGCTATGCTTCAAAAGGCTGGCGCCATACCGGTGCCTTTCCGTGTCTTTGCGGAGGCCAAACTTAACCTGGCCGAGGCTGAAGTCATTGAAAAGGCGCCTTCAGAAACCATCACCGTTGTAATTAAGAAATGGAAAAACAACGGCTGGGTTGATGAGGATGAGACGCGGCATTATGTCGGGGCCTGTTTGTTAAAGGTTGGCGTAGAGTATTTCCTCTTCGACATAGACCGAAATGAACTCGTCCACAAGATGTTTAACCCGTTTATCGTAAAGCTGCCCGGCAATCCGAAAACGATAGCGGAAGCGTATGCGTCTCTTAAACCGGCTAAAGTCACCATGGCGGAAATAGGCGGAGTGTCTGTTCAGCGGCAGGGGGAGTGGTTCTTTATCCATCGGATGGATAATCTTCCGCCTT
Source organism: Elusimicrobia bacterium GWA2_51_34 (assembly GCA_001799565.1). GTDB lineage: Bacteria > Elusimicrobiota > Elusimicrobia > Elusimicrobiales > UBA9959 > UBA9634. The sequence continues at coordinate 41,668 of MGTS01000031.1, read as the reverse complement.
TGCCTGAACCGCCCAAGGAGCTTAAGGACCTGGCTGACAACCCGCCTGACGCTCGCCAAATGGGCGGTACAGCTAATGCATACTATGAGCCTGGGAGAACTTACTGCTATACCTTCATAGATAAGGCTCAGGAGATGCTCTATGACCAGAAAGTTAAAGAGTGGCAGGAAGCTGTGGAAAAGGTTAGTGGCTTCAGTCCCAGGGAGGGCGAGCTTAGGCAGGGAAACAATCGGCCCAACCGCGTGGAGAAGTTCCTTGTGCTAAGCGACGTTGTTCTTGTGTCCGGACTTGTACGGCATACCGGCCGGGAGCACAAGGACATTAATCTGGCGGGATGGTGGGAGGCTGTCCCCAACACCGCAGTGGCATCCTGGCAGGTTACTGGTGACATAGACTAAATGCCGGATGGGTAGTAGAATAGCGCGGCCGGGTTCCATCCCCGGCCGCGTTTTTAATATACCAGTCTTATTCTTTCAAAACAAAAGCTTTATTAATCCTTGAATCCTCCAATATTCTAAGATGGCAGAAAAAAATAAGTGGCGGTTAATCGCCATAATAGCGGGGGGGGTAATTTTAGGCATTTTTCTTGTTGATCACTTTATAAATTATGCTGCGCAAACATCGGCGTCGTATATGAATATCTTAGATACCAATGCGGCTTGCCAGCAGGACCTTAAGGATTTAAAAAGCGCTTACTATGACTGCATAGATGAAAGATACAATGATCTGGAAAGCCAGCAGGCCGGTACTGATTTTCTGGTTAAAAACTATGCTATGTTGCAATTCCCTTCCTGCTTTAAAGATTTACACTATATGACAACGAGCGTGGAAAGCATTCTTCATGTTTCGAATGGGAATTATATCGGCTGGGCGGCTGGTAATTTTAGTCATTATTGTTGGAACAATGAAACAGATTTCTTTGAATGCGAAGAATTGTGTTCGGGTTAGATCTGGCGTTCTCAGAAGTGAACTACATTTATCATATTTAAAATAAAAGACGGCCACCCTTGTTTGCTTTCTTGGATAGCCGTCTTCTTTTTATGATATTGTCGCCCTGTTTTGTTCGATCCAAGAATCTATCTCTGCCAAGTCAAACCTAAGGGAGCGGCCAAGTCTTACTATGGCCTTCTCTGGTATCTTTTTTAAGCAGACCATGGTATAGATAGAACTTTTAGGGGTGCCCAGATACTTTGATAGATCACCTATATTTATAAGTCGGCGGTGACTATGCGCATCTCCAAAAGCCATCGCTTTATCTGAGGCAGGCGCTTTGGGGATGCCCATTGCGTCAGGTCGGGGCTTTTGGTGAGAGGCACATTCTTGTAGAACCAAGTTCACAAACATTTTGATTGCGGTTTCTAATGCTTCAGCAAGCATTGGCCCGGAACCAGATGAATTCACACGCAACTTGTCATACATTTCATTCCGCATATCGGTCCTCCTGCCAATTTACAGGCATTCCTTCTTCCGGTTGCACAATTACGTCGTCTAAGGCCTCTTTGGCTGCAAGTAGCTCACTGAGCAATGGTCGCAGCTCAGTCACCAATTGGTCAAGATCTTTCTCTCGTTGGGCCATTATAATTGCCTTCCATAGGGTAGCGCGCCGTTGTTCAAGGCTCTCTAATTCCTTAAGGCGTGTTTTCCTATCGTTTTGTCTTTGGCACGCATATGTTATTGACTCTAACTTGCAACCGAGCAGATACGTCAGTTCATTGCTTATGGAATGACGTTCATCAGCTATACACAATCGGTTAAGTTCTGTCAACATTGCACCAGGCAATCTCAGCTTGATTTCCTTGCTTTCACCATAGAAACACCGCTCTCTGTATCCCATATAACCTCCTTTAGAATTAACTGCCAGATTAATTTACATAAATCATTGAGTATATGGTTCGCCCAATATCCGATGGATGCCTTTTTGCGATTAAACCTTTTAGCATTGTGAGGAACGTTCAATGGGGATTTCTAAGCAAGACCTCGCGGATCTGCAATTCTTCGGCCATGTTCTTGATGTTAAAATTAATTTCTACCGCACGTAAATTTAGGGGGCGCTTTACTTAGAAATAGCGGTATCATACTTAGAAAATGTGAGACTTTGCTTAGAAATAGTGTCATTATGCTTAGTAATTCAGTAGAGAGATAGAGATAGATAGAAATAGATAAATAGATAGATATAGATAGACGTATTTTTCGAAAAACCTCTTAGATCGAAATCAGGTTTTGGCTGCTATGCTTAGAAATTAGCCCGTATCAGAGAAATGGTCCTTTTTTTACCCTTGCTTATTATTTCTTCCCGTATTTTGCTTTCATTCTTAAGTTGATTCAGATATTTACGCATGGTAATCCAAGCTATCTTTTGCCCCTGCCGGTAATGTTCGTTATAGGCCTTCCTCAGCCTCTCAGGATGCGCCACTTTCATTTCCTCTATAAGCCCGAGTATCCTTTGCTTAATTGCTTCTAATTGTTCCAGCCCGGGCCTACCCCTTTCATCAAGTCTCATCCTTGCCACCTCAGTTTACAAAGGGTTATCAGTTTGCCGACATTTTCGGATATTTCCGGCACTGAGTTAACCACCAAAATTCCGCTGCGTATTGTTTTGATTAGTCCCAAGGTTTCAAGTTTGGTTACATGGCTCCTTATGGCAGTCCGCCTGACATTCATTTTTCCCATAGTCTTTTCCAGCGCGGCAAAATAACTGGCCCCGGAGTCCCGGAGATAAACGTGCTCTAATATTCTTATATCTAAAAAATGCAGCGTATGAATTAACTGCTCCCAAAATTCAACGTTCTGAAGTATTTGTTTCTGTTCTATCATCTTTTGTTTCCGTTTGTTTTAAGCGTGGCCACCGCTCTGCTTGCAAAGGGGGAAACGTAGCCAGCGTATTCAATACGTCGCCTACGCTTCTATTTCTGGCAAATGCAACAACTTTTCTTTTTTGCCGGCTAGCCTCTTTTTGACTGTTTCGGTGCCTTTTTGGGTGAGCGCGATAAAAGTGCGGGTTCCGCGCTTAAGTCGGCTGACCAAACCGAGCTCTTCAAATATCCGGACATACTCAAAGATCGTCGTGCGCACCGTATTATAGTTCTGTCCCGGATAAATGCCGTTTACTAAAGCCTTCATTGATATCCATTGATTGTCTCCTTTTACAGTCAGCTTCCAGAGTATTACTAGCGCGCATTCCTGTAGATGGGTGAAATCTTTCGCGTCCGGCGTAGGCGAGAGCGTAGGCAACGTAGGCGGCGACGTCTTTGGTGCGTTTTCAAGTGTAGTCGATAGTTTTAAGATGCTTTGACTTATAGCTGTGACTTGCTTCTGAAGATTCTCAATAGCTGCGGAATTATCTTTAACACATAGGGAATGATATTTTACCCGCTCAGAAACGCCGGCCGCTTGCGCCTGCGCGCTCTTAATGCTGGCCAACTCCGCCTTTATCTCTTCAAGAATGAAGCCTTTTTTCGCTCTCTTATATCTTCGTCCGTCCGTCCGCGGTTTCTTCGTGAGTCTCTTTAACCATTTAAGCATGAAATGGTAAGGCGCGCTGGGTATTTAAGCCTTTCCCGCCGTAAAAATAGAAAGATTTATATACTTGATCGCTGTTGTCATTTCATAATGGCAAAAGCGCAAAAAACAAAAGGCAAATGGAAGCGGGATGTTAACTACATTTCTCACGTGGTTTCCGACATCAGCCAGAAAATGGATCATATAGTTAAGGAGTTAAGAGGCACCTCCTTCAGTTTAGATCACCTGGCGGACACCTACACAATTGGTGGAAAAGCCCAAAAACGTCTCGGTTTCCCTGAAGAAGATTACAGCGATTATTGAAGCCTAATCGCCTAAATATTTATAAAGTCGGCATTCTTTGGGATAGCATGGCCGATGAAAAGAACAGAACAGAGGAGGTCTTGGATGCCTGGCTTAATCAAATAGCGACTGCGCTTAATAGGGCGGAGTCGCTGGCCGGGTTCCATCGGATGAATGTCGAAGAGCGTAGGCCGGGCAACTATCTGGACTCTTTCTTTCATGGCAGTACCGAGCTTGAGGTTATAGACAGCCAGGCATATTTACAACTGCTGGATATGGAGTGGCAGGAAGTTAAAGGAACGATAGATTTTCTCAAGGTGGGAAAACGCCGGCAGCTTAGAATGCGTGATCTGGAAACGCGGCTGAGAAGTGCGCTTAATTTTCAAAATGCCCCAATACCCCGTTCAGACATCTTCTTCTGAGTTATTCGGTATACGGCTTATCTCAGTTTGGTTTATTATCCGTCTTTCCCGCGCAGAACTGGTGGGCCGGCAGAATTTTGACTCTTTCGTCAGAATCCAGGTTCTCTTCTTTTAATTGCAGGCGCAGTCTCTCCAAAAAAGCCCCGTCGCTTACCAGCGCTATCACCCGCTCAAACCCCTTCGTAAGGTTCTTTTTAATATTGCCTACTGCATATGGAATATTGTTCTTGCCGGTCTCAACTTCTATAGCTATTGCTAAATCGGATTTTCTGGCCACAATATCGGCATTGCCGTTAACCGGCACCTCAAACTCCACCTGATAGCCAAGGGCCTTGCAAAAATTAGCCGCCTTGTGGCGCCAATACTCGTGCTCCAGTGACGCACGGTAATCTACTTTCTTCAGCTCAAGGCCAAGTTCCTTGGCCAGTTTAAGCCCGGCTTCCGTGGGCTTTAGCAGCACAAGGTTAGCGTTGCCGGTGTTTATTTCCTCTGTTACTATAATTCCCCTGCCGGCCAATGCTTCCTTCAGGTCATTGCCCTTTCTGGCGCTTAAAAATAGCCTTTTATAGCGTTTTGCCACGCCTATAAATGGGTATTCCATAATGTCCCTTAGAATTTTAATTTCATCATCTATTAGTTTGTCATTGGCGGAATCAGTTGGCGCCGGCCTTATCTGCGGTGCTTCCGGAGGGGAATAGGCGGAATAACCACCGCTCGGGGCCGCTGTATGCCCCCGTATGGCCGCGTCGGTCACGGTTTGCTCTTTTATTGGCACGATGTCGGTCTTTATCATGAACGGTGTTAAAAAGCGGTCTGAAAGTCTCACTATGGCCTCTCCGACCTTCAGCATGCTCAGTTGATCCCGCTGCTTCTCATCCAAAAGCAGGTTGGCGGCGGCCGCGCTTATGTCTCCGCTGTTCTTCTGGTTCAGGCTTATGCTTGTGTGTATATTGGCCATCACAGTGGAGGAGAGCTGGCTGGGGGTCTGGTCCACCAGTATCATGCCCATGCCTAGGAACCTCGCCTGCCTTATCATCAGCTCAAGTATTGACTCCCTCGCGCCGGCTGCGTGCTTCATTGCCACATTGTGGGCTTCTTCAATAACAATAATCCTGTTCAGCTTTCTGCCATAGTCTGCCTCGTTGGTCTTTCTGGCCAGCGAGTAATTATAAAGCCAAGCCAGCAGTGCGCTTATGAAAAACACCCTTTTTGCCATCGGCAGGGCGTCCAGTTCCAGTATAGTGTTATTTTCTATAAGGCCGCTTAGGTCATTCTGCGGCGTGTTTACAACCTTCCCGAATTCGCCGAACCCGAGCGTCCTGGTTATCCTTAAAGCCGAGGATTTCCACTCGTTTTGCCTGCCCTTCAGGTCAAAGCTGTCTATTTTGACGTGTACGTCCCTGAAGGTGGGGTATTGGGTCGCTTTGCCATCATACACCTTAAAATCCCTGTAACAGGCGTCTATGGCCCTTGTAAGTATGTCAAACACCCCTTCCCCGGCATAGAAGCAATGGCAGATAATATCCAGCAGTTGCTCCATGTGATTGGTGATAGTGGTCCCTGGCGGCGGGATAAGCGGATTAAACCGTAGGGGCGACACATCTTCCCTGCCCACCGTGTAGACCTGCACTTTATCGCCGAATACGGGGTGCAGGGTAAGGGCCCGAAGTTCCCTCTTCCAGTCGAAGGCCAGAATTTTGACATCCGGGGATTTCTGAAGCATTCCTTGTAGTATATGGAACAACAGCGTGCTTTTGGCGGCGCCGCTACGTCCCGTTATGGAAACGTGTTCCGCCACTTCCTTTTCATTAAGGCCGAACGGGTAAAGAAGTTTCCCGCCGTAGAGAACATTGCCCAGCGGGTATTTGCCGTCGGCCATTTCCTTGGGAGGGGGAACAAAGAACGCCAATTCTGCGCCAAGTCCGTTGCCAAGCTCTCTGTAAACCATAAGACCTATCAACTCCTCAAGCTCGGACTTCATCTTTTCGTCACTAAGGCAATAGGCCTGCCAGATGTTCTCGGTTTCCTGCGCGCCCATGGCGGGGCGCAGGCTAATAAGCATCTCCTTCACTTTTTCATCCGAGGTTTTGAATGTCATGAGTATGGGTTAAGCTTGCGCAGCGCATAGGCTAATGGCTGTGCCGGGGACTGGGCCGGCGGATTGGAATATGTCGGGGCCAACATCTCCGCTTTGTTGTGGATGGACATGTATTCCGCCAGGCCTTCCAAAAGTTCCATCCTGAGCGTGCTTATGTCTTTCCAGCACTGCTTGTATTCATCCGCCTTTTTCATGTCCAGCTCATTTACAGTTTTCTCCAGGCTAAGCTTATCTTTAAGAAGTGTGGCAAGATCTGGGGCATAATGTATCCAGTTGAAAGTGCTTTTAATGCCACCGACAGTGCAGAGTTGATCATCCAGAGTCTTTATGTTTTTCTGGAGCATGTTTTGTCTTTCTGAAATTAGCGCAGATATCTCGGCCACGGAAAGTCTTTGCCGTTCCAGCCTGTCTCCGAAAAGCCTGGCTACCAGGTCATGAGTCGTTGGAGCTTTCACTAGATTATAATTATCAATGTTTATAGCCATTTTTCCTGTTGCCACTATTGAGCGACACCAAATCAAAGCCTTCGGAGTTTATAAATCTTGCGGTTTTTGGCGTAAAATAAGCAATTTATGCAGACACATCTTTGTCGGGTTTATCTGCTACGCTTTATATGTAAAAAAAGCCATAATATCTTTATGGTTAGGAGGGATTTTATGCCCGAAGAGTTCTACACAACCCAGACTGACATAACAGCAGCGAAAGTTAAATTCTACAAGGACTACATCGGCGGGTACTTAATCAAAGTCTTGATGACCTTTGGAAAATGCTTTGTAGCAGATTTATTCTGTGGCCCCGGCAAGAACGGCGGAAAGCTTGGTAGTCCGCTGGTTCTACTCGAAGAGGCAAAAAGAATGCTTGCCTCGGACGTTCTTCTACGGGAACACCACAATCCCGAAGTGAAAATTCTTTTCAATGACATAGTCCAGAAATACACTGTGGATTTAAAGGCCGAGCTTGCCTCATTCGGTCCAATACCTCATGTTTCCATCGTTGGAATTGAAAACAAACCTTTTGCAGATATCCTTCAGGAATTGCAGCCAGTCCTCAAACTGAAGATACCAAAGTTTTTCTTTCTGGATCCTTTCACATATAGCACCATTCAACTGGACGACATTAGGCAAATAATCGGCTCTGACTACACAGAAGTCCTGCTATTCTTGCCGGCTCAGGATGTTTACAGGTTTGCGGCCACCGAAAACATCCCGCCCGGCACCAGGAATTTTCTAGCCAACTTCACAACGAAGGGCATATACAACTACGACGGGATAGAAGAGTTCAACGAGTCTATCTGCCAAAAATTCCGAGAGTCGTTTGGGTTAAAGTTTGTCCGTCCGATTTTATTAGACGGGGGCCAACGTAAGCACACGTTGTTCCTGCTCACTCGACACATTCGCGGTATGATGCTGGCGAACAAAATCTTTTGGGATAAATCCCCGGACGGGCTAGGAATTCGGGATGGTGTTGGAGAACAACACCTGTTCAATACCGGCACATGCAGCGAAGACTTCCGCCAATATGCGGCGCTTTTTGAGGACACGCTAAAGTCTTTGGGTAGCATGAACAACCAGCAGATAATTGAGCTTACTGCCACGCACGGATTCCTCAGCGAGCACACAAAAAAGATTCTTGATGAACTAAAGGAATCGGGCAAGATTTCAGTTACTCATGTGAACGATGGCAAAAAGGGCTATTACATTGCCGAGAATAATTGGGATAAGGCCAAAAGTATCATAAAATATAATAGATAACTATATTATGTCACAAAACTCCGCCATAGAGTGGACTGAGTCTACTTGGAACCCCGTAACCGGCTGCACCAAGATCAGCGACGGCTGCCAGCATTGCTACGCAGAGCGCATGACCAAGCGCTTAAAAGCCATGGGCTCAGCCCATTATAAAAACGGCTTTAAATTGACCGTCCACCGGGATTCCCTGGAACTGCCGCTTAAATGGAGAAAGCCGCAAATCATCTTTGTAAACTCCATGAGCGACCTTTTTCACAAAGACGTACCGAGCGCTTTTATCCATGAGATGTTCGCGGTGATGAAGAAAGCCTATTGGCACAAGTTCCAGATTCTCACAAAACGCTCTGAGCGCCTTCTCTGCATGAGCAAAGAGCTACATTGGGCGGAAAATATCCTGATGGGCGTTACCGTAGAAAGCGAAAGCCATCTAAACCGCCTTGCCCATCTTAAAGAAATCGGCGCAATGACGAAGTTCCTTTCGCTGGAGCCATTGCTTGGCCCGTTACCCAACCTGAACCTTAACGGCATTAATTGGGTTATCGTCGGGGGGGAATCCGGCCCGGGTGCACGCCCCATGAAGCCAGAATGGGTTACAGCCATACGAAACAAGTGCCTTAAATTCTCTGTGCCGTTTTTCTTCAAGCAGTGGGGCGGTGTAAACAAAAAGAAAGCTGGCCGCATGTTGGACGGCAAAACATACAGCCAAAAGCCGGAGGTTTTGGCTGTATAAACTAACCATGGCCTTTAACGAAAACACCAGGGTAAAGATTCCAGCTATTTTAACCTTAACACGCCTCGGGTACACCTATCTCTCCCTAAAAGACGCACAGTGGGACAAAAACACAAACATCTTCCCTGAAATCTTTACCAGCAGCATTAAGAAAATAAACCCTGGCGCTGACATAAACATCAAGCGTCTTTTGCAGGACATTTCCGCCGAACTAGACAATGAGGATCTCGGGCAGGCCTTTTATCAGCGGCTTACCGCCACTTCCGGAACAAAGCTAATCGATTTTAACGATTTCTCCAACAACTCCTTCCATGTTGTAACCGAGCTCCCCTGCCTTAAAGACGAGGAAGAATTTCGCCCGGACATCACGCTGTTAGTAAATGGGATGCCCCTTTGTTTTGTTGAAGTTAAAAAACCCAACAACCGGGAAGGCATCATTGCAGAGCGGGACAGAATTGATAAACGCTTTGGCAATAAGAAATTCCGCAGGTTTATCAATGTCTCTCAGGTTTTGATGTTCTCGAATAATATGGCTTACGATGAGGAATCCATTGTTCCCATCCAAGGCGCATTTTACGCCTCAACCTCTACCTCGAAGGCTTTCTTTAATTGCTTCAGGGAAGAAAAAGAAAATTCCCTACTTAAGTCTCTTAGTCCGGGAAACGAGAAAGATGAAAACCTGGTTCTTCAGGACAACAACTTGCAGTCCATTAAGCACACCCCGGAATTTGCCACCAATAAAGAGCTGGATACTCCGACAAACAAATTAATCCTTTCCCTCTTCTCTAAAGAACGCCTACACCTCCTACTGCGCTACGGTATCGCATACCTCAGAAATGAGCAGGGGGGAATTGAAAAGCACATAATGCGATATCCGCAGTTCTTCGCCTCATTGGCCATACAGGAGAAGTTGGGCAATGGGATGAAGAAAGGGATCATCTGGCACACGCAGGGCAGCGGCAAGACCGCGCTGGCCTATTATAGCGTCAAATGGCTAACCGATTACTTTCAAAAGCAGAATATAATTCCGCGCTTTTATTTCATCGTTGACCGGATAGACTTAAAGATTCAGGCCACCAAGGAATTTACCAGCAGAGGGCTAAAAGTAAATACGGCAGAAAGCCGTGAGGAATTGGCTAAGGACATAACAAGGCCCGCAGCGATAGCCAACGCCTCAGGCCAGCGTGAAGTAACTGTAGTTAATATCCAAAAGTTCGACGAGAATGCCGCCGCGCCCAAGCAGAGCGATTACGCCATAAATACCCAGCCGATATATTTCATAGACGAAGCCCACCGCAGTTACGCCCCGACCGGCACTTTCTTAGCCAACCTGGTTAATTCAAACACCAATGCCATAATGATTTCGCTTACCGGCACGCCGCTCATTGGAAAAGACAATGAGAGGATCGCGTCCAAGGCAATCTTCGGGGAGTATATCCACAAGTATTTCTACAATGCCTCCATTGCAGACGGCTACACCCTAAAACTGATCCGTGAAGAGATAGAGACAAAATACAAATCCCAGATGGCGGAAGTACTGGCGCAGATTCAGGTTAAACATGGCGACGCCAGCGAGAAGGTGGTGTACTCAAACCACAAGTTCATCGAGCCTATGCTCGAATATATTACCTCCGACCTCGCTAAAGCCCGTCTCCAGTTAGGCGACACCTCCTTAGGAGGCATGATAGTCTGCCACTCCTCGGAGCAGGCCAAGGCTTTATTTGAGCTATTCCAAACCAAGTATGCCGGCAAGGGTAAGAACTCTTACGACGTAAATTCCGCAAGCTTAATTCTTCACGATGTGGACGACAAGTCAATCCGCAAGGCAAACATTGAGGCTTTTAAAGCCGGGAAGATGGATTTGTTAATCGTTTACAACATGCTTCTTACTGGGTTCGATGCACCGCGCCTTAAGAAGCTTTACCTCAATAGGGCGCCGAAGGACCACAATCTATTACAGACACTAACCCGTGTAAATCGTCCGTACAACCAATGCCGTTATGGCTTTGTAGTTGATTTTGCAGACATCCGCAAAGAATTCGATAAAGCCAACCTTGCCTATTGGAAAGAGTTGCAGGACACTTTAGGCGACGAAATGCAGAGTTATTCCAATCTCTTTAAGACCAAGGAAGAAATAGCAGCGGACATAGCAAATATAAAAGAGAAACTTTGGGCCTACGACACAAACAACCAAGAGAATTTCTCCAGACAGATTACCGCTATTAAAGACAAAAAAGAACTTACCGAGATAAAGAAATCTTTAGAGCTGGCCCAGGAGCTTTACAATCTAATACGCTACTCCAATTATCCGGAGTTATTGGAAAGATTAGACTTTAAGAAATTAAAAACACTATTGTCTGAGGTGCAGCGGCACATCGACCTTGTAAACCTCAACTCTGCTCTTGCCAATAAAGAGAATATTTCCGCCCTTCTAAATGAAGCATTGGAAGATGTGTTATTCACATTCACAAAGACCTCCGAAGCAGAGCTTAAAATTGCAGACGATTTGAAGAATGCTCTTAAACGTGCAAGGGAAGGACTCTTTGGTAATTTTGACCATAAAGACCCGCATTGGGTTTCCCTGCTTGAAGAACTCGAGCGGGTATTCAGCAAAAGAAAATTGGATGAGATCTCGCAAGAAGAAATGCAAGCCAATATTGCACTGCTTAACGGTATATACAACCGTATAACGGAACTAAACCGCAAGAACGCGCTTTTACAGGCTAAGTATGAAAATGATGCCAAGTATGCCCGCGTCCATAAGAGGATTCAGGAGAAAGAGACCATAAAGAAAAATCAGGAAGCCATTTATCAGGCTTTGGCCAGGATTAAGAAGCTGGTGGACGATAAAGTCCTGCTCAATAGAACAATCCTTGATAATGATGGTTTTTTCAACAGGGAAATCGGCCGCCTGGTGGTTACGGAATTTCAAAACCAGAACATGGACTTGGACTATACCACAGCCAATTACATCAACGGCTGCATTTCACGGGAATATCAGAATGAATACCGAGCAGGGGACACGCACCAATGAACGCTGATTTTATTTCAAAGACCAAAGAGCTAATTGACGGGCTTAAAAGCACTTGCGCCAACTACGGGCTGGGCAACGACGGCAACGAGTTTAAAATAATTACCCAGGCATTCCTCTATAAATTCTTAAACGATAAGTTCGGCTATGAGGTTAAGAAAGCTGACAAAATATTAGCCAACGCCGAGAAGTGGGAAGTGGCACTCTCTAAATACAACAAGAACGACTACGAGATGCTTTTGATGAAGGTCTCTTCCGCCCGCCTTAAAAAAGAACATCTATTGCACAACCTCTTCAACCGCCAGAACGAAGCTGACTTTGCAAAACTGTTTGACAACACGCTTCGTGAGATAGCTACATACAATTCGGATATATTTTCAGTCAAAACTGAAGGCGGTGCCAAAGTTCAGTTGTTTGATGATTTGAGCCAATTTATTTCGGACCAGTCAAAACGCGACGACTTCTGTCGCGCGCTCATTAATAAGTTAGTATCCAGCAGCTTTGAAGCAGTCTTTGACCAGAAGTATGATTTCTTTGCCACCATCTTTGAGTATTTAATCCAAGATTACAACAAAGACGGCGGGGGGAAATATGCAGAGTATTATACGCCACATGCCGTTTCCCGTATTATGGCAAGCATCCTTGTGGATGGGCCAGTAAAAAATGTTAAGTGCTACGATCCCGCAGCCGGGTCAGGCACCTTATTAATGAGCCTTGCCCACGCCATAGGTGAAGATAGATGCTCCATCTATTCACAAGATATTTCACAAAAGTCTTCTGGCATGTTACGCCTGAACCTTATCTTAAATAACCTGGACCACTCCATTCAAAACATCGTTCAAGGCAACACCTTGGGACACCCATACCACAAAGACAAAGACGGGAATCTTCAAAAGTTTGATTATATAGTTTCTAATCCTCCATTTAAGCTGGACTTTAGTGATTTTAGAAACAATCTTGATACTAAAAGCAATTCAGATCGCTTCTTTGCCGGAATACCAAAAATTCCGAATAAAAAAGAGACGATGGCAATTTATCTTTTGTTTATTCAGCACATAATGCACACTTTAAGCACGAAGGGGAAAGCTGCCGTTGTCGTTCCGACTGGTTTCCTGACAGCCCAAAATGGAATTGAGTTCGCTATACGTAAAAGACTAGTAGACGATAAAATGCTGAAAGGTGTTGTCTCAATGCCGAGCAATATTTTTGCTAGCACTACTACAAATGTTTCAGTCTTATTTATAGATCGGACCAACTCAGATGGTGTCATTTTAGTTAACGCCTCACACCTCGGAACTGAGGTGAAGAATGGGAAAAACCGGAAAACAGTTTTATCTACTGACGAGGAAAATAAAATAATTAGCACATTCCATAAAAAGCTAACCACTGATAACTTTTCAATTGCAGCGACTTACGACCAAATCAAAGAAAAGAACTACTCTTTTGCCGCAGGACAGTATTTTCCAATTAAAATTGAGCACATAGATATTACGCCAGCACAGTTCAAGAATCAACTTGCGGAACACACAAAGAAACTACAACAATACACTGAACAATCCAGACTCAGTGGAGAAGAGATTATCTCACAACTTAAGAAATTAGCCATATGAAACAATGCCAGCTTTTAGATTGTGCTGATTATGTATCAGAAAGGGTCACGACTGCAGAACTGACCGAAGACACCTATATTACCACGGACAGCATGTTGCCCAATAAAGCGGGCATATCTAGAGCGGGAAATCTCCCACCAATGAGTGCTGTCTGTGCTTTTAAACGAGGAGACATACTTTTATCCAATATACGGCCATATTTTAAGAAAATCTGGCTAGCCGAGTTTAATGGTGGATGCTCCGCTGATGTTTTAGTATTAAGAACCAAACCAGGCTACGACAACAAATACATCAAATCCTGTCTTTCTCAAGATATATTTTTCGAATACACAATGCGTGGATCAACAGGGTCTAAAATGCCCCGTGGTGATGAAAACCACATAAAGCTATTTCCCATTTCAGACTTTGAATTAGCGTATCAGCAAAAAGTAGGAGATTTTTTATACACCATTGACACAAAGATTGCCGCAAATAATAGGGCGAATATAGAAGCCGAACAGTTAGCGAAACTACTTTACGATTATTGGTTCGTACAGTTTAATTTCCCAGATACAAATGGACAGCCATACAAAACCTCTGGCGGGGAACTAGTCTACAACCATGACTTAACGCGCGAAACACCCACTAATTGGGGGGCAGAAACACTTAAAGAATGGATTGATGAGGATAAGGGAGGGGACTGGGGAGAGGAAGCCCCGTCCGGAAACAACACATATAAAGTGACTTGTATCCGCGGGGCAGATTTTCCTGCTTTATCAGAGTGTGTTTCTCCCGACGCGCCCATTCGATATATTTTGGAAAAGAATAAAGCAGAAACTTTAGCCGTGGGCGATTTAATTATTGAAATATCCGGCGGAAGCCCGTCACAGTCTACCGGTCGAATTTGCTATATCAATCACGGGACACTAAAAAGATTTAGCACAGCTATTATCACATCTAATTTCTGCAAGGCAATTTCACTAAAAAAGCCGCAACTTACATACAACTTTTATCTTGAGTGGCAGCGGTTATATAACGCTGGTGTATTCTTTAATTATGAGGGTAAGACCACAGGCCTGAAGAACTTCCTCTTTGATATCTTTATCAACTCCCATAAGATTATTAATCCGCCAGACAATCTGGTGGAAAAGTTCTACAAAACAGTTTCCCCGTTGTTTGAGACAATACAGCAAAATGCCCTAGAAGCACAGGAGCTGGCAAAGCTCCGCGATTGGATACTCCCAATGCTCATGAATGGGCAAGTGAAAGTTAAGTAAAGGGTTCCTGGGAAAACAAATGCGGTTCATATTTAAACTTCTACTAGCGATAAGCTCAATGTCATTAATGGGCGCCGTATATCTTGTTAACATACGGGGCACGTTTCTTGGCCTATCAGTATGGCAATCCGCTATTGTTTATTTTGTCTTGGCAGTTATTATCGCCCGACTCCCGCTATTCTTCATAAGGTTTTTGGGCAAGGACCACATAAATAAGATTTCTGGGCAGAAACCAGCCGAAGTCATGTATGTCCCTGTCTATCTCGGGTATTTCTTTATTGCATTGAGCATTTCCCAATTAGACATTTTCCTCTGCATCTCCGCCATCTTGCTGGTCTTTGTCTGGTTCTCGCAACATCTATACTTCAACATCATGTGGATTCTAATGGGCTACCGCTACTATGAGATAAGTAATGATGGCTCCCAATATCTTCTTATAACCAAGCGGCAAGACTGGAAAGCAGAAACAGGCGGGCTTCTTGTACGCCGGATAAACAACTACACTTTCATTGAGGAGAAAGCATTATGATTCTTGGAAAATTAAAAGGGAAACGCGGGGATTTTGTAAAGGTTTTAAGCTCAACCACGGAGGTGGACAAATTTAAGAACTTTTTGGACACCGGGCACATTTCCACGTCGCAAGCAATGGAATTCGAGTCAAACTATAGGGCAGATGTTGGTGAATGGCTATATATCGATTTAAGCAACGACCGAGGAATCATCGATCCTTTTAAAAATGCGGCACTTAACACCACCAATCTAAATCCACTCGGCACAGCTGACATTAAATCCATACATCTTTTCTATAACGTTACAAAGAAGCAACATAACGGCCAGACCGTCATTGATAAACTATATTTTCAGCAAGTCTTGCCTAGCGCAAAGATGCACAAGGCGGGCTATTTATCCTTGGCCGGAGAGCCGCACATCAAGATAGAAACCGACATTGTCGCGTTACATGCCTATGTGGATTCGATTTGGGATGAAGATACAAAGAGATTGTATTTCCACAAGTTCGAGAAGGCCCACAGCATGTTCCCTGACTTAGACAAATTTTTCCGGGCAGCTACTGATGAGGAGGTTGCAACATTTACCCGCTCGGAAATATTTGCTCCTGCCGCCGATTTAAATCTAAAGACTCGCAATCGCAACAGAATTGCGAACATCCTTAAAAATAAAGCCGATCTTCTGACCCGCGAAAAATTCCCGAAATTAAAGAAATACATTAAGGACTACAATCTCCCTGTTCAGATTGCCCGTGGCAAACTAGTCTTGGAAAACGCTAATGCCGATGTGGTTATTAAAGCCCTTAGCGAATTCTATTATACTGCTGAGATTTCCGGTGAAAAACGCGAAGCTAATTCTACACATAAACATGAGCCCACACCAATGCCTCCCAGCAATCAGCAGGCTTAACACTAAATGCCGGAACTTATCTGTTATACAATAGGACATTCCAACCACACAACTGAAAAGTTTGTGGGGCTCCTGCGTCAGCACAAAATAGCCTATCTTGCAGATGTTCGGTCTTCACCTTATAGCCAGCATGTCCCGCAGTTCAACAAAGAAGTTTTAGATAAAGAGCTTAAAAAGGCGGGGATACAATACCTCTTCCTGGGAAAAGAACTTGGAGCCAGATATACCGACTCACAACTTTTCTTCGACGACGGCGGCGTAGATTTCGAAAAAGTCAGAAATACGCCTAACTTTAAAGCCGGCATAAACAGAATTATTGATGGCATTAATCAAAATTTTAAAATTGCCTTAATGTGTACAGAAAAAGATCCGCTCGACTGCCACAGGTTTGTGCTAGTCTCCTATGCCCTCAAGATGGCCGGGATCAACGTGATTCACATCTTAGATGATGGAGGCACAGTAACCAACGAGGCCATTGAAGACCGCCTCCTTCAAAAGAAAAAGAAAAACACCGCTCAACCATCGCTATTTGATGGGCCAGAAAAAGTAGTACGGTTAAAAGAAGATCTCCTTGAAGAGGCCTATAGAGAACGCAATATTGATATCGCATACCGCGTAGAAGAACCGGAGGAATGATGACGATTTATACTATAGGATTCACCAAAAAGACCGCCGAGCAGTTCTTCACTAAACTGCAAACCAATAAAGTTAAAAAACTCTTTGATATCCGGCTAAACAACAAATCCCAGCTAGCAGGTTTTGCCAAAGGCCACGACTTAGAATACTTCCTGAAAGTGATTTGCGGGATTGGGTATGTATATCTGCAAGATTTAGCTCCAACCGACGAAATCCTAGATGCGTATCAGGGCAAAAAGATGACCTGGGACGAATACGAAGTTAAGTTTAAGCAACTCTTAAAGGACCGAAAACTTAACTTAAAAAAATCTGATTTTGAGGATGCCTGTTTGCTTTGTAGCGAGCCCACGGCGGAAAAATGCCATAGGCGTCTTGCAGCTGAGCATTTAGCCGAGTTGTTTGGCGATGCGAAAATAGTACACCTGTAGTCTAGTTATCGGGGGGGGGGAATGAAAAGACAAATCGTATTGCTTGCCTTATCAGAAAAAAATAAAGCCAAATGTGTTGCTGGGAAAGACATAAAAACACATGATTGGATACGTCCGGTATCTACATTGGGGGCCGCACCTAATGAAGAAGTTTCTAAATTTAAACTAGGCGATGTGGTTACTGTCGAACTAGTTGCACCAAGACCTGACTTCCATCAAACAGAAAACCATCTATACACAGAAAAGACATGGCGAAAAGAAGGGCATAAAAGCAAAAATGAGCTTGTCGAATATTTAGATAATCCCAAAAATATCTGGCTGCCATCTGGCACACCTGCACAGACTAAATACTTAACGCTAGATGAGATAAAATGTTTAGGAGTTAAAAACTCGTTATATTTAATCAAGGTTGATAAGCTAACAATCATTGAAACGGATTATGATGGTAAACCGAAATTCTATGGGTACTTTGACTATTGCCGGGTTCATTATGCATTACCGATAAAAGACCAAGCGTTTATTGATAATTACAAAAAAACAGGGAATACTATAGTAATCGCCCCACTCATTTGTTGTAGTCTACCGGTATCTTATATGATTAATGGGGAGCCACGGTCCTATAAACTCATAGTTGGTGTCATTAACTAAATATAGCCTTAAGTATTTTAGGCTGGACGAAAAAAGTGTGGACGGCTGTATAATAAGTAAGTAAACATCTGTATCGAATCCGTAATTGCTAGGCAAAAGGTGCCTTTTACCTACGTCAAACTATTTGTAACTTACCGGGGGCCTATAAGGGGATTTTATGGTGGATAAGAAACTCAAAAGAATGACTGAAGTTGACGGTCTGCCAGTATATAATAAGTGTCCTCACTGTAGCGGTTCGCCTTTTTACGCTTATAGAAAAACAAATGTTTATAGGACTAGTATGGGACTTTTCTGTGAATCTTGCTTGCGCGTTAATACCTATGTTGATGAAAAACCTGTTCTAGTAGGGTATGTATATGAAGGCTATGAGGAAGAATAGTTGCAACTTGATACTTCCTTGACCGCTTGCTGCGAGATTACCTTTCGATCCAATTTCCACACATCAATATCAGGGATATGTTTGGTAAGAAGATACGGGACGCTGCACAATAACTAAATAAATTTAGGGAAATCTGAGGTACTACTTCAAATATTCATGTTTAAGAATCAGGAATCTTGAAAAGATGGCTGGAAGTAGTCCGCCGTTAAGTTAGAGAAACTGGCCGAGCGCTGATTCGACGCATTGCCCGGAGGGGTAAATATGGAACCTATCTATCAATTACGCATTAAAAAGACTTTTAAGTTGCGTTCGGGATGGCAAGTGTTGAGGGAGAAAAATTTGAATGATGCATTTCAAAATCTATCGTTTGCCATCTTTCAGGATGCCGTAAAAGTAATGGCATATAAATGGAGGGGAAAGGGTAAAGCAGATCTTTATGTGGAGATTAATAACGAAATTGATTTCTTGGTTTCTCAGTTTATGCGCGGGGCGTATTCTAATCGTATTGTTCGACACATGTTAAAGGCATTAATCACATTTCTTGTTGAAGAAAGAATGCGGACCATAGATAAGAATTATCGGGAGAGCCTGAGCAGACCTAAGCGCATTTCGTATGAGAAGATTCGAGCAAAAGATTTATCCGGTTACTTAATATCTAAGTCCGAATTCTTTGAGTATCTGACGAAAGAGTTGAAAAGAAAGCAGCTTGTTGAGGTTACGCCTCATGGCCTGAAAGCTTTTATGGGATTATGTTCTGACCCAGTGATTATGCTCCAATCCTATGCGCGAAATAAAAAAGACAAGTTAACCCCGGCGCGAATTGACGTCTTGCGTGAGATATGTAAAGACAAGCAATATGCGTCTATTATAGAGGGGTTCGAAAAGATTGTGAAGGGAAAACAACAAAAAGCGATGGATGATAATGGATTTAAAAGTCATAGGGATGCTTTATTTAAAATATTTGATGTGCACGATCGTACTGAATTACAGATAAAAGTCGCATCCATATTGGGAAAGCTGTATGACTCTTTTCTTATGAGTCCTTCACAGTATTATTTAAATAAGCCTTACACCTAATAACTCTATTGTCCTCGCCATAATCTTTCTGGCTTTCCGGTAGCTGATGTTAAGAGCCAAGCAGTTAATCTATTCTTCCTTCGAAGTATGACTCCCTGCATGTATTGACTGTCCTGCGTGAGTGGTTTGCGTATTGTCTCGTTCTATCCTTACGGCCTCGGGCCTAATCCTTCCACAGCGTTTAACCGATGAGCGTGCGTATCCGAGTTTATTGAGTGATTCGGACGCTCTCCTTTGTTGGGGTGAAATAAAGTCACACTAAAACCACCTTAATTAGTGTAACTGCATTAGGTTTAATTATATGTAAAGCGGAAAGGTCAGTTTGTAGGAGGAATTATGAACACAACGGGGGAAATATCGTTAGAGGCCATTAAAACCTTCTTCGGGATAACAGACAATGCTGTGCTCGAAAAAGAGTTGATTGCGTTGTCTAAAGAAGAGTTATCTGAACTCGCGGCAATGTGTGTCCAACAGGTAAGCACGCACTCCGTGTAATCCGTGTCGTATGTAATGTGTGCCCCACACCCTGTGAACTTTGGGGTGTGGGGCGGGAAGGTTGTTATGGTTTTTGCACGTGAAGCTGTTGTAGGCAAGCTTTATTTATCGCCGCGCGGCTGCCGTGTTAAGGTGCTCTCAGTAGACCTTAAAAAGGACCTGGTTGTCCTGAAATGGTTTTCGGACTGGGGCCTTGAGGGCAAAGTGGCCGTGAATGGTGGGCTGTTACTCACGGAGCCTAAAAGATAGCTGAGGAGATAACCTTATGGATGTCATTGGGCTGACCTGGGAAAAAATAGTTAACACCGCGTATGCGGCAAGATTCTCTCCGATGCATAGCTTGCTGTTCCGCTTCGGGCTCTGGTTCCTGCTCGCCCTTCTGCTTTTTACTCTGGCGTGGAACAGGGGGATTAAAAACTCTTTCCTGAATGTCATTGTGTTCTACGTGGCTACAACTACAGTTTTCAGCATCAATTTCTACTTACTCAGAAAGTTGTGCCCCCAACTATACCTCTTCTTGCTTATAACCGCCACGCTGGCTTGCATCAGGCTCCCGGAGCACATAGCCTTCTATTTATCGCAGTATGCAGGCAACCAGAGAACGATAACCACTATCTTCCGTGCCCTTTTCGTGTTTCTTGTAATTATCCAGTTCATTATATCTTGGAGGCAAGGCTAATGAATAGTATCTTCGCGAAGATATTAAAATTCCTTATACAGGCACCGGTGGTCCCCACTACGCCGCCAACGGGGCCGGCGGTGCCACCGACCAATGATATCCCAATATCCCCATCAGAAGAGTTTGGCACCAGGGTCTGTCATGAGCAACCTGCCGTAATCAACTCCAAAGGGTTTCCCACAAAGATGGAAGTTGCCCAGGAGACTGCGAGCGGTCCGCGGTATTACGTAAAGCGCTTTTTTCACCTGAGCTCATTTGGCGAACATACAGATCTCTCCGGTATAGGGGGGCAGTGTCAGTATCCGGGATGTAATGGGTATGGGCTTAAATCCCGGATGGGCTACTGCGCTAAATGCAAACGCTACTTCTGCCCGTCTCATCTCGAGGAACTGGATGACGGAAGCGGTGACAAAAAATACTGTCTTACATGCTTTCCGGAAGTTTGGAAAAAGGCCAACACTTGGCGGCTTAGACAGAAGGCGGAGGAAGAGGCAAAGAAGATGGATGCGCAGTAAAGAAGGAGGCGGCAATGAAAAGGGTAATAAAAAATGAACTTGAGGTGGATCAGTTCGGGCGCACCTATGCCAAGCATAAGTCCGACATGACTGACGACGAGAGGGAACAGATAACGGAGACTCATATAAATGTTTTCTCCAATTGCCCGAACTGTGGTGCTGCGCTTGCAGGGGGAGCCCGGGACCAGAGAGGGAATTGCAGCGTCTGCGGCATTGCGACTTGCGTTTTATGTGAGGCCAAGTGTATTTGCGGCAACCCTCTCTGCAAGAGCCACCGTTCCTCCGTTGGCGAACTTGCCAAAGCGCAGAAATGTTGCCCCAAGTGCGCTGCTGAGCAGAAGCAGGGTATCGAGAGTAATGAAGCACTCGAAAACCGCAAGTACATACTTGATAAAAAAATAGAACTTCTCAAAGAAGAGTTATCTATCTTTCAATCCGGCCATAGCGGTTCTTCGGAGGAAGGTGACGACCTTATGGTGATTATGCAAGCGAACCGCCTTAAAAAGAAACTCGCGGAACTGGGGGCTGATATCGCCAAGGAGATAACCCATGAACCATAACCCTTCATACATGCGCCGGGCTATGCGTGCCGCCGGCTTTATTAGGATAGCCCAGAGCAAGGTGCAGTATCCAGCCTCATATTGGTTGAAGGACGGGGTGCTCGTAGTTGCTCGCTTGGTTGGAAACATGATTGCCCTTAAGGCAGCAAAATCCTATGTTCTCAAAAATATCACTAAGGACGGGGAGACTTTCGTCAGGGAACTGCCCAATATTCAGGATGCACTTGAACGTCTTGGGACGGCGCATCTCAGTATTTCTTTTCTCGGGGATGCTACAGATACCTTGTCGCTCCTCAGGGCAAAGGAAGTACTGAAGGTGCCGGTCGACTCGGATCCGAACGCCGCGCTAGACTTTATAAATAAGGCTGCAGAAAAGAACGCGCAAGAACTTTCCTATACCAAAAGCATGCGTGAGCTGCTACAGCGCGGAGAGGCCACTGACGGGGTAGCCAAAGGCTACCTCTTCGATAAAGAGCGTGCCATAAAGGCTAGAACTCAGGAACTTGCAGCGGCCACTAAGGAAAGGCGCGAGGTCACAGAGAATATAGCGGACCTGCAGGGGAAATACCAGACCCATGGCCGACTGAGCCTCTTTAGGTTTACATACTCAACACCGCTTGTAGTTGCCAGCAATGGCGATGAGTTCTGTGCTGCTCTCGCTGGAATACTCAAGGACGTCACTGAAGTGGATCAATTCGAGATTAAGCAGAAATTGATGGGGGCGTTCAAAGTAACGGTTTCTGAGATGAAGGTCCCCAGCATGTTCTTCATGGCAGAGTGGGAGGCCGTTGATAGCCCCCGCCAACTGGCCTGCCTCGGCTCCGCCGGCTTTGAAGCACTTAAGCGTGAAATAGAAGCTTGCCTGATGCTTTCCTGCAATCAAGACATCATTACCAAGGAAGGGGTTGTTGTTGAGACAAGCAAGGCCATGCCGGCCAAAATGTTTCAGAACGTCCTGGTCAAGCTTGATACGGCACCGGCCGCCTTAGTGCCCACCTATTCGCTGCCGAAATATGGTGGACTGCTCGGTTTCGTTATGGAGGGAGCTAATATTAGCGAAATCCCTCTGTATTACCCGATAAAACCGGGGATAACTTATGACAGTGGTGCAACAAGGGGCGGGAAAAGTTATGTCCGTGCAGTCCAGACCGAGAATGAGATTGCAGCTGGGGTAAAGACAATTCTGATACTAGATCCAACCAGGCAGTCAACTGGGCTGACAAAGCCGGCCTCTGATTCCAAGGTAATGGAAAGGTATGACACGCTCAAGATTCCGCGCAGTTATGCCAGGGGCTTTGAGTTCAGGATTTATACTCCTGGTAGCCCGGTTGGTATGCCCCTTCCTGATGACCTGCGCGACTTGATGGTCGGTTATTCTGCGGTAACCTTTAAAGACTTGGCTACGCGCTCTGAAGATCCTGACCTTGCCAGGTGCACCTACGTACGCGACATACTCCAAATGATCAATAACGAGCTGTCCGTAGAAACAACGGATGTGGCCCTCTCGCTGGTTATTGAGGAAGCTCATTCTTGTCTTCCCGGCGGTGTAAGGTCGCCGGAAGCTAAGGCTATGGCAGGAGAGGTTCTCACGCTTATAACCCGCATAGCCCGCGAAAAATGCAAGTACGGCTTATCAATGACACTTATTTCCCAATCGCTTTGTGACTATAAAGGCGCAGGCGGACGGTCGGTACGAGATATGGTGGGGGCACGGTTTCTCCTCAAGTCCACTGATAAGGCCGAACTTGAGTACGTGGCTGGTTTTTCTACAAAGGCGGCTGCCGAGACTGTGAAGACCCTCAATGTTGGTGAGGCGCTCATAATTGCTCCCGGGATACCGGGTATCAAGACCTATATACGGCCGCCCCTCAGTTCGGTACGCGAATTGAGTGATGAAGAGATACGGGCGGTGAATCAGGGCTTTGGGATGGCCTTGCGGGCAAACCCTCAGTCTACTGCCAACATAATCTATAAAACAGACCGCAGCCCGGCTGAGGAAGGCGTTCTGACCGCAGCCAGAGAATACCTGAAGCTGCACGGGCGGGCAATCAGCATTCCTGAACTCCGCCAGCACACAGGCCTTAATGGAGGCGCCTGGCAGAGGGTTCTGTGCACCATGAAAGCCAAGAGCTTGGTTAAAACGGTGCCGTTGCCGCATACTGGGCATGGCCGGCCGGCTTTGGGTGTGATTGCCCTAGTATAAAGGCATTCAACTTTATTCCTGATTAATTACAGGAAAAAAAGGGGGTGTCATCTGTAACGGAAGGTTTGAGGAAAAAAGTATTTCGGCAGTAATATAAGGAATTAATACTTAAAGGAGCCATATGAAAAGGCACATGGTCAAACTGCTGTTGTCGCGGATTAATTCCCGGCTAGAAAACATTTTTTCCAGCCTTGGAAAAAACAATCAGGAAGTCGGGAAAATAATTGAGGAAATTAATGGTCCTGCTTTCTCGGCTGGTGTGGCGCGGGGTATCATCCAGCGCCTTGAGAGCAGCGGGGTTGTTATCCCGATGGGGGCTTTTGAAGGCCTCGTCCGGGACCTTCTGATTTTCTTGGATCGTCTTGAAAGCCTGGAAAGGCGCGGGCCCAAATTAGCCTCTCTGCGGCTGGAATTGGAGGGAATACTTGAGCGGGCGGGCCTTGAGCCCATTTCAATAGATGGAGCCTTTAACTCGCTGCTACACCGGGCTGAGCATGTTGTGGAAGGGCCCTCGGAATCTCCGTGCATTGTAAAGCAGTTGAGGTTTGGCTACAAGGTGAAAGATAAGGTGGTCAGGCCGGCCGGAGTTGTGGTTCAGATGCGGTGCAAAAACAAGGGAGGACACAATGAACAAGATAAGTGAACTGGTGGTAGGTATCGACCTGGGTACCAGCAACAGCGCGGTCACGTGGGTCAACAGTGAGGGCAAGGTGGAGACCTTGCGGAACGCGGAAGGTGAGCAGATGACCCCATCTGTTATCGCTTTTCCGCCAGGTAGTTCGCCGCTTGTTGGGAGGGCTGCGGCTAACCAGTCCATGCAGTTTGAAACCATGAGCAAGTTTAAGCGTTCCGTGGGGAAGCTTGACTCGGACGGGAAGCCGCTGGAAACCTACCGAGATGAGAATGGGAAAAGCTACTCTGCGATAGACCTCTCAGCCATCCTGCTTAAGAAGCTGAAAGCGGATGCTGAGACTGCTCTGGGAAGGGATATCACGTGGGCGGTGATATCCACTCCCCATTACTTCGGTGAAGGGCAGCGCAAGGCCACCGAGCAGGCCGCTGAGATAGCGGGGTTTAAGGTGCTGCGCATCGTCAATGAGCCTGTCTGCGCGGCTATCGCATACAACACAGGGCTGAAGTCTGATGAAATCCTGCTTGTCTGCGATTTCGGCGGCGGGACCTACGACAGCACCCTGCTCCGCAAAGAGGGTGATGAACTGGTCATACTAGATGCGGCCGGCGATACCAGCTTGGGTGGAGAGGACATTACGGGGAACTTGGCAGCGCATGTTGAGGGGAAGTTTAACAAGGTCGGAGTTAAGTTCGACCGGACTTCTTCCGAAGATATGCGCTTCTTACAGATGATCCGGGAGCGCGCGGAACAGACAAAGCGCATCCTCGCATCGAAGGACAAGCATGTGTTCTCTATGGAGGCCAAAGGGCAGGATGTCTCTTTCCCTTACGCCCAGGATGAGCTCAGCGCGCTGGCGAAGCCCCAACTAGACAAGATCGTTGAGATAACCAGGGGCCTCTTGGAGAAGAACAAGGTTAAGCCGGACAAAGTGCTGCTGGTCGGCGGCAGTTCACGGCTGGCCGCCTTCCGCCCTCTCATGGCTAGCATCGCTGGGGTTGAGCCGCTGAAAGAGGGGATAGTAGACATAGACCTCGCAGTAGCGATGGGGGCCGGAATATATGGAGCCTCAGAGCTCGCTAAGAAGGAAGGGAAGTCTCTGGTGGTGGGTGGTGCGCGCCTGCCCGACATCCGTGATATCCTGACTCACGGCATAGGTGTCGGAGCTATCCTGATGGGGGAGTCCAAGGAAAAGATATCTGTCATCCTTGAGAAGGGCTTCTCCCTGGGCACAAGCATTACAAAGAAGTACATGCTCCAGGAACCGACATCGACGGTAGCGCTTGTTCGCCTGCTTGAGGGTGAGCCTGGAACCCTGGCGGATGACTGCAAGGAAATCTTCAGGATTCAGCTCACTGACCTTCCACCTGAGGCGAACCCCACAGAGCGGATAGAAGTAAAGCTGGAACTCACGCCGTCTGGAATCCTGCGCTGCTATGTGAGGGATACCGCCGGCAAGAGCACCGTCTTCAAGGAGATTGAGCACAAGACGGGGCTGAGCAAGGACGAGGTTCAGGCTAAGAAAAGAGACCTGGACAAGCTGAAGGAGGGGTAAGCCTATGCTGTGGCGAATACCTACAGGCCGCCTGGAAGCAATTCCGGGCGAGCCGGAAGCTGTGATCCTGCTTCTGGATATCTCTGGAAGCATGGCCGATGATGATTACCCGCCTAGCCGCTTGGAAGCTATGAAGGAGGCGGCGGTTAAATTCATCGAACGTAAACATACGGATAGCCCTGACGACCAAGTTGGAATAATTACCTTTGGCTCATCAGCGGAAATCTGCTGCTCGCTTGTGCCGGTGCGGACCGGATATCACAAGCTGCTCAATGCAGTAAAAGCTATTGAGATCAAAGGCACCACCGAAATGGTAGCAGGCCTGAAGGAGGCAGGTCGGGCGATAGCCCCTGGCTGGTTTAGAAAAGTTTCTGTAAGCCGGAGGATTATTCTTCTCAGCGATGGTGGGCATTCGGGAATTGGGAACCCCGTTAAGGTGGCGGCCTCCCTTAAGGCTGAGGGGATAATTGTGGAGTGTGTTGGTATCGGTGACCGGGAGTTGCTGGATGAAGACACGCTTCGCAAGATAGCCAGTATCCATAACAAGAGGGGGGTGCTCTACCGCTGGATAGGCGACAGGGAGAACCTGGAGCGCCATTTCATCGAGATGAGCAATAAGTTGGTTATAAAGGAAGGGGGCTAATCCTTATGACTGGTTCAATGACCTTGTCAGAGGCAGAGGCGCTCCTAAAGATACGCCCACCGTATAGCAAGAAACAGGTGGAGGACGCTTATACTTCGAAGATGAGGGGATTGAATAATGCTTATGTTCTAGCAGCTGGTCCTGAGCAGGACCGCTTGGACAGGGAAAAGGTGAAGGCGGGGGAGGCCAAGGATATTCTTTTAAATGTGTCTGCGGCACCTCCCTCGCCGAACCCTTCAACTTCGAATAGACATACCAAACGGAGGCAGTCGCCGCCAATATATACACATGGGCCGAACCCAGGCTACGCCGGCGGTGGGATAAATACGAACGTCGGTCCCTTTGATTTTATTTTTGGGGAATTGTGCAGGTTCCTAGGCATTATTTCCCAAT
This sequence comes from Elusimicrobia bacterium GWA2_51_34, assembly GCA_001799565.1. Lineage (GTDB taxonomy): Bacteria > Elusimicrobiota > Elusimicrobia > Elusimicrobiales > UBA9959 > UBA9634. The sequence continues at coordinate 14,714 of MGTS01000031.1, read as the reverse complement.
TTCTAAACACCACCCCACAGGTTGCGGCTATAATCCTTGGGATGAGCTTTATGATGGGCATGATAGGCCTTTTCGGCGGCCGGAAAAGCGGCACCGGGGGGAGTTCAGCGTACGTGTTGGTCTTATCTGATCCGGTGGCTCAGGTGTATATAAACGGCAAATATTGTGCCAGTGCGCCTTTTATAAATCCCCTTAGGATTGATGTCGGCGGCACAGTGGAGTTTCGCTTTATTAATCCTGAGTATCCGGCCTTAGAACAGCGCATTCCAATTGAACGGGAGCGCAAATATGTTTTGAAAGTCCACCTGGATGAAGGGACGTGTGAAAGCGCTGAGGTGGCTGACTGGGAGAAGAGATGAAGCTCAGAACCTGTTGTCTTATAATGTGCCTGGTCTTGCAGACAGGCTGCGCCGGAACCACTACGGGGCATATCTATCTGGGGATCGGAGTCTATTCGCTTTTTGCGCAAGCACATGAATCAAGAAAGCGCCAAAGGGCCGCAAGGGACGGGGACCCGCAGCCTAGGCGTGGGAGCGATGATGTTCCCCGAACAGTGGTCATACCCGAAAGCACAGGCTTTAATTCCCCGGCCTCCAACCTTTCTGATTCGAGCGCAATGCGTTCTGATAATCCGGGCTCTGGTGTTGCTGGACCTCAGGCCAAAAACCCCATTTTGCCAGCCTTTCAGGAGGGGAAGGAAGATTTTAAAAGGTTCAGGTATCAGAATTGTAAGGCTAAAATGCTGATCGCGGCAGCAGAAGCGAATTCACCTGAATCTAAAGCGCAGGCGATTTTCTATGCCGGCGCATGTTCTTTCTATTTGGGTTGGCGTAGCGAGGCTGGCAGATATTTTTCACAGGTCATAAGCCTGAACCCGGGCTTTGTCCCGAATCCGAACACGTTCACGCCGGCGTTAATAAGCTTCTACCGGAGATGCGGAAAAAAATAAATTATGGAACACTTGACTCCATCGGAACGCAAGGAACGTCTCGCGCGGCTTTTACTCCGCGGAGCTTATCTCTATGCCCGGAGTCAGGGTTGGGTAGATGAAAACAATAATAGGGTTTCGTTAGAGAACGTTAACACTAAAGAAGCCTCAGCTGAAAAGTTTAAAAAGAAACCCCCAGAGCCGCCGAAAGGGGTTTGATAAACTCTTTTCTGGGGCTGGTCTGCCCCTGTTCCCACTGACACACTGCTGTTTTTCCAACCCCAAGTCTTTTACCCAAGTCTTCCTGTTTTAAGCGGTTTTTAACGCGGTGGTATCTAATTCTCTGTCCAATGGTCTTTATAGGGCCCAGACTGGCTAGAATTGCGTCCAAAGAGGGTTTAACGCGGGGCCTCGGGAGTTCTTCCAGAGGGAGCCACCCCTTCTCTAGTGGCAGAACAATGCCGCTCCGTTGTTTTCTTGCCTGATTTAAGCCGATTATCAGAGGGAAAGTGAAGTGAGTTCGGATTCTACACCGGCTCCTGGTGCCAATCTCCCTGTTTTCCGAAGTTCGGATTCTTTTCCGGCTCGGGGAGCCAGATTTAGATGGTTCGAACTGACGGCGGTTAAGGTTAACCGCCGCTTTTCTTTTTCCCGTCGGGAAATCTGGCCCGTCCCCGTTCAGATGCGATAAATCCATCATCCATTCCACCAAATTGCCGCCCAAGGCCTTGCCAGTAACCATCAAAGCATCTAAATCAGAGTATTTCCCGTTTTCACAGGTTAACCGGTTTGCCTCCCTATTCCCGTGTTATTGAAGGTATATGGTTGGCCAGTTTATTGGGAGGCGCGACTTAGGTGGGGTTAACCTTCCCCATGAAAACCGGGCCATTTTTTTGAGGAACGTCAATCCTTCTAAATCCCATTCAGTTTTTTATAGCCTTTTTGCTACTATAACTTTAGGAATCTGTATCTTCAGCCGGGGGCATAAGAATGAAACAAAGACACTTAGTGGCTCAAGCGTTGTCCTTTGGTATATTCTTTTCCAGTTTACCGGGTTACGCCAAAGAAACGGCGCCGTTCGAAATACGGCCGCAAAAAATAACGCTTTCCGAAGGGCACGGAAATTCATTTCCTTTGGCTTTCAGTCCGGGTGGCCGGCTAATCGCCGTTTCCGACAATAATAATTATGTAACATTGTGGAGTCCCAATGGACATTTTATAAGGGAATTTTCCATCTCCACTGATACTATAACCGGTATCACATTCGATAACGCAGGCAAACTTGTTTTAACATTTCTGAACAGCGGCATAAAAAAAATTGATCTCAAATCCGGCTCTGTTCTACGCACATTTTCTTCGCCAGCAACCTTCCCTATAACGGCAATGCAAATATCGCCGGACGGTAAAAAAGTCCTTGTGGGCAGGCTAAATGGCGATATCGAATTATGGGATTACAAGACCTCGCGCCTTATCGTTAGAAATGCCGCACATAACGGCTTCGTATCATTTGTCGGGTTTAAAAAAAACGGGGAATTTATCACTATGGCTATTTCTAGTTTTGGAGAGTCAGTAATAAAACGGTGGGACTCTGATGCCAAAGAGCTGGCACATTATTCATCAGAGTATCTAACACTTGCTTTAAGCCCCGACGGCCGCTTTGCAGCGGCCGTACCTCGTTTCTCCAACGACATTCAATTGTTGGACTCGAATTTTAATGTGATACGTAGTGCGAACATTAAGTTCAACCGGGAAAGAATGTCCGATCCTCCGATATTAAAATTTAGTCCTGACGGCAAAACGCTTGCGCTAATAACTCCGATGGATTCTTTTCATCCCGACAAGACCATGCAGGCTTTCTTTTTTAATGCGAAAGATCTTAGCAATATAAGGATCGCGGACTTGCCGTTGCCGTTACTGTCCGGGAAAACGGCAGGGGTGTCTTTCAGCCCTGATTCAAAGCATCTGGCTGTAACATTAGTTATAAAAACATTTGAAAAAAACACTGAGGTTTCTCCAGGTCATACGAGTTCAAGCAGTATGGGAGCGTACGGAATAGTTGTTCTGGACGTTTTACCAGGAAATATAGAGAGAATCATACAACAAGCCAATGATCAGCCTGTAATGGCCGATCTCAGTCCTGACGGAAAACAAATAATTTCCGAGCACGTCTATCCCAGCCTTAAGTTGTGGGGCATCAGCGGGGAAATAATCAGAGAGTTGGGCTATGACGTTGGTAAGAAAGGTTGCGTGGGTTTCAGCCGTGACGGGTCTCGGATTATTTCCGACACGCCGGTAACCATAAGAGATTCCACCGGAAAAACACTCAAAATATTCGAGGGTGCCGCTGGTCCGGTGGCGTTAAGTTGGGACAATAAACTTATCGCTTTTGTTACTGTGAGTGTAAGTGGAAATCCGCCGGTTCAGAATCAAAAGTTAGTTGTAAAAATACAAGATATTGACAACGGGAATGTTGTGGGAGAAATGCCGGTTAAGCAAAGGCACGCTCTAACAATTCTGTTCGACGCTACGGGTAGGTTCTTGATTTCTTCAAGCGGTATATGGGATATATACCGTAAGCGCTGGTTTGTGCAATATCAAAACAGCAAGTATTTAACCTATTCTCCCGGGCGAAATATGCTGGCTACGATAACGGACGATACAGTGAAGATTATTTCGTTCAACGGAAAATTGCAGTCGCAATTTAAAATAAAAGGACTGCCGGACCAGCCAATAGTAAAATTAAGCGATGCGGGGAACCTGTTGGCGGTCACGCTGGATTCCGGCAAAATACAAATGTGGGATCCGATAACATCTAAAATAAAAAAAACATTAAGCGGGCATGCCGGACATGTCAATAGTTTAAGTTTCAGCCGTGATGGCAGATTCCTGGCATCAACAGGCGATGATGGTGCGATCCGCCTATGGAACCTGGCCAATGACCAAAGCATTGCGATGATATCAAGCGGCGCTGATTGGTTAGTCTACACTCCGGACGGATATTTTGACGCATCACCGCACGGCGGAGAGCTGGCAGCCATGGTTAAAGGGCTTGAAGCCTACGGTATAGAACAGTTTGCCGCGCGAAATAACAGGCCCGACCTGATACTTGAGCGGATGGGGATAGGTTCATCGGAACAGATATCCCATTATTACTCACAATACCAGAAACGCCTGAAAAAACTTGGGCTTACGGAAGCGGACCTCAGCGGCGAGCTGCATGTGCCGGAAGCTAAAATAAATTCCATGGTGCGCGATGGCAAATTTCTAGCGTTAAGTTTTACTGTTGCGGATTCGAAATTCCCGTTAAAAAGTTACAACATCTTTGTCAACAATGTCCCGGTAATACCGGCTTATGGGAATATAATATCCGGTAATGTATTCAACGGAAGTGAAAAAATAGAACTGGCGCCCGGAAAGAACAAAATAGAGGTTTCCGCGCTTAATTCCGCCGGAGCAGAATCATACCGGGCCTCAACATACGCCGACTACGACGGAAAGGAAAAAGGGGACTTGTACTACCTTGGGTTAGGAATTTCCAAATATAAAAACCCCGAGCTTCACCTTGCATATGCCGATAAAGACGCCAAGGATTTGGAAAACTCAATATTAAAAATGGGTCAGAATTATAACGCTGTGCATACAAAAACCTTTATAAATGCCGATGTGACGGTTGAAAATATCAAAAAAGCAAAAGAATTTCTGAAAAATGCGAAGGTTGATGACACGGTTATACTTTTTGCGGCAGGACACGGAGGTTATGATAAAGGCAAAGATCCGAAATATTACTATCTTCTCTACGACGCGGACCCGGAAAATTTTCCGGCCACTTCTGTGGATTTTGAAACAATAGAGGATCTGCTTAACGATATAAAACCGAGAAAAAAGCTGTTTCTGCTTGACACCTGCGAATCAGGAGAGTTGGACGAAGAAACATATGGTCAGTATTATGCTATAGCGGATGCACGGGGATTCAAGCCCCGAACATCCCGTAAGCCGCTGAAAACGCGCGGGGAAGCGGGATTTCCGGGGCGAAGTTACCTTTACGAGAAAGACAGGTTCATATATAATAATTTGGCCAGGCGCTCCGGCGCCATTGTGTTCTCATCCTCTCGTGGTGGGGAGGTGTCCTATGAGAGTCCCTCGATAGAGAATGGATATTTCACGGAAGAGATTCTTAACGCGCTTACAGATAAAACCGCTGACACAAATGGCGACAAAAGTATTTCTTCGGATGAGCTAAAGGAATTTGTTGCAGCGGCAGTCGCTAGGGAAACCGGGGAACTACAGCATCCGACAGTGGACAGAGACAATATCTATCAGAAAATAGAATTGCCTTCGCTGGCATACTAATTGTCCTGATGTGGGAAACTTATAGTGCGGTGGTTAGGCGTTATCCTAGGTTATTATTCCATGAAGAGCGATGCATGATTGCGCGGGCGCAGGCCGGGTCAAAAAGCATCAGAAACAAAATTGTATTGCATCATATAGGTTTTATCATGTGGCGCTTACGGAAGAAAATATTTCCGGAATACCTTAAGCGGCATGGAGATGATATCTTGTCAGCAGCGATCTTGGAACTATATCGGAAGGTTGAGACCTATAATTTGAACTACCGTGACCGAAAAGGAGTCCTAAAACCAGTAAGATTCTCCTCTTATATGTGGAAGCGGATTGATGGGCTTGCCATTGACTACATTAAACGCGAAAAGAGGGGGATAAAAAGGCAACAGCCCCTGGTTAGGGAGAGTCGTAATCGCCTTTTATGCGGTCAGGAAGCATGTGTTCTATGACTTTTTCGGAAGTTTAGGTTAAAACTAATGGCCTTTTTATGGCTTTAAAAGCATTGTCCGGGTAACGAGGTCAACTGCGACCCCACTCATATCTTTTGGGGCTGAAGGGCGCATTAAAAAATGAACGAGGCTTATAGTTGGTACTCACAGTTGATAAAGCCCTCGTGGGCGCCTCCCGGCTGGATTTTCGGGCCGGTCTGGACCGTCCTTTACGCGGTTATTGCCGTCACTTTCGGCGCGGTTTTTTATAAAGCGTTTGCAAAGCGTCTGCCCTGGCGCTGCGCGCTGCCGTTTGCGCTCAACCTGGTTTTTAATTTTGCCTTCACGACGCTTCAGTTCGGCCTGAGAAACAATTATCTCGCCGCGCTGGACATCTTGCTTGTTCTGGCCACGCTTATCTGGGCATTGGCCGTCATTTACCGGCACATGAAATGGATCGCTTTTGCCAATATTCCATATCTGCTCTGGATAATCTTCGCGTCCATACTGCAATGGACGATAACGTATCTGAACGCACGCTGACGCTTATGCGAATATGGGACGTCAATCCTAAATATTTATGCCGGCAGCACCTATTGGCCGAGCACCGGGAACTGCACGGCCTTTGGAATATCCTCACAAAGCACAAATGCAGGGGCGGATATTCCCGGCATCCGGAAACCTTGCGTTGGGTGGGCCGTCAAAATGCGCTTTATAAAAGACACGAGGCGCTGGTAGAAGAGTTTCGCCGGCGAGGATACAAGCACCGTTCCCCCTTAAACAGACGTTTCGCTATGGGGTCCGGAACCCAGAGGGTTTTCCTGGATACGATAAAAAAGCAAAAGATAATACTGAAGAACAAGCCATGCGACTGCCCTCTACCCGGAGATCACAAATAAACGATCGTACAAATACCGCACAAGCAATGGCTGCGGACTTGTAAGCCGGGCCGGCAGGTACCGTGGTAACTATTTGGAAATTCCGAAGAGTTCAAATAGGCGGCTCATGACCGGTTAAAGGGATTATTGTGGGACAATTATTGAACTTCAATAATCCTTAACTTAACATGCGGATTTGCCGTAAAAGCAATGTGCATTTTTACATATTATTACATATTGCAATATGTAATATTATCTGTTAGACTATATCCATGAGAAACTTTAACGGGATCAAGCCGCAGGATATTGTGGTGCTGCTTAAGTTGACCACGCTGGACACGGATAAGTGGCGTCATATGGATTTGGTTGACGTCTTGGGCTTATCGCAGGGTGAAATAAGCTTCGTCCTGACTCGCTGCCTGGCGGCGGGATTTCTGGATTCCTCCAAAAAGAAGGTAATGAGAGGGGCCTTGCTGGAGTTCCTGGTTCATGGCCTTAAATATACGTTTCCGGTCAAACCAGGTCCGGTTTGCCGTGGCGTTCCCACAGCTCATTCCGCGCCGCCATTATCAAAAAATATTGCGGCTTCGGATGAAGATATGTATGTATGGCCCTGGGATGAGGGAAAGGTGCGCGGGCAGGCTATAGAACCCCTCTATTCCAATGTGCCGGCGGCTGCGCAGAAAGACCGTAAACTGTATGAATTGTTGGCATTGGTTGACGCGATAAGAGTCGGTCGGGCCCGTGAACAGGCTGTTGCCATCCAGGAACTGGAAGCCAAGCTCGGCAGGGGGATGGAAGATAAGTGAAAAGCATAGAAATGTTGATGGAGATCGCTAAAGGACTTGGCCCGCTTCGCGAAAGAGTCGTTTTCGTGGGCGGCAGTACGGTGGCGTTATATCTGACGGACCCTGCGGCGCCGGGGATACGTCCGACCGAGGATGTGGATTGCGTTATAGAACTGGTCACCAGGGCCGAGTATTATAAGCTTGAAGATCAGTTGCGGAAACTTGGGTTTCAGCATACCGCAGACGCTAATGCGCCAATTTGCCGCTGGCGTTATCATGGTCTGACAGCGGATATTATGCCGACTGAGGGCTCGGTGCTGGATTTCAAAAACAAATGGTATCCGGACGGATACACTAATTCGCAAGAGGTTAAACTGCCTGGCGGCCAAATAATCAGGATTTTCAGCCTGCCGTATTTCCTGGCTTCCAAAATAGAGGCATTCCAGGACAGGGGACACGGGGATTTTCTATGCAGCTCCGACATGGAGGATATTATCGCCGTGCTGGATGGCGCAGAGAATGTTGCCGAGAAGGTCCTCAAAGCGCCAGAACCTGTAAAGTCATATTTGCAGGATAAATTCGCTTCTTTTCTCGCCAATGAAAGGTTTCTGGAAAGTCTTGAAGGGAATCTTGTTTCTCCATCAAAATCTTCGGGCCGTATCGTTATGGTAAAAACGATGTTAGAGGAAATAACCAGCGGGAAATAAAGAAATTTGTCAGAAAAAGACACACTTTTCCTGACAAAACCCGAGCTTAGAAATCAAAAGCTGTGGGCAGTGGGGCAAAGGCGCGTCGGCGTCGTGGTCAAGAAATAATTTCGAACTGCCTCTGTTTCCCGGAGCCACATTTCAAAACCCCCTTTCAAGGGGGTTTTTTCTTGGCTCCGGGACAGCGAGCCAACTGCTTGGCTCGCGATAGGATTCGAATCCTAGTCCCGAAGAAAATTTTTAAAAACCCCCTGAAAAGGGTGTTTTCATCATTCCGGGACAGCGACACATAATTATGTCTCGCGTTAGGATTCGAATCCTAGTCCCAGGCCCACAAGGGCCTAATTCAGGGACACAATATAAATTAATGTGGGATTAGGTATTGTGTCACCGTATTCCTTTTGCCGATAATGCATTTATGAGGGGGGAATTAAAATAACTAAGAAACTAAGCAACGTCCCCCATCCGGGAATACACTTTGCCTGGGTCTTTTTGTTTGGTATAGTTAAATCGGGTTAGGTTTTCGGGGGTAGAACAAAATGCTCATAGCTAATTTAAAAGTTGGGAATATTGTACATCTGCCTTGTATAATCATCCTGTTCGGTGTGTGTGCGTGTAAGGCTCAGCCGGGGGCGCAACAAAATAAGGACGCGAAGTATGAGCGAGTTGTGGATTTAAAACTGGAGACTATTACAGCCAGCTCAGAATCGGTCACAACACCCAACTTTGAGATTGGAAAATATTTATTTTTAGCTGAAAGTGGGCGATGGCTAATGGATGAAGGGACTATCGCAGTTAAGGAAAACGCCGTTATATACATTGATGAGGATGACGATGTATCTGTTGGGGATACTTTTTATGTTTTATTTGATTCTGCTGCACCAGTGGAGGCAATCCTAACTAATACTTTTGATCCTGCCAATACGAATTGGGGGAAGTATGTGAATACCAGTAAGCCGCTAACAAAAGTCGGAATTTTGGAGGCTAGAGGTAAGACTCAACTTTCGGCGATTGATTCGCATGCGTCGTTTTTCGTCGTTCTGCACAGTACTATAAGCCCGAAGTGGGAAAGTGTCGGAAAGAAAGTGGAGTTTTCCACTTTTTTCTCTACAGAACCAATTAAAGCGTATAAGTTAGTGGAAGGAAAAAAAGAAACTTGGGAATTGCCATATACGGGTATAAAGTGTTTTTATGAAGGCGGGAGTTATTATCCCCCCGAAGGTCTTGGGGATGATAAACAAAGTGTCTCGACTTGCACGATGAAATGCGAAAAGAAGGATGTCACTCTGCACGGCGGCATACTCAGCATAACCGATTTGGACCACGATGGAGTATATGAAATGGTTTTGGGAGAGGGTGACGGCCTTTCAGGTGAGTATGTTGTCCGGAGTTTTGATGGAGAGAAGATATCCGTTCCTTATCGAAAACTTTTGGGAACAATTTCGGATTAAATTAGAGGGTAATAATCGGGAAATGGGTGGCCCCTACTTCCTTTTTAGACAGGGTCGAACTGACGGCGTCCGCCTAAGGCGGACGCTGTTTTTCTTTTTTACCCTCCCCGTAATACTACTGAGCAGGTCGGGCAAAACTCCTAATAGACACATTATTACATGGAGGCTATACTTAGTTTGTACGTATTCGGAATTAGCAAAAGGGGATATAAAACTAATGAAATCAATTCTAAAAGCAAAAACTAAAGCAAACATATTGCTGCGCGCAATGCTTCTAAGCGCCGCCATGGTCTACCTGCTCCCTAACGGCGGTTGGAGCATGCTCGCGCCCGCCCAAAACGCGCTAGCCGCGGACGGTACGGGTTTTGACAGGGCAACTGACATAAAATCGGTACAGACCGCTCTAGAGTTTAAAATCGTGCGTGACCGCTTGGCGGCTTTTGGGCTGAACGATAAACAGATAGAGTCCCGCCTAAGACGGCTTTCCGATCGGCAGCTGCACAAATTTGCCAAAGATGTAAAAGCGCTTAATCCGGGCGGCGGATTGGTCTACGTTCTGGAAGTAGTAGTCCTGGTCCTATTGATACTGATCCTTGTGTGACAAGAGAGAGTAAATGACAGCGACTGCAGGATTGGCACGGGTGGCCGGGCGAGGCATACTCGCCCTTGCTGCCTGCCTGCTTTCCGCCTGCGCCACGCAGCGTGTTGCTATGGTGCCGGTGAACATCGAGCAGGGCCGGCAGGTTCAACTCGCGATCCCCTTTTTCCCCGACCATACCGACCAATGCGGGCCTTCAGCCCTGGCGAGCGTGCTGGATTACTGGGGCAAGCCAGAGACGCCGGAGAGTTTGCGGCAGGATATTTATACGGCGAAGCTGAAAGGCTCGTTAACCATAGATCTGCTGCTTGCGGCTGAGAGCCGCGGCCTGTCAGCCGAGATACTTAACGCCAGCATAGCCCGGGTAAGGGCGGAACTGGACGCCGGGCACCCCTTGATCGCCTTTGTAAATGCGGGTTACAGCTTTTATCCCGTAGGCCATTACCTGGTTATTACCGGCTACGACGACCGGCGGCAGTGCTTATATGCGCACTCCGGTATGAAACGCAATCAACGGATTTCTTACAGTAAATTTAGCAGACAATGGGAGAAAACTGACCAATGGGCATTATTAGTTCAGCCTTTGGATCCGAAATAAGGCGCTGCGCGCAGGGCGCCCTTGTGTTTGCGGTTGTGGGCATGTTTACTGCCTGCGCCCATACGCCCCAGATGGGCTCATCCTCCGACACCCTGGCCCCGGAGGAGCATCTGCGTCTGGGAGCTTCTTATGAGGCACAGGGAATGCTTTCGGAAGCCGTTGGCCAGTATGAAGCCGCAGTCCGCCTCGCCCCCTCCTGTGCCGAGTGCTGGCTAGCCCTGGGCAATACAGCTTTCACTGAGGGACGGTTGAACGACGCCGAAATCTCCTTTCGCAAAGCACTGGAAGCTGCCCCGCATAATCCCGGCGCCTCCAACAACCTGGCGATGGTTGTTCTTGCGCGAAATGGCAGTCTTCCTGAAGCCGAAGCGCTGGCGCAGGACGCGCTCAGGAATTCCGGCCCGCTGCGGCCGTATGTTCTGGATACACTGGCGAACATCTATCTCCGGCAAGAGCGCTATGCAGAAGCCTTCACCGCTATCAACCAAGCTGAAGAGGCGACGCCGGTTGATAATCTTAAAGTGCGAGAGCAGTTGCAAAAAACGCGCAAAAGCATCGGCGACGCAGCGCAAACCGACTCCGGGAAAAATAGCGCGACAACAAATATAAAATAAAGCCGGTTTAGTGAGGAAAAATAAAAAATAGTATCAATTGCATTGGCACTGTGTTTTACCACGCTAGATGCCGCACTATCTCCCCAAGTTAGACCCGGGGAGAAAATTTAGCCCCCTTCCGAAGGGGCTTTTTTATTAGTAGGATGCTTGTGTCATCTGTGAGCGGAAACAATCAAATAGTCAAATGCATCGGATCTTTAGCAACTTCGCGGCGCAATGGTGCGCATATTGAGGAAAGTTACTTTATGAAAATACGAATAGTATCCCTTTCTGTGGCGTTGTTTGTGGGGTCTTTCTTTACGTCAAGTGTAGGGCTGATTTACGGTAAAGTCCGTTCAGTATCTACACAGGCCAACTATGTGCCTGCCGAGCAGTTTAATACAGTTCCGTTCATGCCTGCCCCGGCCGCTGATTCGGAAGTTTGGAAAAACGATACCGCGGTTATGCTCGACTGGCAGGGAAAGCGTACCGACGCCGACTGTGAAAGGGCTAATAATACATTTATTGTGACCTTCCCTTACTTCTGGGGAGAGAATAGTCCTTTTCCGCAGCCTTTACCAGCCAAGGTGCAAAACTTCTTCGACCGTCTGGATTCTGATATTGGGAACGTTGCCAGGGTAATGAAAAACCGTTGTCAGCGTCCCCGTCCCAAGGTTTACAATCCCTGTCCCGGGCCGAGCTCGCGTGGATATTCCTATCCCAGCGGTCATGCCGCCATGTCAAGGGTGTTTGCCTACGTTCTGACCGACATAGTGCCGGAGCGGAAAGCCGGGTTTTTCGCAAAAGCTGATCAAATAGCGTTTGACCGTGTGATAATCGGCGTGCATTATCCATCCGACATTGCAGCCGGCAAAGTTCTAGGCGAGATATTTCACGACGAGCTGCTTAAATCCTATGTTTACCTGAATGACCTGGAAAAGATAAAGACCTTTTTAGTGAAGTAATGCCGGCGAAACCCCATGCGGTCTAAACTGTGGTAAATGTGCGGAATAGAGGCTTGAAAATTGGCGTTTATGGAATGCGGTTGGAATGCGGTGACATAATACCTGAATGCCTGAATTAGGTATTATGTCACCGTATTCCCGACACACGATTATCGGGGGGGAGGTCAGTAATAGTACCGAACGGGCCGAGCAGAATTCCTAATAGATGCCGAATTGATGAGGGGCTATACTTGTATATCACGCCAACGCTGGCAAATTACAAATAACCGGTAAAAGAGGAATACTATGAAACCAAGCACCACGATCCAATCAACAACCAAAAACAAGCCTCAAAAAAATAAAGAGCCGCTGGGTACACAGATTAAAGCAAAAGCATACGAGTTATGGGAAAAGCAGGGCAGAAAAAATGGCACTGACCAATCTGATTGGTTAGAAGCGGAAAGAATTATTAAGAACCAGGCAGTTTAATGGGCAAAAGTCGGGCAGCTTTTCCCTCCTCTTAAAATTAAAAAGAGTCTACGGCAGCCCGGTCACTGTCGGCTGGCTGAACAGCGTCAGGCTATTAGTCAGTTGTATTTTAGCCCCCGGCAGGGGGCTATTGTATTTAATGAGACTATTGCGTGTCGTTCTATAAAATACTTCAATAATGGGAAGAAGTAGAATTAGTAGTTGGCCATTGGTATTTCTGATCTTTCCGCGGAGGGATTTAAAATGGATTTTTTGGAATTAGCAAAACAACGGTGCACTACACGGGGATTTGTAAATAAAAGGATAAGTAAAAATGACATTGACCGGATTTTATCTGCTGGACGTGTGGCGCCAACCGCATGCAATAAACAACCACAGCGTATTATTGTTGTTCAGCAACCGGATAATATTCTTAAGGTGGGAAAGGCATATAAGACGTTTGGTTCTCAATGTGTCCTTATTGTATGTCAGGATAAAAGTGATCCTTTAATACGGCCTTTTGATGGGAAATGTTCGGGGGACCTGGATATCGGCATCGTTTGCGACCACATCATGCTGGCTGCAAGGGAATTGAATATTGGAAGTGTGATGGTGGGGTCGTTTGACCCCAGAATTATAAGGAAAGAATTTAACATTCCCGAATACATTGAGCCAACCGCATTACTTGTTTTGGGTTATCCTGCCAATGGGTTTTTAAGTCCCGCCCGCCATGAGGTTGAGAGAAAACCTCTTGAGGATACAGTAATGTATGAGGGCTATTGTAAGAAGACGCCGATTTTTAGTTCCGCTTCAAATTGTTCGAGCATTGTAGATTCAAGGGAGCCAATTTGAACAGAGGGCCCTTTGGCAGGCAAGTCAAAGGTTTTTCTGTAGGTGGGAATACCGGTTTTCCCGGAATTCAGCCCGGTTTTTAGGGAAAAGTCAGGAAGGAGTTTTTACGAAAGCAATTAGTGATTATGTTGAACTCAAGACTATTCACTCCCTTCGCCTGGGGGCGGCCGTTATAATTTTCTCTCTCGCAATTATCGGCTGCAAAGACAAATCAGCGGTAAAAAATACCGGATCAATGCTTTGTGAAGGCGCGTTCTGGACCGAGGAGGAAGGGAAGGCGTTTCTAGATAAACAAAAAAAATCATATACAACAGCCGGCGCATGGAAAAAAAGGGCTGAAATGATCCGCGCACAGATCCTCAAAGGTGCCGGATTAGAAAAGTTTCCTGTAAAGTGCCCCCTTAATCCTGTCTTTGGTAAAAAGAGGGTGTATAAGGGCTATCAGGTTCAAAATGTTGCCTTTGAGAGCCTTCCAGGGGTTTATGTAACCGGAAGCCTCTATACGCCAACAAGGGCCAAAGGGCCTCCCGCAGGAATTTTAGGCATACATGGACACTGGAAGGATCTTGGTAATTATGGCAGATACAGTGATAACTCTCAAAAAAGATTCGCTGGAATGGCCCGTATGGGCGCGACGGTTTTAGGTTACGATATGGTCGGCTTTGGGCAGCTTGAGGGATTCGGCTGGATACATGAATATCCCCAGGTCTTGAAACTTCAGATATGGAATGGTCTCCGCGCGGTCGACTTTCTCATTTCCATGGGTGTGGATCCGAAAAGGATCGCCTGTACAGGAGAATCCGGAGGCGGCACCCATACATTCCTCCTGACCGCGCTTGACGATAGAATTGCAGTTTCCGTTCCTGTCGTGCAGGTATCCGCTCATCATTTCGGCGGGTGCATGTGTGAAATCGGTATGCCGATACATAAAGCGAAGAATTTTCAGACCAACAATGTTGAGATTACCGCTTTAGCCGCACCGCGCCCGATGATGATCGTTTCGGTCGGTGAAGACTATACAAAAAATACTCCTGACGTAGAATATCCTAGAATTATCCAATGCAAGATGATGGTGAAAATATCCCCATTTCCAACGCAACATGATGGTGAAATTGGCGCAATCTTGAAAAAGCGTTGGAT
>MGTS01000030.1 GCA_001799565.1 Elusimicrobia bacterium GWA2_51_34 | reverse complement strand
TCAGTCTTGATGGTGCGGATAACTATTGCCAAAAAACGGTTTTGCCTGTGATTTTGTAGATAAACGGCCCCAGAGTTCCAACCCAACCGGGTAAAATCACCAATTTAAAGTCTAAAAGTTGTACTTGGAGGTAATTCCTACTGCGTATTCACCTTAGCGGAGGATTTGGGTTTTTCAGCGCGTTGCCGTAGTGTCATACGGAAACCAGACTGTTATTACTGGCGGGTCACTGAATTTCTTTAAACTGTTCGCGCGGCTGCGCACACACGGGACAAACCTTTATAGTCAGATCGTCAGTGGTATAACCGCAGGTCTGACAGACTATAAACTTCTTTTTGGCCTTCCAGCCATTCAGATCGGCAGCAGCCTTAGAGAAGAGTTTAGCGTGAGACTTCTCAGTAGCCATAGCCCCTTTGAAACTCATAGCAGCCTGCTGGTTCTTGTTCGATTCGGCTTTCTTGATGAAACCGGGGTACATTGTCCGGGCCTCTTGGTTTTCGCCCTTTATGGCGAACTTGAGGTTCTCTTTCGTACTCTTCACGGCCGGCGCTTTTACGGCAGCCGTGGGCACGGCACCCAGCGCCTCTATGGCCTTAGCGTGCTTGGCCGCGTGCAGGCTTTCGGCAAAAGCCGCGGCGCGAAACAGGCCTGCCACCCCCAAATAGCCTTCCATATCCGCTTTGGCGGCAAATGCTTCGTAGCGGGCCTTTGCGTTGGATTCCCCCTCAAAGGCCTTCTGCAGGTTCTCAAGCGTTGTCGGTTGCGGTTTAGCGGCCGCAGGTTTCTCCAAAGCGTAAACAGGCCCGGCCAGGATAGCCAGAGTCACCGCGCACATCATGTATTTTTTCATTTTATTTCCCTCCGCATAATATTACGCACACTGCTTATACCGGGAACTGTTCAGTTCCAAATCCGCTTACACCTTTTATCACTGCCAGGCTTCCTTCGGGGCAATTTTGGTTTTAGTGAGTTTATTGTCCGCCAGGTACTTGTAAGCGGAAAGGGCGGCCATCGCCCCCTGTCCCACCGCGATCGAGATCTGTTGCTCTTTAGTGTCGGTCACGTCGCCTGCCGCGAACAAACCTTTTTCCGTTGTGCTTTGCTCCCGGTCCACCGGCACTTCGCCTATCGGGTTTAGCTGTATAAAGTCTTTCAGCGGCGCGCTATTGGGAGTAAGGCCTATTTCCAAAAACACACCGTCCACCGCCAGTTCCAGCTTCTCTTTGCCATCAGGAGATTCAAGCCTTATTGCGGTAAGTCGGTCGGCGCCTAAATACTCCACTATTTCCATGGGAGTATGAAATGTCACACTCGCCGCCTTGGCTATTTCCTCTACCAACACGGCATCGGCCATAAAATCCGGACTGCGGTGCACCAGGTGTATATTAGCGGCAAAGCCAAGCAGGTCTCTGGCGGCGGTAAACGCAGAATTACCGCCGCCAACCACGGCTACCCGCTTTCCCTTATAAAGCGGTGCGTCACAGGTGGCACAGAAAGCTATGCCTTTTCCCATAAAACGCTCTTCACCCGGCACCTCAAGCCGGCGATATTCTTTGCCCGCGCAGTAAACCACTGATAGCGCCTTGAATTGTTTGCCGTCTTCAGTGAATAAAACAAATTCTGGTCCGCTCTTTTCTATTTTAGTTACGCCCGAACCTACGGCCTCAGCAACGGAATAGCGCTCCATGTGAGAAAGGAATGATCCGGCCATCTCAGCGCCACTAACCTTCACAAGACCGAGATAGTTTTCTACGCCGGCGGTATATGTTATCTGACCGCCCATTTTTTTGGCGATTACGGCGACATCTAAGCCTTTGCGCGCCGCATAAACGGCAGCCGACATTGCCGCGGGGCCGCCACCCACGATAACGAGTTCATATATGTGCGCATTTTCAGCTTTCTTTATTTTTCCAGCTGCCTGTACGACACGCAATTCTTCCTTAAGAGTATTGTATTGCTCTGGAGCGACTGCCTTGATCATTTCAAGGAAGGCTTCCGGAGCCGGCAGCGCTCCCTCAAAGGAATGTGTTCCGTTAATGATTGTCTTGGGCACACCGGTAACCTGATGCTTACGGGCGACCTCAGGGAATTCCGACGCCTCTACCATGTCGGCCCGGATATGTTCATTAACGAACGCGAACTCTTGCGCCACGTGCACCATTTCGGGGCAATATGGGCAGGTAAGCGTAACCATGACCTGAAGGTGAACCGGTACTTTTATCTTCTTCAGCATTTCCTCCAGCTGTGGAGCCAGGTTTGACCGCCCTTTGGAGACCATAGTTATCGCTTCAAGCAGGGAAGTGAACTCATATCCGCCGGTCAAACCATAGAAACGTATCCCGTAATCCCGCGCGCCCACTACCGCAGTGGCCGGCGTCTTGTCTATCTTATAGTTCAGGGCTGTATCCCCGTCAAGCACCAGGTCGTGAATCTCCAGTTTCAGCATGCCGGACAGCGCGCATAACTCGCGCAGCAATTCTTCCTGCCGGGCACAGGCCGGACGGGCGCTTTTTTGAGTAAATAATAACAGGCGTACCTGTGATTTAAGGCTCGCCAGGATTGGCTTTAAATCTGCTTTAACCTTTTCGTCAATTAAGTTTGCCATACCGCTTATTCCTTTAATCTAGCTAAAATCCGAGAAAGCCGGGCTTATATCAATGTTTCCGATGTCCGCGTCCACCAACGGCTTCATACCGTCCAAGCCGCTTAGTTCACTGTAGGAAGGCTTCTCCTTCTTATAAATAATGCCGATCGGCAGCCTTTCCATCTCCGCAGCCAGCGCCATGGCAGAGACCTTGTTTGACGCATCGTGCTCTGCTCCCACCTTGTATACCCTTTTTGAATACCATTCAAAGGTGTTAAGCTTGTTAAAGGATACGCAGGGCTGGAACACGTCTATAAGTGAAAATCCATTGTAATTTATCCCGGCCAATATCAATTCGGCCAGATGTTCACGCTCCGCCGCGTAGCCGCGCGCCACAAAACCGCAGCCCAGCGCCAACGCCATTTCCAACGGAGGGAACGGGGTCAATATTACTCCTCCGGGCTGTATCTTTGTCTTCATGCCGGGTTCCGAGGTGGGCGAGGCCTGCCCCTTGGTCAGGCCGTATATCTGGTTGTCATGCACTATCACGGTAATGTCAGTGTTACGTCTGATATTGTGGATAAAATGGTTGCCGCCCTCGCCGTAGCAGTCGCCGTCGCCGGTTGTTACTATAACCGTCAGTTCCCGGTTGGAAATCTTTGCCGCCGCAGCCGCCGGCAAAGCCCTGCCGTGCAAGCCATTGAAGAAATTTGCGTTTATATAATGCGGCATTTTTGCCGCCTGGCCTATTCCCGAAACAAGCAGCAGTTCCTGCGGCTTTTTGCCTAGTTTCGCCAGAGCGGCCTTAAGCGCGCCCTGTATGCCGAAGTTCCCGCAGCCGGGGCACCACGCCACCGGGTCAATAGAATTAAAATCTTTTATTTCCATATTACTTTCCCTCTTCCAACGCGGCTGCCACCTCATCCAGGGTGAAGGGACGACCATCGTATTTAAGTATAGATCCTGTCGGTTTCAATCCGGTTTCGCGCCGTATAAGCCGGGCCAGCTGGCCGGAGGCGTTGTTTTCCATGGTAAGCACGCGTTCCGCCCCTTTTAGCGCGGTCAGCGTTGATTTTTCAGGAAAAGGCCAGACTTGCGAGTAATGAATGAATCCCGCGCCCTTTGCGGCGGCGCAAGCTTCCCGCATAACGCCCAGTGTTGAGCCGAAACCGCAGAGCATGATTTTAGCCCCGGGATTAACCACGGTGGGCGGCAGTATTTCCTTAGCGAGCCCGGCTAGTTTAAGATGCAGGCGTTTGCGCGTCATTTTTACCCGGACTTCCGCTGATTCGGTTATGTGGCTTTCTGTCCCGTGTTCGTCACTGTCGGCAACAGCAAGCGCGCCAGATCTCGCGGGGATGATGCGGGGTGACACGCCATCAGGAGAATATTCGTAGCGGCCCGGCTCCGGGGCAATACCGCTTTTAAAGATTCTTCCCCTGTCCGGCGGCTCAGCGGAAGTGTCGGGGAATTTAATATTAATAAATGACTCGGCCAGGTACTGGTCGGAAAGTATCAGCGCCGGCAGCTGAAAGCGCTCAGCGGTGTTGAACGCGCGCTTTGCTGCAATGAAACATTCCTCCGGAGAACCCGGCGTATATACAGCCCGCGCGAATTCACCGTGCCCGGCATGCAGGACGAACTCAAGGTCTTCCTGCGCGGTGCGCGTTGGGAATCCCGTGGCAGGACCAGGGCGCATCACCACGGCTATTACAAGCGGCGTTTCGGTCATCGCGGCCAGGCTCAGTCCCTCGCACATCAGCGCGAAACCTCCCCCTGAGCTGGCGGTCATCGCCCTTACCCCGGCGAAAGACGCGCCTACTGCCATATTCACTGCCGCAATCTCATCCTCCGCCTGTTCCACTATTATGCCGTATTTTCCCGCATAATCGGCCACGGTGTTCATTATTCCGGTTGAGGGCGACATCGGATAGGCGGTGTAAAATTTGCAGCCCGCCGCTATTGCACCAAGCGCCAGGGCTTCGTTACCGGCCAGCAGGCATCCCCTGTCATGCTGCGCACCCGAAACCGAGAAGGAACAATCCTTTATTTTTACTACGACATAATCATAGCCTTTGCGTACGGCCAGCTTATTATTCTTGACTATCTCCGCCCCTTTACCGCCGAACTCTTTGTCTATTGCTTTATACGCAGCCTCCGGGCCGCCGCAGGTCATGGCGGCAAACATGCCCAGTGCCACGGAATTGGCGTAGAAGGGGCCGCCCGCTGCCTGTGCCAGCGCGTAGATCGGCGCGGAAAACCAGCCCTTTTCCAGGCTCTTTATATCGTATTTCCCAGCGTCCAGGATAAGCAGCCCGCCTTCGGCCAGCGCGCTTTTATTTACGGCAACCGCGTCTTTGTCCAGCGCTATAATGACGTCGGCTTTGGCGCGGGGAGAGAAAACAGGTTTATCCGCCACTCTTATTTGGAAATAATTGTTTCCGCCGCGTATCCTGGACATATAATCCTGGATGGCGAAAACATGCCTGCCTGTGTCTTTATACATGCGGCACAGCATCATTCCAACTGAAACTATGCCCTGCCCGGCTTCACCAGTGATTCTGACGTTTATTTCCTGATTCATGCTCCCCCCCAGGCCCGGTTATTTACTAAAAAGCGCAAGATACTCTCCATAGCCTTCTTTTTGCAGATCTTCCTTGGGGATAAACCTGAGCGCGGCCGAGTTAATGCAATAGCGGAGTCCGTCCGGCTTCGGTCCGTCTTCAAACACATGGCCAAGATGGGAATCTGATTTTTTACCGCGCACTTCCACGCGCGCCATAGAAAGGCTTTTGTCCGGCCTTTCAACCAATACATCCACTTTGATCGGTTTTGTAAAGCTGGGCCAACCGGTCCCGGAGTCAAATTTATCAATGGATGAAAAAAGCGGCTCCCCGGAGATCACGTCGGTATAAATCCCCTCTTTTTTATTGTTCCAGTATTCATTGTTAAAAGCGGGTTCGGTGCCGCATTTTTGGATAACCTCATACTGCAATGGCGTGAGTTTTTTTACAGGGTCTCCTTTTTTCCATTCCGCGCTTTTAACGGTTCCCCTGAGATAATGGCAGGTATAGCCTCCCGGATGCTTCTTTAGATAGTCCTGATGATATTCCTCTGCGGGCCAGAATTTTTTAGCCGGCAAGATCTCCGTGATAACCGGTTTTTTCCAAAGGCCCGAGGTCCGAGCTCTTTGAACCGCCGCATTGGCCTCTTTCTGCTGTTTGGGGCCGGCATAAAAGATAGCGGAGCGGTACTGGGCACCGATGTCATTGCCCTGGCGGTTCGGCGTGGTAGGATCATGTATTTTAAAGAAAAGATCAAGCAACGCCCCATATGAAAGCCTGGCAGGGTTAAATTGTATCTCTATAGACTCGGCGTGGCCGGTTTTTTCGGCTTTCATATCCTCATACGTCGGGTTTTCAAGATCGCCTCCGGTATAACCGACTTCGGTTTTAATTACGCCGGGAATCTTGCGGATCATTTCTTCCATGCCCCAGAAACAACCGCCGGCCAGTATCGCTGTTTCAGATCCGGGATTTTCTTTTTCCATTACTAGTTCCTCCGATTTAACGGATTTTTCTGCCGGCACTGACCTTAAATTTAAAACTACAACTATTGTGGCAAGCGCCGCAAGAATAATTATGGCTTTTTTACGCATTAACCAGCCTCAAAGTAATTAGTATTTTTTCATGAAAATACAAACCGGCGTCGTCCGCAAGGACGACGGCTGCTTTAAAATGAAAGATTTTCAATCAATTAGCCGGCTCAAACTCATCTTTGCCTACACCACAAACTGGACAGACCCAGGTTTCAGGCAGTGTTTCAAAGGCCGTGCCGGGGACGATATTGTTTTCAGGATCGCCTACGGCGGGGTCGTAGATGTAGCCGCAAACCTTGCAAATATATTTTTTCATAGCAAACTCCTTTTACAGCGCTTTTTCTAAAGGATCTCGCCGGATACGGAATGCCCGGCAAAACAAGTTTCCCTTCCCTGGGAATTTCGGCAGGCTTCGGCGCTTGCTAAACCCAGGAACTCCACAAGCTCATGGTTAACTTTCTCGGCATGAGTCCACGTCAGACCGTGCGGCCCGCCCTCCACTATCACCAGACGTGATCCCCTGACCGCCTTATGCGTGCGAATTCCCGTAGCTGCCACAGGAAGTATCCGGTCGGCATTACCATGAATTACCAGCGTGGGCACATCGATGCGCGAAAGATCTTTGCTAAAATCTGTACCCCACTGCGACACGCAATCGAAAGTCGCCTTGGCCGAGGCGGCTACTCCGACATTCCAGTTATACTGTACGACCTGGTTGCTGATAAGTTTTCCGCCAAGGAGATCGACATTATAGAAATCCGCTAAAAAGGCGGAAAGAAACGCCGGACGGTCCGCTGCGAGGGCTTTCTTTATTCCCTCGAAGACGCTGCTATCCACCCCCTCCGGGTTGTCAGCCGTCTTCAAAAGGAACGGCGGCACCGAAGAGATGAACACAGCCTTGCTCACGCGCTCCGACCCGTAGCGGCCCAGATACCGAGCCACCTCGCCACCACCCATAGAGAAACCGACCAGCGCGACATTGCGCAGATCAAGCTTTGCGATGAGCTTGTATAGGTCCATGGAGAAAGTATCGTAGTCGTAGCCCGTAACAGGTTTGGCGGATTGTCCGAACCCCCTGCGGTCGTAAGTGATTACGCGATATCCCGCAGCCAGCAGGACCGTGACCTGCTTCTCCCAAGAGGCGCCGCTAAGCGGCCAGCCGTGAATAAGCACTACTGGATTGCCCGTACCCAGGTCCTCGTAATATAGATCAATACTGCCCGAATTCTCCTCACCGACATTAATGTATGGCATTAGATTCTCCTTAAATACCTAACATGCCCCGCATTTTTTTCAAAAAGGGTAAATGCCGGGTTTTGTGTTAATAAGTTATTTAGCGCAGCGTTTAGCGACCGCCTCCCAGTCTGCCACATTAAAAAATGCTTCTATGTATTTGGCACGCTCCAACTGGTAGTCGGTGATGTAGGCGTGTTCAAACACGTCCATAACCAGCAGCGGAGTACATCCGGCCAGGTGGCCGCCATCATGCTCGTTTATCCAGGCATTAAACATCCTGCCTGAGACATTATCCTGATACAGAACGACCCACCCTATACCCCGCATTAAGCCGGTGGCGGTGAAGTCCTTTTTCCAGTTTTCAAAACTCCCAAAGTCTTCCAGTATCGTTTTGTAGATCTGTGAGCTCTGCTGCGGTGTGCCGTTGGCGCCCAGGTTCCCGAAATAAAGCTCATGCAGGCGCATGCCGTTGAATTCCCAGCCGAAACGCCGCTTGAGTTCCGCATATTCGGGAGTCTTTTCCTTGCCGTCTGTAAGCATTGCCATTAGCTTTTCCGACAGGGAGTTAGTATTGGCCACGTAGCCCTGATAAAGCTTCATGTGGTTGGCTACCAACTGAACACTGAAGCCGGGCATCTTTGAAAGGCGCGGATAGTCCGCAGCCTTGTAAGTTTGTACTGTTTGTAACATAGTTTCTCCTTTTTTTTCAGTTTCCTGTGCGCAAACCGGGATCGTTGCCAAGATACTCGCCCCCAGGACGAGTGCGATAAGTGGTTTCTTTATCATGTTTCCACCTCTTATTCTCCTGGTATTAAGTTTATTTAACTTTTGCTAATTCTTCAAGCGGGATTCCGAGCGCTACGGCTACGCCGAGGCCATAAGCGGGATCGGCTTTCATACAGTTGCCGATGTGCCGCTGTTTAATCTCCAGCGGCGCGTCGCCCATTGAGCGGGCTGTATTCTCAAATAAAACCTTTTGCTGCGCCGGACTCATCAATCGGAACAGTTTTCCAGGCTGGCTGTAGTAGTCAGTGTCCACACGGTGGTTCCAGTGGTCGGCAGCCCCCTCCAGGTCCAATGGAGGCTCCGCAAAGTCGGGCTGATCTTTCCATTCGCCATAACTGTTAGGCTCGTAGCCAAGGGTTCTGCCATGGTTGCCGTCCACCCGCATGGCCCCGTCGCGGTGGTAGCTGTGGAAAGGACAGCGAGCGGCGTTTACCGGGATAAGGTGATGGTTTATGCCCAGGCGATAACGCTGCGCGTCGCCATAGGAGAATAGCCGCCCTTGCAGCATTTTGTCCGGTGAAAATCCGATACCGGGCACGATGCTCGCAGGATTGAACGCCGCCTGCTCTACCTCCGCGAAGTAGTTCTCCGGGTTTCTGTTGAGTTCCATCACACCCACTTCTATCAGCGGGTAATCCTTGTGGAACCATACCTTGGTCAAATCGAACGGATTATAAGGCATTTTGGCCGCGTCTTTTTCCGGCATAACCTGTATATACATAGTCCACTTCGGGAAATCCTTACGTTCAATGCTCTCATAGAGGTCGCGCTGGTTGCTGTCGCGGTCTTTTCCGATCAGGATTTCAGCCTCCTGGTCTGTAAGGTTCTTGATGCCCTGCTGTGTTACAAGGTGAAATTTGCACCAGTATCTTTCGTTCTTCGCGTTTATGAAACTGAAAGTGTGGCTGCCGAAGCCGTGCATGTGCCGAAAGGAATACGGTATGCCGCGGTCGCTCATGGTAATGGTGACCTGGTGCAGAGCTTCGGTAAGCGAGCTCCAGAAATCCCAGTTATTGGCCGCGCTGCGCAGGTTGGTGCGCGGATCGCGCTTTATGGCGTGGTTCAGGTCAGGGAACTTAAGCGGGTCGCGCATGAAGAAGACAGGGGTATTATTTCCCACCAAGTCCCAGTTTCCCTCCTCGGTGTAGAACTTCATGGCAAAACCGCGGATGTCACGCTCGGCGTCGGCCCCGCCGCGCTCTGCCGCCACAATAGAAAAACGCACGAACATTTCGGTCTTCTTCCCTACCTCCGAGAATATCCTGGCTTTGGTGTAGCGGGTTATGTCGCGGGTTACCGTAAATGTTCCATAGGCGCCTGAGCCCTTGGCGTGCATACGCCGCTCCGGTATCACTTCGCGATCGAAATGCGCCAGCTTTTCAAGGTACCACACGTCCTGCAGCAGCGCCGGCCCAAGCTTGCCCGCCGTCATTATGTTCTGATTGTCCGCCACGGGCGCGCCTGCGTTAGTTGTAAGTTTCTTTTTTTCCATTGTTTTATTTTCCGTTCAGCCCTCCGTCAATAAATTCTACCTGCCTTTTCCTTCTTAAGTTCACCGGCATTTCCGCTTGGCAGTACAACTTTCGTATCAAACCGGTGTGTTAAAAATCAGTTACTTGCCGCCCTGGGAAACGACCTTCATTGCGGCTTCCTTCATCCCTCTTAATGTAAAACTTATAATAGTTTCTTTCTGCTTCCGCTCTAAATCCGCCATTCCCGTACGGTCGTAGTCTCCGCCATCAATGTTTTGTTTCCCCATTGTGATGGAAGCCATAAGAGTTTGAACGAACGCGGAGAATGCGCTGTTTTCATCGGTTTTTTTAATTTTCACGCCAAGTTTCCGGAAGCGCAAATAAGCGGAAGACTTGAGGCGAACTCCGCGAATAGCTACTTCACTTTGGCCGTCAATAAGCATACCCTTTAGCTGAACTCCGTCATTCGGCTTTAAGAAAGGGTTCAGTGCCGCGAGATCCTGCCCTGAAATTTGCAATTTAACCTTGACGTCCGGAATTTTAGCGAAAATCCTGGCGTTTACTTGCAGGTGGAACTGCCCCGACTCTTCCAGCAGTCCGTCGGCGCTTGACTCAACGTATGTATCCCGAAGGCGGTCCGAACTGCCAACAGGCCCCATGGCTATATTTATACGCGAGACGTTCAGGGAACCTGAATGTCCAAGATGTTCACGATTATAAATAAAGGAACCATTTTTCACCTTAATACCCTCTATTTCAAGATCAAACGGACGGGCAGAGCTGTCTTCGGTAGAGGAAGAAGCGTACAGATCGCCTTCTGTTATTTTAACCACCGGATGTTCAATTTCTATTTGACCGGCACGAAAACGGTTAGTCAAAAGCGGAAAAAGCGAGACTGGTATATAAACGCGCTCTGCCTCGGCATGAACTACGGTCGCATTTGGCATCCCCCCAGTAAAATGGATACGGCTGCCGCTCAGCGCCAATGGCATCAGTGAAATATGAACAGGGCTGAGCGAAAGCTCGCAAGTTTTACAACTATTCTGAACCGCAGAGATTAGCCTGCGGCGCACAATGCTGGGAGCAACGACCTCTTTTAGAATAATCCCCGCCGCCAACGCCACCAAGAGCAGTATCAGAGAACGCGCCACCCAGCCTCTTGCTATATTCATAGCAGTCCTCCTGCCGTAGCATTATCTGCAGGCGTTTTGGCTATACTATTTTACGCCCCTTGATGACTCTGACCAACACCGCCACTATTGCGATTACAAATAAAATATGGATAAATCCACCCATAGTGTAGCTGGTCACCAACCCCAGCAGCCACAGGACTATCAGTATTGTAGCGATTGTACCCAACATGTTATTCTCCTCTTCAGCTCACTAACTGCCACTGCAGGGTTTACAGTATTGCCTCGCAGGGTCGCTATACCGTCTTTTACTTCCAGCTTATTACCCACACTCTTTACGCCGGGAAGGTTTGATACGGTCTCCTTATTTTTTCACTATATAAGAGACCTAATGACACTTCTTGCAATTGCAGTTATCTGCATGTTCACGGGTTTCAAGCTGCTCGCTTAGATGCTGCCACGCGCTCTTGAGGTCCTCCGTCAAATGCTTCAGTTCGTCCGCTCCGACTTTCTTCAGAGTAGCGTAGCGCGCAGAGGTTTCGTCCACAATTTTATAGTACTCTGCCTCATTAATTTCCTTAATCTCTTCCACTTTTTCCAGAACTTCACCCTTCATTTTAAGCATCCAACCGGCTATTTTTTCCCGGTTTTGCGCACCTCTTTTGCCATGCAGGAAATATGCTCCCAGCGCAGCGATTGCCGCCAGCCCGATACCCGCCTCTATCATGTTTTCTGTTTTTATCATACTGCCTCCTTGTGAGAATACCAACAAAGCTGTTGGCCTTAATCCATTTTTAGTCAGATTCTTATACTACTTGTGAAACACGCGCCTTTATGTATCGCAATACCAGATCACAAGTTGCATAAATTTTACGAGCTTTAGAAAATCTCCTCTTAAGTTCACCCAGGGGGATCTTCTTATAGCTGTCTCCAAGAGAATAGTATCGCGGCTCAGCAACTTTGCGAAACTGGAATAGATTCCGTTTCTTTAACAAATCGCTTGGCACGCCTTTGGCAGCCGTGCTATTTAAGTGGATTAATCCTGTCGCTTGTATACCAGCCGACTCAAATGATGTATGCGCCGCTTTATCTCCTCGGCAGCAATTTATACCTCTGTTCATGTTGATACGATACTCTTTCCGTGTCTTTGGCGGCTATGCGGAATTATACGTGGGGCTATCGGTAAAATCCGCGATCCTCAAACCTGGACGCGTTTTAGTGTGTCGCCCGTAATAATACCTAGCAGACCACGCAGAATTACGAATAGCTGCCGAATTAACTAAGGGCTATACTTATCCCCAGCTCAATCTTTGGGAACATTTCCAGCAGTCAATTAAGGAGTTATATAATGAAAAGTAATAACAGTAACAAGAGAGTTAAAGAGTGCATAGCAATATCAGTTCTATTGCTGGGATTACAGGCGGTAGTCTTTGCAGGGGAAGGTGTAGGCGATAACGTGTTTTCGATTGGCCCACGTGCCACATATTCCACGCCGAAGGACGCGGATGAAGGGCAGTGGTCTCCCGGTGCCCAGGCCCGGCTGCACTTGTCGCCCGCATTGGGACTGGAAGCATCCATAGATTATCGCAAGAATGATTTCGGCCCCCTCACAACCATAAAAACATACCCGGTCCAGGCGAGCTTGCTGGCTTATATTATTCCCGGTGGCGTAGCGAGCCCGTTCTTGCTCGGAGGCGTAGGCTGGTATTACACACAAGTGAACGGCCCGGCCAGTTTCAGCAATACCACTTCCCGGTTCGGTTTGCATGCAGGAGCCGGTCTAGAGGTTATGCTGAACAAGTCTCTATCACTGGATGGGACCTATCGATACGTTTGGTTGGAAAGCATAGACTCAAAAGATGTAAACGCGCTGGACAAAACATACAAAGACAGCGGTTCCATGATAACGATAGCGCTAAATCTTTTGTTCTAATCAGTGAATAAAGTCAATGGGACAGGGACCAGGGCTGGTCCTGTCTTCAGATTTGTGTTTTTTAAAATGGATACATCGTAAGGCATAAAACCTTACGACATAAAGCGGACAAAAGCGACAAAAATCAGCCCACGGTTTTTGCCGTGAGCTGATTTCTTGTCAAGAAACTTAAACCTAGTTGCGGGGGCAGGATTTGGTCACAAGTCTCCTCCGCGCCGTCGCGCTTCGGCGCTCGCGACCCCGCCTCCCTGCTGCGGCCTGCTGGCCTCGCAGGTCCGGCTTTCAAATCCTGACGCGAGACAAACTATTGTCTCTCTCCCCCGCAATTAAAAAGCCCTCGAATATCTTCGAGGGCTTAAATTGGTTGCGGGGACAGGATTTGAACCTGCGACCTCAAGGTTATGGGAACTACGTTTTAAAAACCGCTTTTTACGTCGGAAGGAGCGTTAAAAACAGTCTTTTGAACCCTCTCCCCGTCTAACCTTGCGCACTGACCTCTGGGCGTGCCGTTTCAGGAGCTATGCTCTTTAGACGGCCTGATTATTGCACTTCTGAAGCAACAAAGTATGTTAATTTACCGTCAGGAATAGTATACCAAAAACTGTCAACTTTTTTTACGGGGAATTTAACAGCACCTTACGCCATTACAAAAAGCCACTCACTTATCCGGCAACAAGATTGAGTAGCTGGTACTGCGCCCACCGGCAGAATCTTTCCGCATGATGCCTTTTTCTACCAGGTCCATAATGTCCCTCTGAGCGGTATCCTGAGAACAGTCAGCTATCTTAGCCCATTTGGTGGAAGTCAGTTTGCCGGTAAAGCCGTCTGGCAGTTTATTTATCATCAGGCGCTGACGCTCGTTTAACTCGCATGAAGCATAAGTTTTCCAAAATCGGTCCTTTCTGAAAACAATAGACAGTGAATTCTCCGTGTCCTCAATAGCGCGGGCCAGGCAGCCGATAAACCACGACAGCCATTCGGTAATATCAAGCCCGCCTTTTTGCGTTTGTTCAAGAATAGAATAATATTTGTTGCGTTCTTTGCGTATCTGCGCGGACATGCTGTAAAAACGCCGTGGAGAGGCTTCAGCGCGGGCCAATGCCCAATCGGCAATCGCACGCGCAATGCGCCCGTTACCATCATCAAAGGGATGTATAGTGACAAACCACAAGTGGGCGATAGCGGCCTTCAAGAGGGGATCCTCATCGCCTGTCGTGTTAACCCATTTTAAAAAAGCATCCATTTCCGCCGGGAGCAATTCTGCGGACGGGGCCTGATAATGAACATTCTCCCCTCCTATAGCACCCGAAACAACCTGCATAGGACCTTTTGCGTCGTCGCGCCAAGCCCCGGTCTTAATTCTGGCCGTGCCGGACGATTCCGGCGTAAAAAGCAACGTGTGCCATTGGAAGAGACGTTCTTTAGTAAGCGGCTTGTTGTAATTTTGAGCGGCCTCAAGAGCCATTTCGACCACTCCGTCTACGCGGCGGTCAGCTGGAACCATGCCAGCTATTTCCATGCCAAGCCGGCGAGCTATAGAGGAACGAACCTGTTGAGTGTTTAAAACTTCCCCCTCTATCTCGCTGGATTTAATAACATCGGATGTGAGCGTTCCAAGTACTGCGGCATCGCGTTGCGGAAAACCCAGACTTTCCATGCGACCGAAAAGACGGCCTTGCCTATTGTGCACCGCAGCCAGGGGCAGGGCGATAACATCACGGTCCCAATGAAATTTAGGCCAATCGGATTCTTGATAGATATAGTGTTTCATTCTACGCACCTTATGCGGATATTATAGCCCCTAATCTCCGCATAGTCAAGGCTTTTCTCCGCATTATATGCGGAGAATACACCTAAACCTGTATTTTAACTATACAAGATTGTATTTGATTGCCAATAAACACAAAACCCCGGGCTTGCGTGCAAAGTTGCGTCCCAAATTGACCCTCCAGTTGCAACTAAAATTGACCCACCCTCACTTCATTTTTATCTCATTTGTAGCTAACCTTTTATCGGCAGCCTCGGTAGTGTTAAACTCCACTGCAACTACTGGGTCTGAATTGCCTGCAACTTTACAGGCAAGGAACAAGATTGGATTTTACTTACAAGGGCAGCTTCATGTGGCCTCCGTTAGGTTGCCTAACCTTGCGCACTCAGGAGGCAATAAAAATGGCTTGTGGTTTGTGCCACAAGCCATTTCTCGTCGGTAGAGTCTTAAATGGTTGCGGGGACAGGATTTGGTCACAGGTTCCGGTTTCGCCGTCGCTCAACAGGACCCGCGACCCCGGCTCGCGGTTTCGCCTGCTGGCTCAACAACGCTCCGCCTTTCAAATCCTGACGCGAAACAAGCAGTTGTTTCGCTCCCCCGCTTGAAAAAGAAGGCCCTCGATATAATCGAGGGCCAAATTTGGTTGCGGGGGCAGGATTTGAACCTGCGACCTCAAGGTTATGGGCCTTGCGAGCTACCAGGCTGCTCTACCCCGCAGGATTAGTATAACATACTCCTCGCGGATAAAGCAAATTTTACTAGAGAAAAGGTAACGCCCCCCCTTTACATTTATAAAAAGGTTTTATACACTTAACCTATAGGTTAGCAACCTTTTGGTTTAATGGAGAAACTATGAACCCTTTCATCTTTGGAGAAGTAGTGAAGGATGCCGATTTTATTGATAGAAAAGCGGAGCTTGAAACCATTGCAAAAGATCTTTCTGACGGACAGAAAATGTTTTTGATCGCCCCGCGCAGGTATGGAAAGACTTCACTAATCCTTGCCGCCGCCGAAAAGCTTAAAGCAAGGGGCATAAAAGTAATTTATCTGGACCTGTTTAGAACCGCCTCGGTTGAACAGTTTGCCGCCGCGTTGGGGAAAGCGGTAGTTGAAATGAGAAAAATGGGTTTTACTGAGGCTGTGAATTTTATCAAAGATTTTATCTCCGGCTTAAGGCCACAATTTTCAGTAAATCCGGATGGCTCATTAAGTCTTGGCGTCGATGCCTCCCCGCCGCAGAAAGAGGTTTTTCAAATGATAGAGAACCTGCTGGCATACCCTCAGGAATTCGCCAGCAGGGAAAAGAAGCAGGTAGTTGTACTGTTCGATGAGTTCCAGGAAATAGTCAGCCTGGGCGGTGAACCGCTGGAAAAGCTTATGCGCGCGGTGATACAAAAGCAACGCAATGTCGGTTATGTTTTTTGCGGCTCAAAAAAAACGATGATGAGCGAAATGGTCTCAAAGAAATCAAGAGCATTTTTCGGCATGGGGCCGGTCACCCATCTTGAAAAAATACCCTCTGAGTATTTTGAGAAATATCTTGCCGGGAATTTCGCTAAAGGCGGTTTTGCCTGCTCCAAAGAAACCCTTCGAACTATCGTAAGTTCCGCCGGAGGCATTCCTTACTATATCCAGTATCTCGCCCATGAGTTATGGGATCTTCAAACCGAGGAAAAGGAGATTACAGACCCCGATGTGGAACGGGCAGTAACCATGATTGCAAAAAGGAATACGCCAGTTTACCAAAATCTTTGGGAGAACCTGCCTCAAACGCAAAAACGACTACTGCAAGGACTGGCTGCAAATTCCGGCGCCGCAATCTTCAGCGGAACTTTTATGACCAGATTTCAACTAAAGTCGTCTTCGCTGGTAAAAAAATCTCTGAGCTTATTAGTCTCAAAAGATATTATCGAAAAAGAAGCAGCAGGCTACGTCTTTACAGACCATTGGATGGGTGTGTGGGTCCGGCAAAATTGTTCCTAAGCACCTAATAATTCCCAGCTCCACTATATAGTAAAAGTCTCACAGTGCGATTATCGCGCGAAATTCGTGCCACTGACCAGGATCCAGCAACCGGCGCAATAAGTCCCGTTAGCCATAGCACATTCGCAAGAAGTGCTCGGTCACAAGTGGTGATAGTTTTAGTAATCAATTCCAGGTTGAACTGCTGATTTCTGGTGATGCCTAGTGATAAGGCGGATGAAGGGGATATCGACGAGGGTGAGGCCCAGTGACATCTGCTGATGTCTTGTGATATGTGGAGAATACCTGCCAAAACTGCCTTGCGAGCTGCCAGGCTGCTCTACCCCGCAGGATTAGTATAACATACTCGTAGCGGAGAAAGAAAATTTTAGTATATTTAATTTATTATCGCAGGCAGGAGAATTATCCAATGCAAGATGATGGTGAAAATATCCCCATTTCCAACGCAACATGATGGTGAAATTGGCGCAATCTTGAAAAAGCGTTGGATTCC
>MGTS01000029.1 GCA_001799565.1 Elusimicrobia bacterium GWA2_51_34 | reverse complement strand
ATCCAACGCTTTTTCAAGATTGCGCCAATTTCACCATCATGTTGCGTTGGAAATGGGGATATTTTCACCATCATCTTGCATTGGATAATTCTGATGCTTTTCACGTCCTTGACCTTTTTAATACAATGTACAAGTTCCGTCAATATTGTAAAGAAAAACTGGCTATCCCGTTCAGCTACCAGGTTGTAGGCAAAAAAAGCGTAGACCGCTTTAGCGGGGGGATACGGGTTATTTCTGCGGACCGTTTCTTCTCCGCTCTGATATAACCACGTCCTCCACCCTCCGCCTGGAAAACCCCGGCAGGGCGCCGTTTCTGCCTATGGCTTATGGCAGTCGCAGCGCCCTTACGGCTTATGGCAATAGCCGTATCTAAAACTTATGGCCTATGGCGGGCGCAGCGCCCTTACGGCCTATGGCAATAGCCGTATCTAAAACTATGGCAATAGCCGTATCGTCAACCTAGCCTATAGCAGTAGCCGTATCTAAAACTATGGCAACCGATAATGAAGTATTATGGATGTAGCTTATGCCTAAACACAATTTTTTAAAAGCGGGGATAATTGCTTTCGCTCTTGTCTGGCTTGGTTTGTCCGTGTTTGCTTTATTGTATTATCCGGGTTCAAAATTAATTTATTCTGTTTTCTCTATAGTTTTTCTCGGTATGCTGGTTGTTGGATTTTATAGGCAGGATTCCTATGGTTATATGTTCCTCACGGTCTTTATGTGGCTTGGGTTCTGGCTAAAGTTTACGGTTCGTATGATTAGCGGTCCTGCATACGGAGAGCAGATCATATATGGCGAACCGATTGGGGCTTTTATCCCAACCCCCGGCAACCTGGACAATGTTCTGATAATAGCTATTCTGGCCTCTTTTGGGATAATTGCCGCCGGATTCTTTGGCCGGTATATCCCAAAGGGGGGAGCGTATTGTTGTAATACGCAAAACACCTGCCCGCGATGGTATCCCCGTTCCCGGAGATGGCTATGGTTGTGCCTGTGGCTTTGTATTGTTCTTATTCCGGTGGTAAACATGGTTTTTGGAATTGCGCAAATAGGTCTGGTGCCCAGAAACGTTTTTTATTGGCCGTTGAATTTTCTCATAGCATGGTTTTTGGGCATCGGTTTGTCAATGGCAGTTGTTACTTTACTGTGGTGGGATATTTCGGCGATAAAAAACCCGGCTCAGGGGCTTCTTGCGGCACTTGCGGAAGCGGCTGTTTCCAGTATGTCGCTTTTAAGCCGCGGCACTTTTTTGTGGCATGTCTTGCCTGTTGCCGCAACATTGTCTAAAAACGCCAAAAAACTTCTTCCGACAATTTCTAAACGAAAAATTTTTGCGGTTGCGGGCGCGACGGCGTTGATGTTTGTCATTTCTTTTGCCATGGTAAATACTATGAGGCGGTATTTTTATTCCGAAGCCGTAATTTCAGGATTGCCTTCTAAAAGCGATAATGCCTATAGTTTGACTTTGGTTGCCCGGGGGTTTAGCGATGAGTTCGCCGGTTCTTTAAAGAACGTATATTTAATGGCGGTGGGCAGGTGGATAGGGGTGGAGGGGGTAATGGCGGTATATGCTTACCCGATAAAAGGCAGGGATACTCTTTTCAACGCTTTGCTTGAAAAAAGAAAAATCGGGAAGGCCGATTTTTATCAGTCTGTTTCCCTGTCAGGTATTTCGGACAGCCTGCATTCCCAATTCGGTTTCTTGCCTGGCCCAGCCGCGTTTTTTTATTACTCCGGTTCCCGGGTAGTTGTTTTTTTTGGAATTTTGTTGCTTGCATTGGCGGTAAAGTTCAGCGAAACAGCGGTTGCGTATCTTACCGGCAACCCTTTTATGTGTTCTCTTTGGGGGATAGCTGCCGCAAATACTATAGCGCAACTATCGGTTCCGCGCCAGATGCTGCCGTATTTTTCCGCGATAATCTGCGCGCTCCTTTTCATCCGGCTACTTCACTCCCGCCCTCCGCAAATCATATAATAAGAACAGGAGATAACTGCTCAGGTTGCCAGGTTCACTGGTCAACGGTTGTGAAAGCAAAGAGTAAGCGTTTTTTCTTCCAACCATTGAACCGTGAACCCTTGAACCATAAACCTGAGGTAGTTACAAACCATTTATGGTCTTATCTAAAAAAAGAATCATGCTTACCGGCGGCGCCGGGTTCCTGGGTTCATTCGTCACTGAAAAACTAAAAGCCCGCGGTTGTAAAAATGTTTTTATCCCCACCGAGCAGGAATGTGACCTGACAAAACCCTCTGCCGTAGAAGCCGCCTTCAAAGATGCCGGTAATTTGTTTTCTTCTACTCCAAACTCTCAACTCAAAACTCTAAACTCCAGACCTCCCGTTGATGTTGTCATCCACCTGGCCGCTAAAGTGGGGGGTATCGGGGCTAACCGTGAGAACCCAGGTAAGTTTTTCTACGACAATCTGATGATGGGTGCCCAGCTAATGGAACATGCCCGCCTTTCCGGTGTGGAAAAATTTGTGGCACTCGGTACCATATGCGCTTACCCCAAATTAGCGCCGGTGCCTTTCAAAGAAGAAGACCTCTGGAACGGTTACCCCGAAGAGACCAATGCCCCTTACGGTCTGGCCAAAAAAATGTTGCTGGTTCAGTCCCAGGCCTATCGCCAGCAGTACGGCTTTAACTCAATCTTCCTGTTGCCGGTGAACCTGTACGGCCCGGGGGACAATTTCAAGCCCGGGTCCTCCCATGTAATCCCGGCCCTTATAAAAAAATGCGTGGAAGCCGTAAAATCCGGAGCCAAAGAAATAACTGTCTGGGGTACCGGCAAAGCCACCCGGGAATTTCTGTATGTGGAAGACTGCGCCGAGGCCATAGTGCTGGCTACTGAAAAATATAACTCCCCGGAGCCGGTCAACATCGGTGCCGGGTTTGAAATTTCCATAAAAGACCTGGTGGAACTTATAGCCAAACTCACCGGCTTCAAAGGCAAACTGGTGTGGGATGCCTCCCAGCCGGACGGCCAGCCGCGCCGTATGCTTGATACCTCCCGTGCCGCAAAAGAATTCGGGTTTAAAGCCTCTACGGATTTTGAGACCGGGCTCAAAAAAACCATAGATTGGTATAGGTCAGTTGTCGCTTAGCAGTTGCCTGTAAGCCGCTTGGTTGTCTCGCTGCCGGGCAATCTTTATAGTGGAATGGTATAAAGAGCCGTTATAACTAATTACGCTTTATCGGGTAATTGCGTACACTGTCCCCAAACTTTTACACTGTCCCCAAACTTTTACAGTAGCTATGAACTTTACAGAGAGCGAAACCATAGAACTAAAGAAATCCACTTCCGAACTTAAGGAAGCGATTATTTCTATCTGTGCTGTACTCAACAAGCACGGCAAGGGAACGCTTTATTTTGGTATCGCAGACGACGGCTCCGTTACAGGTCAGCAAATAGGCAAATCTACACTTAAAGACATTTCCAAGTCTATATGCGACCATTTGGAGCCTAAAATTTATCCCCATATAAGGGTCGTAAAAATATCAGGTAAGAACTGCATAATTGTCGATTTTAACGGCAAAGACGGCCTTTATTCTGCTTTCGGACGTTTTTACCTACGCGTAGGCGAAGAAGATAAAAAGCTCTCGGTTAACGAGATCCGCCGCCTAGTTGAAAAAAACAATAATTATGCCTATGCATGGGGTGCCGAAGTTTCAGGTGATACCGTTTCGACGGCTTCCGCTGTAGCTATAAAAATGTTTATCCAGAAAAGGCCGCAAGGCCGGCCGCATAAGCTTCCCTTATGATAACCCCGCCAATGTCCTGCGCAAACTCGGCCTTGTGGCTGGCGGCAGGCTGCTTAACGCCGCAAAGGCGCTGTTTTCCAAAAACGCCCCGCTTACGGTGCAGGCTGCCGTGTTCGCCGGGCGTGATAAAATAACCTTCCTGGATATACAGAATTACCAGGGGAATATTTTTGAACTTGCCGCCAAAGTGGAACTGTATGTGCAGGAACATATAAACTGGCGCGCGGACCTTAGCGGCAGTATCCGAGTTGAGATACCTGAAATACCCGTACGCGCCATAAAAGAGGCCATCATAAATTCTCTCTGCCACAGGGACTTCTCCAACCCCAAAAGTAACGAGGTGGCCATCTACCGGGACCGCATAGAGATCTTCAACCCCGGTCTGTTCCCGTACGAATACTCTCCCGAGGACTTTATTACGGGCTCACAGCCCAGCATCCCGCGTAACCCGCTTATAGCTGAAACGCTGTTCCGCTCCGAGGATATCGAAAAGTGGGGTTCCGGCCTGCGCCGCATAAGCCAGGAATGCCGCGCTGCGGGCGTAAAGGTAACCTTCACCAAAATTAAAAGCGGCTTCGTAGTCACTTTTCTCCGTCCGGAGACCAGGAATATGCAGGGTGATGCTCCAAAAGGTGGGGGAGTAAATGGGGGAGTAAATGGGGGAGTAAATTCTCTTCTAGATTTTATTGTGCGAAAGCCTGGACTGAGGTTGCCGGCTTTGTCGGATAAACTGAAGATTTCAAATAGAACATTAGAGAAATGGCTGACTCGTTTAAAAAATGAAAAGAAAATTGTATATAAAGGAAGCCCAAAAACAGGAGGCTATTACCCCGTCTAGCCGTACAGCCGCCTAGCAATCTTTATGAATTTATCATCAAAACATATCGGTCCCGATAAAGGCGGGCATTGGGAGGTGTTATACCAATGAATATGCTCAGCCAAGGGGAGGAACTCCCGTCCCCAATCCCGACCCATTGGGCAATTAAGTATACTGTCCCTAATTTCGCGTGTCCTTGCTATTGCAGGTGTAATTATATACACTTATAGGTGTAGAGTATCGCACTTATGACTCTTTTTAAATCTGAAATCGCGCAAAAAGTCCTTGGGTATTTTTTTCTTAACCCTCAGGAACAGCTTTATACCAATGAGATAGCCAAAAATCTCAATCTTGATAAGCGCAACTTGGTTAAAAAACTGAAGGAATTTGAAAAGGACGGTCTGTTGAAAAAAATCGCCCGGGGCAACATGCAGCTGTATTCAATAAATGACAAATACCCGCTATATAAAGAATACAGGAAAATTATACTGACAACTGCCGGAGTAGAGGGTTCTCTAAGGAAAATACTTGCCGGTTTCCCCGATATTTCAGAGGCCTATATTTACGGTTCTTACGCGCGCGACGCTATGGACGCGCACAGCGATATTGATCTTTTAGTGGTTGGCGGCCACAGCGTGCTGGCGTTGCAGCGCAAGCTGACCGCGCTTCAAAAAACTCTTGGCAGAGAGATCAATGCGGTTAATATGGATGCTAAAGAATTTGAAGAGAAGAAGAAAAATAACGACCCGTTTATAACCGGTATCCTGAACCGGAAAAAGTTGAGGGTATCCCCTTGAACGATAAGTTCTTCACGGATTTCGCCTTTACACCGGAACAGGTGCAGAAAAACCTGCAAAATGCCAAGCGGGATTTGGGGATTGCGCGGGAAGACACGATTTTTGACGTAAAATTTACCTACGCGTACACCGCCTTAATAAAGGCGGGACTAGCGTTATTGAGTTATTACAAGTTAAAGGTCCGCAGTATCCCGGGGCATCATATTAAACTGATAGAAAAGCTGGCGGAGATTCTGGGCGACCAGGCTATTGATGATTTAGGGAACGCCATGCGCTCAAGGCGCAACGCGGACCTTTATGCGGGCGGCACAGACATAACCGCGAAAGACTGCGGAGAATATCTGGCCTTTGTGGAAAGTGTAGTTTTAAAAGTCAGTGAAAAAATAGGAAAGCCAGTTTAGGTTGGCCACGGCGGGGAATTAAGTATACTGTCCCCATAATTGGCGGAACTTATAGCCAAACTCACCGGCTTCAAAGGCAAACTGGTGTGGGATGCATCCCAGCCGGACGGCCAGCCGCGCCGCATGCTTGATACTTCACGCGCGGAGAAAGAATTCGGCTTTAAGGCCTTGACCGGCTTCAAAGAGGAGTTGAAAATAACCATAGATTGGTATAAAGCAGGCGCCGGGTGTTGAGGCTGTTTTACGGGGCTGGGTAAGGCTTCCGGATATTCATGTCTTTCTATAAAAGCTTTGTAAAAAACAATTCGTTGGTACTGACAGGTCAACTGCTGGTGCAGGCCCGCAGTCTTATAATAATCCCTATACTGATAAAGGGCGCTGGCGTCAGCGTTTATGGCGCCTATGTGCTGGTCATTTCTCTGCTGGGGCTATCTTTCGGGCTGTCTTCGTTCGGAGTTGGTTTTAAGTGCAAGAGGTTCCTTCCATCCGCCATCGGCCCTGAAGCAGCTCGCTCTCTTTTTTACCCGCAGTTCTTTTTCCAGCTAGGCAGCGTGGCGCTTATTTCCGTCTTATTCCTGATTTTATCGGGACCAATTAAGGCGGCTTTTTTCAAGGGGGAGGTTGTTTTTTCCATATGGTTTGTGCCGGTTTTTCTTTTGGCTTACACGGCTTACAGTCAGGTAACAGATTATTTCAGGTATTCAGGGCGGATGGCTTACTTTACCTATGCCACTACTTGCTTGCCTTACGCCAGCCTGGGTCTGATGCTGCTGTTCTATTTCAATGCAGGGCACATTAACGTAAATATGCTACTGGCGGCCGAGTGCTTGGCAATGGTGTTGGTAACACTGCCCATACTTGGCGTGCTGCTTAAGGAAATAGGCGTCGGTTTTATTTTTTTTACGCTTAATGAGATCTGGGCCGATATAAAAATCGGGTTCCCGTTCCTTCTGACGTACATGGTGGATTATGTTCTAAGTGCCGGGGACCGTTACGTGATCGCGCTTTACCTGTCTGCTACTTTCGTCGGTTACTATGCCCCGGCTTACGCCTTGGGCGCCATGATAGCGCTGCTGCCTAAGGTTTCAGGTGTGGTGCTGCCGCAATTGCTGTCAAAAGCCGTGGATTCCGGGCAGGAAGATAAAGCCGGCATGATGGTTAAATATATGGTGAAAGGCTACCTCATGCTTGCCATACCTTTCGTCTTCGGGGCGGCACTGTTAAGTAAGCCGCTGCTGACCGTGCTGGCAAACCCCGATGTGGCAGAGCGGGCTTGTCTGGTCACGCCAATAGTGGCTCTGGCGACGCTTTTCTACGGCCTCAATATAATACTGTCAAATATCTTCTTTGTGCGAATGAAAACGGCCGAGTTACTTAAATGGAACTTGCTCTCGGCTGCTCTCAATATAGCGCTAAACCTTGTGTTTATTTATGTTTTCAAGAGTATCATTGTCGCCGCGTTTACTACCCTGATTTCCTACGCGCTTATCTTTATCCCCTTGTTCCGGAAGAGCCGCGCCAGCCTGCCTTTCGGGATTGACGGCGTGGGGATATTAAAAGTTACCGCGGCCTCAATAATTATGGCGGTTTTATTGCTGTTAATATTTCCCGGTATATACACGGGGGCTATGCCTTTAGCTAAAGTAATGTTTGCCGTTTGCGCCGGGACTGCGGTTTACTGTGCGGTACTGGCCGCATCCGGTTTTTTCTCTAAAAAAGAATTTGATTTTGTAAGGAGCCTAGTGGCCGCATGAAACCAAAGACGGACAATGTTGTACTGGCGCCAGGCCCGCTCCACCTTTTCTGGACGGCCGGGGCCTATTACATGTGGGAACTTTCCCGCAAATATAATGTGGTTCTTGTTGTGGATGAGATCTACCGCGCCAGCCAGCCTTTCAAGAAAGCCGCAGGCTTGGCGGACGTGGCGGACATTGTCTACGTCCCGGCAGGAAACGCTTTTATCCGGCACCGGTTCTACGCGCGCGAGTTCAAGCGCGTTATAAAGGAATCCAGGCCCAAGGCGATATTCCACCATGACGCCGTATACGTTCAGATGATGTACCTGTATTACTGGGGCAGGAAATTTGTCCCCGGCATGCTGCGGATAAGTTGTCTTGCCGGGCTAGCAACATCATATTGGGACCCGGTAGCGGATTTCGACGCGGAGTTGCTGGCCGCTAAGCTGCATATCCCCAGAGCGGTCGCCCGGTTCCTTAATGAGACTAAGGGCTGGCTGTCCATGGTCCTTAACTATTTTATCCTCCCGGCTGTATTCGCCGGGAAGGTTTTTGTCCCTGTGATGAATATCACCAACGGCAAAATTCTGAAAAAATATTGGAATGACCAATTCGATTTTTTTCTGCTGTATTCGGAGGCGGACCAAAAATCTATGGGCAAATGGTGCGGCTCCACGGATGGCTTCGTCCAGGTGCGGCATCCGCTGGAAACAGCCGGTAGGGAGTTTAACGGCCGCTTCTACGATATAGAAGAGAAAGCTATAGTGATTATAATGCCGACATACGGGCTTATTAACACTTACCAGAAAGAGAATAACCTCTCAGATAAGGAAATCATCGACCATGTCTCTGATAAATGGGTGGAGGCCATAACTATTTTGAGGAGCAAATTCCCTGGCTATGAGCTGGTCTTAAAATTACACCCGAGCCAGGAAAGGGACATGTTGTGGCAAAAAATAGTCGCGGAAATAAAAAATGCCTGCGCCGGCCTGACGCTGGTTAACCCACGCGAGAATGGGCAGGAGTGGGTTTTGCGGAGCAAGGTGGTTGTCAGTGATTTTTCCTCGGTCTTGTGGTGGGCGGCTTTCTTCGACTCCAAAGTGGCTATAAGCTTGGATATCTTCGGGACCAGGTTTTCTGACGAAATGAAATACAGGGAAAGCGTTTATTACTTTAATAATCTGAAAGATTTTGCTGGTGCAGAATTTACCAGGAATAGAAATAAAAAACCTGAAGGGCTGCCAAGCCTTAATAATTTTCTTAGTGGTGTCATGGTGTAGTGTGTCGTAAATAGTTTTATATTTGTTGTTGCGAACATAGTGAAGCAATCTCGTTTTCCGGCCCAAAAAATGGGATTGCGTCGTCGCTTCGTTCCTTACAAGAACAACTAAATATCAAGAAGCGCGGACGCACAATACTGGGAGTAAGGAGTTGAAATGTTTAAACAATTGGTTCCGATGAAAATAAAAATATTATTTTATAGAATAAATGCATGGTATATCACACTTCTCGCTCAGCAGACGGCATCTGTCACTTGTCCTGTTTGTTTGTCCACTAAGTCTAAAATATTGTCGTATGGTCCGACCAGCGCAGTGAGCGGCCCTTCTATAAAATACCCCGAGATTTCAGTCGGACACAATAAATACCGTTGCTTGAATTGTTCAAATCTATTTGCGACCTGGCTGCAACGGGATTTGTCAGAGGTCGGTGAAATATATTCTGGAATTGATAACGGGGAAAGTGAGGTTTATGTTGAGAATAGCCGCAAGGAAGTTCAGAAGGAAATGATGCGTATTTGCTCAGCTCAGATTCGGAAGCTTTACCGCAACCGGCCAGTTTTACGGATACTTGATTTCGGTTGTGGTCCGAATTATAAGGCCGCAGTTGAAATGAACGAAGAGGATAACCGGTTAGATTGCTATTCGTGTGATATTAATCCAGCTTTGCCTTATAATGGGACTAATTTTTTTAAATATCCAGACACGGTTCCTGAAGAGATGCGGGGGTCTTTTGACGGGATTTGTTCGGTAGATGTGTTTGAGCATCTAAACCTCCCATTAGAGGATATGAGGGGATTTAATCGTCTTCTAAAAAATGGAGGGATAATGGTCCATTTTACTCCTCTGCAGTGGTATTTCCGGATTCATCACGGTGGGCATGATGCCACAGCTTTTCATACAAACTTCCCATCCAGGAAATCATTGAAAATACTTTGTGATAAGACGGGGTTCAAATTTATTGGGGATTATATGCCCAAGTATGGTTACTGGTATCTAGTATTTATCAAAAGTTTTGATAGTTAATTCATTTTTTTACGGTTGGACAGACTTTTGCTAAAATCAGGAAGATTAGGGATAAAATAAAAAATTATGAAAAAGCGCGTTTTATTTATTAATCCCGCCAAAAACGATAATTTCATTGTGGATCGCATACATATGGGATTGTCTCTTTTAGGCCAGATTCTGGTTGGGGAAGGCTGCGATGTGAAAGTGGTAGATTATGCATATCTGCGCGGCATCCAGAACGGGTTCAATGCCCCGCGGATAGAAGACGTCATCAGGGATTTCCGCCCGGACGTGGTGGGAGTTTCCGTCTTCACTTACCTTTACAAGGAGTCTGTGGAACTGATAGATGTAATCGCAAAAATTACCGACGCCCCTGTAATCGTCGGAGGGCCGCATGTCACTTTCTTCCCGCAGGACTTCGAAAAAGATTCCGCGGTCAGTTATATTGTCTGTGGGGAAGCTGAAATGATAATCTCCGACGTGGTCGGCTCAGCGAAAAAACAATCCCCGCCTGTAGTTATAAATTCGCCCCTGCCGCCGGCGGAAAAGATTCCGGCGGTAAATCTGGATATATGCGAAGGGGCTTTGTATTGCTCCTGCTTTCAGATACAGCTGAGCCGCGGTTGTCCGTTTGATTGCAGTTTCTGTAATATTGAGCAGGTCTCGGGCCATAAGGTCCGGACAAGGGACTTGGAGCCGTGCGTAGAGGAGATCGCTGAGATAATCAGGAAATACCCGTCCATACACTCGGTTGCTATTACTGATGATTGTCCGAATTTCAATAAAGAAAGGTTTAACCGTTTTTTGGCGATGTTCGCGGAAAGGATAAAGGGCCGCACCCTTACAATAGATAACGTGCGCGCCGATTTATTGGACGAGGAGATGCTAAAGCTCTATTTGAAGGCGGGAGGCCGGAACATTTGCGTAGGAACGGAAAGCGGGCACCCGGAAGTGTTTAAACTGGTCAATAAGGGAGAGTCCATAAATAAGATTGCCGACGCCGCGCGCCTGATACGGAAACACAACATCGCCCTGGGACTCTGCTTCGTCATTGGCTTGCCGGAAGACAGCCCTGAACGTCATAAATACTCGGTTAAACTGGCAAAGGAACTTAAGCCCGATTACGCTTTCTGGAATATGTGTGTTCCCTGGCCCGGAACGCGGGTACATGACTGGTTCACCAAGAACGGTACAATAGGCGATGTCCGTAATTTTTCCACCCTGATAGACCCTGAACTGGACTTCCAGTTGCCCTGCGCCTGGACCGCCGGTTTTACGCAGGAACAGCGAATAAAAGCCTGGATTGGCGCCAACCTGAAATCTTACGTACTGCCTGTCAATTGGAGACGGTGGCGCGCACCTTTTCTTGTGATCAAGCTTTTACGACTATCCTTGAAATATGGTGTCTGCGGCTCCGCTATTAAATACCTTCTTGGTTATATGCCGCGCAGGTTGATATCTATTTGGAGGCGCCATGTAATGCGCCGGTTGGCCTGAATGCCTGCGATCGTTAGCTTTTTGGTTTGCCGCCAATGACTATCAATTTCCTGGAAAAATTATATGTGCTGCGTTCCGCTTGGCGGGAAGCCTTTATAATGCCTGGGTTTAAAAAAGTTATCGCCCACCTGCTTAACCCGGTTGACAGCATCAGGTATATGGAATTCGCGTATCTTTTCGCTTATTTCGGCGGCAGGCTTAAAGATCTTAATATACTGGACGTTTCCTCGCCGCATATGCTCGCCTACATATTGTCCCGCGAAAACAACGTGGTTAAAACCAATATAGACGATAATGAGGCACAGTTTATCCGTGAGAGTCCCCGGTTAAAATTTTTACGCGAGGACGCTTTGAAACTTTCATTCTCTGATGAAACTTTTGACCTCACAT
Source organism: Elusimicrobia bacterium GWA2_51_34 (assembly GCA_001799565.1). GTDB lineage: Bacteria > Elusimicrobiota > Elusimicrobia > Elusimicrobiales > UBA9959 > UBA9634. The sequence goes on along the minus strand of MGTS01000029.1, from coordinate 86,485 downwards.
ATTCCATAAGTGTGGTGGAGCATATTTACCTTCGGTACACAGATGCTGTCCGGGAAATGATCCGTGTTACCAAAAAAGGCGGCTATATATACCTGACCCTCCCTGTTTCAGCGTTGCATCAGGAGGAATGGCTGTCCTATCCGATGTATCCGGCCCAGACGAAAACCGAAAAGGGCTTCTTTTTTCAGTACCGCTTCGGAAAGGCGGAACTGGCCGGGCTGCTGGCCTCCCTGAAAAATGTGGAAGTGGTTTCAAACTCAATTTACTGGGAGAAATACGAAGGCGGATACGACGCTCTGATTTATGCCTTAAGAAAAAACATGGGCTGCGGCTGTCTGAATTTATTGAGAAACTCGCTGCTTAACTTTTATTCTGGCTTCATGCTTCTCAAATCCAGTCCCGGGAACTTTGATGTGCCAAAATCCTTTGGAAATGCTTCGGTTATTTTAAGGAAGGGGGAAAAACTGGCATAATGAACCTTGGTTCTTTGCGCGTATTGTACGACCATCAGATATTCTCAGAGCATCGCTACGGGGGGATATCTAGGTACTACTTCTCCCTGCTTACCCGCCTGGCCGCCAGCGGGGTAGCGGAGGTTTTCCTGTCATCGAAGTTTTCTAATAATATGCACCTGGCTGCTTCGGATTTGGCGAAAGGTTCTTTTTTCTGCGGCGGCCTGCAGTTCCGCGGAAAAGTGCGCCTGATGAATTTCCTTAACGAAAGGTATTCGCGTGCGCGTATAGCTGCAGGGGATTATGATATTTTTCACCCGACCTATTTTAACCCGTATTTTCTGGACAGTATAGGCGCAAAACCATTCGTTCTGACAGTTTACGATATGATACATGAGCTTTTCCCGGCAAATTTCCGGTCAACGCGCGAAAGACAAACGGCCGAATGGAAGAGGATGCTGGCCGCCAGGGCTGCAAAGATCATCACCATCTCGGAAACGACCAAAGCCGATATTGTCCGGCTTTACGGCATTAATCCGGAGAAAGTGGAGGCTATACATCTGGCAAATTCGCTTGACCAGGCAGAGGCAAGCCCGCCGGAAAATTTCCGGCTTCCCGCAGGGTACCTGCTTTTTGTGGGAGAACGCGCTGGCTATAAGAATTTTGGGCCAATGGCCCGTGCGCTGGCTCCTCTGATGGCTATAGAGGCTATCAATTTGGTTTGTGTCGGCGGGGGGAAATTTACCTCTGCGGAGCAAGAAATGTTGGCGGGCCTGGGCCTTAAGAACATCGTTCAGTGTCCCGCTGGGGACCGGGAACTGGCATGGTTTTATTCTAACGCCGCGGCGCTGGTGGTGCCTTCGCTCTATGAGGGGTTCGGCATACCTGTGTTGGAGGCTTTTGCCTGTGGCTGCCCGGTTGTTCTTGCCAATACCGGCTCGCTGCCGGAAGTGGGCGGTGACGCCGCGCTGTATTTTGACCCTGTTGACGATAATTCCATCAGGGAAACCGTGCTGCGCCTAGTAACAGGGGTTTCGCTGCGGGAAGAGCTGAAACGCAAGGGCAGGGAAAGGCTGAAGCAGTTCTCCTGGGACCTGACGGCTGAAAAGACTTTGAAAGTTTACAAGGCCATTATTTGATGCATTCTTTCCGGGTGTTCCCAGAATGATTTTACGGAAAACAATGCCGATGGCTTTAGGAAAAAATATGCGATTGGCGGTTATTAATGCGACAGGTGGCGGTATTAGCGGGGGGTATCGCAACTATCTGACGAATATCTTGCCTTTCCTGGCCGCTGATAACAGGATAGATACATTGCTCTGTGTTTCACCGGTAAGCTTGAGCATACCTGAATGGACCCAGCAGCATCAGAAAATCCAATTTGTTGAGTGCCGGCCTTTTAATGTGTTCAGCCGCAGTTTGGACCGTGAGTTGGGACGGCTGCTCAACTCTTTCCACCCGGATGTAATATTTGTGCCAACAGCGAGAGTCATGTCCTTTAACAATGTGCCTGTAGTTACCATGATACAGAACATGGCGCCCTTGGTTTCCTGGAAGTGGTATGGGTTGCTGGAGAAACCCAGACTTGCGGCCCAGTGGCTGGAAACTTTCAGGGCTGTGAGGCAAGCTGATAGGGTTATCTCGATATCTGATTTTGTCCGGCAGTTTCTGCTGACGAGTTGGGGGGTAAACCCTGAAAAGATAGTTTCCATATATTTCGGGGCCCCGTTGGCTGCCTCAAATCCTGTTAGGCCGGTACAAATACCGTCCGAGTGGACGGATTTTATTTTTACGGCAGGCTCTATAGAACCATACCGGTGCCTGGAAGATATTATAAAGTGTGTGGGGTATTCAAAAAAGAGCGTGGGGCGGCACCTCAAGGTGGTTTTAGCGGGGAGCGCGCGGAAAACTATGCAGTCATACGAACGGCGCTTGAAGACTATGGCTGAACTGGCCGGGGTTTCAGCCGATCTGTGCTGGACAGGCCAGCTCTCAAAAGAGGAAATGGGCTGGTGCTATAAAAACTGTTCGGCTTTTGTGATGACAAGCCGCGTTGAGGCCGCCCCTAATACCGTGCTTGAGGCCATGGCCTGCGGGGCGGTATGTATCGCCGCGGATAATGCCCCTATGCCTGAGTTTTTTGCCGAAGCGGCGCTTTATTATAACCCCGGAAACGGGGAAATGCTTGCCGCAGCCATTAGTGATGTTTTATCCTGGGATTCCGCAAAAAGGGGGCAGGTGTCTGCCGCCGCATATGAGCGTTCCAGAAAATTCACATGGGAGATCACAGCGGAAAAGACGGTCAATCTCTTTGAACAGGTTTCCGGAACTTTATGACACGAATTCTTCTTATCCAACCCCCCTGGCAGCGTTTTTTTGGGAACAGAGTGCAAACGCCGCCGATTGCGTTAAACCATGTCGCCTCGCATGTTAAAGAAAAAATGCCGCATGTCTCGGTTGATGTGTATAATGCCGATTTTACAAATAAACACTTATCGATAGTTAACAGCTATTCCTATTGTAAACACCATTCTGATTATGTCGAAAGGCTTAATGCCTCCGGCGATGTGATATGGAGACAGGTGCGGGCGGTAATATCCGATTTTAAGCCTGATATCGTCGGCATCAGCGCAATGACATCTTCCTATATCTCTGCGCTTAGGGTAAGCGCCATTGTAAAAGAAATCAATCCCAAAACAATAGTTGTGTTCGGAGGTAAACATCCAACCGCACTGCCCGCGCAAACGCTTAGTAATCAAAGCGTTGATTTTGTCGTGATCGGGGACGGCGAGGAGACGTTTGTTGATTTAATACTCAACTGGGAATGCCCTGAAAAAGTTCCCGGTATAGCTTATCGGGATCTGGAAGGCGGGGTCATAATAAATGCCGCAAGGCCGGCAATTTATGATATTAACAGTTTGCCATTGCCTGTTTTTGATTCCGCTATCACCAGATATGGTTATGAAGATAAAAAAAATGCCGGGATTAGTACCTGGAGTCTGGTCGCCGCAAGAGGGTGTCCTTTTCAATGTGTTTACTGCGCAAGTGACAAAAAAATACGTTATAGAAGCCCTGAACATGTCATGTGTGAGGTGAGAATAATCAAAGATAGATATGGTATAACCCGCTTCTGCTTTGAAGATGACTCGTTCACGCTTGATAAAGGCCGGGCGTTGGAGTTGTGCCGGTTGTTGAAAAAATCCGGCGTAAAGTGGATTTGTAATACGCGAGTGGATCTCATTACAAAGGAACTTGTCGGTGTAATGAAGGAAAGCGGATGCGAATCTGTGGCTATAGGGATAGAGACAGGGTCGCCCAAGACGATGCGGCTGATAAATAAGAAAATTGATTATGACAGAATCGAGTGGGCTATAAGGGAATTTAAGAAGAACGGAATTTTTGTGACCGGGTATTTTATTATTGGGTTTCCATGGGAGAATATTTTTGATATGCAGCAGACCATGGCGCTTATAAAACGCCTCCCTGTTGATGATTTCCAGCTTAACATTGCCACGCCCCTGCCCGGGACTAAAATGTTTGAAGAACTGGTTGCGGCGGAAAAAATAAATATTGAAAAAGAAGATTGGTCCAGATATCACCAGGGGAGTTTGTGGATGAACTTTTCGGAATATCCCGATCACGAATGGCTGGCGATGATGCGCGGTTTTCTTAAAGAGGCTGATTTCCTTTACAAAAAGCGCTTAATTGGCAAAACCCTGCGGATGTTCTTTTCTAACCCTGTGTTGGTAACTAAAAAAATCGCAAACAAGCTCATAACTACAGGCCGCTACTATTTCCACAAAATATTATGAGTGGAGAATTGAAATGGCCCCAAAAGTGAGTGTCAATACCTGCTGCTATAACAACGAAGGATTCATAAAGGACACTGTTGCCAGTGTTTGCGCCCGCTAACTCTTCCACCCCGGCTACGGGCAATGATATAATTTACCAAGGCTTTGCTGGCTTAGCGGCTGTAATTTATACATGAAAAACACTTCCGTAACTAATAACGCCTGTTTAAACGGGTTGGCCACGGTTAACCTTGAGTTGACCAACCGCTGTAATAAGAAGTGCTGGATGTGCGGTAGGCGCAAGATAGAGGCGGAGAATCCGGGCAATATGGTGTTCAATAAAGACATGGACATAGGCCTGGTGGAGCGTATATCCGCCCAGTTGCCGTCGGATATAGTGGTTCAGTTTCATAACAACGGTGAGCCCCTGATGTATCAAGAACTGCCGCGTGCGCTGGATTTTTTTAAAAAGCAGGTGCGCTGTTTTGATACCAATGGCAAACTGCTGGTTAAACGGGCCGCGGATATAATAGGCCGGGCGGATACAATCACCGTCTCTACTTTTGAGCGGGACGAGGAATGGGAAGAGCAGTTTGGGATATTAAAGGAATTCCTCCGCCTAAAGGGTGCCGCTTCCCCGCGTATAATGATCCGCTGCCTGGGGGAACTTGGCGAAAAACGTATGGCGCTTTATCGGGAAACCGGCTGCCTTATGGTGCCGCGCATACTGCACTCTCCGGACGGAAGTTTTAAATATACAAAAACAACCGTAATCCCCGAGGTCGGATTTTGCATAGAGATAATGAACCACATGGCCATAAACACCAGTGGCGAGGTTTCACTCTGCGTACGGTTTGACCCGGAACGCCACGGGGTTATCGGCGACGCATCACGGGAGCCCCTTGCGGATATCTGGAACTCGCCCAAGCGCCGGGAGTATATACGGGCGCACATAGAAGGCAGGCGCGACACTTTGCCGTTATGCGGTAAGTGTCATTACTGGGGAGTTCCCAGAAGTTAAACAGGAGAAAAAAATGCCTATTTTTATAATAGCTGAAGTCGGTATCAACCATAATGGAGACATAAACATAGCCAAAGACCTTATAAAGATGGCGAAACTCGCCGGCTGTGACGCTGTAAAATTTCAGAAGCGCACCATAAACAAAGTCTACACCAAAGAGCTGCTGGATTCCTCGCGCGAATCCCCGTGGGGAAAAACCCAGCGGGCGCAGAAAGAAGGCCTAGAATTCGGTCTTAAGGAGTACAAGGAAATAGACAGCTATTGCAAGGAACTGGGAATAGAATGGTTCGCTTCCGCGTGGGATGTGGAAAGCCAGAAATTTCTTCGGCAGTTCAACTGTAAGTATAACAAGGTGGCTTCCGCGATGATAGTTGACATCTCCCTGATTAAGGAAATAGCGTCGGAAAAAAAGCACACCTTTATTTCCACCGGTATGAGCACGCTGGCGCAGATAGACGTCGCGGTTGAAATCTTCAAAAAAGCGGGTTGCCCTTTTGAACTGATGCACACTAAATCCACCTATCCAATGGAGGATGAAGATGCCAACCTGAACTGCATAAAGACGCTTAGAGAACGTTACAAGTGTAATGTCGGTTACAGCGGGCATGAAACAGGGCTTGCTGTTTCTTATGCGGCAGCCGCTCTGGGTATAACTTCCCTTGAGAGGCACATAACCCTTGACCGTTCCATGTATGGTTCCGACCAGTCGGCCTCGCTTGAGCCTGTGGGGCTTAACTCACTGGTGGGCGCAGTGCGCAAGATCGCAAAAGCCATGGGGGACGGAGACGTGAACATTCATCCCAAAGAAGTGCCGGTCAGCAAGAAACTGCGCGGGCATATCTTCCAGAACGATTAACCGGGGCATTGTTTCTACCGGGAGAACCCCGGAAAAAATGAATATCTACGCTATTATCCCTGCCCGAGGGGGCTCAAAAGGCGTCCCAGGCAAAAACCTGCGCCCGCTTGCTGGGTATCCCCTTATCGCTTACTCAATAGCCGCGGCAAAGCTTTCAAGCCGTATAAATCGTGCGATAGTCTCCACAGATTCTGAGGAGATAGCGCAAACAGCCAGGCGTTTCGGCGCAGAAACTCCTTTCCTGCGGCCGGCTACTATGTCGGGGGACCATTCCGGAGACGCGGAGTTCATGCGGCATGCGCTAGAATGGTTTAAGAAAAACGAAACTTCTGTTCCCAAATACCTAGCGCACCTGCGGCCCACTACTCCATTACGCGATCCGCGGCTTATAGACTCCGCAATTGAATTGATGATCTCCAGGCCCGAAGCATCTTCGCTGCGTTCCGCGCATCCCGCCCCTGAATCGCCGTTCAAATGGTTCCTGCGCGGCAAAGAAGGTTTTTTTACGGGTATTGATCCGCGGTATTCAAACGATGATTTGAACAAGCCGCGCCAGTCTTTCCCGGAAGTCTATATCCCCGACGGTTACATCGACATAATAAGCGCCGGAGCCTTCCTTTCAACCGGGCTGCTGCACGGCCAAAGAATGCTGGCCTTCGCTTCGCCGCGCTGTCACGAGGTGGATGTGCCTGAAGATTTTGACTACCTTGAGTTTGAGATAAAGCGCGGCGGAAGCGTCCTTCTGGACTATTTGAAGGCAGGGTTCCCCCTATGAAAAATATTCTATCCGCGCGGCATACCGGCTTGGTTGTAAAAGACTTGGAAAGGTCTATTACCTTTTACCGCGATTTTCTCGGCCTGGAATTGGCAGGCCGTTCTAAAGAGGAGGGCGCTTACATAGAAAGCCTTGTGGGCATACCCGGAGCGGTTGTGTTGTGGGCTAAGCTTAAAGCCCCTGGTGGGTATATAGTGGAACTTCTACAGTACCTTTCTCCTCCGTTGGAGGTTTCTGCGGAGGAAATAGGCCGGTCCAACCGCTTTGGTTGCTCGCATCTGGCCTTCACCGTTCAGAATATCGACGCTTTGTTCAAGGAATTACTGGGCGCGGGTTATAAATGCAACCATGCCCCGCAGTTTTCCCCGGACAGAAGAGTAAAGGTGATGTATGCGCATGATCCGGACGGAATAATACTGGAGTTGGTGGAGGAGTTCCATGGGAATTAGGACCAAATACCGGTTTATGGTCAAAAGGCCGAACCTGCACGGCAGCCGTCTCTACAGGGACATATCTTCCATGGAACCGAAAGCTGTGGGCCCGGTAGTTCCGCTTACCTGGAAAAAGGCCGTGGATTTTTCGGTATACGACGATAAAGGGAACAAGTATATAGATCTGACCTCCGGCATATTCGTCGCTAACGCGGGGCACTCAAATCCGCATATAAAGCGAGCTTTAAAAAAACAGATAGATTCAGACCAGATGTTTTCCTACAATTATCCCACCCGGATAAAGCAGCAGTTCCTTAGAAAATTGCTGGCAATTTCCCCGGCCTATTTTGACCGTGTTGATTTGCTGATGACCGGGTCGGAAGCCGTAGATGTGGCATATAAGCTGATGAAATTATGGGCCAGTAAGCACAAACGGCGCTATATTATAACTTTCAAGGGCAGTTACCACGGCAGGGGCCTGAGCAATGACCAGATATGCGGGTCGCCGACAAAGGCGGACTGGTCCGGTGTGAAGGACAAGGATGTGAAATTCCTGGAGTTCCCCTATGAAGCGACGGAAAAATTTGATCCTTCCCGTCTTCCTCCCCCAGATCAGATCGCCGCGTTCATGCTGGAAACTTTCCAAGGCTGGGGGGCCTGGTTCTACCCGCCGGGCTATATTAACAAACTTTATGCTTTTGCCAAGAAAGCCGACGCATTGGTCTGTTTTGACGAAATGCAGTCCGGGTTCTACCGCCTCGGACCGGTTTACGGCTACATGACATATGGCAGGGAGATTCAGCCCGACATAATCTGCGTAGGCAAGGGGATATCGTCTTCGCTGCCGGTCGCGGCCGTGATTACACGCAAAGAGATAGCGGAAATGGATCCGTCGGCGGACCTGCACGGAACGCACTCCGGAAACCCGCTTTGCTGTGCGGCGGCGCTAGCAAATTTGGAGTTTTTAAGCTCCCCGGCGCAGCTGGCTAAGATGAAGGCTGCATCAAAGGTTTTCGAAGCCGAAATATCCGCTTTGGCCGGACTACCCGGAGTAAAGCGGATTAACGCGCGCGGAATGATAGCGGCGCTGATTTTTGACAGCGCTGATCGCGCCACGGCTGTAGTTAATGAATGTATTCGCAACGGGGTGCTGCCGGTCTGCACAAGGAAGAACTCTGTAAAACTTGCCCCTCCGCTGACAATGCCGCCGCAGGTCATACGCGAGGCAGCGGGAGTGCTGAGAGATGCCGTAGTTAAATGCGAGGGAACATGAGGATTTGAATGGGCGATTATATAAAAGTTGTTTATAATGAGGTTAACAAGCCTTATTCTGATTATCCCGGGCAACTTTGCCGCTGGCTTTTTGACCGGTTTGAAATGAAGACCAGGATGAAATTTCTGGAGGCAGGTTGCGGGAGGGGGGAATTCCTGAAAGGCTTTGCCGGGCTTGGCCTGGATGCCTGCGGGCTGGATATCTCCGCTGAGGCCGCGAATTATTCAGCCCCTATCCCCGTGGTGGTCTGCGACATGGATAACCAGCCGATGCCTTTCGCGGACAACACTTTCGACGTGGTCTACTCCAAGTCGCTGCTTGAGCATTTCTTCCGCCCTGAGCGCTATCTGACGGAAGCTTTCCGGGTGCTTAAGCCCGGAGGCAAACTGCTGACCCTGGTGCCGGATTGGGAGTCCAATTATAAAACTTATTTTGATGACTACACCCACCGTACCCCTTTCACGGCCCCTGCGCTGCAGGATATTTATCGCATCCACGATTATTCGGAGGTGGAGGTGTTTAAATTCCGCCAGCTCCCAGTGGTTTGGAAATACCCGGTATTGAATTCTTTCTGCGCCGTGATTTCTCCTTTCATCCCGGCACGGACAAAGAATAAGTTCCTCAGGTGGTCAAGGGAGTTGATGCTTGTCGGATATGGTATAAAGCCGGCGGTCCGCAAATAGCTGCGGGATAAGTCACCAGAAAAACATGAAGATCTTTCTGGTTGTCTATGATAACGATATGTATCAGTCGCGTACGCTTTAGGCATATGCGAGGGTGGCCATTCGTGAGCTAGGGTGGAGCGAAGCGACACAATTCACAGTGGACAAGCCTTTTGCTACGGCATCTCCAGAGGATTGTGTATCCACCGCGAAGCGGTCCCCGATCACAGCCGTGGACATCGCCAGAGGCCCATGGCAGGCCAGAGTCACTGCGAGGGAGAATCCTTCAATTTAAGAATTCGGGTTGAGAAAAATGAATAATATCTCAACCTGCACGGTTGACAGAGAGAATTTTCCTAGCTAAAAAAATCATTTTAAGGAATTGTCCGGCTTTATTTGTAAGGGTGATGTGTTCAACTTCTATTTTTATAAAGCCGTTCTTATCCATATCCGCCAGGCGCGCTTTAATGCCTGATTCTTCGTTGAAAATATTATTAAATTCTTCCCCGGACAGGTTGCCGCCCGGCGCTTCAGCCAAACGCTCAAGCATTTTGAGTGTAACCGAATTCAGCAGGTTTATAAAGAACATCAGGTAGGCTAGCCAGGCGGTCAGGAGCATGTAAAGCGCCAGAAAATCCGCCCTGCCGATCTTGAACTCCCAAGCGCAGGCTAATGCCAGTGAAAAAAATCCGACCAATAGGCCGTTAAACATGAACTTGCCTGACGGTGCCAGGCGGCAAACAAGGATATGTGTCACCACGGCAGTTGCGAAGAATTTAAAGGCAAAGATAATGGTGTCCGGCATTTACAGCCGCCTCAGGTTCCAGGTTTTTAAAATTATGCCGCCAAACCTGTCTATAAGCCGACCTCGCGGGGTTATGGTGTAAATATCGTCTTTTTTCTCCGCCATATTCAGGATCTCCATCTGGTTAAGGCGGTCCAGCCTTATGACGGCAAGCTTCTCTTTTTCACAAGCCAGAAAAGTGGAAAGCGCAACGCCAGGCTTTTCGCCACGGTCCAAACCGGCTATATCCGCAAGTAAATTCACGGAAATACTCTTTTTTATAAGCCCGACAATCGCGAAAAGATAAACATAGTGAAGGGTGAAATAGATAAAACTGCCGGCCGCCAGCACCGGCAGCAGCGACAGGTTGATCTCCCCTAAGCTGAATGCGAAAAACAGGCAGGCGGAAATATAGGGGACAAAAATCAGCATGTGGGCGCGGTTCAGTTTAGTGTAGCAATTCTTGCCGGAAGCCAGTTTGGCCGACAAAACACAAATCACAAACAAGCAAAAAGAAATTAAGGCTCCATATAAAATAAAATTTTCCGAGGGGGTGCGGTAAATATCAAAAAAGTCCATGATGGTGTTAAAATTGTACAAGATTTTTACGCTCCGCAGATATATTGCTGCGAGCCGGCCCTTTTGGGCAAGTGTGTTTTGCTATAATATCCTTTGGAATTTCCCATATCTTAACAGAAACCTATTTCCCTGACGTATTCAGCAAGGAGGTGAGATGTTTTTTCTGAAGATGCTGCTTGATAACCAGTTCGCCTTGATAAGTGTCTGGGTTCTTGGTTTCCTTTCGCTTTTGGGCCTTGCGTTTGAGTTGAAGGGCCGTTCCCGGTTCAGCTTGGCCGCCAGCCTTCTGATAGTATCGCTGGGTGTTTTGAATTTGCTGTACTGGGGGGCTTTCTTTAATTTCAGCGTTGTCCAGGTTGTTGTATATGTCTCCGGCCTGGTTTGCCTTTTCCTGCGCCGCGCGGAATTGGCGGAGGAAAAAGTTACGGCGCTTTCGCTGCTTTGTCTGGTTTTGTGGTTTGCCTGCGCTTCCGCCGGTTCGGTCCCTTTTTCCTGGGATGAGTTCTTCTGGTGTCTTTTTGATAAACATATCAGCCAGTTTTCCACCTATTGGAATACCTCCAGTGCCATACTGCTTTCACATATACGGTATATGCCGGGGGCGGCCTTATGGCACAACTTTTTCGGCGTTCCCGGATACTACCTGGAAGCCACTTCCTATTTTGCGAATTCTGTTCTGCTGATGGTCATCATTTTCTGGCTTATGGATTCGGTAAAGAGAGAGAACCGCGTTTTTCTGCTTGCGACCGCTGCCCTGGCGGTCGGCTGCTTTTCTGAAGGGGTTTATATTCTTTACACGGATCCGTTTGTCGGACTGTTCCTGGGACTGTCGCTTATTACCGGAGTCCGGTTCCTGAATGGCGACAGGGATTATTTGCCGCTGTTCCTGTTGTCTTTGTCAGGTTGCCTGTTGTTTAAGGAAACAGGGGCAATTCCTATAATCGCGCTCTTTTTTACGCTGTTTGTGGCTTTGGCTTTCAGGCTGAAGTTCCAGTTTGAACTGCGTAAAATGCTGTTGGGCTTGTTGTATTGCGTTTTAATTACTATTTCTTGGAAGTTTTATTTAAAGCACATCGGCGCGCATGAAGTGATGCAGCTTAGCCTTTTTACCGATTTTTCCCCGGTGATGACCGCAAAGTACGCGGCCGTCCTGGCCGAATTCGGCAGGAGGATGTTTGTTAATTACCTGATGGTCGCAGTCTGGTTTTTGGCGTTCCTGATTTTCAGGAGAGAACGGAAAGTTGCCGGTTCCGGAGTAGGGCTACTCTACTCCGGTTTTGCCCTGCTTGGCTTCCTGTCCATACATCTTGTCAATTGGTTGGTCCTTACGAATGACGCTGATGGGAGGGGGCTGGCAGCTTTTGAGCGGTATATGGGAAGCCTGTTGCTGGCTCTCTTTGTTTATTATTCCTGGCTTGTTTCCTCACAAGGCGCTTTGACCAAGAAATGCAAAATTTTTCTTTGCGCTCTGCTTCTTTGGGTTCCGTTTAATGTCTTGAGGCTAGGGGTTACTCCATCAGCGCTTTTATGCCTGCTGACTCCACACCCGAAGCAGGTTCCATTGGCTAAAAAGAAATTGGCCAATCTCCGGCAGAAAATGCCGGATGAGATATACTCTCTCTGCGCGAAGAACCCGGCTAAAGTCTGGTTCATTTATCAGAATACCAACGGTTTTGAGGCTATGATGGCCAGACACTTGTTAACGCCCTGCCAGGTGGCCCATCACGGCTGGAGTCTCGGGGAAAAGTATGATGCCGCCGATCTTTGGACTGCGGATTTCAACGATGCCGCTGTCATTGAAATGGCCAGTCGATATCCGCTGATGGTTACGGCGAGCATAGACGACAAATTCAGGAAAAAATACGGCCATTTATTTACCGAAATTCCGCAGGATCGCCGCCTGTATCGGTTTGAGCCGGGCCTCAATAAATTCAGGCGGAAATAGGGCCGGATTTGATTTTCGCTGCCGTTATCCCGGAATAAGCTGGTAAGGGAGTGTAGAGTTGCAATATTTTGCCCATGTTTTTAGAAACCAGAGAATATTAAAATGGTGAGAACTAAATTTTCAATGATGTTTTTATTATTGGTATTTTTTTTAATTTCATTTTCCACCAAATATGCTGATTGGAAAATTTACAGAGTGGAAATAACTAAAGCTATTCATAATGATGGGGAGCGTTATAAAAATATCGCTGAACAGCTTGTGAAAGGACAAAAACCCGTGGAGTATCTTCATGATTTCGGTTTGCGACCGGCTTTTATCCTTTATCTCGCGGCGGGAATTAAAATGATCGGCTATTATTCAGATTTTTTTTCATCTCTGGCCAATATTATTTTGATATCTCTTTTTCTGACTTTACTCGTATATATGCTTATAAAAAGATATGGAACAACCGGCTATTGGCTATCTTTTACGGGTGTGATAATTTTTATTGCGGGCAATCCCCTGATACTTTTTTGGTCCCCTTTTATATTAACAGACATACCCGCCATGGGAATGTTAATCTTGAGCATGTTTATTTACCTTGAAATGACTCACAAACTGAAATATGTATTATTAGGAATTGTTTATGCTTTGGCTTTTCATATAAGGGAAGTTACATTCATTAATTTTGCGGCGCTAATCGCAACCATGACGATATTGAAAGAATCAAAAAAAAATATCGGCATATTTATTTTTATATATGTTTCCCTGATTATACCTTGGCTATTTTATGTTAATTCCCATCATTTATTATCACCATTCTCAAATCATTTGACTAAAGCAATTTCTGCCAGGACAAGCATTTATCATACGGAAAACATAGCTTTTCTCTCTAAGTTTCTGTCTAACATATCACGGCATTACTCGCTGTATATAACCGACGGTGGGCCAATTGATTCTCATGGGTATTACTCCATAATATATACATCGGCCATGTATATGTTGGGTATTATTGGCGCAATATCTCTTTTTGTCAAAGAGTTTAAAAAAGAGTTTTATTTAGTGATAATATCAGTAGTGTTGACAGCTGGTTTTTATGGTTTTGTCGGTGAAGGTCCCTATATGAGAGGAAGAGTTTTGGTGGAATACTTATTGATGTATGCAGCTTCGGTGGGTTTTATCTATTCCGCACAAAGTATTCAAAAAAGAGTTATAAATAAAGCATAAACATTTACAACTAACTAATAACTGGTATGACTAATCGCTAAATTGCTTAAAAGGGACAAGATATGCTCAAAGTGTTGCTTATAGATCCTCCACGGTTGAACAGGATAACTACTAATATCCCTGAGATCGTAGATGATCCCGACGGGATCGGATATTATCCGCCGCTAGGATTGCTTTATATCGCAGGCATGGCGGAAACGGTTCCTGGCTGTGAAGTAAAGGTTATTGATGCCACGGTGGACAAGTTAAATTACGCGCAAATTGAAGAATTGATGCGCAGAGAATCACCTGATGTGGTAGGCATACAGGCGATGACGCATACTTTAATAGATGCTCTTGAAACCGCAAAGACGGCAAAACGTGTAAATAAAAATATTCATGTCTGTCTTGGGGGCCCGCATATCAGTATTTACCCCGAGGAAACCTTGAATTTCCCGGAAGTTGATTCTGTTGTTATGGGAGAAGGGGAATATATCTTTGCAGATTTATTAAGGGCTATTATTCATGGGAAAGACTTATCTTCAGTTAAGGGCATTATGTTTAAAAATAACGGGAAAGTGATTTCTACGGGGTCCCGGGATTTGATTGAGAATCTTGATGAGCTTCCTTTTCCCGCGCGCCATTTAACTCCGATTAATAAATATTGGTCCATTTTATCCCGCTTTTCGCCGGTTACAACCATAATCACCAGCAGGGGCTGCCCCTACAAATGTATTTTCTGTGAAAGGCCGCATCTGGGGAAAAAATTTCGTTTTCGGTCTGCCGATAATGTTGTTAATGAGCTTCAAGCTGCCGTGGAAAGTGGGATAAAAGGTTTTAGTTTTTATGACGATACATTCACTTTAAATCGAAATCGTGTTCATGATATCTGTGATGATGTGATAAAAAGAAAATTAAATATCAGTTGGAGTATAAGAGCTCGTGTGGATTCGGTAGATGAAGCAATGTTGAAGAAACTTAAATCTGCCGGGTGCAGCTCTATTCACTTTGGCGTTGAATCCGGGAACCCGGATATCCTGAGGGTCCTTAAAAAAGATATCGGGCTGGATCAGATAAAGAGCGCTTTTTACTGGTCAAGAAAACTTGGAATAAAGACATTGGGATATTTTATGCTTGGTAATCCAACGGAAACCAGGGACCAGATCCTTGAAACAATTGCCTTTGCTAAAAAGTTGAATCCGGATTATATCCATGTCAGTCTTACCACCCCTTTCCCCGGAACACAATTATACAGGATGGGTTTTGAGAAAGGGGTGTTGAAATCCGATTATTGGAAAGAGTTCGCTTGTAAGCCTGACAAAAAATTCGTGCCGAAACTTTGGGAAGAGTCGTTTTCTGAAGAGGAACTTCAAAAATTACTTACCCACGCATACAAGAGTTTTTATTCTCAGCCCCGTGTGATTCTAAGGCAACTTTTGGCTGTTAGGAGTATTAAAGGCCTTCGCAGAAAATTTAACATGGGGATCAGACTGTTGTTTAAATGAGGAAACCATGAACAAGAATCAACATTCAGTTTCAGTTGTCATTCCAGCGTATAATGAAGAGACCGGTTTGTCCGTTCTTTTGCCTCAATTGGTTGAAAAACATGATCAGCATGGGTGGGAGATAATTGTTGTCAATGACGGTTCCAATGACAAGACTCGGGAAATAGCGGAGAAATTTGCGCCTAAAATCAGGTTGATCAATCATAGGGTTAATTCCGGATATGGGGCTTCAATTAAATCAGGCGTACGCGTGGCGCATTCTTATTGGATCGCCACGTTTGATGCGGATCTGCAACATCAAATCAGTGATCTTGAAAAATTAATTGCTAACAGTGAAGGTCATGACGCGGTAATTGGTATGCGTGCGAATATGAAAAATTCCGGTTTTTGGAGAATGCCGGGAAAAATAGTTCTCAGGTATATTTTTTCCTTCATTACGGGGTATAAAGTGAAGGATATTAATTGCGGCCTGCGGATAATAAAACGCAGTGTAATGTTTAAGATCTTCGGCCTTGCCTGTGACAGGTTTTCTTTTTCTACCAGCACTACAATCGCTTTATTGAACCTTGGCTATGAAGTTAATTTTGTTGAGATTAACGTTCAGAAAAGAGTGGGGACAAGCACTGTGCGGCAGGTATCCGACGGAATGCAGGCGATATTGCTTATGTTAAGAATGGTAACTCTTTTTAATCCGTTTCGTGTATTTTTGCCCATAGCCGGAGTTTTATTGGTTTTGGGCATTAGTTATCAGGTGGCTGATTTTTTTATCTCCGGTATTACTATACATAAATCAGCTTTACTGCTTATAGTTTGCGGTCTTATGCTTTTTTTGTTTGCCCTGCAACAAGATCAAATTTCCTCATTGAGAAGAGAAATAGCGAGTTTTGAAGTCAATTTTGAAGATGGCGGAGAGAATGATAATGAGAAAGCTTAGAATAATGGACGATATATAAGGATTATATTTATGGATGCGAAAAATCAACGCATAGCTCATGACGGGGAAGATACAGATTTATTTGAGTTGTTGGCCAATATGAGGTTGATTTTAGGTGAGTATAAGCGCTTCGCCTTGGTAACCCCTGTTATTTGCATATTGGCCGCGTTTATTCTGGCTAAAAGTATTACCCCTCAATGGGAAGCTACCACGAATTTGACTATGGGCAAAGTATGCGCGGGGGATATGTCGTTGCCTTGCGGTTCTTCTGAATTTTTAACGCCGCTGGAGAGCTTAATGGAGATACTGGCTGACACTGGATTTCGCGATAATATTTTAAAAAGAATAGGAGTGGGCCCGAGGACGCCTGAGGCTGTGTTATATCTTAAAACGCTTAAAGTGCAGCCTCTGCAAAGGAAATCTAATATTGTTGAAATTAAAGCCAGGGGGTATTCCAGGGAAACGGTCCTGAAACTTGTATCAATAACTGCGGAAGATCTCAGAAATTATAATGTTGCTGCGGGGGAGGCCCGCTTAACCGTTCTGAGACAGCAATTGGCCAGCACACAAGGTGTTATACGGGGAATCGGCCCGCTTATCGTAAAATCCAAAAAATCTTCTGAAGGGGATTCTTTACAGCAGGTTCTGACTGCGTCTTTGAGGGTAGAGCTTGAAAGTAAGGCCGCAGCTCTTCAGAAGCAACTGGATTTTTTAGAGAAAAACCAGGCTTTCTTCAGCGAGGTGGTGGCGCCTAAGTCGCCAGTATACCCTAAAACCTATTTATGGACCACTTGCGCAGGCCTTTTCGGAATTTTTCTTGGAATTGCCATTCCGCTGGGTTTGAGCTTTGTTAAATCACTCAAAAAAGCGTAGAAACCGGTTTATCTTTATTTAATAGGAAAAAATGTCGCTAAAGCGCGCAGCTCAATATTTGATTTTTCTTGGGCTGTTGCTCAGCCCGCTTAACGGCTTTATAGAGTATTTGTACACTCTGGATTTGAATTTATATCCCATTTTGGGCGGCAAACTTCTCTGGGTTGAAAAAGGAATAAAGGACGGCCTGTTGCTGATTATACTCGCGCTGACGTTTGCCGCGCTAGCGAACAAAGCCAGGATAAAGTTTAATGCCTTGTTTTTTATTCTGGTGTCGTTTATTTTGTTTGTTTTCTCGCTGAGTCTTGTTCAGAATCCGGTATTCACCCTGATAGGCGTAAGATCACTGCTGCCTGTTCTAATGTTTTTGGCTGGGTCGGTATTCCTGCTGGAAAAAGACTTGGATATTATTGCTCAAATATTAACCTTGATGGTTGTTGTTCTTGTCCCATTTGCCCTGGCACAGTTTTTCTTCGGCACAACAATATACGGCCCCGCTTTCGGCAGGTTCGCGGCCCGTATTATCGCCGTTTTTTGTATGCCCAATTCTTTCGGATTCTTTCTTTTATCTTTCATAATGTTTTCTTTCCTCTACAGGGGGATGGCGTCATGGTTTCTGTTTTCTGTGGCTGCCGGGTTGATAGTCCTTACAGGTTCAGGGATGTCACTTGTAGCGCTGGTTTTGTTCGGAGCTATTGTAGCGTTCCGTAAAATTAAAAACCCCTGTCTAAAAATACTTCTTATTGCCTTGGTACCGCCAGCGCTACCTTTTGCCGCGCTTTTGGCTTATCACCTGATCCCAGTAATAACCAACAGGCCAGGCATCTGGTTGTCTCCTGCGATCAGGTTAGAATCTATGACAGAGTATTTCTGTAATTCGGGTTTATTGAACCTTTTAATGGGGCGTGGGTTTGGCTACGGCACAAACGCGGCATTCGGCCTGCTGCCGCAGGGGTCAGAATTATTAAGCTTTATGCCCGAATCTCTGTATATGTCCCTTTTCTTACAGATAGGGCTTATAGGCGCATTTTTATTTATAGCGCTTAACGTTAAAATATATCTGGAATCGTCATCCAAATATAAAACGATGATACCTGTTTTTATGTTTACCGGGCTGACCTTAAATTTGCTGGAGCTTTTTCCGATCAACTGGCTGTATATGCTGCTGCTGGGGGTATGCGCAAAAACCACCGCGGGGCGAGCGCCCGCCAAAGGCAGGGCTGCCGCCAATGCCTGAACCGTTGATGAGTGTTGTCCTTGCGACCTTTAACGCCGGAAAAACGTTACAGCGCTGCTTGGACAGTTTTCGCGCACAGGATTATCCTGCCAAAGAGCTTATTCTTAAGGACGGAGGCTCTTCGGACAATACACTGGATATAATCCGTTCAAATAAGGATACCCTGACCTACTGGGAATCCGCTCCGGATGGGGGTATTTATAACGCCTGGAACAAGGCCCTGCCGCATGTTAAAGGGGAATGGGTGTATTTTATCGGGGCTGATGATTACTTTTTGACCCCGGGTGTTTTAAGTTCGGCCGCCACGCTTCTGCGGTCAGCTTTTCCCGCCTACCGCGTGGCTTATGGCCGGGTGGATGTGGTTAACGCGGAAGGGCGGGTATTTATGACTGCGGGCGACCCATGGGATAGAATGAAATTTCTGCAATTTTCGTCTATCCCTCACCAGGGCGTTTTTCAGCACAAATCCCTTTTTGCGGAGTATGGGTTATTTGACGAAACTTTCCGCATAACCGGAGACCATGAATTCCTGCTGCGTGAACTTAAGGATAAGAACGCGGTCTTTTTCCCTTCATTGAAAGTGGCTGTTATGAGTTATGGGGGGGTAAGCAGCAGCCCGGCTAATTCCATACGGGCGCTGCAAGAGATATACCGCGCCCGCCGTAAGCATAAGGCGGGTGGCTTCCCAAAATTGCTTTACCTGGCCTTTTTCAGGGCTTATGTCTGGAAGCTGATAGCCTGCGTGTTTGGCCGGGCCATCGCCGATAAGGCGGCCAATATCTACAGGAAAGCCGTCGGCCGGGCCGTAATATAATTTAATTAAACTGATTACCTGCTCCAGGGACTTACTTAAACAGGGGAATGACAATGAGTTACTTTGACAAAATATCTGATTCTTATGCCGCAAACAACGATCTTTTTAATGCCGAAATATACGGGAATTGCAGACCTGCTAAACCCCTGCTATTGCCAAGTTGCTCGCCGAATTGCTGTTGTTTTTGGCGAGTTTTACGATTCAGAATCAATTAGTTTTCGTTGTCAAGAAAATTGACAGTGATTAAGGCTGAAAATCATAAAATGTCAAATGTATTAGTGACCGGGGCTACCGGTTTTATCGGCAGGGCGCTTTGCGCTAAATTATTGGCGGAAGGCGCTCAGACGCGCGCCGCCGTATGGCGTGAAGAACCTGCCGGCAGCATTCAGGCGGGGCTGGATGTTGTTCCGATAGATTCTATCGGGCCGGATACCGATTGGAATCGGGCGCTGGCGGGGATAGACGCAGTAATCCACCTGGCTGCCAGAGTTCATGTTATGGACGAGAAGGCTGAAGAGCCGCTGGCGGCTTACCGCCGCGTAAATGTTGCAGGTACTGAAAGGCTGGCCCGAATGGCCGCCGCCAACGGTGTAAAACGCCTGATTTTTATGAGTTCGGTTAAAGTTCACGGCGAGGAGACCCCTGTGCGCTATACTGAACACGACATTCCAGCGCCTTTGGACCCTTATGGCGTCAGCAAGCTTGAGGCGGAAGATATTTTAAGGAAAATAGCTGCCAAAACCGGGCTTGAGGTTGTTGTAATCAGGCCTCCGTTGGTATACGGCCCCGGTGTTAAAGCCAATTTTTATAAATTAATGGGGATAGTGGCGCGGGGGCTGCCGCTGCCCTTTGGCAGTGTTAACAACGCGCGCAGTCTTATATATCTGGGGAATCTGATAGACGCAGTTATTCTTTGCTCAAGGCACCCGTCGGCTGCCGGGCAGACATTCCTTATAAGTGACGGAGAAAATGTCTCCACGCCGGAACTGATCCGGAGGATAGCGGCAGCTCTTGGTAAACCGGCGCGTCTGTTTCCGTTTCCGCCCGAAATTATGCGGTTTGCCGGGAAACTAACCGGCAGGGCCTCCGCGGTGGACCGTTTATTGGGCTCTCTTGCCGTTGATGACAGTAAAATCAGGAAGGAGCTCGGCTGGAAACCGCCATTCACCATGACGGAGGGGTTAAAGGAGACGGCGGAGTGGTATGATAGAGTTAAGAAGATGCCATAAGCCATAAGGGCGCCGCGCCCGCCCTAGGCCATAAGTTTTAGATACGGCTATTGCCATAGGCCGTAAGGGTGCTGCGCCTGCCATAGGCCATAAGTTTTAGATACGGCTATTGCCATAGGCTAGATTGACGATACGGCGGCTATTGCTAGAAGCCATAAGGGCGCGGCACCCGCCATAGGCCGTAGGCTGTAAACTACAGGCTATAGCCTTTCTTGATTCAGCCTATCCACCTGAGCATAGTTCTGGGGACTGCATATTTAATTATGTGTGTTCCGATGACCTCCCCCCGTGGCTTTACCGCCGTGTAAATGTTGCCGGTACTGAGGCCGTACTTGCACCAATCACTGCCCTATATGTATGGGATATAAATGGAATAGCTGATTCCAAAAATGGCCCATAAATGGAATTGGCGTTTCCATAAAATACCTGCTATGGGGGCTTGAAGTTTTGCCTTATGTCTGCTATAATATCGGTATATTGATAATATTATCGGTATACCGATATGAAAAATATTAATTTACGGGAACTAAAGCTTGTTATTGCGGCCAAAATCCGGGCTTTGCGGCAGGTGCGCCGCTGGACTCAAGTCCGGTTTGCGGGGCTGCTGGGGCTTTCCCAGAACCGCCTTTCGGAAATTGAGCGGGGAAAGGGATCCTTTACCGCCGAACAGCTTTTTCTTGTTTTGAAGACCTTTAATCTCCAATTGGACTATTTTATGCCCGGCGGGTCCGGGCAGGCGCCGAAAATCCAGAATGCACTGGCGCGTTTGGGGGCGAAGCATCTTAAGGAAGACTCCGCAGCTGTGCCCACTGAGCGGTTTAAGGAGGCGGCAGAAACTGTTGTGGAGGCACTCGTTGCGGTGAGATCTCCCAGGCAGATAACCGCCATTGCGCCGGTTATTATCAACCAGATAGATAATTTAAATCTGAACATGCTGCGCTTGAAACTGGCGGAAGCCGGCTTTGAGAGGCGGCTGGGCTGGGTTTTGGAAAACACGCTGGAGGCGGCGCGTGGAGAGCTTACTTCCTTGCGCGGGGAATGGCGGCCAAAATACCGCCGCGCGGAGCTGTTACTGCGCAATCTGTTGGCTTCTTGGCGCATTGCCGAGGCGGGAGAACTGGCTGAAGATATTCTGGACCGTGATATTCTCAGCCCTGAAACCCTGAAACAGGTTAAAGGGGTTTTGCCGCCCTTGGCCAGAAAATGGGGAATAATTACACGGATTGGGACCGGGGATTTCGCGGAAGCTTTGAGGGGGGCGCGTGGAACTGATTGAGGAATTTTTTAAGGAATTTGACCGCCTGTGGCGGCCGCATCCGGCTAAAAAAATACCCCTGCAAATAATCGGTTCTACCGCGCTTATGCTTCAGGCCGGTTATGAACGTGGCACAAAAGACAGCGATATCCTTGAAACTGCGTCTATAATCGGCCCGGTGGGCAAAAAACTTTTGTCCCTGGCCGGGAAAAACAGCGATTTAAACAAAAGATACGGGATTTATCTGGATATTGTGGGCGGGGGTATTCCTTTTTTTCCGCTTAAACCGGTTTTTAACGCATTGCCTGTGTTTGGTGGATTAAAAAATTTTGAGATAACCGCTTTGGACATAACAGACGTGGTGGTAAGCAAGCTTAAGCGTTTTACCTCCAATGACGCGGCGGATATACGGGCCGTTGTGGAAAAGGGGCTTGTGAGACATGCTTTGCTGGTTAGCCGGTTCCGGGCGGCGGTTGACGCTTACTCTTTGGACGCCAGGGCTGAGGACTTGCCGCTGTATATCAGGAATCTTCACACAGTGGAAAGAGATTTTCTGGAAGTTGTTGAATCCGAGATAGAACTCCCGGGCTGGATGTAAATCCTCTGATTTGTCAGGAAGCTTATATAAAAGAACTTCTTCCATTCAAGATTGCGGTATTTGGATATTATATGAGCAGTATGAAACGATTTTTTGATGTTGTGTGCTCATTAGGCGCGCTTGTCGTGCTTGGCGCGCCAATGTTTATTATCGCGCTGGTGGTTAAGCTTACCTCGCGGGGGCCGGCGCTTTATTGGTCGGACAGGGTCGGCCGCAATAATATCATTTTTAAAATGCCCAAGTTCCGCACTATGCGGACAGATGCCCCGGCCGTGGCCACACATCTGTTGGCGGAGCCGGGCCGTTTTATTACTCCGGTGGGGAAATTCCTTCGCAGATACAGCCTGGACGAGCTACCGCAACTGTTCAGCATTCTTAAGGGCGATATGAGTTTGGTGGGGCCCCGGCCGGCGCTTTTTAATCAGGATGATTTGATAAAACTTCGTACTGAGCGGGGCGTGCACGCGATTACCACGGGGCTTACAGGCTGGGCCCAGGTTAACGGCAGGGATGATCTGCCTATACCGGTTAAAGTTGATTTTGATGAATACTATTTGAAAAACCGGTCTTTTCTGCTGGACATTCGGATAATCCTGCTTACCCTGTGCCATGCCCTGGCGGGGAAAGGGGTGAGGCATTAGGAAAGGCTGTAGACTGTAGGCTATTAGGCTGTAGGTCGGAGGGGAGGGGGATAGGCTGTTAGCCTGTAGGCTGTTAGTCAAATCGGATTCTTACCTACAGCCTAATAGCCTACAGCCTATAGTCTATCCTACAGGCTGTAGGTCGGAAGGGGAGGGATGAAGGCGGTTGGATGACGGGGGGGTGAAAATACCTAATATTTGCAGTATGATAGGTAAAATTATATAATTATGCCTATTATGCTTTGGTAAATGGTGTATGAATAAAAACGACATATTCCGCATACTTGCCGATTGGAATTTTTGGGAAAATTCACAGGATACGGGGTTTTTCAGGCCCGGGCCGGTGGCCAGACTTACAGAACTTATTAAAACCGGGCAGATAGCGGTGGTAACTGGCCCGAGGCGGGCCGGGAAATCTTTTGTTTTAAAGCAAACGGCGCGGGCGCTTATTGAAGCCGGCACGCCCAAAAAAGATGTTTTGCTTATAAACCTTGAAGACCCGCGTTTTGCCGAATTAGACACAGAACTCCTTACGCGGATTTTTGAAACTTATGTGGAGTTTATGTCCCCGGGAAAAAAGCCGTATATTTTTCTTGATGAGATACAGGAGGTGGAAGGCTGGGAAAAGTGGGTTAATTATATGCGCGAACTCGGCAAAGCGCATATTATTATTTCCGGCTCAAACGCCAAGTTGTTAAGCAGAGAGTTGGGCACACTTCTGACCGGACGGCACGTGGACTTAAGTCTTTTCCCGCTTTCGTTTGGGGAGTTTCTAGCTTTTAATGGTGTTAAAATTGAAGGAGCCGCCGGTTTGGAGTGGAAAAAGGCGGAACTGGCGAAATATCTTAAAGAATACCTGGATTTTGGCGCGTACCCGGAGGTGGTGCTTAACGAAAGCAAAAAAACGCTCCTTTTTGCCTATTACGACGATGTGGTAACCAAGGATTTGATACGCAGGTTTAAAATCCGCAAGCATGAGGGGCTTAAGTCTATTATTCGGTTTTATATGAGCAACATTTCCGTGCTTACCACTTTCAGCTCGACTGAAAAATTTATACAGGTATCCGCGGATACCATTGAGAAATTTTCCGGTTACCTGGAGCAGAGCTATCTGCTGTTTTTTCTTAAGCGATTTTCCTTTAAGGTCAAAGAGCAGGAAAAAAGCCCCCGTAAAGTTTACTCCGTGGACACAGGCCTGGCAAACGCTATTGGATTCAGGAATTCGGAAAACGCAGGGCGTGCCGCCGAGAACGCCGTGTTTCTGGACCTAAAAAGGAGGCAGGCCCTTAACCCGGGGCTTGAGCTGTATTATTGGAAAGACGAATACCACAAAGAAGTTGATTTTGTGCTTAAAAACAATCTAAAGGTGATACAGCTTATACAGGTGTGCTGGAGTATGGATGCCATTAAAACACGGGAGCGTGAAATTAAAAACCTGCTTAAGGCGGCAGCCGTATTTAAGGAAGCGGAACTGCTTGTGATCAGCGAGGAATTGGAAGGGGAAGACAAGGCCGAGGATAAAACAATAAAATACGTGCCGTTGTGGAAGTGGCTGGGTAGTAATGAGGTTAAAGGGTTGGAAGGTTTGAGTATTGGCAAAGGCCCGCTATAGAAGGTTCCTGTGTATGGCTTATGGCATACGACGCTTCTGGCGCAAAGCGCCAGGACTGTGGATGGTTACGTGGGGAAAGTGGATTTGATATAATAGGAATAGGAAAACACCGTCGGATAAAAGGATGCCTGCCCCGAAAATCGGCATAAACAGCATATGAGTGAAAAACACCGGATACTTATACTCGGGGGGGGCGGGACGCTGGGGCATAAGTTCTGGCAGGTGCTGGCACAAAAATTCCCGGACACTTTTGTTTCTATACGCAAAAAAAAAGAGTTCTATTCCAAATGCGGCCTTTTTACCGGCCCTAATGTTATAGACTCGGTTGACTTGAGAGATTTTGCCGGCATTAACCGGGTTCTGGACGAAATAAAGCCTTCCGTAGTGGTAAATTGCGCCGGCGTTACCCTGCGCAGTAAGGAAGCCCTGGATAAGAATTCGGCTATCTCTGTTAACGCGCTTTTGCCGCACAGGCTGGCTGAGTGGTGCGCGCGCAGCGGGGCCCGTCTGATACATTTCAGCACCGTTTGTGTGTTTGACGGCAGTAAAGGGAACTACAGCGAAGACGACCAGCCGGACGCCCGCGACCTGTATGGAACCACCAAGGCACTTGGGGACGTTTCGGCGCCTTTTGCCCTTACGCTCCGATCCTCATTTATAGGCCGCGAGATATTCGGCGGAACCGAGCTTTTGGAATGGTTCCTGGGCCGGAAGGGGGAAACCGTAAAAGGCTTCCGCAAGGTTTTGTTTACCGGCCTTACCACCAACCGTCTGGCGGAACTTGTAACAGATTTGATAGCGAACCACCCTGCACTTAACGGCCTTTACCACGTGTCAAGCGAAACGTTGTCAAAATACGACCTGCTTAAACTGATGAATGAGGCGTATAAGCTGGACGTCCGAATAGAACCCGACGACGCTTTTAACTGTAAACGGAACCTGGACGGGAAAAGATTTGAGAAAGCAGCCGGTTTTGTCTGCCCGCCCTGGCGGCGGATGATGTTTGACATGGCCGCGGATACTACGCCTTACGCTGAATGGAGGAAATGAGATGATTTTTGATAAAAAGACGGTTCTGGTTACTGGCGGCACAGGGTCGTTCGGCAAGATCTTTGTAAAGCGGGTGCTAAGCGGAGAGCAGGGCACTCCTAAAAAGCTGATTGTCCTTTCCCGCGACGAGGCCAAGCAGAACGATATGCGCGTTTCTTACATGAAGAAAACCGCGGCCACCGACGAGGTGATATATAATAATTTCAGGAATGTGCTTGAGTTCCGCATAGGCGATGTGCGCAGCTACGCCGATGTCTGTTCCGCCATAAAGGGCGCGGATATCGTTATAAACGCGGCGGCGCTTAAGCAGGTGCCGGTCTGCGAATATTTCCCGGGCCAGGCCGTGCTGACCAATTGCCTTGGGCCGGAAAACATACTGCGTGCGATACGAGAGAACGATTATCCCGTTGAAACTGTTATCGGCATAAGCACCGATAAGGCTTGCAAGCCCGTAAATGTTATGGGTATGACCAAGGCCATACAGGAGCGTATTTTTACCTCCGCCAATGTGCTTAACCCCAAAACCAGGTTCATCTGCGTGCGTTACGGCAATGTGCTGGCCTCGCGCGGTTCTGTTATTCCTCTGTTCCACGAACAGATAAAACATGGCGGCCCCGTTACCATAACGGTCCCGGAGATGACCCGGTTCCTGCTGACCTTGAACGAGGCCGTGAATACGGTGTTCGCCGCTATCAAGTACGGCAAACGCGGCGAAACCTATGTGCCTATAGCCATGGCCGCACTTGTGACCGATATTGCCAAGGCGCTGATCGGCGACCGGAAAATTGAAATAAAAATAACGGGCATCAGGCCGAGCGAGAAGCTGGCCGAAATAATGGTGTCTGAGGAAGAGATACATCATTGCATTAAGCGGGGGGATTATTATGTTATCGCCCCCATGTTGCCGGAGCTGCAGGAGAAGGGCGTGAAACTGGATAAAGCCCTTACAAAAGAATATAGTTCCGACGACGACTTGATGAATTTTAACCAAACTTTGGCTATGCTAAAAAAGCAAAAATTGCTTGTAGGAGATGATGATTACAGTGTTGATGGGGAGTTGTTAAGATAGGCTGTGGGGATAGACTGTAGGCAAATTAATAGCAAAAGATAGCAAAAGAAAGCCAATGAAAGTAAGAGAACTCCTTTTTCCTAAACTTTCTGTTGCTTTTTGTAGCGTTCATTGGCGTTCAGTTGCCATCATGGACCAACAGCCTATAGTATAGGCAACTAAACAGGAGACGATTATGCCTTTGAAAGTTATGACTATTGTGGGAACCCGGCCTGAGATTATCAAGCTTAGCCGTGTGATGTACGAGATAGAGAAGCACCTTGCCCATGTAATTGTCCACACCGGCCAGAACTACGATTACGAACTCAACGAAATATTTTTTAAGGAACTTGGCATACGCAAGCCCGATTATTTTCTGGATTCCGTGGGTGACACTTTGGCCCGGACCATTGGCAACATAATAGCCAAAGCCGACGATGTTATGGAGAAGGAGAAACCGGATTGCGTGCTCCTTTACGGTGACACCAACAGCTGCCTTTCTGTGATGGCCGCCAAGCGCAGGAAGATTCCAGTGTTCCACATGGAGGCTGGCAACCGCTGTTTTGACCAGCGCGTGCCGGAAGAATTGAACCGCAAGGTGGTGGACCACTTAAGCGATATAAATATGACGCTTACTGAGCACGCCCGACGCTACCTGATAAGCGAGGGCCTGCGGCCGGAAACCGTGATAAAAACCGGTTCGCCGATGAAAGAGGTGCTTACGCATTATATGCCGCAGGTTCTAAAGTCGGACGCGCTCAAGCGCCTGAAGCTAAAGGAAAAGGGCTATTTTGTGGTGAGCGCCCACCGCGAGGAGAACGTGGATAGCGCGGAGAATTTTAAGAACCTGCTGGATTCGCTTAACGCCCTTGTCCGCAAGTACAAGATGCCGGTTATTGTGTCCACCCACCCGCGTACCCGCAAGCGTTTGGAGGAGCCTGGTACCTGCCGCCTTGACAAGAAAATCAGCTTCATGAAACCGCTGGGCTTCTTTGATTACGTTAAGCTGCAGCAGAACGCTTTCTGCGTGGTTTCAGACAGTGGTACGATAACTGAAGAGTCAACCATTCTGGACGTGCCGGCCGTGACCATCCGTCAGGCGCACGAGCGGCCCGAGGGCATGGACGAGGGGACACTGATCATGTGCGGTTTGAAATCCGAGCGGGTGCTGCAATCCGTGGACATTGTGGTTAAGCAGGCCGCCGCCGGCAAAAGGCAGTTCCGGCTGGTGGGGGACTACGATACCGACAATGTTTCAAAAAAAGTTCTGCGCATCATAATGAGCTATACGGACTATATAAACCGGACGGTGTGGCGGAAGTCGTCCTGAAAGGACGACTTGCCATAAGCCAGATTGACGATACAGCTATTGCCATAAGCCATAGGCAGAACGACTGCCATAAGCTTTAAGTCTTAAGCCATAGGCCATAGGCAGAATGACTGCCATAAGCTAATAAGTAAAACCCCTAAAAAAGTATATAGCTTAAAGCTTATAGCTTACGACAATAGCCGTATCTAAAACTTACGGCCTATGGCAATAGCTGTATCGTCAATCTGGCCTATGGCGGGCGCTGCGTCCTTATGGCTTCCCCTATGGCTTATGGCTATAGTCGTATATAAAATATGGCATTAAAAGTACTTATTATCACCGAACGTTTCTACCCGGAAGAGTTTATTATTAACGATCTGGCAGCCGAGTGGGTTGCGCGGGGTTTTAAAGTGGACGTGCTTACCCAGGCGCCCAGCTACCCGTTCGCCAGAATATTGCCCGGTTACTCCAACCGCCTTTTTTCCAGGGAAACCTGGAAAGGCATAAATATCTCCCGAATCTTTACCGTGACAGGCTACAGGGATTCCCTTTTCCGGAAGCTGCTCGCTTACTTCAATTTTGCCTTTGTCTCAAGTGTTATAGCGCTTTTCATCGGGCATCGTTACGACCGGGTGTTCGTCTACCAGACCGGCCCGCTGACGCAGGCTTTTCCGGCGGTGCTTATCCGTAAGCTTTACAGTAAGCCTTTCACCATGTGGGTGCAGGATGTCTGGCCGGACATGGTTTATGCCTACGGCTTTAAGAAGACACGGCTGATGAAGGCGTTTCTGGACTTTATAGTAGGGTTTATTTACCGGAACACCGACAATATCGCGGTTTCCTGCGCCGGGTTCGCAGGCAGCATAGAGCCTTACGTTCCCGGCAAACCGATGCCGCATTTTCCCAACTGGCCGACCGTTACCCCCGATCAGACCGGAGGCGCCGGGGTAAAGCTTTCGGACAGGTTTAATTTCACCTTCGCCGGAAATATAGGAAAGTTCCAGAACCTTGAGAACGTGATACGGGGTTTCAGCCTGGCTTTTGCCGAAAATCCGGATATGCAGTTGAATATAGTGGGGGATGGCTCGGATTTTGAACGGATTAAAAATATAGTTTCCCGCGATGGGGTAAGCGGCGTGGTTTTCTGGGGGCGTAAGAAGCAGGAGGAGATGCCCGGGTATTTCAGGGCCAGCGACGTTATGGTGATTTCGCTTTGCGACCAGCCGGTGCTTTCCCTTACGGTGCCCGCCAAGTTTCAGGCTTACCTGGCCTTCTCAAAACCGATCTTCTGCGTGATGAACGGGGAGGTGAAGCGCATGGTGGAAGAGTATAATACCGGCATTTGCGCGCAGCCGGACAACCCGGAAGAGATAAAGACCTGCTTCCTGAAATTTTATTCGCTTAAAGGCGGCGGTCTGGAGGCTTTCTCATACAATTCGCGATTATTGCTTGACAAGGTTTATAACAGGGAAAAGATTATAGAGGGGATTACGGAGTTGGTTAAGGGGGAAGGGGGTAGGCTGTAGGCTGTTAGCCGTTTAGATGTGTAGCAACTTGGCAATTCAGAGGCGTAGTCTGCATTTATAACTTCTTACCTACAGCCGCTCTTCCTACAGTCTAATAGCCTTTCTTTATTTAGCCTATCCACCTGTGCATAGTTCGGGGGATTTCATATCTAATTATGTGTGTTCCGAGCCTCCCCTGGCATCGGTAGCCCACACGAAGGAAATACGCACCAACGCGGGGATTTTTGCCGTGCATCATCTGGCCCCGTCGTTTTTTCGCGGTTTTGCCTGGCGCGAGGGCGGAGGCTTTTTTATAGCGGATCCGGAAAAAGCGCTTGTGGACTGCCTGTACGTGTCTACTTTCCGGGGACGCCGCTTTTCGCATTTCCCGGAGTTGAATTTATCTGAATCATTCGATTTTAAAAAGGCTGTAGCGTGGGCGGCGTTCATTAAAAGCGGAGCGGCGCTTAAACACGTGCTTAAAAGGCTGGCCGAAATAAAAATGGGGGCGGGGAGGAAGTAGGGGATAATGGGCAGTATATTCAATTATTGCCGGATGCGCTTAGGGGAAAGGCTAAAGGATTAAAAGTGGATGCCGGGTATTGCCTGTAGGCAAATATTTACATGTATTTATTTGCTTCTAAGCAAATATTTACATATAATTCCTTGCTATGATAAAGACCAGGTATCTTGTTGAACCAATAGTGGAAGACCTTAAGGCCAAAATGGTTTTTGTGGGGGGGCCAAGGCAGGTGGGTAAAACCACGCTGGCCCGCAATCTTGTGGCGGCCCATTTCGGGGAGACCGCTTATTTCAACTGGGATAAAAAAAGCGAGCGCGTTAAAATGATGGCCGCGGAGTGGCCGGCCTCCGCGCAACTGATAGTGCTTGATGAGATTCACAAGTACCGCGCCTGGAAAAGATTCGTAAAAGGCGAATTTGACACTCATCGCGGCAGATATCACTTTATGGTTACCGGCAGCGCCCGCATGGATATTTACCGCAAGGGCGGCGATTCGTTGCAGGGCCGTTACCACCATTACCGCCTCCATCCTTTTTCCGTGGCCGAGTTGGCCGGCTTGCCGACCCCCGTGCTTGAGCCTTTCAAAGAACTTTTGCTGCCTTCCGGGGAATACGGGGAAGCCTTTCTCCTCCTTGAAAAGCGAGGGGGATTCCCAGAGCCGCTGTTTGCGGGCAGCGAGCGGGCTCTCAGACGCTGGCATAATGAGCGCAACGAGCGTTTGTTCCGGGAGGATATAAAGGATGTGGAGTTTGTCCGCGATCTGGGCAATATGCAATTGCTTACCGATATGCTTCCCGGCAAGGTCGGGTCTTTGCTTTCGGCTAATTCTTTGCGGGAAGACCTGGAAGTAAGCCATCGCGCAGTTTCTCATTGGCTGGATATCCTTGAACGTTTTTATTACCACTTTAGAATAGGGCCTTTTTCACGGAGTAAGATCCGTAGTTTGAAAAAAGAGCCCAAGCTTTATTTGTGGGACTGGTCTGAAGTGCAGGGTGAGGCCGCGCGTTTTGAAAATATGGCCGCCTCCCATCTGCTTAAACTGGTGCACTGGCTAAATGACAGGGAGGGGTATAAGGCTGAACTTTATTTTCTCAGGGATACCGCCAAGCGGGAGGTGGATTTTCTTGTGGCTGTAGACGGGAAGCCTTGGTTTGCGGTGGAGGTTAAAAGTCAAAGCGAACACCTGGCTCCGATGCTGCCATATTTCAGGGACAGGCTGCTTGTGCCTTTTTGCTATCAGCTTGTGCGCAAACCGGGCGTTGATAAAATTTCCGGAGGAGTCCGCATTGTATCCGCGGATAAATTTCTGGCAGCCCTAATTTAAGGGCTGGGCAAGCACAGCTATTTTTGCCCCGAGTTGGAGTCTTATTCGCAGGCTATTCTAAATTCAGACTTCTGAATTCTGTCCGCTGTTTTCCGGCTTCTGCCCCTTACCTACCTTGCTCCCTCTCGGTTGAAAACCACTCCGACTGTTTTGAAAATTATCATTATGTCCAGCCACAGGTCCCAGTTTTTCACGTACCAGCTGTCCATTGTTATGCGGAAGTCGCAGGAAGTGTCGCTCCTGCCGCTTATCTGCCAGAGGCCCGTTATGCCGGGGGGAAGCTTAAGTATTGTCGCGCCTTCATCCGCCAGAAATTCTTTTTCACGCGGCAGGTAAGGGCGCGGGCCGATAAGACTCATTTCGCCTTTGAGGACATTTATAACCTGAGGCAGTTCGTCAAGCGAAGTGGATCTCAGCCACTGTCCCGCTTTGGTTATTCGCGGGTCATCCTTTAGTTTCCAGAATTTCTCCCATTCCTCTTTGGCTTTCGGGTCTGTTTTTAATATGGCGTTCAGCCTTTCTTCCGCGTCCAGGTACATGGTGCGGAACTTGTAGCACCGGAACGATCGGCCGTTCTTGCCGATGCGGCGCTGGACCAAAATTGCAGGGCCGGGTGAATCGCGCCGTATAAGGTACGCTATCAACGCCAGCAAAGGCAGCGTGAGAATGAACACAAGCAGTCCCGCCAGGTAGTCTATGCTGCGTTTGGCCGCGTAATTCAACGGATTGGACAGGTTGTTCTTTATTTCTATGATCATGGCCTGTTCGCGGAAAAAATACCTCAGTTCGGTCCCTGAAACGGCCAGGCCTTTGAAATCCGGTATATAAAGCGTGTTCTCGGCTTTGTGCTGGATGGCATTGATAAGCTTTATCAGGGCGTCTTTTTCAAGCTCCGGCTTGGCTACTATCACATCGTGGATGCCGGCGCTGTTTATGTAGCGCTCTATCTGGTCCAGCTGCGCGTGGACTTTTAAGCCGCAAAGCTCGGTTTGGGCGGAAGAGTCGTCTACAAAGCCCGCTATATCGTAGCCAAGGTTGGACTCGTTTTTTACGGCGTTAAAGGCTGCAACGGCGGCCTCGCCGGAGCCAACGATAAGCATTTTGCGTTTCATAAGATCGGCGGAATATATCAGTTTTTTAAGCCCCGCCCTCAGGAAGGGAAATAGTATGACGGAAAGGGTTCCCATTATGACCATGAGTATGCGGGAGAACTCCGGGCCTTTTTTACTTATAAATAAGATGGTGAACACCGCCACGCAGGCGAAAAAAGAGGATTTCCAGAGGAATTTAACCTCGTCCCAGGCGGAGAACCGCCTTGAATAAGCGCCCTCGTAGGTCATTATGGCGAGCCATATAGGGAATATCCAGCCGTATATTGAAAGATCGCTTAGTAATAACGGCAGATCATTAAAGAAGACGGGCAGCAGGTTTTTTCGCAAAAAAACCGACACTTGAAAAAGTATGAGAAGGCAGATTATATCGCCGATAAACAGCACGGCTATGCCGAGCCTGTTTTTAATTTTAGTCAGTTGGAACATAGGTAAATTATACGTAACTACTCAGGTTGCCAGGTTCACGGTTCAACGGTTCAGCGGTTGTGAAAGCAAAGAGTAAGCGTTTTTTCTTCCAACCCTTGAACTTTTGAA
Organism: Elusimicrobia bacterium GWA2_51_34; assembly: GCA_001799565.1. GTDB lineage: Bacteria > Elusimicrobiota > Elusimicrobia > Elusimicrobiales > UBA9959 > UBA9634. The sequence continues at coordinate 53,628 of MGTS01000029.1, read as the reverse complement.
CCGTGAACCCGGATAATTACCAATTATACGATATTAGCAGGGGGGGGCTGCCCGCCAAAACAACCGGCGGGTCCGCCAAAGTCGTAGTGGCGGAAAGGCTGTAGGTCGGAGGGGGAAGGGGGATAGGCTGTTAGCCTGTAGGCTGTTAGTCAAATAGGATTCTTACCTACAGCCTAATAGCCTTTCGGTTTGGCGACGGTTATGGATACCGCTAGGGCAAAGAAGACGGCATATGAGGTATGTACATGCTGGAAAGAAATTTCGGTCATATTCATTACAAACCAGGCAGGCATAACGGCCAGCGCCCAAAGAGTAAGGTCCGAAGGCCTGGCCCTGAAACTGCGCAGGGCCGTTACAAACATGCCTCCGAACAGAAGAAATAACGCGCCAAGCCCAACCAGGCCGCGTTCAGCCGCCTGGTGGATGTAGATATTGTGCAGGCTGCCCCATACTGTGTCTTCCGGGTAGGGTTTTGCGCAGTAAGCCGGAAACAGGCGTTTTACATTGGATGGGCCAGCGCCTAATACCGGCCTGTCCTTAATCATTGCGAAACCTGTTTTCCAGAGTATAAGGCGGGTGTTCACGCTTTGGTCTGGCGCTTGAACGCCGGAGTTTACCGCGCTGTTAACACCGCCGTATATTGAACTAATTTTGCGGTGAATCTCCGGGTTAAGGGAAGAAATAGCCGCGCCCAAAATCAGAGCTGCCGTGACGAAGGCGAGAATTACCCGCTTCGGCGGTTTGCGTATTATAAGGAGGGAAGCAAATACAAAAGCGGCGCCCAGATAAGCTCCGCGTGTCTGGCTTAATATGATAGTAGAAAGGATGATAAGCGCGGTTGCGTAAAGAACTTTTTTAACGCGGGGGGAGAGCGTTTCAGGCGCCGACAGGCGGCTTAACGCCAGGGCAAGACCTATTATCATTATTTCACCGAGCCTTACCGGGTGCGAGGTGGCATGTGCCCGTATATCCTGCGCGTTGATCAGGCCGTAGACGGACTGGCCCGCGCCCAGAATGGCCGCCACGCAAATACTTGTAAGGTAAACCTTAACGGCCAGGCCGCGCTGTTCCGGTTCCAGAAAAAGGCACAGCGCGGCGAAAGACACAAAGGTGAGCAGGTCTGAATTTAAGGCAACTATGCTTTTGGCGGGGTTAATACCGGCGAGCGCGGCAAGCAGGCCCGCCGCAAAATACACTGCCCATGGCACGGCCAGCGGGTTCCCGCTCAGTTCGGCCGGAATGGTTTTGATATTTGATTCTTTCCAGCGCCGCCACAGGCCGGCCGCCATAAAAAGCAGTATGCCGCCCTGTATAAACGTAACAGAAAAAGGCAGGGCCGCGGAAAACATGAAAATTCCAGCGGTTTGGACGGCCCGGGCTTTATCCTTTAACAATTCCCTATAATTCATAATTTGCCTTGTTAACATTTCCTGTATTCCGCCGGCTATAAGCCATATTTTACATTTTTTCCAATAAAAAAAGGGACGGCTGTTTTGGCCAAGGCAAAAACCGGCGGAGGCAAATTTGTTATAATTAAATTGCCGCGTTTAACGCTTAAGGCCGCGCGGCGTGGAAAAATTTGTTAAAGCTTAACACACCGGAGGACAATACATGGCGCTTAAAATCGGCATAAACGGTTTTGGCAGAATAGGCAGGCTGGTGGCGCGGGCCATTCTTGAAAGGAAAGATAATTCTATTGAGCTGGTTGCGGTTAATGACCTTACCGATTCTAAAACGAACGCGTATCTTCTGAAATACGATTCGGTGCACGGACGCTTCCCCGGCGAGATAAAAGCCGATTCTGAAGACGCAATTTCCGTGAACGGGAAAACAATAAAGGTTCTGAAGAAAAAAGATCCGGCCGAACTGCCCTGGAAAGAGCTGGGCGTTCAGCTGGTAGTGGAATCCACCGGGCTTTTTACCATAAAGAAGGACGGCGTGAATAAGAAGGGCAAAGAAGTTAAAGGCGCCGAAAACCACATTACCAAAGGCGGGGCTAAGAAAGTTATTATTTCGGCTCCGGCCGAGGGAGAGGATATTACCATAGTAATGGGCGTTAACGAGTCTAAGTACGATCCCAAAAACCACCATGTGGTTTCAAACGCGTCCTGCACTACCAACTGCCTCGCGCCTTTTTCAAAAATAATAAATGACAAATGGGGCATTGAAAAAGGCCTGATGACCACTATTCATTCATATACCAACGACCAGAAACTTCAGGACATGGCGCACTCGGACCTGCGCCGCGCCCGCGCGGCCGCCGTGTCTATGATACCCACCTCAACCGGGGCCGCCAAGGCAATATCGCTGGTTATCCCGGAACTTAAGGGTAAAATGGACGGCTTTGCCATACGCGTGCCCACCCCCAATGTGTCAATTGTGGACCTTACCGTTACGCTTGCCAGGTCCGCCACTGTTGAGGAAATAAACGCAGCCATAAAAGCCGCGGCTGAAGGCCCGCTTAAAGGGATACTTGGTTATACCGAAGAACCCCTTGTCTCCATAGATTTCAACCACTGCGCTTTAAGCTCGGTCGTTGACGGAAAAATCACAAAAGTTCTTGGCGGAAATTTTGTGAAAGTTCTGGCCTGGTACGACAATGAGTGGGGCTATTCTAACCGTGTGATAGATTTGGCCCTGTATATGGAGAAGAAGGGAATATAATAAGTGGGTAGTGGACAGTGATCAGTGGGTAGTGGACAGTGGGCAGTTTACTAACCACTAGCCACTGACCACTAAACTATACAAGGATGACAACATGACAAAGAAAAAAGTTTTGATAATGGGAGCTGCCGGCAGGGATTTTCACAATTTTAACGTGTATTACCGCGATAATGCCGATTACGAGGTGGTGGCGTTCACCGCTTTCCAGATCCCCAATATCGCGGGGCGCAAATACCCGGCGGTTCTTGCCGGCAAGCTTTATCCCGCCGGTATACCGATATATGAAGAAAAAGAAATGCCCGCTCTTATAAAGAAACTTAAGGTTGACGAGGTTGAGTTCGCCTATTCCGATGTAAGCTTTGACACTGTTATGGCCAAGGCGTCTTTGGTTATCTCCTGCGGGGCAGATTTTAAATTGCTCAGCGGGGAGCATACCTTTATAAAATCCAAAAAACCTGTGGTAGCTGTGTGCGCGGCGCGTACGGGCTGCGGCAAGAGCCAGACCACCCGCATGATAGCCGCCCTGCTTAAAGAGATGGGTAAAAAAGTTGTGGCTATACGCCACCCCATGCCCTACGGAGATCTGTCGGAACAGATCTGGCAGAGATTTGCCACGCTGAAGGATCTGGAAAAACATAAATGCACTATTGAGGAAATGGAAGAGTACGAGCCGCATATAGCCGCCGGCCACATTGTTTACGCCGGAGTGGACTACGGCAAAATACTTGAAGAGGCCGAAAAGGAAGCCGATGTCATTTTGTGGGACGGCGGCAATAACGACCTGCCCTTTTACAAGCCCGATATGCACATAGTGGTAACGGACCCCCTGCGCCCCGGCCACGAGGAAATGTACCACCCCGGAGCGGCCAATGTGCGCATGGCGGACGTGGTGGTAATAAACAAAGTTGACACCGCCAAGCCCGACGACGTTGAAGAAGTGAAGAAAAATGTGCGGCGGATGAACCCCAAAGCCGCAATTATAGAGGCCGAGTCGCCCGTTTGTATTGAAAACGAAAACGGGCAGGTTAAAAATAAAAAGGTGCTGGTGGTTGAAGACGGCCCGACGCTTACTCACGGCGGAATGGCGTACGGCGCGGGTTATGTGGCGGCCAGGCAGTACGGCGCCGGTGAAATAGTTGACCCGAGGCCATTCGGCATAGGCACCATTAAAAAGGTTTTTGAAAACTTTCCGCACCTTAAAGAGATCCTGCCCGCCATGGGTTACGGGAAGGAGCAGATGGAAGAGCTTAAAAAAAGCATTGACGCCATACCTGCGGACCTGGTTATTGTGGGTACGCCCATAGACCTGGCCACGCACCTGCATTTTAACAAACCTTCTCTGCGGGTCACCTATTCTCTTAAGGAAAGAACCGTGCCGGGCCTGAAAGAAGCGTTAAAGGCGATGTTTAAAAAAGCGTAAGAGAGCTTGTAGGCGGGTAGGCTAGTATGCTGGTATGCTTTTCAAAGCCTACTAGCTTACAAGCCTACTAGCAGGTATTATTGAGGTAAAAGATGACTGTTGAAAATAACGTGGTTCTTAAACTGGCTAAGGTGCAGGACGCGCATTTAAAAGATAAAACCGTGGTGGCGCGGGTGGATTATAATGTGCCGATGAAAGACGGCGTTGTCACGGACGATACCCGTATTCGCGCTACGCTTAAAACTCTTAAGCTGCTGCTTGACGCAGGCTGTAAGGTTGTTTTAATGGCGCATCTCGGCCGCCCCAAAGGCAAGCCTGATCCTAAGTACAGCCTGGCGCCCATAGCTCCGCGCCTTGCCAAGCTCGCGGGTGTTAAGGTCCATTTTGCCGCTGATTGCGTAGGGCCCGAAGCGGATAAGGTGATCGCCGCCGCTAAAAACGGAGAGATAGTTCTGCTTGAAAACCTGCGTTATCATCCCGAGGAAGAAAAAAACGACGCGGCTTTCGCTAAACAGCTCGCCGGACACGGGGAATTTTTCGTTCAGGAAGCTTTCGGCGCGCTTCACAGGGCTCACGCTTCAACCGCGGCTATCGCTAAATTCCTGCCGGGCGCGATAGGCTTTCTGGTGCAGAAAGAGCTGGAATATCTTGATAAGGCCATGGTAAACCCTGTGCGGCCTTTCCTGGCGATAATAGGCGGGGCTAAGGTGTCGGATAAAATAAATGTGCTTTACAGTCTTCTGGATAAAGTTGACACTCTGATCATCGGGGGGGGGATGGCTTACACATTCCTAGCGGCCCAAAACACAAATATAGGCAAATCGCTTTTGGAAGCCGAGAAGGTGGACGAGGCAAAGGCTATAATTCTTAAAGCTTTTAAAAACAACGTTGAAATGCTTCTGCCGGCCGATCACCGCGTCGCGCGCGAAATCAAGCCGGATGCCGCGGTGGAAATAACCCAGGCTATGGCGGTGCCGGACGGCTGGATAGGCGTGGATATAGGACCAAGGACTGAACTGCTGTTTACCGATAAAATTAAGGGAGCTAAAACCATTTTCTGGAACGGTCCGGTCGGTGTTTTTGAAATTCCGGCTTTCGCTTCCGGAAGTATTGCCGTGGCCAAGGTTATGGCTGAAGCCACTAAAAACGGCGCCGCCACGATACTGGGCGGCGGTGATACGCTTTCGGTGCTGAAAACGGCAAAAGTGGATGCTTCCCAGATGTCGCATTGTTCCACCGGCGGCGGAGCGAGCCTTGAGTTCGTGGAAGGCAAGCCGCTGCCCGGGTTGGTTGCGTTGTCGCAGAAATAGCCGCGAAGCGGCTATTTCGCCGGTAGGCTAGTAGGCGGGTAGGCTTTTGTGGCCTCTTATGCATACCAGCATACTAGCCTACTCGCAGTTTGGTTTCTGGAGGAAAAATGTATACCTTTCTGATAGTGGTTCATGTTCTGGCCGCTTTTTCGCTGATACTTGCCATAATTGTGTTTCAGACCAGCAAGGGATCCGCGCTTGCGATGTTCGGCGGCGGGGGGGACTCTCTTTTTAACTCCGCCACAGGGACTTCGTTTATTAAGAAGTTCACTATTACAATGGCGGGGATATTCGCGGCCACTTCGCTTTTGCTTACGGTGTTCGCCTCTTCAAACCGTATGCGCTCGGTGGTGCAGGAATATCCGCTGCAGACCCAGGCTCCATCCGCCCCTGCGGCGCAGCCCTCTTCACCGGCTCCCGCCGCGCCGGTGAAAAAGTGATCAGTGGGTAGTGGACAGTGGTCAGTATAATGATAGTCTGATACAGATATCTAATACTGTTTAACATTAAATTAAAAAAGCCCTATGGAATGATCCATCGGGCTTTTTATTTAATCATCTGACCACTGTTCACCGATCACTGTCCACTATTCACTACCCACTGACCACTTACTTCATCACTTTGTTCTCAAAGGTGTGCAGTATGTTCAGCAGGTCGTTAGGGGTTTTAGCCGAGAACAGGCGCTTCCGGAGTGTTACGTTTGAGATAAGGTTTGAGAGCCGGGAAAGAATATTCAATTGCAGCGTGGGCTCGTTAAAGGGCGTTAGTATGAGAAAAAATATTTTTACAGGCTGGTTGTCCGGCGCGGGAAAATGGATGCCGTCCAGGCTTTTGCCCACGGCCACCAGCGGCTTTGGCAGTGAGGCCAGACGGGCATGGGGGAACGCGGTCTGGTGGCCAAGCGCCGTGGAGAAATTGGTTTCACGTTTTACTATAGCCTTAAGGGCTTCCTTTTGATCAAAGGAGGGGGACGCTGCGTGCAGTTTCGCCAAAACTTCCTCTATGGCCTCAAAGCGCCCGGCCGCCCGCAGGTCCAGCGCGCAGGCGTCAGGAACAAGCAAGCCGCTTAAAAGCAGTTCGGGCGGCTGCTCAAATTCATCGCGTATTTCCCCGGTAAGTTCTTCCACTATGTCTTCCATGGTAAGCAGCCCGCTGGTTTCGCCTTTGGCGTTTTTTACAAGCGCTATCTGCACGCGCCGCTCCTGAAAATCCCTAAGGGCTCTTTCGGCTGAAATATCTTCGGATACTTCCGTCAGATTGCGTTTTATGCGGGGCAAATCAGGCTTCAAGTCACCCTCCCGCGTGCCTGTCCCGGGCGGGGATGCGGGGGGGAGGGGACAGCCGCCTTCAAGGAGGCATAAGGCCAGGTCTTTAAAATGCACATAGCCGTTTATGTCGTCCGCCGAGGACGCGGCCAGAGGATAACGGGAAAATTGCTTGGCTTTTATTTTTTTCAGGTTTTCTTCCCATGGGGCTGACAGGTTTATAAATGCAATGGCGCTTTTAGGCGTCATCACTTCTTTAACCCTGGTTTTACCGAAGTCAAAGAGATGCTCAAACATCATAAGGCGGCCCAGTGAAATTCTGCCGTGTTCCTGCGACTGGCCCAGTATCATGCGCAGTTCTTCGTCGGAATGTACTGTGTCATCCTGGCTGGACTTTATGCGCAGAGCGCGCAGCACCAGGTTGGCGCTTTCATTAAGCAGCCACATCGGCACGAAGAAGACCGTGTGGAAGAACTTGAAAGGGGCGGCTATCAAAAGGGCGGACTTTTCCGGCATGCGGATGGCCATATTCTTGGGCACCAACTCGCCAAGGACCACGTGAAAAGCGGTTATTATGGAAAAGGCGGCGGCGATAGAGACGGTGTGTGAGGCCGCCGCGGTGAGCTTGACGCCGAAAAATCCGAAGAAGGGGGTAATTAGTTGCGCGATGGCCGGTTCTCCCACCCAACCCAAGCCTATGCTGGCTATGGTGATGCCCAACTGCGCTGTGGAGAGGTAGGCCTCAAGGTCTTTTACGGCTTCTTTGGCTATTTTGGCGCGCGTGACGCCCTTGGCGGCCAGTTCTTCAAGGCGGGTAAAACGGACTTTTACTATGGCAAATTCACCCAACACGAAGAAAGCGTTGAGGAGGAGGAAAAATACCGCCGAAGCAAGCGCTAATGCGTCCATAAGCCTATTCTACAATTTCTGAAATTAATTTGCTAAAATAGACAAGTCGCCTGAAAGTTTTTAATACGCGCGGGTGGTGGAACTGGTAGACACGCACGTTTGAGGGGCGTGTGCCTAACGGCTTGGGGGTTCAAGTCCCCCCCCGCGCAATAATTTCCAATTGATAGCAACAGAAAGCTAAGGAAAGCAACAGAAGGCAACAGAAGGTAAAAAAGCAAAAGAAGCCGCGATTAACGCGGATATTTCTTAGAAGACTTCTTACTTTCTGTAGCTTTCTGTTGCTTTCTGTAGCATTCAATTGCTGATTGTTTATTCCCCATGCTTTCCGATTATTTCAAACCTGAAATTTTAAAAAAAATAGCCGCCGGAGCGGGTACGCCTGTTTATGTTTATTCCAAAGCGGTATTTCTAAGGCAGATCTCCACGTATAAAAAAGCTTTTCGCGGCCTTAACGCGCTGTTTTGCTACTCGCTGAAGGCCAATTCAAACAGGGCGCTTTGCGCGCTGGCGGCGGGGCAGGGCTTGGGCGCGGACGTTGTAAGCGGGGGGGAACTGTACCGCGCTCTGCGCGCTGGTTTTAAGCCGGGTAAAATAATTTTTTCAGGAGTAGGAAAAACCGCGGAGGAACTGGCTTACGCGCTTAAGTCGGATATACTTTTTATTAATGCCGAATCTTTTGAGGAAGTGCTGGAGCTTGAAAAAACAGCGGCTAAACTTAAAAAGACGGCGTCATTTTCGCTGCGCGTAAATCCGGATGTCGCGGCGCGCACCCATAAATTTATTACTACCGGCAGGCTTGGCGGCAAGTTCGGAGTGTCGTTTGAGGAAGCGGAGAAAATTTATTTTTACGCCGCGGGTTCAAAACATTTAAAGGCCGTAGGAGCGCAGTTTCATATAGGGTCGCAGATATACAGCGCCAGGCCCTACCGGCTTGCCGCCGCCCGCCTTGCCGGTTTTATTTTAAAGATGGCTTCGCGGGGCGTAAACCTTGAATACGCGGACGCCGGCGGCGGTTGGGGGGTTAAGGAAGGTTTTGAAATGCCTTTCCCCGGGCCGCTTGCGCGCGCGCTGGCGGCGGCGTTTAAAGGAACCGGCCTTAAACTGGTAATTGAGCCGGGCCGCTCAATAGCCGCGCCGACGGGCATTTTGCTTACGCGAGTGCTTTACCGCAAACGGGGCGGCGATAAAAATTTTATTATTGTAGACGGCGCGATGAACGACCTGATAAGGCCCGCGCTTTACGGCGCCAGGCACCCGGTAGCGCTGCTTGGCGCGGCGCGCGGACCGATTAAGAAATACGACATTGTGGGGCCGGTCTGTGAAAGCGGGGATTTTCTGGCTCTGGGAGCAGCCTTAAAGGAACCTGCGCGCGGGGACCTTGCGGTAATTTATTCCGCGGGCGCCTACGGTTTTTCAATGAGTTCAAACTATAATTCCCGTCTTCGAGCCCCCGAAGCGCTTATAACGGGGCGCGGCGCCTGGCGTTTGGTGCGAAAACGGGAAACACTTACCGACCTTACAGCCAAAGAAGTATAACTCGTTGCTATTCAAGTAGACAGAAGTCAGAATTCAGTAGTCAGAAGGAAGATGCCTGTTTGAAACCTATTCGCTGGCCATTCTGAATTCTGACTCCTGAATTCTGGCTACCTGAGTAGTTACTATAATTTACAGGTTCCGGCCTTTCTTTATATAGAGGACGGCTGAGGCCATTACGGTGCGAAAGTCCATAAGGGCGGTTTTAAGGCCCTGGGTTCCGTCCAAAAAGCCCATTTTCAACAGGTAGTTTACAAAGAAACAGTTGAACGGCCGCAGCAGTATTAAAAGGCGGCTTTTTCCTTTAAGGGCGTAAGATTTTGCGAGCGCTTCTCCGTAAAAGGCTCTTTTACGGAGAACATCTTCCATAACGGCGCAGGGGTAATGGTTCAAAGGCCTGCTTAAGCGGCTTGTCTCTCCGTCAACTTCAAGGCGTTCGTGCACCGGCAGCGGCAGGAACCGCGCTTTGCCCCGCCTGAATAAACGCAGCTGCGTGTCGGGGTATTTGCCGCCATGCTTCAGCCAGCGGCCGAAATAAAAATTCCTGCGCGGCATTTTAAAAGCCGCCGCTCCGTACGGAGAAGAAGTAACTTCTTTTATCTCCTCCCTGAGTTCCGGGGGTATTTCCTCATCAGCGTCAAGTATGAAGATCCAGTCCGAGGCCGCCTGGTCTATGGCGAATTGTTTGTTGATATACACAGCCGTGCTGTTAGGCCTTGAGAAAAAACGGACTTTAAAATTTTCAGCCGCGGCCGCCGTGCCGTCGGTTGAGCCGCAGTCCACTAAAATTATTTCATCCGCCCAAACGGCGCTCTCAAGCGCCCGCGGCAGGTTCTTTTCCTCATTGTGGGCTATTATGGCTATAGAGATGGACATAAGAGAGTTTGAGAGTTCAGAGTTATGAGTTTAAGAGTTTAGAATATTTCAACTCCCTAACTCCAGACTCCTAACTCAAAACTTGTTCAAAAATACGGCAGGTTCGCCGCGCGAAAATTTCAGGGCTGAAAACACTCACGGCGCGCTCGCGGTTGGCGGTGCCAAGTTTGTTCAGACGCTCAGGCGCGGACAGGAGTGTTTGAAGCCTTAGCGCCAGGGCCGCCGCGTCCCCCGGCGGCACCAGGTTTTCGGGCGTTATAAATTCAGGCAAACTGCCCACGCGTGAAGCGACTACCGGCTTGGCCGCGGACAGCCATTCAAGGGCCGCGCGGGAGACCGCCTCGCTGCCTAATGAAGGGATGGCGCCTATATCGCAGGAATTTATAAACTCAAAACTGTCCGGCACCCGGCCGTGAAACACCGCGGCGGTTCCAAGGCCCAGTTCGGCCGCCAGCTTTTTAAGGTCGGTGTATTTTACGCCCGCCTCATAGCCGGCTATGTGAAATTTCGCCTTTATTCCTATTTTAATAAGTTCCGCGGCCGCTTTTAAAAAACATTCATGGCCCTTTACCGTGTCAAGGCGGCCCAAAACGCCTATTTTATACGGCGGCTCCGAATCTTGGAGCGTTACCGCCGGAAGAGTTATTCCCTGACGGGCGAGTGCAAGCTTTTTTGGGGGAACGCCAAGTTTTAAATAACCGTTCTTGATAAAATCTGAAGCCGCTATTATTTTTGAAACTTTCCTGAGAGTGAAGCTTTTTGAAGGCGGCCGGGCGTCGGCCTTGGTGCGGATAACGGCAATTTTTTTAGCGGAGAAACACGCTAGCGTAAAAGCCAGGGTCTGCGTTCTGCCGGTATGGGCGTTTACTATGTCTATGCCTTCGGCGGCCAGTATTTTTTTCAGTCTTAAAAACGGAAGACGTAAAAACAGCTCTTTCCTGCCGGGAAGGGAAAAACAGACAAAACCTTCTCTCCCGGCAAATTCCCGGGCGGCGCTCCCCTCCGGGCAGGCGAAATAAACCGCGTGTCCGGCGGCTTTAAGCGCGCGCGCCTGGTCAAAAGCGTAGGACGCAAGGCCGCTGTTCCAGGGAATGTCAATCAGGTTTAAAATTCTCAACTGCTTCTTCATATATTCGCAAGGTGCTTTCCGCCATTTTTACCGAAGAAAAATCCGCAAGCCGCCTCCGCCCCCCGGCGGCCAGATTTTTTGCCAGTTCCGGGTCGGCCATAATACGAAGCTGAGCTCCGGCAAGCGCTTCAGAGTTTTCGCGCGGGACCAGCAGTCCGGTTTGTTCATTTTTGATAACATCGGTTATTCCGCCCGCGTTAGTGGCAACTATGGGTACGCCGGCGTTCATGGCTTCCAAAAGCACGCTGCCCATGCCTTCTTCGCGGGAGGGCAGCACAAAAAGATCAAGGGCTGAAAGTATTTCATACGGCGCGGGATAATAACCGATAAAATGGAGGTTATTGCCCAGCCCCAGGTTTTTTGCCAGCTCTTGCGCCCGGCCGCGAAGCTTGCCTTCCCCGGCCAGTAAAAAATGCGTGCCTGGTTTCGCGGAGAGCACCGTTTTGGCCGAGCGGATAAAATTGAGCGGATCTTTGCACAGCTCCAGCGCTATCAGCGAGCCAGTCCAGAAGGCGTCATTTTTTATTCCGAAAATGGCCGAGATCTTTTCGCGTGAATTCTTTTTATAGGCTTCAAAACCGGTTTTTAGCCAGGGAGAGGCGTTCAGGTCTATTGAGCTGTTTATAAGAGCTATTTTCCCGGGTGGAACGCCGGCTTTTATCAGGGTTTCCTTTACCGGCTGTGAAATAGCTATAACCTTATCCGCGCCGGCATATTTAAGCCTGGTTGAAATGCCGCCGCCGGGCGCGAAATCCGCCCTGCGATGGGCTATGCGGACGCAATTAAGGCCAAGCCCGGCCAGCCACGAGTGAGCCGCCGTGTGCGAGGTGTGGGAATGCAAAACCACGGGCAGGTCCGGGTTTGTGATTTCGCTTTTTATTCTTTTTCTAAGGATAACGGCGGAAACCGGGTCCCATTCAAAAAGCCAGGGCGGGAAAAATGTTTCAAATCCCAGACCGTCGGCTTCCCGTCTTAAAGGGCTGTTCTTACGGCAGACTATTATATTTTTGTGGCCGAGAACGGCAAGTTCTTTTGCCAGATAGAGCAGCTGGCGCTGGCCGCCGCGCAGTTCTTTGCCGTCGTCAAGATGAAAAATAGTGAACGGCCCTTTTACCATGTGGATATTCTAGTAATTATTCAGGTTGTCTGGTTCACGGTCCAGCGGTTCAAGGTTATTTTTTCCCACGATCTTCTTGTATTCCCCGATTCCCAACCGTTGAACCGATAAACCACTGAACCGTGAACCAGGGTAATTACATATTTTAACGATTATGGTGCTTTGCGGAATTTTTTCTTAATACGGCCATCCAGGCCGTAGATTTTTTCATAAATTTCCGAGACCACCGGCAGGCGATGCAGTATAAGCCTGCTTTTAAGCCAGGTTATTGCGCCTTTAGACACCCGTAGTCTCTTTATGTAGAGAGGATCGCAGCCCGGTTTATTGACTCCGGTTACAGTGGTGAAAGCCATCTTGTAGCCGTTTTTTTTCACCAGGCTTTCCCAGCTTTTTTCATGCTGGCCCCAGGGCCAGGCGATGGAAAACGGTTTTACGCCGGTGTGCTCCGCTATAAGCCGGCTTGAGGTATCTAGTTCCTGTTCAAGGTCGCCGTAAACTGAGCGTTTTACGAAGTTCCTGTGCGTATGGGTGTGCGAGCCGGCTTCAAAGACTCCGGAATCGGTCATAGCCTTAAGTTCTTCCCAGCTCAAAAATCCCTCCGGGAGTCTTTCGGTTTGTATGGTTCGCGGCGAAAGCGCGCCGTCAGTCAGGGTGGGATTCGGCCCTTCGCGGGTTTCGCGCAGTCTGGATGTTGTTGGGAACACAATGGCCCGTAAACCGTGTTTTTTAAGGATTGGCCAGGCGCAGATCCAATTGTCGGCGTAGCCGTCGTCGAAAGTCAGAACTATCAGTTTGTCATTTGTTTTTTTTGCGCCGGTCACAATATCGTAAAACTCCCGGAGGTCCGGGGTTCTGTAACCTGTATCCTTGAGATATTTCAGGTGGTCTTCAAACTGGCCGGGTGTTACTTCCCTGTCGTCGGCTATGTGGTGGTACATCAGCACAGGTATACGGCTCATATCCGAGTTTCTCCGTGAGTTTTAATGCTGGTGTTCCGCGTCCGCCTTAGGCGGACGCGGGGTTTTTATTAAAGCTTTTCAGTCTTGGTTCCTTAGCGTCGGTATGTTGCTCTTGAAAAGGCACTTTTGATAGTAAATTGGGTGGACGTGACAGGGATCGAACCTGCGACCTCCTCCATGCCATGGAGGCGCTCTCCCAACTGAGCTACACGCCCAAAACTTTTTTCACCACGGTATACACTCTGCTCTGACTGCGACCTTCCGCCTAAGGCGGACGCTCTCCCAACTGAGCTACACGCCCGTAAAACAGTATTCAGTGGCCAGTGGACAGTGGCCAGTTTTTCCGCGCACTAACCACCTCCCACTACAACTATCCAATTTTAGCAAAGTTTGACGAAAAAAATCAAAGTTTTTTAATCCTCCGCATAACCTAATCAAAACGGCTGGTATTCTGTAAACTTGCCCTCATATTTTTGTAAAATTAACCTATCTTAAGCGACGGAGCGTGAAATGGAAATAAAGTCTTTTAATGTTATACCTAACCTTCCTGAAAATTTAAAAGCTCTTGAAGAGTTGTCCACCAATATGTGGTTCACCTGGAACTGGGACGCCATAATGATGTTCGTTGATATCAGCGACGAACTTTGGCACCGTTCGCATCGTAATCCCAAATGGATACTCGGTACCGTTTCCCCCGAGCGGCTTGAGGCCTTAAGCGGGGACAGCTCTTTCCTTGAGCGTCTGAACGGGATAAAAAAACGATTTGACGCTTACATCGGATATCAGGACACCTGGTTCAACGCCCACTCGGACGCCCGGGACAAAGATATGCTGGCGGCTTATTTTTCCATGGAATACGGCATAGGTGAAGGTTTGCCTATCTACTCCGGCGGTCTGGGTATGCTTTCTGGCGATCATCTTAAATCCGCCTCCGACCTGGGGCTGCCTGTGGCGGGAGTGGGTTTGCTTTACAGGAAGGGCTATGTCCAGCAGATGCTGAACCGCGATTGCTGGCAGGTGGAACGCTATCCTGAAAATGACTGGTATAACATGCCGGTGCAGGTGGTGAAAAACTCCGCCGGCCATCCGCTGCAGGTGGAAGTTATACTGGCCGGAGAAACCGTAAAAATAGGGGTTTGGAAAGTGCCGGTGGGCAGAAATTCTCTTTACCTGCTTGACACCAATCTGCCTGAAAATTCCCCCAAGGCGCGCGCTATTACCGAGCAGCTTTACGGCGGAGACAGGGAAAACCGCATCAGCCAGGAGATAGTGCTGGGCGTAGGCGGCGTGCGGGCGCTTGAGGCTATGGGCCTTAATCCCACCGTCTATCATGTCAACGAGGGGCATTCCGCTTTTCTGCTTTTTGAAAGGATCCGCCAGCTGATGGTTGCGCGGAAATTGTCCTTTAAGGAAGCGCGGGAGGCCGTTTGGGCGTCTTCGGCTTTCACAACTCACACGCCCGTTATAGCCGGTAACGAGTATTTTGATTTTGATCTGGTGCGTAAGTATATGGAGAGCTACTCAAAGGAACTTGGCATAAGCTTTGCCGAGTTCCTGGAAATAGGCAAAGAAGAACGTTCTTCCATGGGATTTTGCATGACCGTGGTGGCGCTCCGGCTGTGCGCCTGGCTTAACGCGGTCAGCATGCTGCACCGCGACACCTCGCGTGATATGTGGCACAAGATCTGGCCGGGCCTGCCCCGGCATGAAATTCCCATAGAGGGCGTAACCAACGGCGTGCATACCACCTCGTGGATAAGCAACGAACATTATAAACTTTATAAAAAATATCTTCTTTGCGGGTCGGCGGAGGCTGACGGCATGCCCGATAACTGCGACTGGACGAAAACCGGCGATATTGACGACCGGGAACTCTGGGAAACCCACATGGTGAGAAAGCAGAAGCTGGCTAAACTGGTGCGCGAAAGACTGAAGCGGCAGTATCAGCGCCAGGGCGCAGACCGCACCGTGCTTGAGTCGGCTGAAAAAGTGATCAACTGCGATTATCTCACTATCGGTTTTGCCAGGCGGTTTGCCACCTATAAGCGTGCCACGCTCTTTATGCGCGATATGGAACGGCTGCTTGAGCTGGTAACCGATTCGGCCATGCCGGTGCAGTTCCTTTTCGCGGGAAAGGCGCATCCGGCCGATACTATGGGCAAGGAATACATAAAAGAAGTGGCCCGTCTCAGCCAGGACCCTCGTTTTAAAAACAGGATAATATTCGTGGAGGACTACAACATGAATGTGGCCCGCTACATGGTGCAGGGGGTGGATGTCTGGCTTAACAACCCCATACGTCCGCTTGAGGCATCGGGTACAAGCGGCATGAAGGCCGCCATAAACGGGGCGCTTAACCTTTCGGTGCTGGACGGCTGGTGGGGGGAAGGGTATTCTCCCGAAGTCGGCTGGGCCATCGGGAGTTCCTACGCCTATAACAGCGATTCGGAGCGCGATTATGTGGAGTCTGAAGCTATCTACAATCTACTGCGAAAGGTGGTGGCGCCGCTTTACTACGACCGCGGTCCAGACGGCCTCCCGCATAACTGGATAAAGATGATGAAAGCCTCCGTGCAGAAGCTGGTGCCGTATTTTAATACCAACCGCATGCTCAGGGAATATTATGAAAAGTTTTATTCACCCGCGCACCGCGCCATGAAAAAATTTGATGATAATTCAAGGCTTGTTGAAATAGCGCGCTGGCGCAAGAAAATTGAGGATAACTGGCCCCGCGTGCAGGTGACGCTTGATAGGTTTAAACCGGAGATGGAAATACGTTCAGGCGCCAGGCTGCCTATGCGCGCGACAGTGTGGCTTGGCGACTTATCGCCTGAAGACGTTGAGGTGCAGCTATATGTGGGAGTGGCTGACGGGGAAAGCGGTTTTAAGGAAGGTTCGGCGGTCGTTATGACGCGTGATTCCAAAATGGGGGACTCCCATCTTTTTCTCGCGGAGTTAACCGCCCGCAAAAGCGGCCGCCACGATTTTGCGGTACGCGTAATCCCAAGGCACCCGGACGCGGTGAATGTTCTTATGCCGCTTTTCGTGAAGTGGAACGGAGAATAAAAAATAGTGGTTAGTGGGTAGTGATTAGTGGTCAGAGAAGAGAGTGGCTGGTGGAGAGTTCTTTGTTTTTGGCTGTTTACTAACCATTCGCTACTAGTCACGCGCCGTTATTTGCTATTAGTTATTCGCATAAATAATATATAATATTTTTAAGGTCCGGAAACGGGCCGGAAAGCAGTAATGGTAATTAAAGAGAGGAAATTAACAAATGGCAAAAGGTAAAGTAAAGTGGTTTAACGATAAAAAAGGGTTTGGTTTTATCATACCCGATGATGGTTCAAAGGATCTCTTTGTTCATCACTCATCAGTTCTTGGCGACGGTTTCAAAACCCTGGCTGAGGGGCAGGAAGTTGAGTTTGAGACCGAGAACACGGATAAGGGCCCTAAAGCCGTTAATGTGAAAAAGGCTCAGGCTCCCAAAGCTTAAGGCTTATAAATTCAAAGCCGTCCGCCTAATGCGGACGGCTTTTTTTTGCGTCTGTAAAAGAAGACAAACAGCCGGCTTGAAGGCCGACTGTGCCATAAGTTTTAGATACGGCTTATGGCTTACGGCAATAGTCGTATCTACAATATAGCGGGCGTTGCGCCCTTATGGCTTATGGCAGCTTTTCTGCTTATGGCTGGTCAATAATATGTTATCTCGCGCTGAGTTATTTCCGGCGCGCCTTGCGTATCCGGCAAAGATTTTCCATTAAAAAAAACAAACTTTGTTTTACGCTCCTCCGTCCAGTTACCCTTCAGATCCAGTTTGTGGGAATAATGGTACTCATAGGCGGGTGTTTCAAAGTCCCCCTGATAAACCAGCTCTTTTTCGCGGAGACCGGAACTGGAAAAGTGTATTTCATTCTTTGAAACCAGCTGAGCGCCGGCATCGTAGACGTAAACGATGACTTGCCTGAGGGTGGAGTCTTCGCGGTACTGTGAAACGGTTTTTTTCAGCAGTTCATCGGTCTGGCCGTAAATGGCGCTGGTTTTAGCGGAGGTTATCCGGTTAAAAGTAAAGGTTTCCCTGGAAAGCTGGTTTCCGGAGAAGTCCAGCTCCGCCATTTCCGTCAGGTTATTCTTCGCGTCGTACTTGTAAACTTTTCTTGTTTCAAGCCCGCCTTCGGGATCGAAAAAATATTCCTCGTTCACAAATCCCGTGCCGTTGTAAACCCTGAAAATCCGCTTAAAGGGGGCGGTCAGGCCTTGTGCCGTGCCGTCAGTCGTCGCGTCCTCCTTCGCTCCGGCACTTTTGCCGGGAGCTCCGAAGGGATCTGGTCCTGCGAAGCTATTGTTCCCGCCAAACAACCCGGCGGGTCCGCCTTCGGCGGAAAGCCCAGCAGACTCATCATAAACCAGAACCGCGTCAAAATCCGCTTTTTTGTATTTTCGGCAGAAATCATCAAGGGAAGAACGTGCCTCGTCGCTGAAGCTGGTTGTAAGTTTCTCCCCGGAACGCCGGGTTTCGCACAAAAGTCCGGCCGCCGGCCGGTTTTTATAAATCAGTTTGCGCTTAAGCTGCAGGCTTTTTCGGCTATACTGGGCTTCTCCCGTTTTCATCCCGTAGGGATCGCAGGTTTCAACAAGTTCCGCTTTAGAAACACCGGAAAGCCAGATCTTGCCGCGGCGCAGGGGCTGCATGCGCTTGGTTTTAAGCGCGCTGTAGCGAGGTTTCAGATCTTCGCACTTTAAAGTCATCTCCGCCCCCGCGGCCAGGCCGGTTTGAAATGTCAGTATTAAAAGTATGGTTGTTCTCATTTTTTTTGGTGCCCCAGATTACAGTGATTAAAGAGAGATTGCAGCGATTTGCGTCGGAGTCTTATCACTGTAATCACGGGGCTGCCCTTTTTCAGCAGCCCCCAAATATATTATACTTTTACGGCGGCGGAAAATTAAAGTGTTCATAGGGAAGGAGAAATTTATGGCGGAGAATAAACAGGAGCAGGCAAAACCCATGCAACTGCAGGTGGAGATGGACGATGCGACGGCGCAGGGCATTTACGCCAATCTTGCCGGGGTTACCCACAGCGAGACTGAATTTATATTTGACTTCCTTTTTCTTCAGCCCAATCAGCCGAAGGCTAAATTGCGCGCGCGTATAATTTCAAGTCCCGTGCATACCAGGCGCCTGATGGCGGCGCTTATAGAGAACATTAAGCGCTATGAAGAACGTTTTGGCGTCATACCGGAACGAGCGGTAAATGTGACACAGGGGCACAGCTGAGCAGAAAGTGGCCAGTGGTTAGTGGCGAGTGGGCAGAAGGGAAAAAGAAAAGAGGACATCTGTCCTCTTTTCTTTTTCTATTTTCGGTCACTATTGTGCTGCCCACTAGCCACTGATCACTCGTCACTAGCCACTATCCACTGTTACTGACTTCCCTGCAATAGAAAAAATTTTCCTTCCTCCGCAAGATGGCAGTTGAGAGCGAAACCTTTTTCCTGCGCTCTCGCTTTAGCGGCGGCAAGCATGGCGTCCAGTTCCTGGTCGCTGTATTCGGGGCTGGCGTGAAAGAGTATCAGGTCCTTCGCATTAGCTTTTTCGCCCGCGAAATCAACCGTCAGGGTTAAGCCCGAATGCCCCTCCTGTTTTTTTAGCTCATAGTCCTTGTCATTATAGGCGGCGTCGTGAATGAGGAAATCGGCGCCGTAGACAAAATGGGACAGTTTTTCATCGTAGTCCTGGAAGGCGGTGGCGTCGCCCAGGATCTCACTGTCGGGGGAGTAAACTATTTTTTTGCCGAACATCTCAAGTTTGTAAACAAGTGAACTGGTGGGGTGGTTGGCGTACATTGAAGAAAGTTTTACGCCGGGCAGCAGTTCGTAGTTGTCTTCCAGAATTTCGTAAATGCTTATTTTTGCCTTCGGGGGGCGCTTGGTAAGAGAAAAGGAACTGTAAAAAGCGTCCTGCGCCACGGCCTTAAGAGTTTTTTCCGGGTCATTTGAGCCTATAAGGTTTATTGAAAAAGCGGGGTCGTTCATAGGCAGAAAATTGCCCAGCCCTAGTATGTGATCAAGGTGAAAATGGGTGAGACAGATCCAAATGTCCTTGTAGTGGCGTTTGCGCGCCGCTATTTCCCTGCCAAGCTGCACGATGCCGGTGCCGGCGTCAAAAATAAAAAGATGGTCCTGGCTTTCCACGGACACGCAGGAAGTCTGCCTGCCGTAGCGGGATACGGTGTTCGGAATTTCGCCGGATAGCCCGCGCGCCCCCCACACTGTAAGGCGCAGTTGAGCGGCTGAAAGGTCGCTTGTCTGCGCCTGAGAGGGGGGGGAAGGCGCTATTTCCTCTTTTTTGTCCGCTACGCCGCCCTGCGCCTGCAGTGAAACGCCGTCCAGGATGCTTTTTACGGTCTTTGAAAAAGTTTCAACATTATACGGTTTCTGGATAAAAAAATCGGCGCCAAATTGGAAAGAGCGTTGCTTTTCAACGTCGTACGATTTGCCGGAAACTACAATAATTTTTATGTGTTTTAATTCCGGATTGGATTTTACCGCTTTGCAGATATCAAGCCCCGTGATGCCGGGCATCATGATATCGGTTATTATAAGGCGGGGGTGAATTCGTTTTATGGCCGCCAGGGCTTCCATGGAATCCTGGAGGAGCGTTACTTGATAGCCATCCTCCGTAAGCAAATCGCGCGAAAGCTCTCCCACCATGGGGTCATCGTCAATTATCAGTATTTCAGGGTTTTCCATGGAAATTCTCTTCGCAACTATCCCGGTTCACGGTTCAGCGGTTTTACGCCAAACAACCTGGCGCATCCGCCTCCGGCGGAAATAGTTCAACGGTTGTCCGTCTGATAAGCAAAGCCTTAGAAAACATAAAGATTGCTGAAAAGATAACCGTGAACCTGCCAACCCGTGACTATTTTTATTCTATAATACATTATAGCTATTTTGAAATTAATTAATTGTTTCACCGATATTAAATCGTGAGGTTGAATTGTGATGAGAATAATCGCCGGCACCAGGAGGGGCAGGAGCGTTTTTTCCGTGCCGAAACATAAATTCATTAAACCGGTTTCCGCCAGGATCCGGCAGTCGCTTTTTGACATATTGCGGCCCTACATAACGGGAGCAGTCTTTCTTGATCTTTATGCCGGAGTGGGGACAGTGGGGCTTGAGGCGTTATCGCGCGGGGCGGCGAAGGCCGTTTTTGTGGAGAAAGACGGTTTTTGCGTGAAAGTTATAGAGAAAAATATCGTAAACCTTCAATTTACGGAGACCGCGAAAGTTTTAAAAGCGGATGTTCTGAGCGGGCTTAAGTGGCTTGAACATTACAGCGGTTACGCGGGCTATGACATAATTTTTATGGGTCCTCCGTACAGGACCAGCGAGAATCTGCCGCTTTTTTACAGCGCCCGGACCCTTGAGCTTCTGGCCGAAGGCGGGATACTCGCGCCTTCGGGCATGGCTGTAGTGCAGCATCACAAAAAAGAAGCGGCGCCCGCTCCGGCGGGGTTTGAGCTGGTGCGTCAGGAAAAATACGGCGATACGCTGGTGGATTTTTTCCGCCATATAAAATAATTTATGAGTGATTGTGTGGAGAGTCGGAGAGTCTGGGAGTCTGAGACCCTGAGACCCTGAGACTCTGTGACTCTAAGACTCTCGACTCCCAGACTTAGTATCCCTATCCCCCTATGGCATTTGATCCGCTTGAACTTAATTACAGCAAGGTAAAGGCATACCTGGATTGCCCCAGCCTTTATAAGTATATTTACGTGGACCGGCGGTTTGCCCCGCTTAATCCCTATGCTTCGCTTGGTCTTTCCGTGCATGGAGCGCTGGCCCGCTATCACGCTTCAGGCGGCGACCTGAGCGACCTGCTGGCGTATTATGAGGACTCCTGGAATAACCGGGGCTATGCCACAGTCCAGCAAAGCATGGAGTTTTATAACACCGGGGCGAAAGTGCTTGAAAATTACTGGCTGGCCGTCCAGGCCGAGAAAAGCCGCGTTGTTTTCTCGGAAAAAGTTTTTCAGTTCGCGTTTGAAAAATGGCGGGTGCGCGGCACCATAGACAGGGTTGACCGTCTGGACGGGGACTGTTTTGAGTTGATAGACTATAAAATGGGGTTTGAGAAAAAAACACCGGCTGACGCGGCGCAAAGCCTTCAGCTTGCTATTTACGCCCTCGGGCTTAAACGTGCGCTAAATATTACGGTTAAAAAAGTGTCCTTTTTTGTTTTAAACGGCCCATATAAGGTGTCGGCCGATTATGACGGCCTTGGCGACGAAAAAACTTTGGCCCTTTTGCGCGAGATCGGGGAGAAAATACTTATTATGGACCTCTCACGCGTGGGGAATTGTTCGCGCTGCCCGATAAAGAATCTGTGTCCGCAAGCCGTCTTATAGGCAGCCCCTGGCCGCTTTGTTGCGCATAGCGCTCGTTGCGGCACGGCCATAGGTCAGATACGGCACGGCCATAGGCCAGACAACCGCTTCTGAAGGGTGAAGGCCATTGTCGTATATGGCAATGGAAGGCTACTGAACGCTACGGAAAGTAACTAAAAATGAAAAAACTGTTTTATGCGCCTCTTACTTTTTGTGGCATTCAGTTGCTTTCTTTTGCTTTCCGTCGCTATCAATTACTATCGTGCCTGCGGCCTATCCACCTACTCTTGTTTCGGCAATTGCCCGTTGGCGCATTGCGGCGTTCCGGCGGCTTTGCGGGCGCCTGAGGTGGCTTTTTTGGCTTCCTTGTAGATCTGCAGAAAAACGATAACGCAGGAAATTAAGAGCGGCCCGAGGAAAATACCCAGCGGGCCGTAAATTTTTATACCGCCGAAAATCCCCAAAAACAGCAGAAACACAGGAAGCTTTGCCTCTTTGCCTATCAGTATCGGGCGCAGAATATTGTCTAGCAGCCCGACTACCACCGCCCCCCAGGCGAGGATAAACATTCCGGTGCGCGGGTCCCTGAAAAAAATAAAAAACAGGCTGAGCGGCAGCCAGACCAGGCTGGTACCCACAAAGGGGATTAACGCGGCAAAACCGGTGAGCATCCCAAGCACCGCGGGCGAAGTAACGCCGGCAAGGTAGTAGCCCACGGTCGCAACCAGGCCCTGAAAGGCGGCGGTCAGCAGTATCCCGCGCACTACGGCTATGGTGGTGACAGAGAGCTGGTTTGCCACGCGGTACTTTGAATCGTGGTCCATGGGGATAATGTCAATGAGCCAGTGTAAAAAGCGTTCTCCGTCCTTGAAAAAAACAAAGATCATGGCGATAAGAACGATGAAGTTGACCACAAAGAAAAAAATATTTTTTAATAATTTGCCGCTGGAATTCATAATGTTGTCGCGCAGGTTCTGCACGTTGCTGGTAACGATATCCTGCAGATCTATGTTCCACACGGATCTCAGCTGGGGCGGAAGGGAAAGCTCTATACCACTCTGTGAGATGGTTGAAAGCCATTGTGTCGTTCTCGGGTAAAGGTGCCTGGCTTCCTTCATTACCAGCCAGCCGAAAAACAGCAGCGGCAGTATGACCGTTACTACGGCGGTAATTGTTGAAACGGCGGCCGCGGCGGTTTTGTTCCGGATAAAGCGTCCGCTTATCCAGAGATGCAGCGGGTAGAAGATGAGTGTTGTCATTGCCGCCAGTATAAGGGCGCCGGCAAACGGTGATAGCACGCGCAGCAGTTGATAAAGCAGAAACAGCAGTATGCCGAAGAAAAAAAAGCTGAAAATCTGGGGGTTGTCGAATTTCAGGAACTTGCGCAATTTTGGTTCTATGTCCATGGTGTAATTATACAATAGGAGATGGGGGTTTGGGGCCAGAGGTTAGGGAAGGTAATTCCTTTATATCTTTTGCTTTCCCTTATACGCTAGCCCCTATACGCTATTGCATTACCTACTTAACACTTTCCAGAAAATAAATCCGGCAAGCAGCAGCCTGTAAACCAGGAAAGGTTTAAGGTCATGGTTTTTAAGGTGGAGCAGGAAAAACTTTATGGCAAGCAGACCGGAAATAAACGAAGCCGCCACGCCGGCCGCGAATACTGAATTGAATGACCCGCTTGGGAGTTTTAAAAATTCAAGTATTCCCGCTCCGAAAATAACCGGGCACGAGAGCAGAAAAGAGATTGTAGCGGCGTCGCTCCTTGAGTATCCGGCAAATAGAGCGGCCATTATGGTCATGCCGGAGCGCGAAGCCCCCGGCATCAGCGCCAGGCTTTGGGCTGCGCCTATAAGCAGCGCGTCTTTGAAATTGAAGCTTTCCAAAGTGTTTTTTTGCGCGGGTTTGCGGTCCGCCAGATAAATGAACACGCTGAATACCGCTAGGTTGGAGGCTATCCAGAGAGGGGAACGGAAAACTGTTTCGGCCTGTTTTGAAAGCAATAAGCCGGCCAGCCCCGCGGGCACGGAACCGGCGGCCAGCTGCCACAATAAAAGCCCCCCGGGTTTTTTAGGTTCCAGAAGGCCCTTTTTTATTATTCTGATCCAGTCGCCCGCGAAATAAATAAGCACGGCGGCCAGCGTGCCCAGGTGCAGCATTACATCATAAGCCAGTCCCTGGTAATTCCACCCTAAAAGATAAGGCGCTATTGCCAGATGAGCCGAACTTGAGATGGGCAGGAATTCGCCAAGCCCCTGCAATACTCCGAGTATCGCCGCTTGCAGTTCAGTCATAACCAACCTCCGTTCCCGGATAGTAGTGATGAAGTATTTCCCTGTAGTTGAAACCTTTTCTTGCCATGCCTTCCGCTCCCCATTGGCACATGCCGACTCCGTGGCCGTTGCCTTTGCCTTCAAGGATCATGTAATCCTTCGCGTACGATACTTCAAAAAGCGTGCTTCGTATGGCCTTCCAGCCGGCGCGCCTGCCGAAGCCCTGATAAAAATTTGTGCCGGAAATTTTTACTATTCTGTGGTTGGTGTAAATTTCCAGTTCGCAGGCGCGGCCGGACGCGCCCCTTTTGCTTATTCTCATCTTGCGCGCTTCCTCATCCGGTTTCAGCCAGCGCTCCGTTCTGGCGATCCGGGTGAGCGCCTTAAAATATATTTTTGTTTTCCAT
Organism: Elusimicrobia bacterium GWA2_51_34; assembly: GCA_001799565.1. Lineage (GTDB taxonomy): Bacteria > Elusimicrobiota > Elusimicrobia > Elusimicrobiales > UBA9959 > UBA9634. Next base: position 29,382 of record MGTS01000029.1, on the reverse strand, counting down.
TTAAAAGCGGGCGCTATGGAGCAGTAATGGGCGTTTTGCGGGCCGTCTTCAACGGAAATCAGATACGGCTTCGGTTCGTACGGCCAGACAAAGGCCATGTCTTCGGTTTTCCCTCCGCAGATGGAATGGTAAAAAGTTGAAGCGGGGGAACCTTTATAACGCAGAATCTCTCCGCGGGTATGGGCCACTGCCGCTTTTGCCTTTTCGCTCACGGCTGCAAATCCGGTATAAAGCTGGCAATGCGTGGAATCGCATACGTGAAAGCCGTTCTTAGCGTGGTTGTTTATGTTCTTGAAAGTATAGGTTCTTGCCGTCACGGCCTGGGCTTTGTAGGCTTCTGGCCGGAACAGATCCCCCGCCTCGCACGATACTACGCTGGTAAGATATTCCTCCAAATCCAGCTCGTTGATTATTTTAAGCCGCCCGGCGCGCGCTGTGAAGGTGATTTTGCCGCGGTAAAGACGCCTTGGTATACCCTGGCCTGACAGCCAGACGCCGCCGCCGAAAGATTTAATTATAAGGGTATATTTCCTTAGCTTAAAGCCGTCCGCTTGCGCGGTTACGATCGCGGCCGGGGCCGCGCTTTTAGAACTGCCGGAGGCCGCTATAACCGCGCTTTTTTTAAGAAGATAATCGCCTATGAAAACGCGGGAATCCTCCGGTGTCGCCGTAACCCGCGTAAGTTTATGCGTGTTATAGAGGCTTATTCTTATGGGTTTTGAACCGGCGAAGGCTGCCGGCGTTAGAAGCCAGAGTAACAGCGCTAACCCGAAAGTTGCAGTTGGCTGCAACTTTCGCCCCGGAGGGGCCGCCCTTTTCCGAAGACAGACTACGCCGGTGTATGCAAAACGCGGAACGAACAAAAAAATGCGTTCAAAAATCGCAACTGGCAGTAAAAGGGCGGGGTATGTCGGTATAAAAGGCCTCATTGAGGAGAGAAAAATTCCACAAGTTCGCTTTCATACGGTGTGCCGGCGTTTTTAAGCTTTAAATACACAAAACTGCCGGGTGTAAAATTAAAACTTTCACTCCCAAGTAGAAATCCGCAAATAGTTCCAAGCAGCGGCTGGTGCCCCACTATCAGCGCCGAAGCCGCGTTTTTAAGCTCCAGCTCAAGCAGTTCAAGTACGGCAGGCCCGTTTCCCGACGCAAGCGCCGCGCACTCACAACGCCTTGCTTTGGGAAAAAAAGACGCGGCTATGCTGGCTGTCTGGGCCGCGCGGAAATACGGGCTTGCGATTATAACTTCAGGAGAGAATTTTAGTTCCAGCAGTTTTTTAGCGGAAGCGGCGGCCTGTTTTTTTCCGGTTTCAGACAGCGGTCTTTTTGAATCTTCTCCGGCCCCCGACTCGTAAATGCCCAGCGCGTGGCCGTGGCGCAATAAAACAATTTGTTTCATAAAGTTCAGGTAGAGATTACAGCGATAGAGGAGAGATTACGGTGATTTCTCATCGGAGTAGTATCTCTGTAATCGTTCTATCATCACTATAATCATGGGTTGCCGACTTTACGGCAACCCCGTATATTTTACAAGTTGGGCGGGGCTTTCCGCCACATATTTCCGGGATTCCCGGCGGATCCGCCTTGCGGTAAGTCCGTAAAAACGCCGCATAGCCTGTTCCGACTCGAACCCTGCCGCACGGAGTATTAATTTTTCTTATTGCGAATGGGAACATATTCCGGATGTGACGCGCTCCATCGTTGTCTGGTCTGGCATAAGGTTAACTTATATCCATGTGACGCCGTGCGCGCGCGCGGCATGCGTTATAAAAGAAAATTACCGGCTCTTTTTGACTATAATATATAGGCGCCGGTGCCGGCGCAAAGTTAATTTTGTCATGGAGGTCCACGCTGGTGAACTACCATATACTTAACAAAGACGGGCTTGACGGCTTCATAAAAGAGCTTTCAAAACAAATGAAGGTGTACGCTCCTGTTTCCAGGGGCCACGGCAATTTCGCTTTTGAGGAGGTTTCTTCAGGCGCTCAGGTGGCGCTTAAATACATTCCCACCATACTGCCCCCGAAAAAGTATTTAATGCCCCAGCGCGAAACAATGCTGGAGTTTGATATCAAAGGGGAACGGCCTGAGGACACGGCGCTGCTTGAGGCGGAGGAAATAGCTCTGTTCGGCGTGCATACCTGCGATCTGGCCGGTATACAATGCCTGAACATGGTGTTTTCCGAGCGTCCCCGCGATTATAACTACCTTCTCAGAAAGGAAAAGGTCTTTATTATCGGCCTTGAGTGTAACGCCTATTGCGACGAACACGCCAGTTGCGCGCTGGTGGGCAATCAATTGCCCAATGGCGGATACGACCTGTTCTTTACCGAGTTGGGCGAACGCTTTATAATCCATGTGAATACCCAGAAGGGGGAGGATTTATTGGAGGGGATGGGCCTGCCGAAGGCCCTTCCCGCGGATATTTCGGAGCTTGCGCGCGCGAGAGAGGGCAAAAAGTCGGTTTTCAAAAATGAGATCGGGGTTGAGCCCGGTAAACTGCCGGAAATTTTTGAAAAAGCCATGAACAGTAAGGTTTGGGAAGAGCTGGGAAAACGCTGTATCTCCTGTGGCAACTGTACTAATGTCTGTCCCACCTGTTATTGTTTTGACATGGCCGACACCGTCAACCTTGATCTTAAAACCGGGGTTCGCACCCGCACCTGGGATTCCTGCCAGTTCGAGACATTTGCCGCAGTGTCTGGAGGGGAGAATTTTCGTCCGGAAAGAGCCGCGCGCCAGCGCCACCGCTTTTACCGCAAGTTCAAGTTTTCGCCGGATAAATTCTACCGCTTCTTCTGTACCGGCTGCGGACGCTGCACCAGAACCTGTATGGCCAAAATAAATCTGAAAGAAACTTTAAGGGCTCTGGCCGCCGAGAGCAAATAAGAGGAGATTTATGACCGAGGAAATAAAAAATTCCAACTGGAAGCTGAGGAAAGGCAGGATAATTGACTCAAAGCAGATGACGGCCGCCGAGAAATGGTTTGACATACAGCTTGAAGACAGCGCTCTGGATTATGAGCCGGGCCAGTTCGTGCAGGTGGAGCTTTTCGGCGTGGGCGAAGCTCCTATCTCTATCTGCTCTTCTCCCACCAAGCGCGGTTCTTTTGAACTGACGGTGCGCGCCGCGGGCCGCCTTACAAAAGCCATGCACGCGCTGGACAAGGGCGCCTGGCTGGGCATCAGGGGGCCGTTCGGCAAGCCTTTTCCCGTAAGGCTGATGACCGGCAACGATCTGCTGTTCGTGGCGGGCGGGCTTGGCATCGCGCCGCTTCGTTCGCTTATAAACTATGTGATGGCTAACCGCCGCGAGTTCGGCAAGGTGGATATCCTCCTTGGCTGTAAAACGCCCGCTGATATGCTTTTCGGCGACGAAATAGCCACCTGGCAGAAGCGCATGGATATTAATTTCTCCTGCACCGTGGACCGCAGCGCCCCGGACTGGCATGGCAATGTGGGCCTGATCACGAGCCTTATACCGGGTGTCAGTATAAACCCGCAAAAAACTTTCGCCGTGGTGGTGGGGCCGCCTGTAATGTATAAGTTCGTTATCGCCGAACTTTTGAAGAAGGGCATACCGGAGCGCCAGATAATTCTTTCCCTGGAGCGCCATATGAAATGCGGCATGGGCAAGTGCGGCCATTGCCAGATAGACCACCCGAAGAATTATTACTGCTGCAAAGACGGCCCCACCTTCACGTACGAAGAAGTGAAGGACGCTAAAAAACTTTAACAGAGGTGTTATAATGACGAAGAAAAATGTGAGTAATAAACCGAAAGCGGCTTTCTTTGATTTTGCCTGCTGCGAAGGCTGTCAGCTGCAGGTGGCGAACCTGGGCGAGGCCCTTCTTGACATACTTGGCGCTATAGACGTGGTGGAATTCCGCGAGGTGATGAGCGAAAAATGGGACAAGGACTACGATGTGGCCATAGTTGAGGGTTCCATTACCGACCATCACGCGGAGGAACGCATAAAAAAGATACGCGCGCGTTCCAGGGTACTCATCGCGTACGGCGCCTGCGCGGCCATAGGCGGCGTTAACGGCATGAAGAATTCTTTTGACCTTGACGAAATCCGCCGGTCCGTTTACGGGAAGGATTATAAACTGTTTGACAGCACGCCCACCAGGGCGATACACCAGGTGGTAAAAGTTGATTATACCGTAAACGGCTGCCCGGTTTATCCTCCGGAGCTTCTGGAGGTTATAAAATGCGCTCTTCGGGGGCTCGCCTATACCGTGCCGGACAAGCCTGTCTGTTCGGAATGCAAGCTTAACGAGAATGTATGCATGTATGAGCGCGGAGTGGCCTGCCTTGGCCCATGGACAAAAGCGGGCTGTAATTCATGGTGCGTAAATAACGGAAATATCTGCTACGGCTGCAGGGGCCTTGTAAGCCGCCCCGCATCCGGCGCCGCTGAAGAAGTGATAATGAAATATAACCTGAAGCCGGAGCTTATAAAAAATAAGTTTGACATGTATAATAAATGCGGTGAAGCTGAAGCTAAAGGCGGAAAATAAAACGCCGGCGTCGCGAGCCGGCTTGCAATTTAACAGGAGACAAAAATGGCAACGGAAAATAAAAATTTAGACATAAAAGTTGAATACCTTACCCGCGTGGAGGGCCACGGCAACATTGTGGTTAATGTCAAAAACGGGAAAATTGAGAAATGCGAATTTCACGTGGTGGAATCTCCCCGCCTTTTTGAGGGCATGCTCCGTGGCCGCTCCATCTTTGAGGCGCAGCATATAACCTCGCGTATCTGCGGCATCTGCTCCTGCGGCCACACTCTGGCCTCTATACAGGCGGCGGAAGACGCGTTGGGTGTGGTTCCGACCAGTCAGACCATAAAGCTCCGGAAGCTCCTGCTGGACTACGAGTTCCTGGACAGCCATATCCTGCACTTTTACCTGCTGGCCGCCCCGGATATCCTGGGCGCGCCCTCGTTCGTGCCGCTGATAGAAACCCACAACGCCATGGTAAGGCGCGCGCTCAGGATGAAAAAAGCCGCCAACGACGTTTGCGATATACTGGTAGGCCGCCATGTGCACCCCATTTCCGCGATAGTCGGCGGCTTTACCAAGCTGCCCCGCCCGAAAGACCTGGCCGCCATGCTGAATATACTGGAGGGAATGCAAAAGGATATGGCCGACACGCTTAAGCTTGCCGCCAGCCTTAAATTCCCGGATTTCCACAGGGAAACGGAATACGTGGCCCTGGTTTCCGATGACGGCGAATACCCGCTGCTTGCGGGCGATATCGGCTCCACCGACGGCAAGCGGTTTAAAAAGACGGACTATAAGAAAGCGACCAACGAATTTATAGACCCGCGCTCCTCCGCTAAGTTCACGAAGCTGTCGCGCGACTCGTTCTTCGTGGGGGCTCTGGCGCGGTTCAACCTTAATTACGACAAGCTTCACCCTGAGGCCAAAAAAGCCGCAGAATCCCTTGGCTTTAAACCGGTTTGCCATAACCCGTACCTTAACACCGTGGCGCAGGTTGTGGAGATAGTACACTGTTGGCATAACGCGGTGGAACTGATAAAGGACCTGCAAAAGAACGGTCTGGATTACGGCGAAGAGATAACGGTCGGCCTGAACGAAAAAGGCGCGGTGCCCGTGCGCGCCGGAAACGGCGTAGGAGCGGTGGAAGTGCCGCGCGGCATACTTTACCATAACTACGATATAGACAAGGCCGGCATTATAAAGCAGGCCGACTGCATCATTCCTACCAACCAGAACATCAACAACATAGAATACGACTTCCAGAAGCTCCTGCCCGAGATCCTCACCCTGCCGGAGGACACCATACGTCTAAGGCTTGAAATGCTGGTGCGCGCCTACGATCCGTGCATTTCCTGTTCGGCGCATTACCTTGATGTCAAATTCGTGGAGTAAGGACGTAACCGCGGCGCTCGCCCCTAAGGGGCGGACGCTGGTGGTAACGCTTGGAAGCGCTTTAAGAGCCGACGACGGCGCCGGCCCTTTTATAGCCGGGCGTATAAAGTTTAAAAATCCCTCTTTCCTGCTTATAGACGCCGGCACCACCCCCGAAAACATTACTCACGACGCTATAAACTTTAAACCGGATAAAATAATAATTATAGATGCCGCCAGTTTTGGCGGTTTGGCGGGGGAACTGTCCGTTATCCCGCTTGATAAAATAAATCAGCATACCGTTATTTCCACCCACAGCTTTCCGCTGTCCGTTACATTTTCCATTGTGAAGGAAGATACCGGCGCCGAACTTGCGGTGGTGGGAGTGCAGGCTAAATCCCTGGATTACCGGGAAGGCCTTTCTCCCGAAGTTGAAGAAACCGCTTTAAAGCTGGCACAATATTTTAATAACATAGGTAAGGCTTTAACTTAATTGTCTGCCGTAAGCCGTAAGTTTTAAATACGACTATTGCCATAGGCCATAAGCTTCTGCCAGGCAAGAAGATCGCCATAAGCTTTAAGCCGTAGGCCATAGGCAGAAAGAGTGCCATGATCAGAATTTATGGCTTACGGCCTACGGCAATAGCCGTATCTAAAGTATGGCTGGCGTTGCGCCCTTACGGCCTATGGCAGTAGCCGTATCTAAAATATAGCGGGCGCGGCGCCCTTACGGCAACGAGATCTAATAGGATATCACATGTCCCTTTTTCAGATTAAGTCGGTTGACAGCATAGTGGCGGAGTCGGAGGGCGGCGGGCAAAAGCTGGCCCGGGTGCTGGGCTCTTTTGACGTTACCATGATAGGCATAGGCGCCATCGTAGGCGCCGGCATTTTTGCCATGGTGGGGGCGGCGGCTGTAAAGGGCAACGCAGGGCCCTCACTTATAATTTCGCTTATAATAACCGCCATAGCCTGCGGTTTCTGCGCGCTGTGCTACGCGGAACTGGCCGCCATGGTGCCTATAGCCGGCAGCGCTTATACCTATACCTACGCTACCATGGGGGAACTGGTGGCCTGGATTATCGGCTGGGACCTTATCCTTGAATATGCCATAGGCAACGTGGCCGTGGCAATAAGCTGGTCCGGCTATTTTAACGACCTGATAAAAAGCCTTACAGGGTTGGAGATACCTGTGTGGCTGCGGCTGGACTATCACACCTTCATGCTTGCCGGAAACGACATAAACGCGGTGCCGCATATTTTCGGCATACCTGTAGTGGTAAACCTGCTTGCCGTATCCGTAACGGTGCTTATTACCTGGGTGCTGGTGCAGGGCATAAAGGAAAGCACACGCTTCAATTCCCTGATGGTGGGAGTAAAGCTGTTGGTTCTTGCCATATTCGTGGGTTTCGGCTTTTACTACTTTAAAGTTGAAAACTGGACGCCGTTTGCCCCGGGTGGTTGGAAGGGCATACAGGCCGGCGCGGCTTATATCTTCTTCGCTTATATAGGCTTTGACGCCGTTTCCACCGTGGCCGAGGAAACCAAAGATCCCAGGCGGAACATGCCCATAGGTATTATAGGCTCGCTGGCTATCTGCACGGTAATTTATATCCTGGTGGCGGTGGTGCTCACCGGTATGATGCCTTTTAACGAACTGAAACTTAAAATAGCCGAGCCGCTGGTGGCGGGCCTGGAATACAACCATGCCAGCCGCTGGCTGATAGGCCTGGTGTCGCTTGGGGCTGTAGTGGCTACCACGGCGGTGTTGCTGGTGTTCCAGATGGGCCAGCCGCGCATTTTCTTTTCCATGAGCCGCGACGGCCTGCTGCCCAAATATTTCGCGCGGGTCCACCCGGTGCATAAAACCCCGCATGTTACCACCATCTGGACCGGCATTTTTGTGGGAGTTTTCTCCGCTTTCTTCAGCCTGGACACCATGGCAGAGCTCTGTAATATAGGCACGCTATTCGCCTTTGTGCTGGTCTGTGTCGGAGTGATAATACTGCGCCATAAAGAACCGGACAGGCCAAGGCCGTTTCGGGCGCCTGGCGGTATTTTTACGCCGCTTTTGGGCATCGGTTTCTGCCTTTACCTTATGATGGGCCTTGAGTTTATGACCTGGATGCGTTTTGTGGCCTGGCTGGCCGCGGGCCTTGTTATATATTTTATGTATGGGTATAAGAATTCGCGCTTACGCGCGAATTCGCTATAAGCCATAAGGGCGTAGCGCCCGCCATAAGCCATAAGCAGAGAAAAACCGCCATAGGCCGTAAGCCATAGGCAGAAAAGTTGCCACAGAGGCCATGAGCTATAAGTTTTTATTCTGCTTATGGCAGCCCCTATCTGCCTATGGCAATAGCCGTATCTAAAATATAGCGGGCGTCGCGCCCTTATGGCAGCCAAGGAGAAACTTATGTTTGACAAAATGAAAGAGCTTTTGGCAATGAAAAGCAAGATGGATGAAATCAAGAAAGAGCTTGACGGCCTGGTGTTGGAGAGCGAGGATAATTTGGTTAAAATAACTATCACCGCTTCCCAGGAAATAAAAGCGGTGTCTATTAAGACGGCGCTTTCAGGAACTGACAAGGCAAAACTTGAGGCCTCGCTGGTGGAAACAGTCAACAGGGCTGTGCGCCAGTCGCAGAAAACCGCCGCGGAGAAAATGGGCGCCTTAACAGGTTTAGGGTAACGGGATTGCGCTTGCGCAATCCCGTGTTGCAAGTCACAAGTCACAGGTCACAAGTAAAGAATGAGAGTTCACTTGAGACCTGAAACTTGAGACTAAGCTGACTTGTGACCGGTGATTTACTATCATTTACTTATGCACGAATGGGCTTTAGCTGAATCAGTGATCAAAACCGCCGCTGAACACTTCAAAAAAGAGAAATTAAAAAAACTTTCCGAAGCCGGAGTAGTTTTCGGGGAGCTGCAGGCCATTGATAAAGAAATATTTTCCTTTGCTCTGGAAGAACTTGTTAAGGCAGAGTCCAAAATTTTAACCGGGTGCAAATTCAAGGTTATAGATGAGCCGGCGGCCTTTAAATGCAGGGTTTGCGGCAAGGAATTTACGCTTAAATCTCTTAAAAAAACCGCCGCGGAAGCGGAGTACATTCATTTTATTCCGGAAATGGCCCACACTTTCCTTAAATGCCCCAAATGCTCCAGCCCCGATTTTGAAATTACCGCGGGGCGCGGAGTTTACATAAAATATCTTACCGGTGAAAAATGACCCTGCCGCCCGACCAGTCCCGAGTCCCTAGTCCCGAGTCCCTAGTCCCGTGTCCCGAATTTGGTGTAGCCGGGAAAGCGGGTGGCGGGATGAATCTTGACCCGCGGCCTTCCGTTATATGCGCGCGCCTGAAAAAAATTAAGCGCGTTATAGCCGTTACCGGCTGGAAAGGCGGCATAGGCAAGAGCGTCACCGCCGCTGTACTGGCTCTGATACTCGGCAAAAAAGGACACCGGGCCGGTTTACTGGACCTGGACTTCGCCGGGGCTTCGGCCCATGTTGTTCTGGGCGCGGACGGCCTTTTTCCTAAAGAGGAAAAAGGGCTTGAGCCACCTTTTATCTCCGGGGTCAAGTTTATGTCGGTTTCGTTCTTCTCAAAGAAGAAAGCCGTGCCGCTCCGTGGGGCCAATATCTCTGACGCCATCATAGAACTGCTTGCCATCACTCAGTGGGGGGAACTGGATTTTCTTATTATTGACATGCCGCCTGGCATAAACGACGCGGCGCTGGATATCATACGGCTTATTCCCCGGACCGAAGTGCTGGCCGTCACCACCCCGTCGGTAATGGCCCGCGCGGTGCTTGAGCGTTCGCTGGACTTGTATAAACGGCTTAAGGTCCCTACGCTCGGAGTGATTGAAAATATGACCCCACAACCCGGCCGCCCGCCAAAGGCGGGCCCGCAGAGTAAGATGGCGCGATCTGTATGGCCGGGTGGTGGGGTGAGGCAAAACCTTGCAGGGGATATACGTTTTGACCCGAAGCTTGAAGCGGCTCTCGGCTCTCCTGAAAAACTCCTTAAAACTATTTTCGCCGCCGACCTGGAAAAGATCTCCCGCGCTATTTTTTAAGTTCGGAGGGTGGGAGTCAAAAGGCGCCGGTTGCCTTTTTATATTCCAAAATAAGCGCGGCGGCTTTCTCCGTAAATGGAATTGTTATAGGTTTTCCGGAATTGTCGTCGGTGTTTATGGCGCGATGGTCGCCGGTTTTTATGAATTTATTCATGCCTTCCGAATTTATCCAGTAGAAAATGCCCCAGTTCTCAAAATTCCACTCGTCCGAGTATGGGTTCAGTTCATAATCAACGTAAAACAGTTTCTCGCCCGTCCAGATAAAATTAGCCGGGAAGTAATCAATATTTATGCCGCGGTCGTAAAGCCTGCCGCACCATGAGAATAATTGCCTGAAGGCCTCCGGCGGCACCCTGCCTTGCGCCGCCAGCTCGGAAACCGGCGTGCCGGAAATATACTCCTTAACCAGGTATTTTTCCACACTGTTGTGCTCTATCAGCCGTGGGATCGCAATAAGGTTCGCCAATCGCGCGTGCGCTTCCAGTTCGCTCTCTAATTTGTCTCCGAATTTATAATAGGCGCATGGTTCGTTGTGCATGCGCTTCAGCACGTATTTTACGTCGCTGTTCTCTATCAGCCACGAATATCCGGATTTTCCTTTGCCAAGCAACCGGGATATGGTGAAGGTCCCCTCTGAAAGTTTAATTGTCTGCATTCGCCAGAGATTATCCTTTTCTTTTTACCGGCACACCCGGATAATATACGCAGTTATTGTAGTGTCGCTAACACTAACTTATGATCGTCATTTTCGCGCAGGCGGGAATCCATACTGGATCCCCGCCTGCGCGGGGATGACAAATGTAAAAGGATCTATGAGACACTGCATTAGTATGTCCCGCCCGCCATTTGCTTTAATCCATAATACCAAAAAGCCGCCGGTCTCGTAACCATCACTCGTATATGGCATAAAGCTTATGGCATATGGCATAATATAGTTGATTCGCAGAGGAACCCGGTGTGATTCCGGGGCTGCCCCGCAACGGTAATGCCGCAAGGCTAAGCCCGGTCTACTGCAAAAGCGCCCGAATGGGCGTTTGTTCCGAGGGGGAAAATACTCAAGTCCTTTTTCCCCGGAGAAAGGACTTTTTTATTGGTAAAGATTACACAGATTTAAACAAACGATTACGGCAAAAAAAGAAAATGAAAGGTGTAAAACAAAACAAAATTTCCTGTGTTCCTGTGCTCCTGTGCTCCTGTGTTCTTGTGCTCCTGTGCTCTTTGCCGGTCCAGGCCCGGAGTATCGTCTCCTTAATGCCTTCCTACACCGAGATAATATTCGCTCTTGGCGCGGGGGGGGAACTGGTTGGCGTTACAAATTTCTGCGACAGGCCGCCAGAGGCCGCAAAAATTGAAAAGACGGGCGATTATCTGCGCCCCAACGCCGAGAAAATTTATTCATTAAAGCCGGATGTTGTTTTTACCGGGCGCTGGAAAGGCTCGGGGCTTGCGGGCAAACTTTCGGCTTTGGGGCTTAAAGTGGTTGAAATTCCAGCAGAGGAAAAGGTGGCGGATATCGCCCGCAGCACGCGCCTGATAGCCGCGGCCATCGGGCGCAAAAAAGAGGGGGAAAAACTGGCGTCGCGATTTTTAACCCGGCCCCGCCCTTTTGCCGGCAATTTTGAAAAGCATTGGGCAAAAGGGCGGGGTAAACCTGTATCCGTTTATCTTGAAGCCGACGAAGGGCTTTGGACGGTGGGCGGCCTGTCTTTTCTTTCCGACGCAGTTGAGCTCGCCGGCGGAAAAAATATTTTTTCGGCTGAAAAAAAAGATTATTTCCAGACCTCGTGGGAAGAGATAGTAACACGCGATCCCGACGCTATTGTGCTTCTTTCTTCCTCAAAGGAAGAACTGCTTAAACGGCCTATGGCCGCGGGCCTGAAAGCCGCGCGCGGCGGCAGGGTTATTACCTCTTTGGATAAAAACGCTTTTACCCGGCCCGCCCCCGACATACTCGCGGAGATAGAAAAATTGAGGGCTCTCCTTCATGAAAGCAGGTAAACTATTCTGGCTTTTAATCGTTCTGGCGGGGGCCTGCGTGTTCTCGCTGCTGTCCGGCCCCGCGGGCCTTTCCGTTCCGTCTATTATTTTTGACATACGGCTGCCGCGTACCGCCGCAGCCGTAATAGTGGGCGCGGGGTTGGGGCTTTCGGGCGCTATTTTCCAGAGTTTGCTTAAAAACCCGCTAAGCGACCCTTACATTCTGGGCACTTCCTCCGGCGCGACGGCGGCCGCGGTGCTTTGCCTCTCGCTTGGAGTAGCGCGCGGCTCGCTTGTTTTTTACATTATGGTTTTCGCGGGGGCTTTCTCCGCCACTTTTATTTCTTACGGCGTGGCGCGTTCCGCCCGCAATCTCTCGGAGGCGGGGCTTGTGCTTTCAGGCATCGTGGTGGGTTCTTTTATAACCGCCCTCGTTATGCTGTTTTTAAGTCTTTCAAAAGAGCGCTCTTTTTCCATGCTTTATTTTGTGATGGGCGGTATTTACTCGGCGGAGCCTGAACTGCTCGCCATTTCAGCGTTCATAGTCCTTGGGGTGCTTCTGGCGTCCTTTTTTTCATGGCGGCGGCTTGATCTGTTTTCGCTGGGTGAAGAAAAGGCCTATCATCTGGGCGCTTCGCCGGCGCGGGCGCGGCTGGTGTTTTTCGCGCTCGCAAGCGCCGCCACGGCAGCCGCCGTTGCCATAGGCGGAACTATCGGCTTTGTGGGGTTAATGGCTCCGCATATAATCCGTCTGGCATGCGGCGCCTCAAACAAAACCCTGTTGCCGGCCTCGGCGCTTGGCGGCGCGGCTTTCCTTACCCTGGCCGACACTCTTGGGCGCACAGTTGCCGCTCCCACTGAAATACCTTCGGGCGTTATCACCGCCCTCATAGGCGCGCCGTTTTTTTTGTGGCTTTTATGGAAAAGCTCAAGGGGGCGCGTATGAGAACGCTCCTTAAAACCGAAGGACTGTCATTTTCCTACGGCAGCGGACCGCTTATAAAAGACCTTTCGTTTGAAATTTCAAAAGGAGATCTGCTTTGGGTGCTGGGGCCCAACGGAGCCGGTAAATCCACGCTTATAAAACTGCTTACCGGTTATTTAAAACCCGCCTCGGGCGCCATAAAGTTTGAAGGACGGGAACTGGGCCTTGCGTCTGTCAATGAACTGGCGAGAACCCTTGCCTATGTGCCGAGTGAAATACACCTGCCATACGAATTTTCGGTCCTTGAAACGGTCCTGCTTGGCCGCGCCGCGCACGCGGGCTGGTGGCGCGATTATTCCGGGCAGGACCGTGCGGCAGCGGCTCTTGCTCTTGAAGAAACGGGCATGTCCGCGTTTAGCGCCAGACCCGTTAATTCCCTTTCAAGCGGTGAAAGGCAGCTGGTTTTTATAGCCCAGGCGCTGGCTCAAAGCCCGAAACTGCTGTTTTTAGACGAACCCACCTCGCATCTGGACGTTAAGTATACCGCCGAAATACTGTCGCTGCTTAAAAAACTGGCTGTTGAAAAACGCTTAGGCGTCTGCCTTGTGTCGCACGATATTTCGCTTGCCGCGGCCTCCGCTTCCCGCCTGCTCATCCTTAAAAAAGGCGGGGGGAACCTGTTTGGCGCGCCCGCGGACCTGCTTAAATCCTCTATACTTGCCGGGGTTTACGGCCTTAAAGAGGAAAGCGTAAGGCTTTTCCTGGGCGGCGCGGGAACAGGAGTGAACAGTACCCGGTAATCGGTAGCCGGTATTCAGTCATGAGTACTGGTTACCGGTTACTGACTTTCCGGCCACCGGTTTCTTGAATTGTTGACACACATTAAAAGAAAAATGTAATATGAAAAATACCAAGAAGACGAAGAATACTCATTTATAATAAATAGCTGAAACAGGGCCTTGACAAATCAGGCGATATCTCTATATACTGTTTTTAGAGTTTGGGAAAAACCTTAAGGCAACAGCAAATAACCTCTACGTTAGCGCGTAATCGCGGGCAGTCGGGCGCTTGTTTCACAGATTTATAACGGCGTCCGTCCGGCTTAAAACATGTTTCCCTTAATGAAAAAAAACCTTAAGCGCCTAGCGCTCCTGTGGCTTTTTCCGGCGTTGTTCCTGCCGGGGGTACAAGCCGCCGCACAATCAACTGGGGTCATAAGCGGCGTTATCTCCGCGCCTGACCTGCCGGACGGTTCAATTGTTGCGGTTTTTGCCTACACAGATAATTCACGCGGGAATCCTGTCGCCTTTTCCACGTTTAGCGTACAGCAGAGCGGTGTTAATTACACACTTACACTCCCCGCGCCCGACACTTATTATATATCCGCTATCAATTCCGCGCCTGTTTCTCTTATTGGAAATTATAATGATTACGCTCCGGTTTATCTCGCCCCCGATTCAGCCATTACGAATATAGACTTTTCCATAGCGCTTGATACTGTGCCGCCTTCCGCCGCTATAACTTCAATAGTGGAAGGTTCCACAATAACCTCATTGTACTCCATCTCCGGCACGGCTTCCGATAATATCGGGGTTAGCTTCCTGGAAACAGCGGTGCGTGACGTTACCACCGACCTCTGGTGGAGCGGCCAAGACAACGGCATTTGGTTGTCCACCGGCGTGGCCCCTTTTGATTATGTGGAAGCGGATTTTCAAGGCAAGCCCAGCGCTGTGACCTGGACCATATTTACTGATACCGATGTGTTGAGCGCGTTTAACAGGCTCTCTTCGCTTCTGGCCACGGGGCATGAGTACCTTATATATCTGCGCGGCCAGGATTTTACCGGCAATATCCAGCAGACCCCCACCGCGGTCAGTTTCATATGGGACGGCCCGCAGGGGGATATGCTCCCCAACTATGTGCAGGAGCTTTACGGTTCCGCGTCGGGCATATCTTCAATCACATGGCACTGGGACGAGTCGCCCGTGGTGGACGGCTACGCCGTCTCTTTGGATTCCGGCGTCTTCCTGTCTTCCGTTCCCACGCCCTCTTATACCAGGGTAGACCTGCCCGCCAATACCCAATTTTCCATTTGCGTCGCCGCCTACAACGCTTACGGCACAGGGCCGCGCAATTGTGTATACCAGGTGTACACGCTGGCAGCGGTTCCGGGCGTTCCCGATATGCTTAGCGTAACTGACAATGCGATTAATCTGAAATGGAGCCCGGGCGGGGGGACATTCGGGGCCTCATATGAAATACTTGCCTCAACCGATAATTTTCAGACCATTTTTTCCAGCAATACTATGTATGACTGGAGCAACGAGGACGTTTTCTGGACAATTGACAACCTTGATCCGGACACTGAGTATTACGTCAAAGTCCGCGCCATAAACGGCAATAATATCCCCACGGAATATTCCGCCGTGGTTTCCACAAAAACACTAGCCACCCCGCTTGGCCAGGTACAGGGGTTTACCGTTTTAGCTCTGGGTGTATCTTCCGTATCATGGTCCTGGCAGGCTGTCTCGAATGCGGACGGATACGGCGTCTATTCGGATTACGGCGTCTTCCTGTCTTCCGTTGCCGAGCCGCTTTTTATCAGAACCGGCATTGCCCCTAATACCAGGGCAGGTATTTTTGTATACGCCTATAATTCGTATGGCACAGGGTTGCCTGCCTTTTCACCGGAGATATACTCGCTGGCCGAGGTTCCGGGTACACCTGCCTTATTAAGCGTTACCTCTGATACTATTTCCGCTGAATGGGGTTCCGCCGGAAATGGAATCTGGACCTTATATGACCTTGCCGCCTCCAGCGATAATTTCCAGACCATCTTTTCCAGCGTGTCTATTCATAGCTGGCATCCGGGCTACGTTTCCGAGGTGCTTACCGGTCTTGAAGCGGACACTGTTTACTCCGTCAAAGTCCGTGCCGTAAATGGCAATGATATCCCCACGGAATATTCCGAAGTGGCTTCCATAAAAACTTTAGCCGCTCCTCCGGGCGCTCCGGTGAATCTAACCGCTGTGTATGAACCTGCCCCAGGTAAGGTATTACTTTTCTGGTCGTCGGCGGCGTATGGCAACCCTTCCGCCTCCTATAAGGTATATAGGGCCGCCGAGCCCTATCCGGTTTTCGTTTTATCAACCTCCACCCTCAGCACATATTATGAAGATAATTCTATCCAGTCTGCAACCTACTATTACCGGATAACCGCGCTTAACAGCGAAGGCGCGGAAGGGCCGTATTCAGACGTGTTAAAAATAACGGTGGACGCGACGCCGCCCTGGCAGGTTACGGACCTTCATGCTTCCTCCGCTGCCGATGGCTCGGCGGTCTTATCCTGGACGGCCCCGGTTGATAATTCCGGGCTTGCCTATTACATTCTCAAAATATCGGATTCCTATATCTCCTATAGCTATGACAATTGGGACAGCGCGGTGTTTGTGGCCACAATACCGGCTTCCATGCCGGTCGGCGGGGTTGAAAACTTTATCGTAACCCCCGGTTCTACCGATACCGTGCGGTTCTACACTCTTAAGGCTTATGACTTATCGGGCAACGCCTCGTATTTCTCTAATTCCGCGGTGTTGGATTTTGTTCCGCCTGTGCTATCGGTTATTTCTCCCGTTGAGGCGGGCGCCATTGTTTCAAGGCCGTTCAGCGTACAAGTGAACGCTTCCGATAATTACGCGCTGAAAAAAGCCCAGTTCCTGGCCGACGGCGTTGTTATAAGCAGTGTGGTGGTGTATTCGTACTATAACTCCGTTTTTATCTGGAATACAGTCGGCTATTCCGACGGCGATCATGTCTTCACCGTGCGGGTGTTTGATTATTCCGGCAATATGTCGCAATGGAACCTGCCTGTCACCGTCAATTACGCCCCGCCGTCCGTTCCGGTAATAACTTATCCGCTCCCCGGGTTTTCACAGTCTTCCACGCAGACATACATTGCCGGCACAGCCGACCCCGGAGTTTACGTGGTTATATTCGTTAACGATAATTTTGCCGCGGCGGACCAGGCCGGGGCCGACGGTGTTTTTACCGCATCTGATGTGCCCTTGGGCGGAGACGGCGCGGTTTCAATAACTGCGCAGGCTGTGGACAGCAGGGACGCAAGCCCGTATTCCGTGGCGGTCACGGGTGTGGTGGATTCCGGCCCTCCAAACGCGCCGGTATCCGTTTCCGCGCAGCCTTTGGCTTACGGCAGGGTGGCGCTTGCCTGGTTAGCCCCGTCCGGTGAAATCCCCGCTTCTTACAATATTTACCGTTCCGCTTCTGAATTGGCTCTTTCCTCCGGCGCTGTGGCGCCCCAGGCTCTGCGCGCGGCCTCCGGCGTTACCGCTCTTGAATTTACAGACGCTCCAGGTGCGGACGGAATCTACTATTACGCCGCCGCCTCGGTGGACGCGGCCAGCAATGAAAGCGTGTTATCCGATATAGCCTACGCCGTTTCGGACGCGCAGCCGCCGTCGGCCGCAATAAGCCTGCCCGGAGAAACGCCGCCGCTTGGAGCCGGACCCCACCCGGTACAGGTTACGGTCACCGAAGTGCTTTCGGAAACGCCATACCTTACTTTTACACAATCGGGCGCTTACCCGGTACAGATAAGTCTTGAGCCGTCCTCTCCTTATATATGGGTCGGCACGCTTGCTGTTACGCAGGCTATGCCTTCCGGTACTGGCAATTTCTCTTTCCAGGGAGTGGACTTAAGCGGCAATGCCGGCCATCAGATAACCTCCGGCGGTGCGTTGGTACTTGAAACCGAAGGTCCAACGGCGGATATTGCATTTGCCCCAGTGGTGGGGCCGTATCTGAAGACGGGAACGTATCCCGTCACGCTGGCTTTAACCAAACCGGCGGCCTTAACGCCGGAATTATGGTTTACGGTTACGGGTGGAACACAGGCCGTTCAACTTTCCTCCACTACCGGCTCCGACTGGCAAGGCGTTATAATTGTTGACACAAATACCGGCGAAGGCGCGCATTATTTCAGCTATCAGGCGCTGGACGCGCTTGGCAATACCGGAACGCTGATACAAGGCGCAACTTATTTCATAGCGGACACCATAGCCCCCGGCGCGCCCTTGTCGCTCAACGGGTCAAAAGGCCCCGGCGGGCTTATAACTTTCAGTTGGTCGCCCTTTTCGCTTGGCGACAAACCGGCATATTATTGCGTTTACATGGATGGTTCCCGTCTTACCTGCGGCGTGGTTCCCAAACCGGAGGACGGCACGGGAACTTTCTCCTACACGCCTTCAGATGAGGCGTCATATGAGTATTATGTTACCGCATTAGACACGGCGGGCAACGAGAGCGCCGCATCCAACACCGTTTCAGTCGTTTCCGATTCCACCCCGCCGGAGCCGCCGGTTATTATTTCCACTTCAGCCAATTCGTCAGTTAATCTGGGCTGGTCAGCCGGCGGAGCTGAAACACCCTCCAGCTACCGGCTCTACAGGACAACATACACCGCAGTTTCTACGGGCGGGCTTGCCTACAGGGCCCTGATAGGAACCGAAGCGGTGGATACCCCCAATACCGACGGCGTATATTATTACGCCCTCACCGCCCTTGACGTTGTGGGCAATGAAAGCGCACTTTCTGCCGCTATGCGGGTATCATACTCAGGGGCCGCGCCTGTGATAACAGTTACTGGCGTTGAAATCGGGGCTTATTATAACTCTACGGTTTATCCGCTTGTCGTAATACAGGACCTGAATCTTTCACAATCAACTGTAACTCTTAACAGCCTATTGTTCGCGTCCGGCTCAGGCATAAACGTGGAAGGCGCGTATACGCTTGCTGTTTCTGCTTCGGATTCCGGCGGCCATTCCTCGCAGAAAAGCGTTTCGTTTGCCATAGATAAAACCAGTCCCGCAATAACACTTTCCGGCGTTGCGGACGGCGGATATTATGAAGCGGCAGTTACGCCGGTTATCTCCGGTTCAGACGCGCATTTTTCTACTGTTACGGCGCTTTTAAACGGCTTAACGTATATTTCAGGCTTAACCATAGCAGAAAACGGCGCGTACAACCTTGAAATAACAGCTTCCGATCTGGCGGGGAATGTGTCGCACAGCTACGCGGCTTTCACTATTGACCAGCCGCCGCTGAAACCAGGGTCGCTTACGGCGGTTATTGAAGACGGTTCCACGCTTGCCCTAAGCTGGGCCCCCTATCCGGGCGCTGTAGTATATAAGGTATATAAAGATAGTGTCTACCTGTCGCCGGTAAGCGCAACAGCGTCTTCTTACCGGGATACAGCATATGCGGGCGGAATCGCTCATGTTTACGAGGTTCTGGCGGTAGATTCCAGGGGCAGGGAAGGCGCAAGGGCCCGCGCGGAAATACCAGCGCTTTCTTTTGCGCTGGCGGGTTACGGTAATCTCCTTTCCGCCCCAAGCCCCCAGTCCCCAGCCCCGAACCCCGGCTTCGCTTCCGAAGCTTTAAACAGGGGTTTCTTTGACACTGTTCGGTTTCGTGTAACGAACAATAGCTCACAAAGCGTCCAAGCGGGGCCGGTAAACCTTACCATAGGTTCGCAAGCGCCGGTTTCAGGTCAGGCCGTAGTTGTCGCCGCCGGGACTGCGGTAGAAATAGCGCCGGTGGTGTTTACAAGCACCGCTTCGGTTGATAGTGTTTCCGGCAAGGCGGTACTAACCATGCCGCAGGCGGGGGATGCCGCGTTCAGCATGGCAAGAACATTCTCCATGGCGGTCAGGGACCTTGCGGCACCTGTTGTTGAAGTCTCCGCCGAGGCCCTTGTGCGGGGGGCTTACTCCAAGGTTAACGTTAAGTTTAATAACCGTGGCTCAGCGCCGGTGGATATAGTGACAGCCAGGGGCGCGGGGCTAGGGGTTCGGGGTTCGCCGGCGGTGGCCGTTGAGCTAAAAACGCAGGCCGGGTTTACGCTTTCGCGGGCTGAGCTTTTGCAGACAAACGCCAATATACTAAATACCGGCGGCGATACCGCCTATTTCATAAGGGTGCCTGCGGGCGGCAATTACACTTTTGAGCCGTTGCGCCTGGCTGTGCCCGAAATTGGGGACAGCCTGACCGTTATAGGAACCGTAAACGGTTTTGCTTGGTCGCTTGATTATAACCCACAGTACTCTAGCCTGTCGGCTTTAGCCTCCAAAACCATGAGCACCGAGCTGGCCGTTCCCTATAAGGCCACTATCTATACGGAACAACCCATTTACGACCAGGGCAGTACTGTGACGATAAAAGGGCAGGTTAAAGACGTTTGGGAAAATATCTTATCCTCCTTCCCGGTAAGCGTTTCCATCACTAACAACGGCTATGCCAGAACTATTTCAAGCATGACCGACGGCAACGGCGAATATTCGGTTAACTTCATCCCAACAGCGGATGAGGCGGGGATTTACGACGTAAGTGTGCGACACCCGGAGATTGTGGGGGAAGCCGCCAGTTCTTCTTTTTCCATCACAGGCTTTGCGTTCAACTACACGGATTATACCCTTACAATAGCGCAGGGCTCCAGTTACGCATTTGAAGTAATACTGAAAAATACCGGCGGTACAGCCCTTGAAGGGTTGTTATTCCCGGTTGAAAACGTATCCGGCAGCGGGGTTAGCCTTACACCCGGCCAGCCGGCCCAATCTTTACAACCCGGCACCCAGATGAAGCTTACTGTAACCTGTGTGACATCCGGCTCGGCAAGCTCTTTGGTCAAACTAATCCTGAAGGCCCGGGATAGTAACGGCTTTGAGCGGAGCATTCCAATTACCGTAAACGTCGTCCCCTCACAGGTTATCCCCAAGCTTACGCCGCCAACTTTTGAAATCGGGATGCTGGCCGGGGACAGTAAAATCCAAAGAATCACCGTAGAAAACATCGGCTTTTCCACTTGGACCAATGTAAATGTAAATCTTCCCACGCTTGACTGGGTTACAGTGGACGGCATGACAGGCCTGATTAAAAGCCTGGGAGACATACCGCCCGGAGGTAACGTCAGCTTTACACTTAGAATAAATCCACCTGCCGGGCTTCTTAACAGAACCTACGCGCAGAACCCGCTGGTGGAGCTTATAAGCGACAACTTTGAAACTGTTCCCGTAAACGTCGGGATAGCGGTTACGTCTTCAAAAAAATCAAATATTTACTTCAACGTCACAAACGCGGATAAGTTCCCGACGGATTCCACAAGATTCGTCGGCGGCGCGAACATCACGCTTACCAGTTTGGATATTTATAGCCTAACTTTAACTGCAAAGACGGACGCTAACGGTTTCGCTCCGTTCCGGGACGTTCCTTCCGGCAATTACGCCTACCGTGTTGAATCCGCCGGTGCACAACCCGCTTCCGGCACGTTGGAACTTGAGCCCGGGCTGGACAAGACCATGGACATATTAATGCCCACTTCCATGGTCACTTATAAGTGGTCGGTCACGCCCACCACCATTACAGACAAATATGACCTCACGCTTGATATGACGTTTAGAACGGACGTCCCGGCCCCCGCGATAGTCATTTCCCCACCGCTTATGTCAATTGCGATGGAAGGGGGACAAACCTTATACACGCAATACACCGTTGAGAACAAAGGCCTGGTCTCCGCTTTTAATTTTCAGCTTGAACCACAGAACACCGATGCTGTAAAAATAGAGCTGCCGTTTACCACCATAAGCGAGATAAAACCCGGGCAGGTTATAGTAGTTCCGGTGAAGATAACGTTGGCGCACGCTTCCTGCGAAGGGGCAACGATAGCACATAAATGCCAAACCCACTGCGCGGCGGGGAAATTGATAAATGTATTAGTAGAATCCTGGCAAGCGCTGTTTGGCACCACCTGCCCAGCCGGAAGCACAGGTGGAGGCGCAGGAGGCGGTGGCGGGCCGCTTACGTTTGCGGCGTGGGGAGCGGGGTATATCTCCAGGGTGGGCGCGGTAGCTGCAAACATGGGCTGCGGGGGAGGATGTATTGAGGGAACTACGATAGGGTGCTCCCCATGTCAAAGTTGCCAGGGGGGAACCTGTAAGTTTAATGGCAGTAATAGCTCTGGTTGCAAATCCGATAATATCTGTAAAAAAGCGGTTTGTGTGCAAGAAAATGATGGAACGGGAAGATGTGATACAACAGGAGACAATAGTGCGGAAACAAACGCAAAAGTCGCAAGTGGGGAAATCAGTATTTTGAGTTGTCTAAATCGTAAATCAAACGGAAATTTAATTCCTCCTAATGGATGCGGCACACTTGCGCATCCACTAAATCCTACTCCTGTAAAATGTGCCTCAGAAATAGATTTTACAGGAGACTGCAATGAACATGATAAATTGTATGCAGTATGCAATACGGATAAAAACGCCAAAGATTTTGCGGATGAAGATCTTCGGAACCGGATGCAAGTCCGATGCAATCCGATAGCGAATAATGATTGTTATAACCAATGTTTGGGTACAACTAAGGGATGGTATTGGTATCTTAAGTATACAGGCTATTTACCTGGTTCCATAAAGCTACCAACATCTTCCAGCGCATATGATGATGCTCAAAAAGACGCCTGTACCTGTTGTTCAGAGCAGTAAATTGAACCTGGAGCTTTTAGTCATGAAAAATATATTAAAGACCCTTTCCTATAACAAAAAAATAAACTTGCTAACAGGGTTAATTTGGATATTCGGAAGTGTAATTGTAATCATTTTTAAGTATATGTTCTCTAAAGAATCACCATGGGATTTACAAACACTTCATTCACATCTGATATGGACACTTTTGATTTTAATCTACTTTTCACTCCCTTTTGGTGTTCTTGCCATTATATTCAAACTTTTACTAAAACGCTCTAATTTATCCAAAGGCGTACTTTTCATGCGGTCTTTCGGAGTTTTGGGCGCATTCATTGCAATAGAATGGTTCAATTATATTTATGAACACGCAGCAAACCAATCACCTGCGGAAATGATGATATTCGCCATGTATCTTTTTGTCCCTATTTTAAGTATCGGAATTTTACCTTTCGGTTATTTTGTTGGGGCTACCATAGCTTATATAATTATGTCTGTCGGGCGGACGGAAAAACATGACAAAACGCGAGAAAGTTGAAGGTTTGTCATTCACGGTTGAAAACGTATCCGGCAACGGGGTCAGTCTTACTTGGGAACGATAAGGGACGTTGTTGACTAGTTGACCAACTTTAGGAAGATGATATGCCAAGACATGGAAGAATAGATATAGCCGGGCAGTTATACCATGTAATCGCTCGTGGCAATGAGCGAAAGGCGCTTTTTATTAAGAAAGATGATTGCGAGGATTTTATTTTACGGTTTAAGACAAACCTGGAAAGAACAGGTAATAAATGTTTGGCGTGGTGTCTTATTCCCAATCATTTCCATCTTTTGATCCTGCGCGGAAAAAAGCCTTTGGCCGAACTAATGCGCAGACTGATGACGGGTTATGCGGTAAGTTTTAATATAAGACACAGGCACGTGTATTCGAAAGCAGAAATGACACAACCATAAAAGGTCGAAAAATATGACAAAAAGTGAAGAAAGGAAAATAATCAAAGCTAATCAGCGCAAGCTTTATTTGGGAACCTGGGCTAAAGAAAAAGCCCGGGGTGTTTCGCTTTCCTCTTTTTGCAAATCTTATGGTTTGTCGCGTAAGAACTTTTACATATGGTTGAAAAATGAAAATATAACAAAAAACAGTGTGCTGCCTATACAACGTGCGGATCCAAAGTTAAAAGCTAAAGCTATTGAAATATATCTGCGTTACAAAGGCACCTGGTGCGCCGAAACTATTTCAATGGCACTTAAAGGTATGTTAAGCGCCACTACTATACGGAAAATTATTGTGCCGCACAGATGTATGATGAATTTTACCGCCTGCCGGACAAAACGGGAAAGCCGCATGTTAAAAACAGCGGAGCTGCCGAATATTGTCTGGTCCGTGGACTGGACGGAATTTAAAATTCGCGGGAAAAAGTTTTTCATTTTGCTTTTTATGGACGAGGCATCAAGATTTTATCTGGGCTGGTATATTTTTAACGCTCCGCCAACGGGCAACGACGTTACGGATTGTCTGCGGGATATCCTTGAGCGATATGAAGCCAGGCCGTTCATTATCAAATCCGACAGGGCGAAAGTGTTTTCATGCGCGCAATGGCTAGGATTGCTGGCGGAGAACGGCATAACGGCTCACAGAATACGCCCGCATTGCCCGCAGGACCAGGGTGTTATTGAAAGGGGAATGAGGGAAATTAAAACATGGCTTCGGGCTAATAAACCGGCTTGCGAAGAATTGTCCGCGTGCCTGGATGAAGGGATGTTTATGCTGAATTTTTTGAAGCCGAAAATGGTTTTAAATACCGCTACGCCGGCGGCTGTATATTTGGGGCGGCCTGTAATTTGCTGTGAACCTCAAAAGGAGATGCTATGTTTAACAAACTGATTTCCAAGTTTGTTTTAATCTCGGGGTTATGTGCCATTGCTATTAACGGGTATTGCGGGATAACTATTGTTTCCGCTGAAAAACTAAACGAAATGTTTGTCAATAAAGCTGAGAAACTGACCATTGTTGATGTGCGCGGCGGGTATGATTTCCAAAAGGGCCACATCCCGGGCGCTGTTAACGCGCCTTATAACATTGTGGATAAGGCGAATCTCCCCAAGGAAGGGGCTTTGGTATTGTATTGCGGCAATGACAAGTGTCCGCTAAGCCACTTGGCCGCTAAAACGCTTGAAACAGCCGGTTATAAGGATATTCAGGTGCTTGAGGGCGGTATTGCCGCCTGGATAGCCAAAGGTTTTGCGGTGGAAACCGCCGCCGGGGTGGAAAAGAAAAGCGAGGTTATAACCATTGCCAGTGTGCGGCCCGCCAAGGTGCGCAAGCGGCTGACGGATAAAACCATGGGCATAATAGACGCAAGGCCCGAAAACGAATTTAAAATAGCGCATTTGCCCGGCGCGAAAAATATCCCGCTTGAAGGTTTGGCAGCCGCAAGCGCCGACCTTTCAAAAGATACCGAGTGGGTGGTTTACGACAGACAGGCCGGAAGGGCCGGGGATGCGGCGCGGGCACTGGCGGCGAAGGGATTTAAAGTAAAAGAATTGTCCGGCGGCATACAGGTGTGGTCGGCGAAAAAATATCCGCTGGAAACAGGGCAATAGGGGATTACTTAGGTTCACGGTTCAGCGGTTCAACGGTTGAAAAAGCAGCTAAAGGCTGAGGAAGGATAGGGGAAAATGATTTACAGAAGGGGAAAGGCTAAACCGGATTTGTCCGCGCTTATTTTAGGCGTGAGCTTAAGCCTTTTGCCCGGAGCGAAAGCCGCCGCCCAGGAGACTTTGTGCGCCGAGGTCCGCCTTGAGATAAAACAGGAAGCCACGCTTGAAAGGGAAGCCTTTGATGCCGCCCTTGAAGTGACCAACCAATACCCCGCTTACGGGCTTGAGAGTTTCCGCGTAAATGTGATTATAAAGGACCCAGCCGGCCATTCAGCCGACGGGATGTTCTTTGTAAAGATAAGTTCCAAAGAAAATATAAATGCCGTTGACGGCACCGGCATTATCCAACCGACCAGCACCGCCACCATACACTGGCTTATAATTCCAAGCACCGGCACGGGCAGCATAAATCCGCTGGGGATGAAGTATTCCGTGAAGGCCGATATCTCATACAAGCTTAACGGCGTTTACTATTCCATTTCCACTTTTGAAGATTTTATAACCGTAAAGCCGCAGCCGGTTCTGAAACTTGAATATGTTCTGCCGTTTGAAGTTTTCGCGGATGAACCTTTGACGGACACTATAGAGCCCATTGAGCCTTTTCCGCTGGGTGTTAGAATAACCAATGTGGGGTATGGCCCGGCCAAAAACTTCCAGATAAATTCCGGCCAGCCGGAAATAATTGAGAATAAGCAGGGCCTTGCCATAGATTTTAAACTGCTGGGGACTTATGTGGGTGACAAGAAAATTCCGGACACTCTCCTGATTCCGTTTGGAGACGTTTTCGCGGGCGGGGTTAAACAGGCCGCCTGGATAATGTCCACCACGCTTTCAGGCCGTTTCACCCAATTTACGGCCACCTTCACCCACAGCGCGGAACTGGGCGGCGCGCTTACCTCGCTGATACAGAACGTTACCACCTATACGCTTATAAAAGATGTACTGGTGGACCTGCCGGGGCACGACAGCCAATTTGATTTCCTTGTAAACACCACCATGCCGCGCGGCAGCATTGAAGAACTGCTTAAAGGCGGCGGACATGTAGAGCCCGATGTTATACTGGAATCCGACCAGCCCACGCCTATACAGGTCGCACATCTGGAAAGCGAGCTTATTGGCGATATCAGCGGCGCAAATACCTCCGCAAAGCTCAGATTCACCGAACCTTACGGTTCTAACCTGTGGGTGTTTACTTCCGTGGCGGCCCCCCAGGACGGTAAAGCCAAGCTTGTGTCCGCTGTACGCAATGACGGCAAAACCATAAGCACAAATAATATCTGGATATCCAAGCATTTTGATAAAGATACAAAAGTGTATTCTTACCGCCTTAACCTGGTGGATTATAACCCGCCATCCATGGCGGAATATACCCTTAATTTTTCGCGTGAATCACTGGACGCGGCCCCCGCGCCCATAGCCGACCTTAACGCCTTTTCTGTTCCCATAGGCGGTCAGGCCGGGCTTAACTGGAGCGCTACCGGTGAAGACGCCAGTTCCGGAACTATAGTGGGCGGAAAATATCTTATACAGGCTGCAACCAGCCCGACATCGGCCTTTGACCCGGCTTTAGCGCAGGTCAGCTTTGCCACCAATACCGCGCCCGGAGCGGCGCAAACCTATTTGGTTAAAAATCTTGCCGGCAACGCCACTTATTATTTAAAACTGTGGCTTCAGGACACCGGCGGCAATATATCCCAGGGGTCAAATCTGGCGGAGATGTATGTATTCCCTAACCCGCCTGTGAACTTAGTAGTTGGTTCTATAAGTTCGTCCGCGGTATCAGTAAACTGGTCCGGCGGAAATAATAACCTGCCCATTGAATACGGCATATGGGCCGATACTGACACATTTGCACCGGCGGTCCTTGCCGCGCCTTTCAAGGACTCGTTTGACCGTTCTTATGTATTTGAAGGGCTTATGCCCAACACCACCTATTTTTTCCATGGCATAACAAGGAACATTGAAACCCTGGTAACTTCAGAGCAGGTCCTGCTTGGGCACGCGCTGACCCTGGCCGCGCCTCCGGGGCAGATAATTGCTTCACAGATATTCATTTCCAGTTTCACCATAACCTGGAACGCCGAAGCTAACAATGGTTTGACGCAGTACTTTATACAGATTTCCACAATAGCCGGCTGGTTGCCGGTGGCGGGGGAAAGCGGTTGGATTAATCAGCCCGAATACACCTTTAGCGGCCTTACGCCGAACACCACTTATTACGCGCACGCCAAGGCCAGGAATTCGGCCGGGGTGGAGACCCCCTATGTTGATTTGGGCATTCTGCGGACAAAATCTGTGGACTCTCTGCCGCCGGTGACGGAATTACGGGTAGAGGGGGCAGAGTATAGGGTAGAGGATAAAATATATATAACTTCAAAAACAGCCATAAGCCTGAGTGCTTATGACGACGCGGCAGTGTTGGGAGACAGGTTGGGCGATGTGGAGGCTTTACATTATTCCGTGGATTCGGACACCTTCATGATTTATGCCGGGACTTTCAGCGTAGCGGGCGAGGGCGGCCATGTTGTGAAATATTACAGCGTGGACACTTTCAGCAATACAGAGGCTGTAAAAACTTCCAGCATTACCGTGGATAACACGTCACCGGTGACCGAAATTCACATATATGGCTCCAGCACAACTGATGCGCAGGGGAATCTGGTTGTTTCAACCGACCATTACATAAGCTTTATAAGCTCCGACCCGGAATCAAACGGCGTGGCGTCCGGGTTAAAGAACGTACTGTTTAGCCTGGATGGCGGGGCTTTTACAGTATTCCAAAGCACATTCACATTGGCTGAAGGTTTTCACAAGATCGTGTATTACGGTGTGGATAACGTTGACAATACAGAAGCCACCCATACGTTCCAGGCGTTTTTCGGACAAGCGCCTGAAAATATTTCCTGGACCGGTCTTGCCGGCGACGGTAACTGGAGTAACCCCGCTAACTGGCTGAATGGTAAATTACCGACTGCTAACGACACCGTAGTTTTGGCCACCAGGGATACAATAAATATCAGCTCACCGACAGCGTTCCATTCTTTGGCATTAGGCGACGCGCAAGGGCTGTCCGCGCCCATTCTGCTTATTTCCACCGGCATCACTTTCACCGGCAACCTGACGCTTAACAGGAATGCTGTATTAACCCAGGGTACAACCGAACCTATTCATGCCGCCAATTTGTATATGCTGGCCGGATCTAAAATAGAGCACACGGCCAACACGGATCTAAAGCGAAGTGTTGTGAATCTGGAAGTGGCTGGCGATTTTGTAATGGAATCGGGGTCCAGTATTACAGTTGATGGACTGGGCTATGCGGGCGGTTCGCATGGGGTGGCCGGGTACGGTCCAGGCAAAGGTATTGCCACTTACTGGTTCGGCTCCGGCGCCGGTCATGGCGGGCAGGGTGACTGTTTTGGATATGCTGGGTGTTCGGCCTATGATCTGCTGGCAAATCCGACTGATCTGGGCAGCGGCGGCGGCGGTGGGTCATGTTACGACGGTAGAGGCGGGAATGGCGGAGGCGCTGTTATCCTGACAGTGGGTGGAGTTTTTAATCACAACGGCATCATCAGCGCCAACGGCAACAGCGGCGTTAATAACAGCGGAGCTGGAGGCGCGGGTGGGACGATTAATATAAACGCGGGCAATCTGAGCGGGAATGGGATAGTGACGGTCAATGGCGGACATTCCCCCGGCTGGGACAACGGTAGCGGAGGCGGCGGCGGGCGGATCGCGATCCGCGTATCAGGCAGTAACACCGCCGCGTTAGCCATGACGGCTAATTCAGGCGTTGGACCTAGCGGAAATGGCGGAGCCGGCACCATATACGTGGACAACCGCGGTGAGACGCAGTTGATCGTAAATACCCTCTATACTTTCGCCGGTACCACACCTATCACTTCCGCGATAGCCGAAACATCAGTTCTAATAATCAGCACGCTAAGCATGACGAACGCCAAACTGGCTTTTGATAACAGCGTAACACCTATTATCACCTCAAACGCTTCGTTTGCGGGGACAAATACGCTGGCGATCAGCAGTTTAACGATGATAAGCGATTTTGCGTTTGACAACGCGACATTACAGCAGGAAAGCACAACGACGCTGACTTTCATAGGTGACCTGACGCTGCGGAGCGGTTCTAAAATTACGGCCATGGCTAATTCAGGCGGGAACCGGTTATATGCTGTGAATCTGAATGTTGCCGGCAATATGGATATTCAGCCGGGCTCAAGCGTAAATGTGGATGGATTAGGATATGCCGGCGGGATTTCCGGGGCAGCCGGTTTCGGCAGCGGCGGCGGCAACGGCAGTAATGCCG
>MGTS01000028.1 GCA_001799565.1 Elusimicrobia bacterium GWA2_51_34 | reverse complement strand
TCCCGGCTGGATGCCTTAAAGAGAGGTTTTAGCACATAACCAGGACATTTCTAAAAAACGCAACCAGGACATTTTAAAAAAATTTCGACAACGCCCCGCGCTTGAATTGACAGGGCAAACACTTAGAGATATACTACGTTTAACATATAACACAATCAAAGGCAATAAATCAGGAATGACCCCAAAGCGCCGCGGCAAAATAAAAACCGGGAACTCCGTTATCTGCTTGACAGATTTATGCAACTATCGGTGCATTTTCTGCTCGCGCCGGGGCAAGCGTCACGCGAATAGATCCGCTGATATTAAAGAAATAATAAAGTCGTCCCCCGAAAATGTGTGTTTGGAAGGCGGCGAGCCTATGCTCGCAAAAAACCTTGAAAAATGGGTGGCTTTCGCCAGAACCAGGCGTGTAAGAGATATCATCCTGCTGACCAACGGCTTCGGGCTCGGCAAGCCGGCCGCAGTGGGGAAATTGCTTAAACTCGGGGTAACCATGTTTAATGTCAATTTCCCGGCGCACAATCAAAAGCTTTATGATTTGCTCACGTGCACAAAAGGCAATTTTAAAACGGCCGTGAGCATGATTAAAAATCTTATAAACACTACTGGCCCGGATAGAGTAAGGCTTACTCTGGTGGCCAATACTGTTATTGCCGGGCATATGAAGGATTACGCAGAATTCCTGGTTGGAAATTTTCCCGGGCTGTTCTATGTGGAAATCAATATGGTCAAAGTGCTGGGCGCGGTCAATAAAAACAAATGGCTGGTACCAAGGCTTTCAGATATGAAACCGCATCTGCTGGAGACTTTTTCCGCTCTGGAACAGGGTAAAGTTTATTTTATAACGGACGGTTTTCCGTTATGTTTTATGGAAGGCTTTGAGGGCCATTCTATAGACACCAGATTTATGATAAGCCGCGGCCGGCCGGCGACCCGTGAAAACTGCCACGCCAAGCCGTGTCTGACCTGCGCTTTAAAGAAGCTTTGCCCCGGTCCCAGAAAAGATTATCTCCGGATTTACGGTTCTTCCGAACTTACGCCATCCAGGAAGGACCCAGCCGCCATAATAGAAACCACCCGTAGAAGATGTCTTTCCGCGCCATAAATCCGATCTGTCGCCGCGGTAACAACTTGAAAATTAAAGAAGTTTACCGGGGACCGCATTAATTATAGAATTGAAACAGAACTATGACCGTAAGATGCGAACTGAATATTAACGGAGGGACCAGACGGATACTGCTTGTAGCCAAAGAAGAGGAAACAATTGAGCATGTAGCGCTCAGGCTCGCGGCCGCTATCCTTTTTTTTGACCAGGAACCGGCGCTTGAGGCGGGGCCCAGGCATCCGGCGGTGGTGGATTTCGGTTTTTTCCCGGACCTCCTGGCCGCGGACGAAGCGGGCGCCGTCGGCATCTGGATAGAATGCGGCAATGTCGCCACTAACAAACTCGCCAAGGTGGCCAGGCGCCTTCGCGGCGCCAGGATGGTGGTGCTTAAGGAAAGCCCTGAAGACGGGCGCAGATTCCGCGAAGTGATAAAAAAAGAGATCCCGAAGGGGGAAAAAATAGAGATTTGGGCCTGGCCCAAAGGCGAATTTATAAAGTGGGCCAACGCGCTGCGGGAGTCCAGCCATGTTTACGGCGAGGCTTCCGGCAGGTCTTTGAACCTTGTTCTTAACGAAGTTCCATTCTGCGTGGACCTTATTTCATGCTGATAAACGAAGTCTGCCGGGATGTAAAGAATTTCCTGAGCGAACTCGCGCGGGAACTGCCGGATATTTTTCCCTCGCCCCGCCCTTCCATCCGCCCGGCGCGCCCGCGCCGGTTGGTCTCCACAGGGGGGGCATCCCGTAAAACGGCTAAAGGTATTATCAGCGCGAGGGTCAAATACTGGGGCGTAGCGCTGAATCTGGAATATGGCCGTGTATTTATAAAGGACCAGCGGACTTTATGGGGCAGTTGTTCACGTAAGCGGAACCTTAATTTCAACTGGCGCCTGGCCGCCGCGCCCCCTGAAGTGCTGGATTATGTGGTGATACACGAGTTTTGCCACCTGCGGGAGATGAACCATTCAAAAAGATTCTGGGCTCTGGTGGCTGTTACCTGCCCGGACTACGCCGCGCGCAGGAAATGGCTCAGAGACAATTCAATGCTGTTAAGACAGGGTAGAGGGTAAGGGGTTTAGGGTAAGGAACTTCTTGATACTCTACCCTGAACCCTATACCCTCCACCCCTGTATTACTCCATCTCTTCTTTTAAGGCCGCGGGTTCCGCGGTTTTTTTATCGTCTTCTCCCAGGAAGCGCTTTGAAAGCAATAAGGTCGCAAGGCAATAGCAGACTATTGTCATAAGAAAAGGAATGGTGAAACCGAAATTCATCTGCAGGCGGCCGCTCAGGCGAGCGCCAAGCGAATAAGTAAGGTTCCACCCGGCCGAATACATGGCGCTGGCGGCTGAATGCTGGGCCGCGGGGAAATGCCCGAGCATAAACACGCTGTATATCGGCCAGCTGGCGTTCATCAGCATGGTGCGGGCGAATGCCGCCAGCACCGTGGGCAGCAACAGGCCGGAAAACCCCATCGTGGCGAGGAACGGTATGGAAAGCGTCTGGAAAGTTATTATGGCCCGCACGCGGCCCTGTCGTTTCACCAGCCACGGTCCGAGCATGCCGCCCACCGCCATGGCAAGCGGCATAAGCGACATATAAAACCCGAGGCTGGCTATGTGCAGGTCAAAACCGCTCTTAAAGAAGATATTAAGGTAGGGCATTATCATGCCAGCGCCGAAACCTATTATAAGCTGCGGCGCGAACACCATAAGTGCGCGCGAAAGTTCT
This sequence comes from Elusimicrobia bacterium GWA2_51_34, assembly GCA_001799565.1. Lineage (GTDB taxonomy): Bacteria > Elusimicrobiota > Elusimicrobia > Elusimicrobiales > UBA9959 > UBA9634. The sequence goes on along the minus strand of MGTS01000028.1, from coordinate 14,730 downwards.
ATCCCGGCGAAGGCTCCTCCTTTCGCGTAGTGGCTGGCGGCCTCTTCCTTTATCCTGAGCGCCGGCCAGGCTGCCGCCGCGAGCATAGCGCAGGCCGCAAGCATGGTAAGCCGGTAGGCAGCTGCGCCCTCCTCACCTCCGAAGAATAATTCGGCCCCAAGTCCGGTAAGCCAGCCCGCCGCCAGGCTCCCCGCGAAAGCCGCCGTCATTGAAACCGCGAACTGGCAGCTGAAAAGGTTCTGGCGGTCTCCTTGAGCGGAACTTCTGGCCATCAACGGGAAAGCGGTTATTGAAAAGAAAGCGCCGGATGCGCCTGAGAGTACCGAGAAAAAAAGCAGGGCCGTCCGGCCCGGTAGAAGCGAAAGCCCGGCCATGGCCGTAAGGCCGAGTGCCAGTGAAATAAGCAGGTTTTTGCGGGCTGAAATTTTTGAGTACATTATGGCCAGCGGCACGGCAAGCGCTGCCAGCGTAAGTGTAGGCAGGGCGCCAAGCGAGCCGAGGAAGTCGCGGTTGTAGCCCAGTTTCAGGATGTAGAGGTTGAATACCAGGCCGAACACGCTTTGCGCGAAAGCCAGCAGAAAAGACATAGCCAGGAAACGCCGCGCGTTCGGCTGGAAGGAGCGGAAAATAGTCAGGAGATTTTTGAGAATGTCGGGCATGAAGTAAACTTGAAAAAGCTGCTATAAGCTTTCCCGCCAAACAGCCTGGCGGGTCCGCCTATGGCGGAAAGCCGTATGCCATAGGCTTTTTAAGGAGTTTCCTTATAACTTATGGCTTAGTAAGGCATATGGCTTATGGCGGGCGCGGCGCCCTTAGGGCTTACGGCGCCACAACAGGGTCTGTGCTTAACACCGGGGGCTGCTCTTCGGAGTCCTGCGCCGGTCCTGTTTTTTTGGGGTGGGCTATGTACCAGACATAGTTGGCCATGTCTTTGTGCTCTTTGGGGAAAGTCCCGGGACAGATTGCTGCGTCTTCGGTGTAGAAAGAGGCCTGGCGCACTCCTTTCACGCGGGCCTTAACGGAGGCCGGCATGGCCGCGTTGTAAATTACATGGCCGTTGCCGGCCGCCACCAAAGCGGCGTAGCCGGCGTTGGCGTTAAGAAAAGTGGCCAGGCGCGCTCCCATGCCTTCGTTCCAGGCCGCCATGGAAGCCAGGTAATTCTCCAGCGTTAATATTTTATCCATGGCCGCGTCGCCGCCGCTCGCGAACGAGGCTTTAAGATAGTCGTTATATTTTTTGTGCGGGGTAATTTCCACCTTTTCCGGCAGATACTGCTTTTCCTCCGCGCTCAGGCTCCCAAGGCCTTCGCGGGCAATTTTTGAAACCACTTTCTTCGGCACATTCAGCGCCAGCGCTTTCAATTTGTTTTCACGGATAAAATCAAAAAGCGGTTTATACAGGCTGAAGTCGAAGCCCCATTCCTTTTTCCAGTCAATTTTATCCAGGAAGTTTTCCTCGGTAAGTTTGCCTCCGGAGTAGTCGTCTAAAAAGGGTTGTAAAGTCATGTTCAGCATTTCAAAGCCCACCACTATTTTGGAGCCGCGCGCCACCTTCATGGCTTGCAGAGCTTCCAGCTGAGCCAGGTGGTCGGGGGCCCGGCCGTGTGCCTCGCCGATGTATACCACGTCATTTTTCCAGATAACAGATTTGAAAGCGGCTTCGCTGCTGAACGCTTTGCCTGACTGCGCGCCGAAAATGCAGAACCGGGGGTCCGGTGCGGCCGGGGCAGCCGGTTGCCCCTCCTTGGCCGGTTTTTGCGCGGCCGCCACATTACAAGGGATTAAAAAAAGGATGGAAAGCGGGACGTAAAACAGGAATGTTCTCATAAAAATATTATATTAAATACTTGCCATAGAAAAGGCGGCCGCTGTTTTAATAGCGCTATCCAGCCTTGCTTTATGGAAAAAGGTACCAGGTACCTTTTAGGGTTGAGAGAAATGATTACAGAATAAGGATAATTTAGTTCCCCGCGCTTTTAAAAAGGTACCAGGAACCTTGTAACCCGTATTTATCAGTGAAATGCCCGCAAAGGTTTGCGGGATTATTTCACCAATTCTATCCTTCCACTCCGGGGGGGGGTTATAGGAGAGGATTCTTTGACTTCCCGGTTCAGGACATCGCGTACCAGAACATTTGTATTGTGAAGATTTGCGGCGCCGGTTATGACGCCGGCATAAAAGTCGGCTGTGGCCACCGAATAGACGGCATTGGGATCCAGCGGCGCGCCGTTGAAAAAAACTTTTATATCCGTAACCGAGGCGCTGTCCGAACTTAAGGAATACCGTATAGTCACGCCTTCCGAAACCTGGATCTTGCTGCGCTCGGGCGTGACCGTATTCTTTAATAAAGCTTCCAGCCTTTCCCCGGGAATATCGAGCGTAACCAGATAATTGTCGAACGGTAATACTTGATATACATCCCTGAGCGTCAGCTTTCCCCGGGGAAATCCATTTCGCAGGCCAGTGGAATTAATGAGCGCTATTTGCGTACCCGCGAATTTTTTCATCGCGTCGTTTACCCAGTTCGCTATAGGGCTGTCAAGAGTCGGTCCTTCCCTTGGTATCGCGGCGGCCGCCTCTCCTATGGTCTTGTCCATTATGCCGCCGACTTCGTCGGTAATTGCCTTAAGCATGGTCTTGATTTCCGTATCTTCCTGAAGGCCGCTAAGCGCCATGTATTGGGCTTTGGCGCCTTTGAATCTGCCTGTGGTGTCGTCAAACTCCAACTGAACGCGGGTAACCCCGCTTGACTTGCTGCCGCTTTCAACAAACAGCGTGCCGCTTTCGCTGTCATAATACCCCTGGGGGAAAACGGTATGGACATGACCCCCCATGATAACGGCTACATCTCCCTTTACGGCGCGGGCCATGGCAAGATTTCCTCTTGTAAGGTCCTCATGGGACGGAATCCACTCGCTTAAGGGGGTGCCAGTAGCGCAGGCTTCGCAGGTGGGGCTATGCGCGAGCACGATAACGGCGTTGACACTCTGCTTTTTGACCTCGGCGACACGCTGAGTGACCTCGGCAACGCCATTATTGAATGTAAGCCCGGCAATATTCGCCGGCGCCACGGTATATTTCGTCCTGTCGGACTGCACTCCCACTAAAGCGATGCGCACGCCGTCCACGGCAACGATCTCATAGGGCGCGGTATAGTTTACCGGACTGCCGCCGGAGTAAACCGCGCCGAGCATTTTAAACTTCGCCGCGGCTGACAGTTCCTTAAGATTATTTTCAGAATAATCATAATCATGATTGCCGACAACGGCCGCGTTATAGCCTACGGCGTTCATTAAAGTTATGGCGTTTGCGCCCTTGCTTAAATTGCCTTCAGGGGTTCCCTGGAACCAGTCCCCCGAATCAACAAGCAGATGGGGGTTTTTTTCCTTTTTAACCAGAGCGGATAAAGCCGGAAACCCGTTGAAATACCCGTGTATGTCGCTGGTATGGTAAACCACCACGGTTTTACCCCAGATCAGTTGTGACGGCAGGAACAATAAAGCCAAAAAAGTCCCGAGCAAATATTTTTTCATGGTTTTCTCCGGATTGGACGCTGGCATAATATAAGTTTAATAATTAAATGGATCTTGCGGCAGGGCTGAAGGTCCTTTTTTGCCCGGTCTTTAGCCCCATTCGTCCATAGGTCCTTAAAGTCAAGAGTCTGCCCCAGAAAACGAATCGGTTTAAGGTCGTAACACCCAGGACAAGGAAAACCCTGTAGAATTGTGTTATAATTTTCATCAATGGAAACCCAGGAAACCAAGTCAAATTTCATCCGCGAGATAATTGATGCCGATCTGTCTTCCGGCAAGTTCGGGGGCCGTGTACACACGCGTTTCCCGCCGGAACCCAACGGGTATCTTCATATCGGCCACGCCAAGTCCATTTGCCTTAATTCCGGTATTGCCCGTGATTATAAGGGAAAATTCAACCTTCGTTTTGACGACACCAATCCATCCAAAGAAGAACAGGAATACGTAGATTCCATTATAGAGGACGTCAGGTGGCTGGGCGGCGATTTTGAAGACCGGCTGTTTTTCGCTTCCGACTATTTCCCGCAGATGTACGACTGGGCCATGGCGCTGGTGAAAAAAGGGAAAGCCTATGTGTGCGACCTGAGCGCGGAGGAAACCCGCCGGCACCGCGGTACCCCAAGCGAACCGGGCAAAGACAGCCCGTTCCGCAACCGGACCGTAGAAGAGAACGCGGACCTGTTCGAGCGCATGCGCAAAGGCGAATTCCCGGACGGTTCGCGTGTGCTGCGCGCGAAAATCGACATGGCCCACCCGAACCTGAGCATGCGCGACCCGGTCATGTACCGCATACTGCACGCGTCCCATCACCGGCAGGGCGATAAGTGGTGCGTCTACCCCATGTACGACTGGGCGCACGGCCTGGAAGATTCCCTTGAACAGATAACCCATTCCATCTGCACCCTTGAATTTGAGAACCACCGACCGCTGTATGACTGGTTTTTGGACGCGCTGGAAATATACCATCCCCGGCAGCTGGAATTCGCCCGCCTGAATTTAAGCAATACGGTTTTAAGCAAGCGCAAACTGCTTGAATTGGTGAGGGATAACCACGTTAACGGCTGGGACGATCCGCGCATGCCCACTATTTCAGGGCTGCGGCGCAGGGGCTACACCCCGGAGTCCATCAGGGCTTTCTGTTCGGAGATCGGAGTGGCCAAATTCAACAGCATCGTGGATATCTGGGTGCTGGAAAATGCCATCCGCAATGAATTGAACAAGACCGCGTCACGGGTTATGGCGGTGCTGCGGCCGTTAAAAGTGGTGATAGAAAACTACCCGCAGGACCAGGTTGAGGAGATGGACCTGGCAAATAATCCCGAGAACCCGGCCGCGGGAACGCGCAAAGTGCCGTTCTGCCGGGAAATATATATCGAAACTGACGATTTTAAGGAGGTTCCGCCGAAGAAATTCTTCCGCATGACCCCCGGGCAGGAAGTGCGCTTGCGGGCCACCTATATAATCAGATGCGAAACCGTGGTTAAAGACGCGGCGGGAAATGTAACGGAAGTCCGCTGCACCTATGACCCGGCGACGCGCGGAGGGACCGCGCCCGATGGACGCAAAGTTAAAGGCACTATCCACTGGGTCTCGGCCCGGCACGGGTTTACCGCTCCGGTGCGGTTATATGACGCGCTGTTTACCAAACGTGCCCCTGAGGATGTGGAAGAAGGCCGCGATTTTAAGGAAAATCTGAATCCTGGGTCGCTGGAAGTGTTGAATAACGCCTGGTGTGAGCCGGACCTGAAAAAAGTCTCCGCGGGTTCGCGGTTCCAGTTCGAGCGGCTCGGTTACTTTTTTGCAGATCCTAAAGATTCAAAACCCGGGGCTCCGGTGTTTAACCGTACGGTGACCTTGAAAGATACCTGGGCTAAGATAGAACAAAAAGGCAAGTAACCGCTTTTTTCCGCCGCAAAATTAAACAACATGTGTTTAACCCGCCGCTATTGTGCCGGGTTGTTCCGCCGGGAGGAAAAGTCTCCGACTGCCTTTTAAACTTTCCGGACAGAGGCTTAAATCATGGCCAGCAAAACCGGAAGAGCCCGCTTTATTTTAACGTCCAGTTCCCGGAAAAAGTCCCCGCATATTTTCGGCCCGGTGCTGCGCGCGTATATCTCCTGCATTATGCAGGATACCTCTATCTCGGAAAAAGGGTAAACCGCGCCCCTGGGTGCCAGCGAGTAGGTGAAACCTATAGCCATCGGTCCGTTCCCCGTGTAGTTCTTAACAGCGCTATTGTAGCTGGCGGAAAGTATACCCTCCAGCGACGCCTCCAGGGCGGGGTCAGGTTTTTTTACCAGTTTAAAGGTCCGTTTCTCAAAATTTACAGCTGAATTAGGACAAGAAAACCCCGGTTTTTCAATCCCGGCGGCCCGGTACCTGGCTTTCAGGCCAACCGCGCCCTCATTTATCTTGTTTGAGATTTGCAAAGGCGCGGCGTAGTCGGCCTTTAAAGCGCCTGGAGCATCACGGAAATCCCCCGGCTTTGCCGTGGGATTGGATATTTCAGGCAATTTTTCTTCGAACCGTGTTTCCATGGTCTTAATTACCCTGTCGTCGGAAGTGTCTATGAGCCAAACCATTAGTGAGAGGCCCTCAGATGTTTTAAACACCGAGCCCTTGATAACGGCCTGCGGGCATATTTTGGGGGGCGCTTCGGAAAACCAGCCTTTGTTGGAACAGTCAACGCCTTTAAGTTGGCCGCGGCTCAGCAGTTCCAGGTCTTTTTCTTTAATCAGGCCGAGAGTTAATTCCTTCTCCGCGTAGCGCACATCGGCCGGGCGCGCGCCGTCATGGTTTCCGAAAGGTTCCAGCGTCAGCGTGCTGAATCCGCCCGCTTTTGCCGCCTTGGCCAGATGCAAACCTATAACTGAGTAATTATCAGCTTTAAGCGGAACACCCAGAAAAACAAACGCAGCTGCAAGTCCAAGTACGGCGGTTAAATTTCTCTTTTTCATAATCTTTTCTCCTGTCCTCATCAGGATAGTATAAGGCGCGGACCTCCGGGGAAGCTCAGACACGGCTCAGATTATGCTCACATAAAATTTATAGGATTGCTTACTCAAAATGAGCTTAAATTACGGGGGAGAATATTTAATTCAAACTACACTGCCGTAAATTGCGCGGGGTAGAAACCGGCGGATGGCATCAAGCGCCTGCTGGCGGAATGCGGGAAGCTGGGCGGTTGTAATACGGGCGAAGCGAAACTTACCGCGGGTTACGACTGTCGGTGAAGTAAGTTGTTTATAAGGTGGAGCCGGTTTGGCGAGGCGGAAAACAGGGCGAGCCGGGGAAATTAAGAAACTGCTTAAAATAGCGCCTCTGAATAATTTCAGGTCTATAGCGTTTCCCTTTTTTATATATAATTTCAGGAACTAATAATATAACCTGCCTGCGGGGGCTGCAGGTTTTCAGCGTATATTTCCGGCGGACCTTGCTATAAATGGAAAATAAGGGGGATCTATGAGGATTTGGAGCTTTAATATATGAGCAGGGCTTTTGTTAAAGAGGACAGCGATGCCCCGGAGGAACCCCGTAAGAGGCAGCCGAGCGGGCGGCCCAATTACGTCACGCCCGGGGGGAGGATATGGCTTAACGGCAAGGTGGCGGAACTGGCCGCGCGGCGCTCCGCCCTGTTGGCCGAGAAACGCGCGGACGAGCCGCGGGCCCTGCGGTTAAGCCAGACCGAACTGGATCTTGCTTACTATGAGGCGCAGTTGAAGGGATCTATCCTGGTGGATAACCGGGGGCTTGCCGCTTCGGACGTGCGGTTCGGCGCGATAGTCTCCGTTAAGGAAGAGGACGGAACGGCGCGCGAGTTTTATATAGTGGGGGAGGACGAGGCAGATGCCGATGCCGGCAGGCTGAACTGGGCGTCGCCGCTCGCCGGAGCCCTGCTGGGGGCGGCGCCGGGCAAAAAGGTGATAGTGCCCAGAAAATCCGGCGATCTCAGACTTGAGGTGATAGCTGTCCGCTATCCTAAAGACTAACCCGCCTCCCAAAAAAGATCATTGCAGTCTTTTTCGTTCATATTTTTTTAAATTGAATCATGCGCGCTAATTCAGCGGGCGTCCGCCTAAGGCGGACGGGTTAGTATAAAAACCGCATTTCCGTTTTAATTAAATACCATACGGCGGCAATTTTGTTGACACAGTGAAAATGGAAGTGCGGCCCGGGGCTGATTTTTCTTATAATATACAGGTTAACATAACATTGGCCGTCTGATATGGTGGTTGCGCAAGCGTTGCGATTTGGTTGTTTTCCGCAAAAAAAAAGGCAAAAACAACGCGACAGACCGTTGTCGCGTTGGTGTGGTAAGATATACCCATGGCGCGCGGTAGCGCCAAATAAAAGACCGGAGGTTTTATGGCTAAAGAAGATAAAGAAAGGGCTCTTGATGTGGCGCTGGCGCAGATAGAAAAAAGTTTCGGCAAAGAGGCTATTATGAAGCTGGGGGACAGGGCCTCAAGGATGAAAGTTGAAACTATCCCGACGGGCGCTTTGTCTTTGGACCTTGCCCTGGGTGTCGGCGGTTTGCCGCGCGGCCGCGTAATGGAAATTTACGGCCCTGAATCTTCAGGTAAAACCACGCTGATGCTGCATGTTATAGCCGAGGCGCAGAAAAAGGGGGGGCTTGCCGCTTTTATAGACGCCGAGCACGCGCTTGACCCGCTTTACGCCAAGAAAATAGGCGTGGATATTGATAACCTGCTTATCTCGCAGCCGGACTCGGGCGAGCAGGCGCTTGAGATAACCGAAAAACTTGTGCGCTCCGGCGCTATTGACATTATTGTTATAGACTCGGTGGCCGCTCTGGTGCCAAGAGCTGAAATAGAAGGTGAAATGGGCGACGCCCATGTGGGCCTGCAGGCCCGCCTGATGAGCCAGGCTCTGCGGAAACTCACCTCCATAGTGTCTTCCACTAAAACTTCGGTTGTTTTTATAAACCAGCTCCGCCACAAAATAGGCGTGATGTTCGGCAGCCCTGAAACCACTCCGGGCGGACTGGCGCTTAAGTTCTACGCGTCCATACGCATGGACATAAGGAAGATAGAAACCATAAAACAGGGCGATGTGGTAACCGGCGCGCGTATACGCGTGAAGGTAGTAAAAAACAAGGTGGCGCCGCCTTACCGCAATGCCGAATTTGAAATGGTGAACGGCTTTGGTATTTCCACCGAGGGTTGTCTTATTGATATGGGCGTGGAAACCGGCCTGCTTGAAAAAAGCGGAACCTGGTTTATTTATAAAACCGAGCGCATCGGCCAGGGCCGTGAAAACGCAAAGGCGTATTTTAAAGAACATAAAGATAAGGCTTCTGAACTGGAAGCTGAGTTGAGAGGTAAATTCCTTCCGTCCGGTCTGAAAACAACCGAAGCGGCAAGCGCGGAAAAACCGGAGGAAAAGCCGGCGGAGAAAGCGGATAAAAAAGAAAAGGTGAAAAGGTAGGAACAGCGGTAATCGGTAATCAGTTATCGGTAACCAGTAACTTTCCACTGGTCACTGGCCATTGATTACCGGTAACCGGTTACCTATAATCTCTTGCTTGTGACCTGTGCTCTTGTGCTCCTGTGGCTTGAATGATTGAACTGGCTAAAATATTCTACCGGCACCTTTTGGTGGAGCGTGGGCTTTCAAAAAACACCTGCCTTGCATACGCGGGTGATTTGGACGCTTTTCTGCTTCACTGCGAAAAATACAAGACCGATCCGGCGCTGGCGGAGGCGCATTTTATAGAGGAGTATTTTTGGGCCCTTAAAAGCGGTAAAGGGCTTAAGGCTTCATCAATATTTCGCAAAACAGAGGCCTTGCGCGCTTTTTACAGGTTTCTGCTGCTTGAGGGCAAGGCGAAAAAGGACCCGACTAAAAACTTTCGCGCCCCCAGGCTGCCCCAAAAGGTGCCCAGGTTTTTGGATCGCCGCGACATGGAGAAACTGCTGTCCTGCCCCGCCGGCGCCAACTTCGCCCGCCTGCGCACGGCGGCCGCCGTGGATCTGCTTTATTCCACCGGCATACGGATAACGGAACTTCTTACGCTAAGGCTTGAGTCCGTTAATTTCCAGAGCGGGTGGCTGCGGGTATTCGGCAAGGGCTCAAAAGAGCGCATAGTGCCGGTAAATCAGTCGGCGCTCGGTACTCTTAAGAACTATCTTCTGGCCAGGGAACTTAAGTTTGGCGCTGGTAGCCCCGATGCCGAGCTCTTCCTTAACAAAAGCGGCCGTCACCTGAGCCGCGTGCAGATGTGGAAGGATATTGTGAACCTGGGTAAAGACGCGGAGGTGCGCATTAAGCCGCACCCGCACCTTTTCCGGCACACTTTCGCGAGCCATCTGGTGCAGGCGGGAGCGGATTTGCGCTCCGTGCAGGAAATGCTGGGCCACGCGAGCCTTAACACAACGCAGATTTACACGCACATAGACAAAGGCGATCTGAAAAACGCGCACAATAAGTATCATCCGGATAAGTAATGTTGAAGGAAGTAACCGGTAATCAGTAAACAGTAATCGGTAACAGCGACAGAAATAATGAGATTGTGAAATTTTATCCCTATACTCTCTTGCTTGTGACTTGTGACCTGTGACTTGCAACTTTTATGATTGAAGACCAAAACGATATTTTTGATTCACGCGTGAAATTTCACGACCGGCGCCGCTTTGAGATAAAACTTGATATAGACCTTGACGCCTCGCCCGAAAGCACCTATTCGGTGGAAACCTATTTTTTCGTGCCCAAGGCGCTTAATATCGGTCCTCATTCATACTCCAAGGAAAATTTTTACAACGACACCCAGCGCTATATCCGGTTTAAAACCCCGAAGGTGAGCCTCTCAAAGCTTTGCGATCCGTCGCTTGAAACCTCGCCGATAAAGCGCATAAACGAGAAACTTTCACTGATACTCGCGGGCTCAAAAGACCGCGAGCTTTTGAAAACCGTTTATGACGAGTTTAAACTGCTGGGCTGCGTTATACGGTGCGAAGTGCGCGACCACGCCAGGGCACTTATTGAAGGCTTTGAAACCTACGGCGCCAAAAAGAACGACCAGCCCCGCTCTTTTGGTTCGGAAGCTCCGGATCCAAAAGAGCGGGGCCAGGCGAAGCGGTTGTTCGTGCCGGACGGCCTGGGCAATTTCCTGGCGGAGATTAAGCAGCTAATTACGGCCGTTTCCGTGCTTAAAAGATCGGTGGCCGACCCGGCCGTGCCCACGGTGATAAAAGAAACCTGCGCTTTTTTTGACGAGTATTTCAGCCTTATAATTGAGGAATACCTGACCCCGGTGCTTGAGGCGCTGAGAAAAAATGCGGCAGAGAGCCAGGGGCTTGAAGAACTGGAGGGTGAACTGGTGGCCGTTATAGTGGCGCAGGGGCGCTACCGCGCGGCGATGAATTATCCTTCGGTGCTTGATAACGGCCGTGGCAACGAGGTTATTATTTACCGCCGTGGTGTTTTAAAAAAGTTTATTTCAAGCGTTCTCTACCTTAAAACCGAAATTTCCGAATGGGAAACGCTGACGCAGGTGCTGTTCAGCATGGCGGCGGGGCTTGCCATGCTGTTTGCCGTGCTGGTTACTTTTTACTTTCAGAACCGCTACACCATTAACAGCCTGCCTTTCCTGTTTGCCGTGGTGGTAAGCTACATGTTCAAGGATCGCATAAAAGACTGGCTGAAAGTTCTTTTTTCAAAAAATCTTACGCGCTGGACCTCGGACAGGAAGATAAGCATATTTGACCCTTCCAGCGGAGCCCGAATAGGCCTGCTTAAAGAAGCGTTCACTTTTATACCCGAGCGTGGTGTGCCCGCGGATATCTCCCGCCTTCGGAGCCTTGACAACATCACTTCAATAGACGAGGATGGCAAGCCGGAGCGTGTATTCAAGTACAAAAAAGAGATACGGCTGTATCCCGAACGGATACGTAAGCACCACGACCGCCGCAAAGATTTAAACGACATAATGCGCTTCAGTATTGAGAATTTTTTGAAGCAGGCGGATGACCCATCCGTGGATTACCATGTGGTTGACCCGGTATCGGGCGAGATAAAAATTGTTGTCTGCCCCAGGGTTTATCATGTGAACCTGGTGCTGAAATATGTTTATGCCTTAAAGGATGGCAGGGAAAGCGTGCATTACGACCGCATAAGGATAGTGCTCAACAAGGCCGGCATAGAGCGTATAGAGGAAGTGGCGGTGGCATAGCAAATCGCCGCAGGCGATTTGCGCTAGTAGGCTGGATTGCCAGCTAGTATGCTAGTAGGCGTGTAGGCCTAATTTAGGAACTCCACAGAAAGCCTACCAGCATACTAGCCTACACGCCTACCGGCGGTCAATCAAGGGAGTTAATATGGAAATAAAGGCTATAGGTATTGTCGGTTCCGGTTCCCTGGGCACGGGTTTGGCGGAAATTTTTCTAAAAAATGGTTTTCAGGTGCGCATTTATGATAATTTCAAAGACAGTCTGAATGTGGCTCTGGCAAAAATAAACTGGTCGCTTGCGCGTTCGGGACAAGGCGAATTGTCCCCCAATATTGAAGGCATACAGGATGCGGCCAAATTTAAAGGCGCAGATATTGTGATAGAAACCACGACCCGTGACATTGAAGAGCGGAAGCTGTTTTTCGCGAAGCTTAAAAAGGGAATGGAGTCTTCCTGCGTGGTAGCGGCGAACTGCTCGGTGACTCCGCTTAAAGCGCTTCTTGAAAATACCGAACTGTCCAGGGAGCTGGCGGTGGGGTTTAATTTTGTAAGACCCGTGCGCTCAAACCATCTGGTGGAGCTGGTAAAAACAGACCAGACCGGGGACGAAGCGCTTGAGGCCTGCCTTAATCTGCTCAGAAAGATAGGCAAAACCCCGGTTATTGTAAAAGACAACCCTGGCCAGATAGTGGCGCGGCTGCTCCGGCCTTTGATACTTAACGCCTTTAAAGTTCTTGAAGCCGGCAAAGGCCGCCCGCATGAGATAGACACGGCGTTTAAAGAAGTGGGGCAGCTGCCTTATGGTCCGTTTGAAACAGCAGATTTCATCGGCCTTGACGAGGATTACCGGGCGGCGCGGGAGATATACACGGCGCTTGGCTCTCCGGAACGTCTTGCCCCGTCCGCCACCGAACTGCGCCTGGTGCAGTACGGCCAGCTGGGCCGTAAGTCCACCATAGGTTTTTACATTTATGAAGATGGGAAAATAGTCGGGGAAAACCCCAGGCTTTCCAATATAATAAAGTACCTGGGTCTGAAGCAGACTTCAAAAGAAGATGTTTTTGTCCAGATACTTTCCCCGCTTGTGGACGAAGCGAAGATACTGGCTTCAGAGATTATGGCCTCGGAGTACGACATAGAAACCGCCGCTAAGCTGGCGTTCGGCTGGCCGAAAGGGCCGTTTGCCTACGCCCGGGACATGGAGTCCCTTTTCAAGAAAAAGAAAGTGTCGGAATTTGACAAGCTGGATACGTATTAGGAATAGGGGATAGGGGCGAGCGGTTATTGGGTAGCGAAGAAATATAAATAAAAAAATCGCGGGGAGATCCCCCGCGATTTTTGCTTGTGACCTGTGACTTGAGACTTGTGACTCTCAGCGCGTAGCGCTGAGACTGAGATATCCCATCAGGCGGTAGATCAGTTTGGCGGCGTTGAATTCCGTTATAGGCGAGCCTTTTATTGGCGACACTTCTACTACATCTACTCCCACAACCTTCTTCTTCAGGCAGACAGCTTTAAAAAGTTTCATGGCTTCGTGCCAGCCAAAACCGCCCGGCTGCGGCGTGCCGGTCCCCGGCATGACCGATGGGTCAAAACCGTCCACGTCTATGGTCAGATAAACCGTGTCCGTCAGTTCGCGCAGGATGTTGCGCTCAAGCTTTTTAAAGTTCATGTTCTCGTGCATCAGGTGGGTTTGAACCAGTCCGGAGTTGTGATACCGGCGTTCTTCGGAGCCCACGCTGCGTATGCCTATCTGCACAAGTTTGTTGTCACGCGAGACCGGATAAACGGCGCAGGCGTGGCTGTGCTCCGAACCTTCGTAAGAGGGACGCAGGTCCGCGTGGGCGTCAAAGTGCAAAATTGAAAGGTTTTTATGCCTGCGCTGGAAAGGCGGCAGAAGCCCCTGTGTAATGCTGTGCTCTCCGCCTATAAAGAAGGGCAGGGCACTTGTGGAAGCCAGCAGCTGGTCCACGATTTTTTCAAGCGCCGGGAAAAACTTCTTTTCACTCAGGGCGCAATTGACCGGGGCCAAGGTGAAAACGCCTTTTTTCCAGGTTTCGGTTCTGGTTTCCTCATCCCACAGCTCCAATTGGCGGGAAGCGGCTATAACGGCCTGGGGGCCGTGCTTTGTGCCCTTGCCGTAGGAAGTTGTTTTTTCGTAAGGAACCGGCACTACCACGAAGGCGGCATTATTGAAGGCGTTGCAGTTGTTACTGATTTTTTCACGCAGAATAAATTGCGTTTCCGCCGGTTTAAATTGCATATTTTTGATAGCAAATAGCAAATAGCGAAGTAGCGGTGGTATTTTTTTCCGCGGCTGCTTCAAAAAATTAAAAAACAAAGACGGCGGCGGCTACCACGCTGGTCCAAACGCCTTCAGTGCAGATGGCGGATTGGGTGATGTTCGTGGTTTTTACTATCTTGCCGCTAAGCTCCCAAATTTCTTCTTTCTGGTCCCAGTTGGTTTCGCTGCCGAATTCCACGCCTTGTATGGTGGCAAGCATCAGCGCCGACAGATCCTCGGAGTAATCGCCGGTTTTCTCGTCGGTTTCGCCGAAGGTGTGGTGTTCCGAAATATACCCGTAATGGGAGCGGTCCTTGGGTATGGCAAGCCCTATTGAAGCGGCTATAAGACGGTGGTTTTCGTTCACCATGTTGCGACTTAAAACGCAGTGTAGTATTTGCCCGCTTTTGAGTTTCTGCAGGCCAAGTTTTCTCGGTACCACTTTGCATTGAGGGGGGAAAATGCTTGAGACATGCACCAGATTAAAACGGGCTATCTGGGCATCCCTGAGGGCTTCCTCAAAACTTGGAAGTTTCTCTTTGTGTCGCCCTATACCTTTTGTAAGGAATATCGCTTTAGGAACTGTGATTGCCATATCCACTATTATAGTAAAAAAGGTTACTGCCCGGCGTAGATAGAGAATTATCCAATGCAAGATGATGGTGAAAATATCCCCATTTCCAACGCAACATGATGGTGAAATTGGCGCAATCTTGAAAAAGCGT
>MGTS01000027.1 GCA_001799565.1 Elusimicrobia bacterium GWA2_51_34 | reverse complement strand
AAAAAGAAGCAAAAAAGAAAAACTACGACCATGACACTTCTACTATACGCAAACCAGGACATTTCTATTCTCTTGCAACAGGCCCAGTTCAAAAAGTGTTTACAACACTTTTTTGAAGTCCCAAGTTGCAAGTCACAGGCCACAGCGACATGGAACATGAACCAAAAGAAACTATTAATCTTGAATCCGCAATCTTAAATGTCTTCTTCAATCCGGGTCTTTTTCTATAAGGTCTTTAACTTCGCGCGGCAGTTCTTTGGAGGCCTTCGCGCCCAACTCCCGTATCTTCGCGGCCTTTGTAAGCATATTGTCCCGACCATCCTTCATTTTTTTCATGGCGTCGTCATAAGACCGGTTGAGCTGACCCAGGCGGGAGCCTATCTCGTTCATCACTTCCACGAAAGCCACCACCTTATCGTAAAGTTCACCGGCTTTTTTGGCTATCTCAACGGCGTTTCTGCCCTGCTTGTCCTGGCGCCAGATACTTTCAATTAATCGCAGCGTGGCGAGAAGCGTTGAGTTGGTAACCAGTATTACTTTCTTCTCAAGGGCATATTCCCAAAGCCCCGCGTCGCTCTTCATGGCAAGGTAGAATGCCGGCTCCACCGGCACATACATAAGCACCTGGTCCGGGGACTTCAGCCCGGGCAGCGATGAATAATCTTTACGCGAAAGTTCATCTATGTGGTTCTTAATAGATAAATAGTGGGCTTTAAGCGCCTTGGCGACGGCCTCCTCGTCTTTGGCCGAAGAGTATTCCACATAGGCCGCAAGCGAAACCTTGGAGTCAACCACCACCTGACGGCCCTCCGGCAGGTATACCACAACATCCGGAAAATATCTTTTTTTCCCCCCCTCTTCTTCGCGGGTATGTTTTTCCTGCCGTTTGTAATGCTCGCCTTCCACCAGGCCGGAACGCTCAAGTATCTTATCCAGCAAGATCTCGCCCCAGTTCCCCTGCACCTTGGATTCGCCCTTAAGCGCTTTGGTAAGATTTTCGGCGTCTTCGGTAATCTGCTGGTTTAAGGTCTTTAAATTTGAGAGTTCGGATTTAAGGTCCGCTATGCGGCTAGCGCCGTCAACATTAAGTTTGCGCACCTCTCCTTCAAAATTGGTAAGCCTTTCCTTCAGCGGAACAAGTATCTCGTCAATTTTCTCCTTATTTATGTCGGTGAAGCGCCGGCTCTTGTCCTCAAGTATTTCGTTGGCGATATTTTTAAAGTGCGCGAGCATCTCCTGCTTCTGCTTATCAAGCTCTCCGGAAAGCAGGTCAAGTTCCCGGCGGGTTTTAGCGTAATCGGCGTTCAGCTGCTGCGCCCTGGCCCGCTCGCTTTTAAGTTCCGTCTCCAGTTTTGCCGTCTCGCCGCCGAGCTGAGAGGAGCGCTCCCGCAGCGTCGCGTTATCGGCGTTAAGAGAATCCGCGCGCACCTTCATAGCCTCCACTTCTTCCACGGACGCGCCCGAAGACGCGAATTTGTGTTTCGCGAAATAATAAGCGGCGGCAGCGCCAAGCGCCGCGCCGGAAAGCATAAATAAAAATTTATCCATAGCAGTCCTCCGCCTATATTAAATTAAAAATATAGCCCCGCTGTCATTTTTATTATTGGAAGCACGACGCGAGAGGGCAGAGGGAACCATGGAAGCGGCGGCCTCTCCATATGGATATCCCAAAATTTTCCACTGAAATTGGGGCAAAAAATACTCCACGATCGTAAAAAAGCCGAAACCCACCGCGACAGGACGCTGTCGCGTTGATGTGCTATACCATATCAGTGTCAGCGAATAGCGAGTAGCGAATAGGGGGCAGCGAAGCAGTTCCCTAATTCGGCCACTAACCCCTATACGCTGCAGTATGAAAGGAGGGCTTATGAAATGGCAGGTAAAAGAATGGCTGTGCGAAAGCTACAAGGCGGAAAAAGAAAACGGCCTGAAAGCCTATATCTATAAAAGCGCTTTATGGGCCGGGTTTTACCTTAAGCAGAAAACGCCGGGTTATGATGTGCGTTACAAGGGCCAGATCATAGCCCGTATTTATTTTGAACGGAAGGGGGCCACGGTGAAGGGGCTTGCCGCCGCGGAAGCCTATCCCGAAATTTCGGACCTGGACCTGGTGGAAATTGCCATGTGGGTAAACAAGCTGCGGTTTGCGGCTGTTCAACTAAACTGACCCGCGGCCTCAAGGGGATCCTGTCTTATTTACTCTGCGGTATCCGGGTTAAAACAGGAGCGGCACCTCGAAGCCGGATACTTGCGCTTCTTGTGCCGCTTTCTGCTGTTTCAGTTTCAGAACGGAACTATTTCCGCTTTGAATGTTTTTTAGCTTTCTTCTTGGTTACTTTTTTAACAGCTCTCTTTTTAGCTTTAGGCATTTTTTCTCCTGGCGTTTATTTTTCGCTTCTTGATTCTATCTATTGCTTAAATGGTATGCAACATATATTTTTGAATTTCAGATTTATTTTCTAAGAACCCGTAACCCGCATGTTTCGGAATTTGCGTCGCAGGGCATGAAAAAACAATTAGCGGTTTTTATTTCCGCATAAAATGCGGAGGTTTTTCCGGAAGCTCGAGTGAAAGTTCTACCAGGCCCTGCGGCCTGCCGCCTTTAAACCATGGCGTCTGGTAGATCAGCTTTTTAACGCCATTTTTTTCCACAGTGTAGACGTTCGTAAAAGGCGCTTTCAACATGGCTTTCAGCTTGCGTGCTGCCGGCCCGGGGTGGCAGGCGAGAACATTGGCGCCGACAAGTTTTTCCCCGCCATTTTTTTTAAAAGTTACGCCGGACTTTTTATTCATAAAGAGTATTTTTCCCGCCAGGTCGCAAACCGTAATTGCGAAACCAACCTCTTCCTGCCACTTGTTCATAAATTGTTCCCTTTGCTTATTTTTTAAAATACTTTCACTTAGCCCGCCGTTCTATTTTATAAAATATGGCTATGCTCAAATCCCCGTTTTTGGAGCTTGTTTCAAAACGGCGCAGCATAAGGAAATACAAACCCCTGCCGGTAGAAAGGGAAAAGCTGCTGCTCTGCTTTGAAGCGGCGCGCCTGGCACCATCGGCCTGTAACGCCCAGCCATACCGCTTTATCGTGGTAGACGATCCGGAGTTGAAAGAAAAAGTTTCCAAAGCCGCTTTTTCCGGCATTTACTCCGCCTGCAAATTCGCGCAGGAAGCTCCCGCCCTGGCGCTTGTAGTTTCAGAGCGCGGAAAATTAAGCGCTTGGTTTGGCAACAGGGTACAAAGAACGGATTTCCGGCTGGTGGACATAGGAATAGCCGCCGAACATTTTGTTTTGGCCGCGGCGGAGCAGGGCCTTGGCACCTGCTGGCTCGGCTGGTTTAACGCAAAAGCGGCGGCCCGCACCCTTGGCCTTGGGTCCGGACGTAGGGTAGAAATAATACTCTCAGTCGGCTACCCGGACGAGTTTCCCGCGCCAAGACAAAGAAAAAGCATGGAAGAATTCTCTGATTTTAACGGGAGCGCTTGCCAGCGCCCCCTGGAACTTACCGCAAAATAAAGATCAAAATGAAAATCACAATATTGTTTTTATTTTTCACGACGCCGCTTTTACCCGCGTTCGCCTTAGGCGAATGCCCCGAGGGGCAGGAAGCCTGCTCGGCTTCGGCTAAAAAAACCTCCGACTTTTTGAAAACTGTTGAAGCCGCCCAAAAAACCCATGCTCCCGCCGCAACGGCACAAAAATCGGTTCCCGCGAACCCAGCCGGAGTTACGGACAGCGTCACAGCCCCTTCGGTCACCGTTGCAGCCCAAAAAAGTACAGAGGCACAGGGCGGAACTTCCCAACCCGCCTGGCTTTTGCTTGTCGGCGGCGGGCTTGCCGCGCTTTATTATTATTTAAAAGAGGAAAAACGCAGAGGGCGAAAAAAATGATCCTTATTGATCCTGAAAATTTAAAACGGGCCTCAACGTTTATCCATGTTTGCCAGGGCGGCGCTTTTTTGGTTTTGGGGATGGCCGAAGCCTATGCCGCGGATAACCAGGTTAAAAAAATAAATTTCCTGCCGCCCGCCGCGTTTATCCTGGGCGCCGCGCTCATGCTGGGTTCCATGCTTTATTTTCTGGGCGGCTGGAAGCTTCAGCCGCTTCGCGACGCGCTTGAGCTTAAAGGCGGTTTTTATATTTTCGCGGCTTTCGCCTGGTTTTTCGCGGCGGCCGGTTTGAGCCGCCTGATGGCGCTGTACATGGGTGAAAAGGGCGGAATATGGCAGTTTCTTTTTCTGTCTTTCCTTTGCGTGACCGCCCTGCTTTACTTCAGCGTGCCTTATAAGGTTAACGAAGCGGCCTGGCTACCGGTATTTGCCGCCCACACGGGCATGGCCATTACTCTTTTAGCCGCCGTGCTGGCGAAGCTGTTTCATTTTTTCTTCAAAAAAAAGGCCTTTCAGGTAGTATGGGCCGTTTTACTCCTTGCAACGGCGGGCCAGCTCCTTATATACCGGGAGAACCCGTGCGCCTTTGAATTCCGCGTGGTAACCGTTAAGTCTTCGCCTGAACCGGAAATTCCGGTCATAAAGAAACCCGCAAATGCAAAGCCTGCTGATAAAAAACGGCCTTCTAATTGATCCCGCCTCTAAAACCGAGCGTAAGGGCGATCTGCTGATAAAAAACGGCCGTATTTCCGCCGTTGGAAAGCGCTTTGCCTACGCGCCCGGGGAAATGGAAATTTACGACGCCTCCGGCATGTGGGTTTTTCCCGGTTTTATTGACCTGCATGTGCACGCGCGCGAACCCGGCGGCGAGGCCGCCGAGACCCTGCGTACGGCTGCGCGGGCTGCCGCCGCGGGCGGCATAACATCCGTTCTTTTAATGCCGAACACCCGTCCCCCCATGGACAGCCCGCCTTTGCTGAGGAAATTTATTATTAAAGCGCGCCACCGGTGTCCGGTAAATGTGTTTTTCGCCGCCGCCGCCACCGCCAGCCGCGCGGGTAAAAAACTTTCCCCTTTAAAAAAGCTTAAAGCCGCCGGAGCCGCCGCCTTTACCGACGACGGAGCAACGCTTGCCGGTCCCGCCCTTTTGCTTTCGGCCCTTAAAGCCGCAAAAAAACTTAAAATCCCGCTGCTTGACCACCCGGAAGATTTTGCAGTAGCCGGAAAGGGCGTTGTTGACGAGTCCGCGGCCAAAAGGCTTAAGCTTCCGGCAATAACGAGGGAAGCGGAAATATTCGCCGTTTTGCGGGATATTTTCGCCGCCGGATCGGCCGGGCCGATACATCTGCAGCACCTCAGCTGCGCCGAAAGCGTGGCGGCCGTGCGCGCGGCTAAAAAACGCGGCCTGCCCGTAACCGCGGAAACCTGCCCCCACTATTTCTCGCTTTCTTCGGGCGACATAAAACAGCCCAACGCCGATTTTAAAATGAAACCTCCTTTAAGACGGGAAAACGACCGGTTAGCCGTAATACGGGGCCTTGCCGACGGGACAATTGACGCGATAGCCTCCGACCACGCGCCACACAGGGCCGCGGAAAAAGCGCTGGGGTTTATCAAAGCTCCTTTCGGCATTATCGGGCTTGAGACCATGGTTTCCCTCGCCCTTACGGAGCTTGTGGGCAAGGGCCGGATAAACAGGCTGCGCCTGGCCGAACTTTTAAGCCTGAACCCCGCCCGGATACTAGGGCTTAAAACAAAGGGCGCCCTGAAAAAAGGTTTTGACGCCGATCTCACAATAATAGACCCGCTCGCGGTCTTCACGGTAAAAAACGCGTTCTTTTCAAAATCCTCCAATTCCCCCTTTATCGGCAGGCGGCTCAGGGGCCGCTCCGAAACTGTTATAGTTGCGGGCAGGCTGGTATTCTCCGGCGGCCGGTTTTTCAAACTCCGTGCGCTCCGTAATATGTAGAATTAATAACAATATATGAGCTTTTTATACAGAAAACTAGTAAGGCGCCTGCTATTCGCCATGAGCCCGGAGCTCGCCCACAACACAGCCATCAGAAGCGCAGCCGTTCTTCAAAATTTTGAATTAGCCAATGTAATAACCAGATTCCTGTCCAAAGCCAAAGATTTCCCGGTAGCCGCCGCCGGCCTGAAATTCAAAAACCCTGTAGGACTCGCTGCCGGCTTTGACAAGGATTGCGAAGCCCCTAAATTCCTTTCCCGCCTGGGTTTCGGCTTTCTGGAACTGGGTACCGTCACGCTGCGCCCCCAGAACGGCAACCCTAAGCCCCGTCTTTTCAGAGTAAATGAAAAAAAGGCATTGATCAACCGCATGGGGTTTAACAATGCGGGCGCATGCCAGGCGGCCCGCAGTCTCGCGCGCCTGCTGCCGCTTGATATTCCTGTCGGCATCAACATAGGCAAGAACGCCGACTGTCCGCTTGCCGACGCGCCGAAAAACTATCTGGAGGCGGTCAGGATACTTTACCCATATGGCGATTATTTCGCCATAAATATCAGTTCGCCGAATACCCTGCAGCTGCGCGAGCTTCATCAAAAAGAAAAACTGGAGCGTTTGCTTGACCCGCTGGCTGAATTCGGCGCCGGCCAAAAAATAAAAAAAACTTTTTTCATAAAGATCTCCCCCGACCTTGAAACCACGGAACTTGAAAGCGTGGTTTCCACCGCCGTTAAACGGGGCTTCGGGCTTATAGCCGCGAACACCACCGTAAGGCGCGAAGGCCTTCCGCCGCGCTGGAAAAACCATGAAGGCGGCTTAAGCGGAAAACCCCTTAAAACACTGGCCGATGAAACGCTTAAAAAAACGGCCGCGCTCGCCGCCCGGAGGGTTCCGATTATGGGCGTAGGCGGTGTAAGCGACGGTCGCTCCGCCGTGGAAAAACTCAGGCTTGGCGCGGATCTGGTGCAGATTTATTCGGGACTTATTTACGAGGGGCCATTTCTGGTTAAAGCGATCCTTGAATATATGGATAAAGCCGGATACCCCTGCTCCCATTTAAAATGACAAAGAAAACCGGCCTGATAGCGGCGCTGGACGCGCCTGACCTGAAAAAAACGGAAGAACTGCTTAAACAGCTGAACGGTCTGGTTGATTTTTATAAGGTGGGCTCCGGACTTTTTACCGCCGCGGGGCCTGCCGCCATTGAGCTGGCCCTTAAGTACGGAAAAAAAGTGTTTTTGGATCTTAAATTTCATGATATCCCTAATACCGTAGCTTCAGCCGTGAAAAGCGCGGCTTCGCTAGGAGTCTATTCAGTTTCCGTGCATCTTTCCGGAGGCGCGGAAATGCTGAAAGTTTGCGCCGCTCTTGAAAAAAAACCGAAATTGTGGGGGATAACGGTGCTGACCAGCCTTGACGAAAACGAGCTTTTCAGGGCCGGTTTTCGCTGCGGAATACTAAAAACCGCGCGCGGTCTGGCGGCCCTTGGAGCGAAAAACGGGGCCGACGGGGTGGTGTGCTCGCCGCTTGAGGCCGCCGCTATTAAAAAAATTCACGGTGAAAATCTCACAATAATTACTCCCGGCGTGCGTCTGCCTAAGGCGGACGCCTTTGAAAACGCGGGCGACGACCAGAAACGGATTCTTACGCCGAAAGAAGCGGCAGCGGCCGGAGCCGATTTTATAGTTGTAGGCAGGCCGATAATTAACGCCGAAAAACCTGCGGCAGCGGCGGCCGCTTTCCTTGAGGCGCTCAAATGAGCGTTTTTGAGGAAGAACTTCTGGCGTATTTTACGGATTGCGGGGCGCTGCTTCAGGGACATTTTGTTTTATCCTCCGGACTGCACAGCCCGAACTACGCGCAATGCGCCCTGGCGCTTAAAAACCCGGCCAAAGCCGCCGGGATGGCGATGGAGCTTAAGGCGCGCTGGCGCGGACAAAAACCGGATTTAATCCTTTCGCCGGCCATGGGCGGACTTATTATCGGTCATGAAACTGCCAGGGCCTTCGGAGTGGATTTTATTTTTACCGAGAGGGTAAACGGCGTAATGACGCTCAGGCGCGGCTTTAACCCGAGAAAAGGCGGCAAAGTAATTATAGTGGAAGATGTTTTTACCACCGGCAACTCCACACGCGAAACCGCATCAGTTGCCACCGAACGCGGCGCCGCCGTAATCGGGGCCATGTCCGTAATAAACAGAATGGTAGCCGGGAAAAAATTGGAATTGCCGTCGGTTAGCCTGCTTGAAATGGATCTTACGCTTTACAAACCGGAAGGCTGCCCGCTCTGCGTCCAGAAACTCCCGCTGGTAAAACCGGGCTCAAGCTAATCCATCCACATCAGACGGTTAAAGAACAGCAGGGCTCCGGCCGCCATAAGTATCAAACCCGCGGCTATTTCCACATAGCGCAGCGCTCCTTTAAAGCGCCCGATGAAAGCAAAGAATCTGGCGGTTAAAAATGCCGCGGCCAGAAACGGCACAGCCATGCCCGCCGAATAAGCCAGAAGCAAAGCCACGCCTTTGGCGGCTGTGCCTGAAACAGCGGCCAAGCTCAGTATAAACGCGAGCACAGGTCCTATGCAGGGCGACCAGCCCAAAGCGAATGCAAACCCCATTAAAAACGCCCCTGCCGGCCCGCCGGCAAGCCCCCGCAAGGAGAGGCGTTTTTCATAGTTAAGAAAATTAAGATTAACAAGCCCGGTCATATGTACGCCCAAAAGCGCCATCACTACCCCGAATATCTTTGCCAGAACCTCTCTATGGGAAGCCAGCAGATCCCCGAGAGCCGAAGCGGCAGCGCCCATTATTGAAAAAACCACGGTGAAACCAAGCACAAAAAAAACGGCTGAAATTACCACTTTGCGCGTAAGCACTTTCGGGTCGCCCTTTATCAGTTCGCTCGCGGAAAACCCGGAGAGCATGGACAGGTAACCCGGCAGCAGCGGCAAAACGCAGGGTGAAAAAAAAGACAACAGCCCGGCGCCGAAAGCGGTGAACAAATGCCCCATAAATCTCCCTTTATTTTTTAGGCGCTGTCTTAGCTTCGGCGACGGCGGCCGGTTTTGGGTTTAACTCTATTTTTATTATATCTGTTCCGCCGAAGGAAGAACTTTGCAGGTAGAACATTACCCCATAGTTTCTGCCCGATACGTCGGCAAAGTGAGCCATAAGCATTTTGGCTCCTCCGGGCGCGTCTTTTGTTTTTTTCTCAAGAGAAACCAGTTTCAACCCGAGGATTTGTTTTTTGGCCTGGCTTTCAATAAAAAACGCCCCTTTCAGCTGGCAGTCCTTGGCGATGTAATCTCGCACGAAGGCCGCAAGGTCAGAATCCGACTCCTGTATAACAGCCTGCTCGTCTTCTTCATCCGCCTGCCTGACGGTGTCGGTGGAAACCAGCAACCCGTTAAGGTCGTCGTCTTCAATAGCGGCAGCGCCAAGAGCCAGGCCCGTTATCGCAAGTATCGCTAAAATATTTTTTTTCATTTCCCCCCCTTATTGCCGCACCCCGCCCGCACTGCACGGCGTTCGGGGTGGATCAGCCGTCCGCCTAAGACGGATGCTCCTAAGCTCCCCTTCGTCGTTCGCTTTTCCGGCATTGAGCCGGAACCGCTCACTGACCCCCTCTTAAATACTGATTTATTTGAATATATCACCACTTTCATCGGAGCCTTAGGAGGTTGCGGCCAATGCGCGGTCTCAACATAACCCATAACTGTTTTCCAATGCCCCTGGCTTTTAAGTATAAAATCGCACACTTCGCGCGCGGCCCCGCCGCCGCCTTTTTTACAGGTTATCAGGTCGCAGACCTTTTTTACTTCATCCTGCGCGCTTTGGGGTGCGCAGGCAAGTCCGGCTTTTTTAAGCACAGGGATGTCGGTAAGGTCGTCTCCGATATACGCGACATTTTCCTCTTTAAGACCGGTGCCTTTAAGTATTTCGGCCAAGGGCGCAAGCTTTGAAAGAAAACCCTGGTAGGCGTAGTCCATGCCCAGCTGGCGGGCCCTCTCTTCCGTTCCCGGAGATTGCCTGCCGGAGATAATGCCGGTCCGTATGCCGAACTGATTTAAAAGCCTGAGACCTATGCCGTCAAGGGAGTGGAAAGCCTTGAACTCCACCATTTCCCCCTTGTGGTCCGGCAGATAATACATTTTTCCGTCGGTCAGCACGCCGTCCACATCCATAAGGAGAATTTTTATTTTTTTTGCTTTCGCAATATTTTTTTTTGAGAACATTTTTTTCTCCTTGTTGCACCCCGCGCCGCACTGCGCAGCGCGGTTAAAGTGTGAGCCGCCACTTTTCGGCCAGTTCCAGTTCCGCCTTCCGGGCTGAGTAATTTTTCGGCTGCGGGCCGCAGTATTTGAAAAGGAACCAGTTAATAGTTTCCTCAAGCCATTTATCCATAGGCGTAGAAACCCAGCCGAAAGTCTTTTCTACCTTGGCGATATCCTGCACAAAATCCCCACCGTATGAAAAAGGCGAGGCGTCAAAATTAAAGCCGTTTTCTTTAAGCCACGAATATTGCGGATAAAGAATATTTGCTTCCCTATGCAGTATGCGGGCCGAAAGCTTTATAAAATCGTCAAGGGTAAGCTGGAGCGAGTCGCCGAAATTAAAGGCCTGCCCCGCCGGGCAGTCGGAATAAACAAGCGTTTCAAAAACCCTGGCCAGATCTTTTGAAAAAATATAGCGGCTTGAAAAAGCGGCCCCCGGTAAAAACACCGGCCCGCCGTCAGCAAGGCGCAGCCAGTAGGAATAGGCCCTTAGTGTGGGATCGTCAGGGCCGATAACTGCCGACGGCCTTATAATAACAGCGGGGAAAGATTTTTCAATAAAGGCGGAAAGGAATACCCGCTCGGCTTCGTATTTGCCTATAGCGTAGGCGTATTTCTCCTTCAGTTCCGCCTTGCGGGGCAAAAGCTGCGTCTGAGTTTCCCTGTATGGGGAAGACGCGCCTTCCAGCACCGCGTAAACCGAGGCGGAACTGGTAAAGACGTAAAGCCCGGTCCTGCCTGAAAAAATTTTTACGGCTTTACGGGCATCCTCGGCGTTAAAGCAGATGTTGTCTATTATAGCGTCCCATTTCTGCGTGGCCATGCGCGAGAGGTCAATTTCCACCGCGCGTTCTCCGCGCGTCTGCTTTATGTCAAGGGGTAGGCCCTCAACCGGGGCCCGCCTTGAAAACACGGTAACTTCATGGCCCTTATTAAAAAAAAGCGCAGCAGTCTCCTTTCCGAAAAAACTTGTTCCCCCCAGTATCAGGATTTTCATAATAACCTGTTAACTGCTCAGGCGGATAGGCAGTTAGACTATCAGCCTTCAGCCTTTCCGCCACAGACGGACCCGCCGGGTTGTTTTCCGCCACACAGCTTTGGCGGACCCGCCGGTTATTTGGCGGGGGCGGGCTGCCTTCAGCCTGCTACTAAGCTTGCCCGTACTGCCAAATCCCCCCCCACCTCTATGTGAAGCCTCAAGTTCATCCACCTCTTCAAAAGCCGCGTAGTGCACCGGCATCACCAGAAGTTGCGCCATTTTCTGGCCCTTTGCCAGAGTTTTAATCTCTTTCGTTAGATTGAAAAGGCAAACCAGTACTTCGCCCCTGTATCCCTCATCCACCAACCCGGCGGTTACAATAAGCCCCTGCGACTCAAGAGAACTTTTGCCCCACACTATGCCCGCCGTGCCCTCGGGCAGAGCGATGGCAAGCCCGGTTCTTGCCTTTACCGCGCTTTGAGGCGGTATTTCCACATCTTCCAATGAAAATAGGTCGGCGCCGGCATCGCTGGCATGAGCCCTGTCAGGCAACAGCGCCGAAGGATGTAACCGTTTTGTTTTTACGTTCATAATAGTTGCCCTGAACACCGTAATTAACGATAGTATATAAATTTTACAGTTTTTTTTCTTCCGTACTTTATCACACGGTTCCCGTCCTCCCCACAGATACGTCAAAAGCGGATCTTTTGTTTTTTGTGTGGTTAACTTATGTTAACCAATATTTAATTGCATCTATCTTCGCAACCTGTGCATTTTAAATGTCTAAACCGCTTTTGATTTTTCTATAGTTAACATAGGTTAACCACACAATCAGCAACTCTTACCTTAGAAAATTCCTCGTATCCGGCTTTTTTCGGGCTCAAAGCCGGAAACTTCTGCTAGGCAGGATCGGGACGGCAGGCACACCTTAGCTTCCTGGTCACAAGGCAATTATGCCTTATGGGCCGATTTACGTGAATGGTTACAAATTATGGACGGCAAATACCTCTTTTGCAAGCTAAAGCCGGTTTCAGGCTCATCTTGCGTTGGAAACGGGCCTTTTCTCGTGCTCATCCTGCGTTGGATAATTCTGTTATTTTTGCACAATACACAGGGGGAAAATAAAATGAACTCATTGGAGAGAAGGGCCGTTTTTATGACACTGGCGCTGCTATTACTGCCGGGCCAATCCATACATTCCGCGTTTGATGAAGACCAAATCCAAAACGGGGTCACGCTGGAGGCCAGGGAAAGATTAATGTCCAATCTGATTGCCCCCCCCATACGCTTTACCCTCCGGAATGGCGACCCGCAAACAGGCTTGTTTTACACTCTTGACACCGGCAGCCTGGATGATGTTCGTACGTGGCAAATACAGATCTTTGATCGGCGCCGCCGCAAAATAAGTTTCATACAGGGCAGGAACAGTCCGCCTGCCATGGTATCCTGGTCCGGGGTGTCAGACAGCGGGGCGCTGTTGCCGGATGGTTTCTATACTGCGCAGTTTGGCTGGCAGGATTCCCATAAACAAATCTACACAACCAAAACCATCTCCTTCGCTCTTTTTACAGCGCCGGAACTCAGGAGTCTTTCTGACTGGAAACTAAAACTCGACTATACGACGGAAGGGCTGGAGATGAGTATTGATGAAAGCAGAATATTTAAGTCCGGACAAAGCAAAATTCAGGAGGAAGTTCTTCCCGCCATGAAGCAAATAGTCCTATTCCTTAAATCATGTTCCAAAAACATGGTGACAGTCCGGGGGCACACTGACTCCACCGGCTCTGTGATCGGTAACCTGATGCTGTCGCGCGAAAGAGCCAATTATGTCTATCAATATCTTGTCAATGGCGGGATAGACCCAAAACGTCTTACCTATGAAGGAATGGGCACCTCTCAGTTTATTGCCGACAATAAAACGGAAGAAGGCAGGTCTAAAAACAGAAGAGTTGAGATTATAGTCTTAAAAACAACCATTTAACAGTTGAAGTTTCGCCTCCCCCGCGCGAAAAAGAGCCGGAAGCTGGTTCCACGAATCCGGTGACATAATACCTATATCCATTCCATTGTTTTCATACTGATAAACATGCGGTCTTGGCAGCAGGCGGGAATTAAGTATTATGTCACCGGATTCCAAAAAGCGCCTTGCCGATTTTTTTATTGGATTAGGTATTATGTCACCGCATTACCATAAATAAGCAATGCTATAAATTTTATCTGAGGATAATCTGAGCCGCGCCTGAGCTTTCCCGTAGGGCCGCGCCTTATACTATTAGTGAAGGCAGGAGGAGAGATTATGAAAAAGATAAATTTGAGAACCGTACTTGAGCTTGCAGCTACGCTTGTTTTTCTGGGTGTCCCGCTTGGAGCCGGCAATAACTCCGTTATGGGCTCACAAATGGTAATGGCGGCAAAAGCGGGCGGGTTCAGCACACTGATGATGAAATCTTTCGAAAACTATGGTGGAGCGGGCTCGGACAAAGCGTGCTACGCGGAGAAGAAATTAACGCCCGGTTCGGTTAAAGAAAAAGGCTTACTCTCCAAAGCGCCCAACAAAACACGCCCGCAGACTGTTATCACGAACCCGGTGCCTGAAACACCGGCTGCCCTCTCGTTAAGGGATGCTAACCTGAAGGAAGATGGGAAGGGGATTGAGACGCGGCGCACAAAGAGAGTTTCCAGGTTGCAGGATCCGGGCGAAGCGATGGGCGGCGGAAGAGAGAAGCACCTTAAGGAGGACGCCAAAAAAATGGAGGCTCAAAATGGGATGGGGGCCGTTGTTAACTAAGGGAGTTCCGATGAAAAACCCCTCCATTTAAGCCATCCTAATGATAACCTGTCTGGGAGCTTTTAACACTAAAAGTTCTCAGACAGGTTTTTTTACACCGCCGGAAGCGGGGATGGTCATCCGGTGACATAATACCTATATCCATTCCAGTGTTTTTATGCCGATAAATATGTGTATCTTGGCAGTAGCTGGGAATTAAGTATTATGTCACCGGATTAATTGAAATGAACGACATGGGCTGGGATTAACCCATCCGCCTTAGGCGGACGCCCACCGAGAATACCGGTCGAATTTTCTTATAAAAACCCCAAAATACTTTTATATATGTTTTTTGCATGCAACCTCATCTATACTAAACCATGGCTGCACTTCTAAATAGAACCCGCCTTGCCATTAACTAAGGCCAAAGTGCCCACTAAGAAGTAGGCCTTAAAACAACGGGGTCGGGGACTTTCGCCCCTTCCCGGGAAAACCTGTGCATGCTATCCTTTTACTAAGACCGAAGACCGTTAGCGATAGGCAGCTTATTATAAGGAGATTGACCAGATGAAAAATGCAATGATAACCGCGTTGGTTTCAGTCATGATGGGAGTTGCGACAGCAAGCGCTGAACCAGCCATGAAAGATTTATTTGGAGCTGCAGCAAATCTCACAGTACCACTTCTGAAAGTTCCCGAAATACCGGCACCCGTAATGGTAATATCTAAAATTGTTTCACACGACACAAATTTGGCAATAGCCAAAACACTGCTTAGGGAAATTTATACCTCTAACAACGTCGTCTACCGTAGGGACACCGCTCGCCGTCTGCGCGATATGGCCCAACGCAATAGAAGTGATAAAGAACTCCAACAGGTAATCGTCCAAGGCCTGCTTGCAGAACTCAGCAATAGCAATTACGCCGTCTATAGTTTATATCTCGTCCGATATGTCGCGGATATCGCCTCCGGCACACAGGATGTTTCCCTTAAAAAACTTGCGGTATCGGGTATAATGCGCGATTTGCGCCACATCGCCTCGGTTCACTATTCTCTTAGGTGTATAAACGTTATAGTAAGAATAGCCAAGAATTCTTCAGCTGATGTAAAAGCCATGACGATAAACCTATTGTTAATTGAACTTACCAACAACAATGTCGCGGAATATTCTCAATTCATCCAGAACAAGATAGACGAATTAAATAACTAGCGAACAGTATTATTTGTAATACAAAAGCCCGCATCACAGCGGGCCGAAACAAGCAAAACGACCACCGAAGTTCGGTGGTCGTTTTGACACACGAAACACCTCTCACCCCCAAAAGACAGCTACCACCTTTTTATGCACAATCCGCTACTGCAAAATTATGGGTGGATTCATAAGGTCATCCAGTGACATAATACCTATATCCATTCCAGTGTTTTCATGCCGATAAATATGCGTGTCTTGGCAGTAGCTGGGAATTAAGTACTATGTCACCGGATTCCTCAAATACCTGTAAGACTACCCTGGAACCCCGGGAAAGATGCGGACAAAATTCAGAACATCCGCCTAAGGCGGAGGAGGAAGGCGGCAAGCCATGCCTGCAAAACGCTTTTAAAGGGCTTCCATGAAAGGCTGTTCATGTCGATGACGGTTGCGGCGGGAGTATCCTCCCCGCGGAGCATGAATTCATATTCCCTCCCGCGGAGATGCCGGACATGATAGGATTTATCGGGAAAGCAATCGATGCGGGCGTAGCAGCCGAGGTCCAAGTTCAGCGCGCACAACTTAATCCCCAAAACGTTTCTTCCGAATTTAAAGCGGTGAACGAACAGGAACCCGTCTTTTCCGAATTGCACCGCCGAATCATATAAATACCAGCATTCCAGCCACGGAAAATTACGGACCAGCTCCGGATCTTTCTTGTTGCGGAATACGGCCAGACGGCCGAACTCTTTTGAAATCCCAGCCTCCGCGATGGCGTACAGCAGGCCGGCGGTCTTTCCATCCGGCGATTCCCAAAGGTCTTCCAATAAATGAAATTTCTCCCTGTCCTCCCAACTGTCGCCGTAAACTACTTTCAGATCGATGGCCCAGCCTTTTATGTTTTCCATACCCTTCAATTCTGAATCATATCAATTTGAGACACAATAATTGAGTAACCCTACCGCAGTTTTCCCGACCATGTTAAGGATTACATTTTAATTTATATGATACAATTATTAGGTTAACATAGGTTATCCTGCCACCTGTTTCGCGGCTGAAAAAGCCCGCCAAAGCCGGGCGAGCAGGTGGCGGGACTGATTAATATGGAAAAAGATTTTTTTTCGCTGCCGGAAGCAGCGGCGGTACTCGGAATCTCCCGCATAGCGGTTTTTAAAAAGGTGCGCAAAGGCCAGCTTCAGGCCATCCGTATAGGCCGGAACTGGGCCATAACCGCATCTGTCCTGGACTCGTACGGCAAATTTTCAATCCCCCCCCCTCCCGCAGTAAAACGACCGGCAGAAATAAATAAAACAAAAATCAAAGCCCCCCCCGTCTCGCCCGACGCCGAAATGAACGACATGGGCTGGGACTGACCACTCCATCTTAGGCGGATGACCACTGAAAAATAGCGGTTGAATTTTCCTGTAAAAAGGTACCAGGTACCTTTTTGAAGGCATGAGGACCATGTTGGCAGGACGAAGCCCCCGATAGTTAAAAAGGTACCTGCTACCTTTTTACTACCTCTTGATAATGCATAAGATTTATACTACACTTGAAATAGTTAAGATTAGTATTGATTATATTAAGATTGAGGTTAACCAAATGAATATACCTAATAAATGTCCTTCTTGTGACGGGAAGGTGGTCATAACCGAACTTTGCTGCACGGAATGCAAAACCTCCATAAAAGGAAGTTTTGACCTGTCGGAATTCTCACTTCTCTCACGTGAAGAAGAATATTTTCTAAGAGTTTTTTTGGCGGCGCGTGGAAATATAAAAGAAGTAGAAAGGCAGTTAAACATTTCATACCCCACGGTAAAATCAAAACTTGAAAATCTGCTTTCAAAACTCGGGCTGGGGAACCTGCAAAAAGAGGCTAAAAAAAGACGGCTGGAAATAGTTGAAAAACTTGAGCGGGGGGAAATTCCCGCCCAGGAAGCTATAAAATTATTAAAAGAATTAGAGGGGTAAAACAAAAAGGAAAATATGAATGAAGAAAAAATGAAAATACTCAAAATGCTAGAGGAGAAAAAACTTTCCTCATCGGAAGCCATGCAGCTGCTGGAGAGCCTGGAAAAAATTGATTCAAAAACGCAGGGCGTCGGCGGGGGGAAGGGACGCACCTTAAAAATACGGGTGTACAAAGAAGACTCCAGCGAACCCAAGGTTAACGTAAACGTGCCGCTTGTCTGGTCAAAATTTCTCACCCCTTTCATAGGGGGGAAAATGAAGGAAGAGCTGGAGGCCAAGGGCTACCCCTTGGACCTGGGGAAAATACAGGAAGCCCTTGAGTCGGGGGAAATAGGCAAGATCGTTGAAGTGAACAACGGCAAAAGCAGAGTTGAAATATACATAGAATAGCGACAAAAAACAAGGAGAAAATATATGCTGGCATTCAGTATGCGAAAATTTTTCTGGGGATTAATACTTATCGGGATAGGCGGGCTTTTATGGGCCCATAACTTTGGCCTGCTGGCCTTTTCTATCAGTTTTTCAAGGGATTGGCCCTTGATAGTGGTGGCCCTCGGGTTAATGTCCGTATGGAACGCGCTCTTCGGGAGGCACTGGTGGAGCATCAAAGGTGCCAAATGCAGCCGAGGCGCAGACAGAGATAAGGTCAAAGAAATTCTGGACGAACTTGAAAAAGGCACAATAAGCGCCGAAGAAGCCGGAAAAAAGATGGGGGGGAACCATTAATACGGCACGCCCCGCTCCTTTGGCCCGTTTGAGGAAAAAGTGTGGGACATGAGCCAGGCCGTCTTGATGGGCATAGCCCTTGATACGGCACGGCCATAGGCCAGGCCGTCTTGATGGGCATAGCCCTTGATACGGCACGGCCATAGGCCAGGCCGTCTTGATGGGCATAGCCCTTGATACGGCACGGCCATAGGCCAGAGTTTTCACGTGAAAACTTGCAATTACCTGCTCCGGGATCCATATTCAGCCGCCACGCGAACCATTTTCCTCCTTCAAGCTAAGTTTTACTGCCCCTCTTGAATTACCGGCGCCAAATATAATATCATTCTGTTGTAGAAACAGCGGTTCCTTTGGGGACGCATATGAAAAAACGGATCTTTACAATAGCGACAGTATCGGTTTTAGCCTGTTTTTGCCAGGCACTGGCGATTACCGGAACGGTCAAAGCGCGGCAGGAACTGGGGGGATGGGGAACCGATGGCGAATTCTCTCAGATGTTTAACAGGCAGGGCATTGTTTTTTTGACAGGCACGGTTGAAGGGATAAGAAACATTGCCCCTATAAAAGGAATGACAAAAGGTGTTATAGCGGTGCTAAAAACGCCGGGAGGCATGGTTGAACTGGCACTTGGGCCTAAATGGTTCATAAACAACCAAAAAATCTCTTTTTTAAAAAACGACATGATTGAAGTTCGGGGCGTAAAAGTGACACTACGCAAG
Source organism: Elusimicrobia bacterium GWA2_51_34 (assembly GCA_001799565.1). GTDB lineage: Bacteria > Elusimicrobiota > Elusimicrobia > Elusimicrobiales > UBA9959 > UBA9634. Next base: position 6,759 of record MGTS01000027.1, on the reverse strand, counting down.
AAAACATTTTTTATTCCAGCCCGGATCATAAAAGGCAATTATGTTCTGGAACTCAGAAACGATGACGGAGTCCCCGTGTGGGACGCTGCAAGGCGAAGATAAGCCGTCTGATGGGCATGGCCCCTGATACGGCACGGCCATAGGCCAGAGTTTTCACGTGAAAACACACAACCGCGGCAAAAACCCGGCAAACACCAAAATCTCAAAGAGCGACGGAGAACCATGTTATGGCGGAAATAGTATCCATTGCTAATCAAAAAGGCGGGGTGGGGAAAACCACCACAGCGATAAACCTTGCGGTAGCCTTGGCGTCTTTTGACTATGAGACGCTGCTCATAGACTTTGACCCCCAGAGCAACTCCACTTCCGGACTGGGGGTGGACATCACAAAAAAACATAGCAACATTTACGACGTGTTATCGGGGAAGGCGGAGATAGAAAGCGCCATAAAACAGACTTCCGTGGAGTGGCTGGACATTGTGCCCACCAGCCACAATCTGGCCGGCGCCGAAATAGAACTGGTTAATGAATACTCAAGGGAAGCGGTACTTAAAAAGGCCTTGGACAAGGTGCGCGGGATGTACAAGTTCATAATCATAGACTGCCCGCCCTCGCTTGGGCTTTTGACCGTAAACGCCCTGAACGCTTCCGACTCGGTAATAACTCCGGTGCAATGCGAATACTACGCCATGCAGGGCCTGGCCTATTTCATGAATACCGTAGAAAAAATACGACAGGCCCTTAATCCGAAGCTTAAAGTAGACGGCGGCATAATAACCATGTATGATTCACGCATAAATCTCGCCAACCAGGTTAAGGGCGAAATTTGCAAATATTACGGCGACAAACTTTACAAAACCATCATCCCGCGCAATGTGCGCCTGGCCGAAGCTCCCAGTTTTGGACAGTCTATTTTTGTTTACGACCCCAGCTCACGCGGCGCCCTGGCTTACAAGGACCTCGCTATAGAATTTTTGAGCCGCCGCGGCGTGAATACCGAAACCTACAAGGCCTCAAGCCTGTATGTCACCGAGGAAATCGGGACGGATTATGATTTTGGAGGATAAAACAATATGAGAAAAGCTTTAGGCAGAGGAATAGATTCCCTGATCGTAGCGGTACAGGACAACGATATCTCCGGCGATATGGTACAGCGTGTACCGGTGGATAAAATACGCCCCAACCGCCTCCAGCCAAGAAAAATTTTTGACGACGGAACGCTCGCCGAACTTGCCGCCTCTATAAAAGAACGCGGACTGCTTCAGCCCATTACCGTCTGGAAAGACGCGGGCGAAGAATATTACGAGCTTATCGCCGGGGAACGCCGCTGGCGCGCTTCACGCCTGGCCGGCTTGTCCGAAATAGACGCCATTGTGCGCAAAAACTTGAACGATGAGCAGAAACTGGGGCTTTCACTGATAGAAAACATACAACGCGAAGATCTTAATGCCGTAGATACCGCTCTGGCCTACCGCACGCTTATGAAGCAGTTTGGCGCTTCCCAGACGGAAATAGCAAAAAAGGTGGGGAAATCAAAGGCCGCGGTTTCAAACACCATTCGCCTGCTTGAGCTGGAAGAGGAGATTTTAAACAGCCTGCAGGGAGGACTGATAAGCGAAGGACACGCCAGGGCTCTGATTTCGATACCCGATAAAGCCCGCAGACTGGAAGCTTACAGAAAAATAATTTCGGATAAAATTTCGGTGCGCGATGTTGAAGCGTACGCCCAGGGCTTTCACGCCCGCAGGCCGCGGCCGGCTGCCAGGAGCTCCGCAAGAACGCCGAAAAGCCCCGAAGTGGTGGGAATTGAATCTTCTCTTGAACAAACCCTTGGAACCAAGGTGGAAATTCTTCCGGGAGCCGGCCCGCAGAATGGTAAAATAGTCATACATTATTTCTCGCTTGACGATTTTGACAGAATAACACAAATATTAAAAAAGTAACACGATAACGAATAGTGCTGAAGCGCTGAAGGGAAAAACCGCGAAACCATGAAACTTTTTTTAGCCCTCTTTTTCTTAGCGGCCGCCATAACGCCCCACGCCGCCGCCCAAGGCCCCGCAGCGGCGGCTCCGGCGGAAGCCCCGTCCTTTTTGGCAAAATCGCCTGTGCCCACCTACCTTGCCGCTGAAAAAAACCTGGGCCGATTTTATCTTTACGCCGATGGCGGCTTTCACGCCGACTGGTACATAGGCTACAACAACTGCTGGATAGTAAAACTTCCTCCGGCGGCCTCGCTTAATTATGCAAAAGCCTACCTGGGCGCGAAAATAGGCCGCGCAAAAATAAATTCCTGGCCGCTCTCCTGGGATAAAACTCCTATTCCCGGTAAAATATACATGGCGGTCAATCAACAGCCGGAATTCAACTCGGACAATATGTATTTTCTGGCCGACAGTTCGGACCTGCCGCTTGAACCGCTGCCGAACGATTACCTCGACGCGGTGGATTCGGCCCGCTGGTTCTGGGCCGAGGTTCCGCTCTCACGGATTTCAGCGGAAAACCCTAATTACCTGGCCGTCTGGTCTTCTTCAAGGTACTTTACCTCCGCCTCAAGCTCCCCCATAATCTCCGCCGCTTTTTCCGACAATAATGAGGAGAATGTGTGGCTGAACCACTCCATAAAAGGCAATCCGCCTTCCGGCGAGGATGTGCTTGAAACCCCCATCTCGGGCCTAAAGCCCGCGCTTGCCATAAAGCTCGTGCCCCAGAACGAATACAAGGTTTTCATAAAAGGCTTTATGGCCGAGATGGATACCGAAAAAATAACCGTTTCCTTCGCCGCCATAGGCGAAGACATACGGGCCGCCTGGCTTGAAGTGTCTTACGACAAGTTTGAATGGCAGAGAGTAACGCGTTTGATGTTTAAGGCACCTTATTTCTGGACTTTCAAGCGCGCTGAAATTTCAAAGGACATGTTTTACCTGCGCGCCGCCGCCGCCGACAATCTTGAAAACACGGGGTATTCAAAAGAAATTATAATACCCGCCGTACAGACACCGGCACAGCAACAGCAGGATTAATCGGGCGAAAAACAAAATGAAACTTTACGATGTGGCGGTTGTGGGGGCGTCGGGAATGGTGGGGGGGGAACTTATTAACCTGCTTGAAAGCAGGCGTTTCCCTGTTAATAAATTTTATCCTTTCAACTCCGGCAGGAAACCGGCGGCGGTGGTTTTCAAGGGCAAAACATACTCCTGCCGGAAACCGTCTTTCGCGGCCCTTAAAAAAGCCGACATCGTTTTTTTTGTTTCAACCGACGAGGTTTCCGGCAAATTCGCCCCGCGCCTGGCGGCGGCGGGCGTGTGGTGCGTGGACGATTCCTCCCGCTTCCGCCTTAATCCCGCCGTTCCGCTGGTAATTCCGGAAGTGAACCGGAACGAACTTAAAGTCTCAAAAAAACTTATAGCCGGGCCGAACTGCACGCTGACAGGCGCGGCCGTGGCTCTTTTCGGGGTTCATAAAAAGTTTAAAATAAAAGAATTGCGGCTGGCCACATATCAGGCCGTCTCCGGAGCTGGAAAAGGCGCCATGCTTCAGCTTGAGGCCGAGCTGCGGGCGCGCCTAAAAACCGGCAGAGTTTTGGAAGTTGAAGGCGGCGCCTTCCCGCACCCCATAGCCTTCAATTTGTTTCCGCAAGTGGGCGGCTTTGACAAAAACGGACATTCGGTTGAAGAAAACAAGGTTGAAGCCGAGCTGAAAAAAATATGGAATTCGCCCGCGATTAAAATAAGCTCAACGGCTGTTCGGGTTCCGATACTTAGGGGCCATTCTTTAAGCGTCTGGGTTAAAACCGAACGGCCCTGGACGCTTGCGGCGCTTAAAAACGTTCTGGCAAAAACTAAAGGGCTTAAATTTTTTGCGAACCCGTATAAATACCCCGTGCCGCTAAAGCAGGGAAATAAAACTTTTGAAGTTTACGCCGGGCGCCTTAGAAAAGCCAGGACTTCCGCCAATGAATTCCAGCTTTGGATAGTGTCGGATAATCTATATAAGGGCGCGGCCTTGAATTCCGTGCAGATAGCCGAACGCATAATACAAATTTAGTCACAAGTCACAGGTCACAAGCAAGAAAGATAACGGGCATAAAATTCTGTACAGGTTAACTGTGCTCATAAAATTATCTGTCCACGGGAGGAAATGAAAAGCATAAAAATAATTTTATCTGTTGCTCTGGTTTGCGGCCTTGCGGCCTGTAAACAACCGGCGCGGCAGAACCCGCCTGAACCGAAGGCTCCGGCAAACGCCCCGGTGGACACGTTTGCGGCTGGTTCCACTCCTGCCTCTGTCCAAAACCCCAGCCTGTTTAACGCTCCCGGCAATTATCTTAAAAACACTGTAGGATACATTGGCGCCGCCAAGGCCGCAGTTAAGGTTTATGAAAAGTCCGAAGCCGAAAGAATGACGCTGGACGGAGGGAAATAATATGAATTGTAATTGCAGTATACCGGCAGTTTTTCCTTTTTTGGCTTGCGTCGCGATAGCCGCTCTGCTGGTGGGAGTTTTTTATTTACCCTACCTGAGGCGAAAAGCTCTGTCGGAGCTGGCGGCTTCAATGGGCCTGCTATTCACCAAAAACGGTCCCGAATCTTACTATCTTGAGCAGACAAGACTTGGAATTTTTAACATGGGGCGCGCCCGGAATGCTTCAAACCTTATAGAGATACGCGGCTCCGGGCCAGATATGAGCTTTTTTGACTACCGCTATACCACCGGCGGGGGGAAAAACAGCCATACTCACAACTTCACCCTGGCTCTTTTTGATTTAAAAACGCCGAAAGCGCCGACCTTTGAACTGAAACCGGAAAACTTTATCTATAAAATAGGCGAACTTATAGGTTTCAAAGACATAGATATTCAGTCTTCCCAGCTGTTTTCGGATAAATACCGGCTTACCGGCCCGAATGAAATTGAGATCCTGTCTTTTTTTAGCCCCGGCACCGTGGCCTATTTTGAACAGCATTTAGGCTGGCAGGCGCAGGGCGCGGGCCGCTATCTGCTGGTGTTCAAGGGCGAAAAGCTGATCAAACCAGCCTACTACCAGAGCTTCATGGAAGAAGCCAAAAACATGGTTGCTTCCATAGTAAGACCTTAATCCAAAAATTGCATCATTTGAATAAAAATATCCAATAAACCTCCGCGCAGCAAGCTGTGCGGAGGTTTATTTGTAAGTGAAACTTTATAATATGTAAAATATGCTTGACATTATGTAAACCATTATATATGATATTGCTGTGGTCAAAATACTAAAGGAGAAATAAAATGGAAAACAAAATAGTGAAAATGCAGAAAACGATGACAGTAATGCTGATGGGGACATTATTTGCCTGGAGTTTCTTTACCCAGGGTCGCGCGTCATTCCTAACATGGGCCGTGGCGTTAATATTCATCCTCTCAATATTCAAAAAAACAAAACCAGTAGATGAGAGAGAAATACACCTGATGCTGTTATCATCTTACGTTGCCTGGATGATTACCTTATGCTTCATTTTAATAATGCAAACTGTTGAATACGTCCGCTTTAACCACACAACCAATGCATACGGCTACGTTATGGCAGTGTTGATGGTTTCACAGGCTGCGGTAACCATGTACTTCATGAAAAGCTCAAAATAATATGGACTATTTAAAAAACAAACTCAGGGTTTTACGCGCAGAAAAAGATATTTCGCAGGAAGCTCTGGCGAAAGCCATAGGAATATCACGCCAGACCATAAACGCCATTGAGGGGGAAGATTATTCGCCCTCGGTGCTGCTGGCGCTTAAAATCGCCAAATACTTTAACAAACCGATGGAGGAAGTGTTCTATATAGAAGATTTAAAAAAGAAGTAATGAAATTATTAAGAAAACAATAAGTTCGGCAGCCGCTTACTACATTACTATGCTGTGCGTGTCGTGCTTCCCTGCTGGTTCGGTAAATTTATCGCCATGAACCCGAAAAATGTACCCGCTATTTAAGCGGGCGCATCTTTCGGGTAGCGGCAAGGACTATTGCGGCGCAGGCAAGGGCGTCGGAGAGGGCATTGTGATGGTCCAGCGCTATTCCAAGACGCGCGCAGACATTGGCGAGGTTGGCCGGACGGATTTTTAAGACATTCCTTGCCAGTTCCACGGTGCACACAAAAGGCTGCGGCGGCTTTAACACGCCGGCGGCGGCGCAGCAGGCGTACAAAACGCCTTTATCAAAAGGCGCGTTATGCGCGCAGAGAAAGTCCGCTTCCTTTATAAAATCCGCTATTTTGGGCCACACACCTTTAAAATCGGGCTCGTTTTTCACATCGTCCCAGACAAGGCCGTGAACCGGGGTAAAAACAAACTCTTTCCTGGGCGGACGGATGAGGCAATACAGGCTTTGCGCTATTTTCCCGTCCTTCACTTTTACAAGTCCCACGGAGCAGGCCGAATCCGGCTCCCGGCCGGCCGTTTCAAAATCTATCGCTATGAATTCGCTCATATAGTCACCGCTTTTCAGGGGGCGCTGAAATCCTCAGCGCCCCTGATTACAGCGATTAAAGAGAGATTACAGTGATTTCTCTCATAAGCAGTATCACCGTAATCGTATTTGTTATCGCTGTAATCCAGGCTGCTGAAAAAGGCTTTTCGGCAGCCTGCTAATAGTATAACTCATCAACGCGACAGCGTCTTGTCGCGTTGTAAAATTGGGGGCATAACACAGCTGTCCGGGGAAAGTTTTAAACTGGGGTGGGGTGTAAACCGAGTCGGACCTTAGAATAGGCCAAATCTCCTATGAGAAAGGG
>MGTS01000026.1 GCA_001799565.1 Elusimicrobia bacterium GWA2_51_34 | reverse complement strand
ACCTTTAACTTCAACACACAGGGCATAGAGGGATTATGGGAATTCTACACGCAGGCTTTTGATAAGGCCGGCAATTCCGAAACCGCCCCGAATTCTACTACCCTCGCTAAAGCCGCAACATTTGTGGACGTGAGCCCGGCCGTTATCTCCAATATAAAAGCTACGGCGGTCTCGCCCGATTCCGCCGTTATAGAATGGACCACAGATGACGAAACCGCCGCTGTTATAGATTACGGCAGAACTATTTCATTTGGCAGCCAATTTACTGAAACGTCTTCGGGGAAAACCCACAGCGCCACGTTAACGGGGCTCCCGAACCCCGCCGATATCTACTTTAAGATAACCGCAACCAACAGGACCGGCCTGACGGCGGCAAGCGCGGCCAATTCCTTTAAGACGCCGTTGAATATCAGCTATGATACCGACATTTTCGGCGTTATAGATTACTCGCAGCCGGTCACCCTTTATATCACCAATCCCGATATCAGCTCGGCCACGTTCGTGGTCAACGGGCAGACCTGGAGCGGCTCCGTGAGCACTTCGCAGCCGGTGCAGGTATACGTGGATCCGGTAGTGACCGGCGGGGGCACGCACATCATAAACGTAAGCGCCGACGGCTATGAATATTTCTCCGGGTTTGTGGTGGATACGGCTACACGGTCCGTTAAACTTGCGCGGCTTGTAGTTTCCGCCGGCGGGTTAATGAGCGAACCGCAGGCGGGCCAATCCGCTGTTGACGCGACCGTCGGCCAGGCCGTGCAGGAAGAGATGCAAAGCGCCGGGAGCAGACTGTATCTTGGTTATTACGCCGGCATAGACCCGGTTGCCCCCGGCCAAATAAGTGATTTAACGGCGCAAACCGGCTCCAACAAAGGCGAGATAGTTTTAACATGGACAACGGCGGGCGACGACGCGAATGTCGGGACCGCGATGAAATATGATTTAAAATATTCAACCGAGCCTGTAAATTCTGAAAATTTTAATCTTGCCCAAACCATTTTAAATCCCCCTTTGCCTGAAAAAGCGCCGGCATCGCAAAATTTCACAGTTTCGGGGTTGGACGACGGCACAACCTGTTATTTTGCCTTGAAAGTTTTTGACGAGTTATTAAATTATTCGCTGTCAAATACTGCGACAGCGCAGACCCTTCAAGTCAGCCGAAGCACGACATCGGTTAACAGCCAGCCCGCTGTTGAAATAATTTCAAAAAACCCGGATATTTCAGTTGTAGAGGTTTCAACAACTGCGTTTAATCCGACGGTTGCCGTTGCTACCGCGTCGGCGGAGGGGCAGGGCTTGATATTTTTCAGCGGGCTCTATGAGATAATCAAAACCGGCCTGGTTGAAAGCGCCACAATATATTTCAGGCATGAGGAGCAGGGAATTGAAATAGAGCAAAATCTTGCGATTTACAAGTTTAATTCCGCGGACGGGAGATGGACGCAGCTTGTGTCAGCCGTTGACGCGGAAAACAACACAATAATGGCAGTCGCGTATAATTTCTCATATTTTGCGGTTTTTATAAAAGACATAGTTCCGCCTGTTACTACAGTCAAATATGAAAACGGCAGGCAGTACGACGATTTGACCGGGAACCTGTTCATTACATCAGTCACATTACTGAGCTTGTCGGCATACGACCCCAAAATAGGGACGCGCGAAGGCAGCGGACTTGGCATAACGGAATACAAAATGGATACGGTAATAAAACTCTTTGAGCCGTACACTTTGCCTATCCAGGCGGAAGACGGGCGGCATTACCTGCAATACAGAAGCATGGACAAAGCGGGAAACATTGAACAGGCAAAAGCCATTATTATAAATACGGACAGTTTCGGCCCTGAGATAAATTATTCATTCAGCGGAACGACAAAAACCCTGGCTGAAAATATAATTGCGGTTTTAAATCCGGAGACCACTATTTACATAGACATAACAGAGCCTGAAACCTGGGACAGCCGATTCAAGACAGCCGTATTTGAGCTTGACGGCTCAAGCCGGACAATAACCAGCCGGCACAGCATATATCTTGGTTTAGGCAGACATCAGATAAAAATACAAGCGCAGGACAATCTGGAAAACACAAGTGAAAAAACACTGGAAGTAATAGTCGGGGATGTAATGCCGCCAAGGAGCGAACTTCGGGTAGAGGGCACAGGGTATAGGGTATCCGCCGCTACAGCATCGGCGGACGGGGAGGGAATTGAATATGTGACGGCGAGGACGACTTTTACGCTGACGAGCGTGGACGACCTGATAATTGCGGGAGACGGTGTTGGGCTGGGCGTGAGAAAACAGGGTATAGGGGTCAGGGTAGAGGGTATAGGTCTGACAAGGGCTATATCCTTTGAGAATCCGGAGCCGGGGCAGGGAAAAATATTTGTGTCCACATTCACATTGCAAGTAGAAGCCGACGGGATTTATAACATGACTTGCAATGCCGAGGATATTATCGGAAACGTTGAAGAAATAAAAACATCCACTTATGCGGTGGACAATACGGCGCCTGTGGCGGAACTGACGGTTAGCGGTGCGCGGTTTGCGGTGGACGGGAACACTTACATATCCACAAAATCCTCAGTCGCCATAACAGCGGCGGACCCCGCTATTAACGGCGCCGCTTCCGGTGTAAAAGCCGTCTATTATCAGGTGGCTGAGCAGGCGCTTTCGCTTTATATTTCTTCGTTCACGCTTTCGGAAGGCATTCACCATGTCGCTTTCTATGCAGTGGACAACGTGAATAATGCCGGGAGCTTAAAAACGGTAACGCTTCTGGCTGACGACACCACGCCCAACACTTCGCTTGTGCCGGACGGGAACTATTACATTCCGCTCTCCGGTCAGCATGTCGGCGACTTTTACGCCCCGGCGCGGTTTGCGTATAAACTTTCGGCATACGACCCTGTGGTCAAGGATGTTTCGTCCGGCCCGGCCGTTTCGGAGTACAGGATTATAGCGCTGGACCATTTTAATACCGAGCCGATTGACCCGTCGCCACAGGATCTGGGCAAACCTTTCACGATATTTAATTACGACATCCCCGGCAATTCGTTCGCTCTGGTTGAGGGCATACAGCGCGTGGATTACCGCAGCCGGGACAATGTGTTGAACCTTGAATTAACCAGGACCACGACCATTTTCGTAGACGCCACGCCGCCGATGAGCGCGCTTGTGGTCTCTACTTCAGCCTGCTGCAGCCGGTCCGACGGCCTGGTGGTTAATTCCATGAGCCCGCTGACCGTCCACACTGAGGATCCTGTAATAAAAGGCGTTGCTTCAGGCCCGGCCCTGAGCTATTTCGTTGAGAACGGCGTCAACATCATAACCCGTGACTATCTCAAGGGTCAAATCGCTTATTACCATGCGCCCTCTTCATACGCCGACGGTCCGATTAACCTGACGATATTCAGCGTTGACAATGCCGGCAATAATGAAATGCCGTTCAACGCCAGGGTGGTGTTGGATAATACGCCGCCAGCGGCCCTGATAATCTCGCCCGCGTCCTCCGTTGAAAATCCGGGGTTATGCAAATTAGTGGGGGGAACCGCAGTGAAGGTGATAGGTTCCGTAACGGATAAAGGGACGCATTCCACCGGAGAGGCGTTTGACCATTTTCAATCCTATACGCTTGAATTCGGTGTCGGCGCGGTTCCCGTTTCCTACACTCTCATATCGTCGTCTTCACCGGGTTTCGGCCTTGAGGATGCTGTATTGGGCATATGGAACACTGCCGGTCTGCCGGAAGGGGTTTATACCCTGAAACTTACGGCAAAAGACTGCGCGGGCAATGAAGCTGTTACCACGGTGCAGGTGATAATATCCCAGCCGAAGCTTCTGTTAAGCCTGGGCAGCCGAGGGAACGGTAAAGGCGAGTTCAATGCGCCCTCTTACATAGCGGTGGATCCCGCCGACGGCAGTTTCTGGGTGTCGGACACCAATAACGACAGATTGCAGAAATTCAGCTCCACCGGGACATACATCATGGAAATTTCAGCCTGGGGAGGCGAAGATAAAGGGAAAGGGCATAAACCGGAGAGTTTCAACAAACCGCAGGGCATAGCGGTGGACGGCGTGGGAAATCTGTGGGCGGCCGACGGAAACAACGACCGGGCGCTTAAATTCTCAGCCGCTGGACAGTTCCTGCTGGAGCTTAAAGCGGGTTTCAATAAGCCGCATGGCGTCGCCCTTGACACCCAGAACAATCTGTATGTCGCCGACAGGAACAATGACCGCGTTCTCAAGTTCTCGCCGCAAGGAGAGCTGTTGCTGACGATAAACACCGGCATAGGAGCGGACCTGAACAAACCGCAGGGCGTGCTGGCTGTGGACCGGCAGGGCAGGCTGTATGTGACCGACAGGAACAACGACCGCGTGCTGGTCTATGATTCTTCCGGCAGTTTCATAAGGCAGCTGGGTGAGGGTTCAGGCTCCGGTCCGGGACAATTCAACAAACCGGACGGGATAGTGCTTGAGGCCCCGGCATACGCTTTTGTGGCGGATACCAATAATTCAAGGGTGCAGAAGTTCGACCCGTATGGCAATCTGGTTATGGTGTTTGACAGCGCATCTAACGACGCAGAGCCGTTTAATCATCCGGGCGGGTTGGCCATGGATGCGGAGGGAAACCTGTTCGTGGTGGATTCAAATAATGCCAAGGTCAAGAAATTCGGCGCCAAGGGTGAGTTTGTGGTCATCGCTTCGCAGGAAGATGGACATCCGCCTCAGGCGGACGACGAACGCGCGGCTAAGCTGGTTGCCAAAGCCTCTGGCGGTAAAGTCCATCACCCCAAAGGCATAATGGTGGATATTCCGGCGGATGCGCTCGGTTTCGACGCGGAGATAACCATAACGGCAGGGCATAGGGTAGAGGGGTCAGGATACAGAGCGCAAGGCGCGGGACACGGAAAGAAACTGGTGAGCATAACAGCGGGGGTGGAATTCGGCCCGGACGGCACGATTTTCAACAAACCTGTTACTATTTCCATACCTTATGACCCGGCCAGGCTTGCCATCGGAGTTGGCGAGACTGAACTTGCCGTCTTCTGGTGGAACCCGTCGCGGCAGGAATGGGAGGAAATGCCGAGCTCTGTGGATACCCGGCTCAAACTGGTAAGCGCGCAGGCCTCGCATTTCTCGCTTTACACGGTAATGGCGCCGGTAGTAGCGGGAACCGAGTTCGCGCTGGGCGAGATTTATGTGTTCCCAAACCCGGCCAAGGGGGCACAGGTTCCAACCTTCCACATAGAGGCCGGTATAGCGGATAAAGTGACCATAAAAATATATACCGTTTCCGGGCGGCTTGCCCATGAAACTACGCTGACCGGTATGCCGCAGATAATAGACGACGGACACGAATCCGAATACGCCTATGAATACGCCTGGCAGGGGCATATACCGAGCGGGGTGTATTACTACTTTATTGAGGCGCAGAAAGGCGGGCAAAAGCTTAAGAAAACCGGGAAATTCGCCGTTGTGAGGTAAGACGTAAAGCGTGAAGGGTAAAGAGTAAAGGGCAAGAAATATATAGCACAACGGAAAAAAAGTGATAAATTGTAAGTTTCACGCCTTACGCCTTACGAATATTGTGGAGAATAAATTTATGAACAGCTTTATTTACTATTTTTCACGGCCCTGGTTGCTGGGCGCGGCGCTTATATTTATTTTTATTCCTTCAACAAAAATTAGCCAGGCGCTTGAAAGCGGCGCCGAGTTTCTGCGCATAGACACGGATGCCCGGGCCGGCGCCATGTCCTCCGCGGGCGCGGCTTCCGCTATGGGCATAAGCGCGATAACCTATAATCCGGCCGGAATTGTTTCAATAGGCAAAGGCGAGGCCGCTTTAAGCCACAGCGCCTGGTACCTGGGTTCTGTGCATGATTTTGTGGGGGCGGGGATGGTGTTGGGGAGGGAAGCGGGGATCGGGTCTGGGGGGGCGGGTCTGGGGGCTGGAAGAGTTGTTATTGGTTTAAGTTTTACACGGTTGTCCAGCGGCAGTTTGGAAGGCCGCACGGCAGAGCGTTCCAAGACGGGCGGATACTCGGCCTACGACCAGGCGGCCAGCCTGGCCCTGGCAAAACAGTATGGCCTTTATAGCGTAGGCGGGGCCGTAAAATACATAGAAAGTTCTATAGCGGGTATTAAAGGGACCGGCTACGCGGTGGATTTTGGCTTGAAACGCGGTTTAAGAGGCGTGCCTGTATCCGTAGGCGTTGCGGTGCAGAACCTGGGGCCCGGCATTAAGTATATTTCACAGCGCGACCAACTGCCTTTAAGCGTGAGCGCCGGAATAATGTTCATGCCGGTCCAGGGGTTCATGCTGAACTTTGACGCCAGGCGGTATGTGTATGACAAGTACACCGCCTACAGCCTTGGCACGGAGTATGCCCTGTTTGGCGGGCCGGGGACAATGTCGGGTTTGAGTCTGCGCGGCGGCGTTAACGGCGGGACCGGGCAGAGCGCCGCAGGTGCTTTCAGCGCCGGAGCCGGTATAAAATTCATGAACGCCGACCTTGACTACGCCATGTCGCCGGAAGGCAAGCTCGGCAGCACCCAGAGGATAACGCTTAAGAAGAAATTTTAAAAACCGCCTGTCTGGCGCCGGTTCCCGTCTGTTCCCGCCCCGCCAGTTAGTTTCCGGCCCGTCCCGCTTAATTTATATAATAATGAATCAATGCAATCCGCCGACTTTATTCATCTGCATAACCATTCGGAATATTCCCTGTTGGACGGGATGCTGCGCATTACCGACGGCGAGGGGCATCCTTCCGAATTCTTGAAGTCTCTTTCCGATAAAAAAATTCCCGCGCTCGCCATTACCGACCATGGCAATATGTACGGCGCCATGGAATTTTATTTCACCGCCCGTCCGCTTAACCTGAAACCCATCATCGGCTGCGAGGTTTATACCACCCGCGGTTCCAGGCTTACCAAAGACAAAAGCACTACCCGCAGGGATATCGGCCATATGACGGTGCTGGTCAGGAATTACAAGGGCTATCTGAATCTGATGAAGATGGTTTCAAAAAGCTACACCGAGGGATTTTACCACGACCCACGTGTGGACAACGAACTGCTCTCGCAGTATCACGAGGGGCTGGTATTCCTTTCCGGCTGCCTTAAAGGCCATGTGGCCAGAGCATGCGCGGCGGGTAATGTGGACGAAGCCGCCAAAATAGCCTGCGAGTACCGCGATATAGTGGGCGCCGGCAATTTTTATCTTGAGCTGATGGACCACGGCATACCGGAGGAAAGTTTGGCTCTTAAAAATCTCCTTGAGGTGGCGAAAAAAACCGGTCTGCCCGTTGTCGCCACAAATGACTGCCATTACCTGAAAAAAGAAGACTGGGAAGCGCACGACGCGCATATCTGTATTTCCACCGGTTCGCAGGTAAGCGACCCCGGCCGTATGCGCATGAGCACCCATGAATTGTACTTCAAGAGCCAGGAAGAGATGGTAAAGCTTTTTTCCCATACCCCGCAGGCCGTTAAAAACACGCTGGAAATAGCGGGGCAGTGCGACCTGCAAGTGGAAACCGGCAAATTGTATCTGCCCGTTTTTAAAATACCGCCTGAGTACGAAAAATACAACGCTGACGGGAAAAATGAAGGGGATTTCCACTATCTGAAGGATTTGTGCGAGGCCGGGCTTAAAACAAAAGTTCCCGGCGCCGGAGAAGCTTACCGGAAACGGCTGGCGTATGAACTGGAAGTGGTGGGCAGGATGGGATTCGCGAGCTATTTTCTGATAGTCATGGATTTTATACGCTACGCCAGGGCGAACGCCGTACCGGTAGGGCCCGGCAGAGGTTCCGGCGCGGGCTCGCTTGTAGCTTTCACCCTTGATATTACCCGTGTGGATCCGCTTGTAAACGGCCTGCTTTTTGAAAGGTTCTTAAACCCGGACCGCAAGAGCATGCCTGACCTGGACATCGATTTTGCCGACGATGGCCGCGAAAAAGTGGTGGAATACGTCAGACAGAAGTACGGCGCAGCCAATGTGGCCAATATCATAACTTACGGCACCATAAAGTCTAAAACCGCGGTGCGCGATGTGGGGCGGGTTATGAATATTTCGCTTGTCGACGTGAACGCCATCTGTAAGCTTATCCCCGAGGGGGAAACGCTTTATCAGGCCGTAAATACCTCGGCGGAGATGAAGGAATACGCTCAAAAGGACCCCAATGTCAGGAAGATGTTTGAAATAGCCGTAAAAATTGAGGGTTTAAGGCGGCACACCGGGGTACACGCGGCCGGCGTGCTGATAACCAAAGAGGAACTTACTAATTATACCCCGCTTTCAAACCGTAACACCAAAAATGTCCTCACCAGCCAGTATGACGGTAATATGCTGCCGAAGCTGGGGCTTTTAAAGGTGGATTTCCTCGGCCTGCGCACGCTTACCATCATAGAAACAGCCTCAAAACTGATCAAGGACAAAGACAAGGATTTTGACATCTACGGCATCTCGCTTGAAGACGAAAAAACCTTTCAATTACTATGCGACGGCCGCACAACGGGCGTGTTCCAGTTGGAATCTGAAGGCATGAAAAAACTGATAAAGGGCCTTAAACCTTCCCAGTTCAGCGATGTGTCGGCCCTGGTGGCTCTTTATCGTCCGGGTCCGATACAAAGCGGAATGCTTGAGCAGTTCGTAGACCGCAAGCATGGCCGCAAAAAGATAGTTTATGATCATCCTCTCCTTGAACCGATACTTAAGGACACTTACGGCACTATGGTTTACCAGGAACAGGTGATGGAGATTTCAAAAAGCCTGGGCGGCTTCACCCCCGGAGAGGCTGACGGGTTGAGAAAAGCCATGGGCAAAAAAAACGCCGAGGTTATGGAGGAAGCGCGCGCTAAATTTGTAGACGGAGCCAGGAAAAAAGATATTTCCCAGAAGCTGGCCACCAAAGTTTTTGACCAGATGGCGCAGTTCGCCGGCTATGGTTTTAATAAATCGCATTCTGTCGCCTACGCCCTGGTGGCTTACCAGACCGCCTGGCTTAAGGCCAACTATCCGGTGGAATATATGTCCGCTATTTTGACCAGCGAAATAGGAAAAAGCCCCATAGGATCCGAGGACAAGGAAAATAAACTGGTCACTTATGTGGGAGAAGCCCAGGACATGGGCATAGAGATCCTGGGCCCGGACGTTAATTGTTCGGTTGGAACCTTTGCCATGGAAGAGCGCTCCGGCAAGCCGGCTCTGCGCTTTCCACTTACGGCGGTAAAAAATGTGGGCGAGGGAGTGGTTGAAGCGCTTGTGGCGGAAAGGTCTAAAAACGGGCTTTTCAAATCTTTTGAAGAATTCACCATGCGCGCCGATTCAAAACAGCTGAATAAACGGGTAATTGAGTCGCTTGCGAAGGCTGGGGCCTTTGATTGTCTGTTTCCCGCCAAGGAGGCCCCGCTGTCCCGTACCCGCGCTATAGCGGCGATAGACGCTTTTGTGGCCGGCTCCGGCAAGCCGGTCCGTGACGCGAACCAGGACATGCTGTTCGCCCCGGCGGCGGACGTTGATTCCGGGCTTAAAAAAGATAAAGGGCCCCATGTTTTAAGCGAGCACGCCATATTGAAAAATGAAAGGGAGGTGCTGGGCTTTTATTTTTCAGGCCATCCCCTTAACAGCTTTCGCCGCCAGATAAGCATGCTGGCGAGTTCAACCGTGGAAAAGGTTTTAAACGGCGGCTTTGAAGACGGCGCTATGGTGCGCGTGGCGGGCATAGTATCGCAGTTTAAAGCCATGCAGACCAAGAAGGGCGACGCCATGGCTAAACTGGAAATTGAGGATCTTACCGGAAATATAGGGGTATGTCTGTTCCCCAAAAAATACGCCGTTTTCGGTTCGCAGATGTCGCTTAATAAAATGGTGGTAATTTCCGGCAGGGTGCAAAAATCCAATTTCGGGGAAAACGCTTTTGAACTGATAGCTGAAGAGGCCATGGGTCTTTATGAGGCCATGAATAAGTGGGGAAAAAATCTGCTTATAGAACTGCCGGAGGGCATGCTTTTTGACGAGAAGCAGCTCTCTGAGCTTAAAAGCGCTATTGGTAAAAGCCACGGCTATTGCCCCGTTTATTTAAGGGTGCAAACCAAAGCCAAAAACGCCTATGTGATAGAAACAGGCGAGAGGGTGGCTTTCAGCGAGGTCCTGTTCAGGGATATAGAAAAACTACTGGGGGATAAAACATGGCAAGTGGAAAGCGGATTCTGATAGCGGACGACGATCCGGATATAGCCGATTTGCTGGAGACATATTTCAGGAAAGGCGGCTACGAGGTAACCGTGGTTGTTAACGGAAAGGACGCTCTGCAGCGGGCGGAAAACTCCAAATTCGATCTGGTGCTGCTGGATGTGATGATGCCCTACATTGACGGCTACCATGTGGCCAGCGAAATCACCTCCAAGTTCGGCGCGAACGCGCCTAAAATTCTCATAGTAACTTCCCGTGATGTGGCAAGCGAAAGGGGAATGGCGCTTTTAAGCGGCGCCTCCGATGCCGTGCAAAAGCCGTTTACTCTTGAGGAACTAGACGCGAAGGTTAAAGCTTTGCTGGAATAGCCGGCTGACAAGAAGGTAACAGGCAGCAGGTTGCAGGTGCCAGGCGGAGGGATGGGAGGGGCAGAAAGTGTCAGGTGTCAGGTTTTTTCAGCCTGCCGCCTGTAGCCTCCCGACTGATATATTTTCTAAAATAACAATATCGCCGGTATTCCAAAAAGGAAGGTTTGAAATGAAAAAGGTAACATTATGTTTGCTCGCTCTTACGGTGGTTTTAATGGCGGATTCCAGTGTTATGGCAGAAAAGAATAAAAATGGAGATATGGTTTTGCCGGACACGGAACTGATAGACGCGCCCACTGCGGGCATACTTGATTATTACGGGTTTATGGTGAAAACCCGGTTTTATTCCGGCGGAGGGGTGCTGGGCTTTTTAAATTTCGGAGTGCAGGAAAGGCTGAACCTGGGGGCTTCCATGACGGTTGACAGCCTGGTGGGTTCCGGCTCTCCGGTAAAAATGCGCAAGCCGGAAATACGCGTTAAATTCCGCTTTTACGACGGTGGATATTATATACCGGCGCTTGCCGTAGGATACGAGGGGCAGGGATATTACTACGACCCGGCGGACAAGAAATACCTGGAAAAGGGCAGAGGTCTTTACCTGGCGGGGTCGAAGGAAATCGGGGTTCCAAACCTGATGGCGCACGGCGGCTTCAATGTTTCCGATTTTGACAAAAACTATCTTTTCGGATTCATAGGCGCAAGCTATACTTTGGAAGATAAAGTAGCTTTCCTGCTTGAATATGACAACCTTTTCCATTCAGCCGAGCCCTCAAGATTGAACGCCGGAACCAGGATCTATATCACGCCCTATTTTCAACTAGACCTGGCGGTGCGCGAGATCGGCCAGAACGGGCATTTTGACAATGCCCTGCAAACTTCCAGGAAGCCGGAGCGTATAGTGCAGATGAGGTATAACACAAACTTTTAACAATGCCGTATTGCCATAGGCGGAAAGGCTGCCATAGGCCATAAATCATAGCGCAAAGCGCTATGATTGCCATAAGCCATATGCTCTAAGCTATAAACTGTAAGGAGACTCCTAAAAAACCATAGGGCTTACGGCTTATGGCGGGCGCAGCGCCCTTATGGCGTACGGCAAATGAAAATATTTTCAAGGAGAAAAAGGATATGCCTAAAAAAATAGGGATTTTAACCGGCGGGGGCGATTGCCCGGGGCTTAATCCGGCCATACGCGGCTGTGTGTACGCGGCCGAAAAATTCGGCTACCAATGCGTGGGAATTACCGACGGCTGGAAAGGGCTGGTGGAAGGCCTTGCCGTGCCTTTAAATAAGGAGCAGGTGGAATACATCATAGGCAAAGGCGGCACCATACTTGGGACTTCCCGCACCAATCCCTTCAAAAAAGAGGGAAATGTCAAAAGCTGTCTTGATAATTTCAAGAAGCTTGATCTTCACGCCTTGGTCGCCATGGGCGGCGAGGATACCCTGGGTGTGGCAACCCGCTTTCACAAGGAATATAAGCTGAATGTTGTGGGCGTGCCGAAAACCATGGATAACGATCTTAACGCCACAGATTATACTTTTGGTTTTGACACTTCAGTCACCAGCGCTATGGAGGCCGCCGAATCCCTTATTGACACGGGCCGCAGCCATCACAGGGTGATGGTGCTTGAAGTTATGGGACGCCATGCCGGCTGGGTGGCTCTGTTTACGGCCATAGCTTCTTCGGCAGATTATGTGTGCATACCGGAGAAAAAAATAAATACGGCGGATATCGTTCTGAAAATAAAGGAAGTTTACGCGCGAAAGCATTTCGCGTTAGTGGTAACAAGCGAGGCCTCCGAGCTTGAAGAGGCGGGGGAAAGCGCGGCCATGCGCGAAGTAGACCAGTTTGGCCACGTGATATTAAGGGACCGCGGTATGGGCGAGCGCATAGCGGGTTTTATAGAAAAACAGACCGGTATAGAAACCCGCGCGGCCGTTATCGGCCACATACAGCGCGGCGGCGCACCCACGCTTTTTGACAGGATGCTTGCCACCAGAGTAGGCGTAAAGGCCGCGGAACTGGTGCGCGACGGCCAGTTCGGCATGATGAGCGCGCTCGTGGGCAATAAGATAACGGGTGTGCCGCTTGAACAAGCGACAGGCGAACTGAAGACCGTCTCAAAAGACTGGCTTGAACTGATGGAAGTTCTTTTCTAAACATTGTAGCCATAGGCGCAATGACTGCCATAAGCCGTATGCTTTTTTAGGGGTTTCCTTACCGCTTATTGTTTAGGGGCTATGGCTTATGGCAATCATAGCGTTTTGCGCTATGATTTAGGGCCTATGGCAGGCAAATTAAGGAGCATTTATGACCGATAATACGCAGCCGAAACCGGCGCAGCAGTTTCAGCGCAAGACCATAATGATAAAAAAGAGCCTTCAGTACCGCTATATGGCTCTGATATTCTTCAGCGTCTTCATAGCTTTTGTGATAGTCGGGCTTGATACGCTGTGGACCGTTTCAAAAGTGGTGGGAGAACATCCCATGATGGTGCCGCTGCTTGAAGAACTGTCATCTATGATGCCTCTTTTCGCCATAAAGGTGGCGATGTATATGGTGATAGTGCTTATAGTTTCGGCTGTTATCTCGCACCGTATGGCGGGGCCTATTTTCAAGTTTGAAAAAAGCTGCATCACCGTGGCCGGGGGGGATCTTACTCACAGAGTATATTTAAGGAAAGGCGACCAGCTTACCGACCTGCAGGATCAGTTCAACAATATGATGGAAGCCGTGCATGAAACAACCCGTGTCATGGACGAATTCGGCAAAAAGGCCGTGCTGGCCCATCCGGACCTGAAACCTGAGGCGGAGACTCTCTCAAAAAAAATATCGGAGATAATGCCGAAATACAAGCTCTAAAAAGCTGGTAGGCTTGTAGGCTGGTATGCTTTTGGGGAATTCCTGCATTAGGCCTGCAAGCATACTCGCCTACCAGCATACCAGCAGTTTAGTAACTCAAAATATGCAACAAAAGCTCCTGGTTCTTTTTATAGCGCTTTTTTCTCCGGGCGCTCTTTTTGCCCAGCGTGTTCAGGATGCTTTAACCTTAGACGAGGTCATAAAACTCTCCGTTAAAAACAATCCGGCCGTTTTATCCGCTGAACAGGGTACTATTATTTCAAAACAGCGTGTGCGCGAGGCGCGATTCCTCAGGCTGCCGCAATTTTCTCTTTCCGGCACTTTCAGCCGGGTTAACCTTGAATACCCCACGGTGCTGGGCCCCGAGCTTGGCAACCGCTATCTTCCCGCCGAGATAAGCGATAATTTTTACAGTCTCAGGGCTTACGCCCTTCAGCCGCTCTATACCGGCGGCCGGAACACCAGCGCCCTTCGCCTGGCCCAAACGGCGCATAACCGGGCCAAGGTTGACTATGAAACGGTAAAAAACGATGTCGTTTACAGCGCGAAAAAAACTTTTTACGCGGCGCTTTACGGTAAGGCGCTGTATTCCTGCGCGGCCCGCTGTCTTGCCGGGGCCGAAGCGCTTTCCGCCGGATTTAAACGAGATTCCTTTGAAAATATTGAAGCGGAACTGGCCGTGGCCAGGCTGCGCTCCCAGCTGCAACTTTCAGAAAAAGATCTTGAAGCCGCCAATGCCGCGCTGGCGAGTCTGCTGAACCGTGAGCCCGGATACCAGCCCGCCATCACGGGTGAATTCGCGCCGCAACCGGTAAAAGAGGATATTAAGAGAAGTCTTGTAACGGCGATGGAATCCCGTTCCGAGATGCGGAGCGGGATTTACAGGGCTCAAATGGACGAAATAGCTGTGAATATGGCAATGTTTCGGCGCTACCCGAATGTTTATCTGGGCGCGAGTTATGATGTTATCGGTTATAGGGCCGCTCTTCCGGGCAGCTCTATAAAGTCAAATAACTGGATGGCTTCCGTTGGCATCAATTTTCCGCTTTCCTACGATATCTGGACCCAGGTTCTGCAAAGGAAAGCCCAGCAGCGCCAGGGGGATTTAAAAAGGGTGGAGCTGCAGGATAATATACGCTTTGAGATAACAAGCACCTATAAAGACCTTGAGTTCTGGCAGAAAGAGGCGTGGAACCGTAAAGCGCTTTTTGAGCGCCTTACGGAAGAATATGCCCGGGCCCTGCGCGGTAATAAAGCGTCAATACAGGCCATGCGCTCACTTTACCCGTTGTGCGATTTTGAAAAAAGCTATCTTGAAAGCGTTCATAATCAGCTGCTTGCCAGAATAAAGCTAGAGTGGGCTCAGGGAAGGGATCTGGAGAAGTAGCAAAAGGAGCGAAGCTCCTTTTGCTGTCACAAGTTGCAAGTCACATGTCACAAGCGTAGTTAGTTGCAAGTCTCATGTCTCAAGTCACAAGTGAAGAATGAGAGTTTGCTTGAGACTTGTAACCTGAAACTTGTGACTTGTAACCTGTGACTTGTGTCTAATC
Organism: Elusimicrobia bacterium GWA2_51_34; assembly: GCA_001799565.1. GTDB lineage: Bacteria > Elusimicrobiota > Elusimicrobia > Elusimicrobiales > UBA9959 > UBA9634. Next base: position 4,775 of record MGTS01000026.1, on the reverse strand, counting down.
TCTGTCTATGCGTTTTTCACTACTGATACTATTTTTCTGCGCCGCACTGGCTCCGATGCCGGGATCGGTCTTCGCGGGGGACACCGCGGCTGCGGTGTCCCCAAGCGACGACGACATACTGCGCGGGGCGCTTTGGACCAGGCTTGTCCTTTCAAAGCCTCCGAACCGCCCCACGGTAGGGCTTGCCCTTTCCGGCGGCGGAGCAAGAGGCTTTGCCCACGCGGGCGTGCTTGAGGCGCTTGAATACGCCGGATTTCCCATTGATATGGTTTCCGGCACTTCCATGGGGGCTGTTGTCGGTTCGCTTTACGCTAAAGGCGTGAGCGTTGAGGACATATGGAAGTTCGGAGTTGACGCCGCGCAGCACGAGGTTGCGCGCGATTTCAAGGCTGTCAGGCTGCTTAAACTGCTGCGCGCCGACAAGCTTATCACTCCCACCTATATTGAACGCTTTATTGACAGCCACCTTGGGAAATTAAGTTTTGAAAAACTGAAACTCCCCTTTGCCTGCGTGGCCATGGATTTCCGGACCGGAGAAAAAATAATTTTTACGGAAGGCGAACTGGCGTCTGCGGTACGGGCCAGCGTCAATCTGCCCGGTATTTTCGCGCCGGTGCAATACCGCCACCGCTACCTGGTTGACGGCGGCGTGGTGGATTTTATCCCCATAGACGCGGCGCGAGGGCTTGGCGCCGACTGGGTGCTGGCGAGCGTCACCGAAAGCCTTCCGGGTGAAATGCCGGAGAATGTGCTTTTATCGCTTTTGCAGGTTATAGATATAAGGGGCTCAATGCTCGCCAGTAATTCGGAAAAGGACGCCGATTTCCTCATAAAGCCCGTGGTGGCGGACATACAGGTGGCTGATTTTGAAAAATGCGCCCAGGCGGGGGACGCCGGAGTTGTTGAGGCTTCAAAACGACTTGAGAAAGCGGAAGAATCGCTGCTTGTCAGTTCCATCCCGCTGTTATTTACCAAACCATGAGAAAAACCATCCTGCTGTTTTTTTTAACATTTTTGCCGGTTGACGGCTTTTGCTTTTTTTTCGGCCGGGGAGCGGACAGGACTCCTGAAATGTTTGAGGCTATGCGCTCTGATTTTGAGAAAGGCGATTGCGCCTCCGTCGTTGAGAAAGCCGGTTCTTTTTTAAATGAGAGGCCGTCTTCCGTACTTAAGGAGACAGTTTTTCAATACATGGGCCGCTGTTACGAACGGGAGGGGCTTGCCGACAGGGCTATAAGCCTGTATCAGCTGGCTTCGGGGCTTTACCCTGGAAATTATTTTTTTGCCGCCCGCCTTGCCGAAATATACCTGGATGCCGGGTTTTACGAAAATTCTATAACACTTTTTACGAAAATTATTTCCGTCCGCCCCGGCGATTTAGAGGCGAATCTGGGCCTTGCCAGGGCGTATGCCAGGCTAGGGTTTCTTTCCAGGGCAAAAAAATATTATTCCAGGGCTGTGGCGCTGACTGATTTTGGCGATTTGGCGGCGCTAAGAGAATATGCTTCGCTGATGATCAAGAAGCGGGATTGGCCGGAAGCTTCCATGCTGGCGGAAAAGGGGAGGAACGCGGAGCCCTCAGACGCTTTCTGGCCGCGGACCCTGGCGCAGGTTTGGGCGGGCAAGGGTGATTATGAACAGGCCCTGGCTTACATGAATTCAGCGGTTAAGTTTTCCCCAAAAAGCCGGCCTCTGGCGCTTGAAAGGGCGCTTTATCTGGTTTTATCCGGCAATACCGGTTCGGCTGTAATCGGGGCTGATGAGGCGCTGGCTAAGAGTCCAAGCGACCCGCTGGCCGCGCTTATAAAGGCCATGGCGCTTTTTAAAGAAGGGGAAATTGACAAGGCGCGAAGCTATTTCGAGTCCGCCGTCAGGGACGGAGAGCCCTTTACGGCGAAAATAGCCGGGGCGTTTCTCAAAATTACAGGGGCCAAAAGATGAAACTTGATTTTTTTAAGATGTCCGGCGCGGGAAATGATTTTGTGCTGCTGACAGGCCCCGCGCTTTTTCCCCAAAAGGGCCAAAGCGCGGGGCTTAAAAAGCTGGCAATTAAACTTTGCTCCGCCAAAACAGCTGTAGGGGCCGACGGGCTTTTATATGTAAACAAGGCGGGGCGCTCCGCCATAAGAATGCGTTATTTTAATTCGGATGGTTCCGAAGCTTTTTGCGGCAATGGCTCGCGTTGCTCCGCCTGGTGGGCTTACGCTTCCGGTCTGATGAAAAAGAAAAAATTTTCCCTTAAAAGCATAAGCGGCAGTCTGCCGGTTGAAATAATTTCGCGGGAAACGGTAAAAATGCGCATGCCCGATGTTCCCGCGGTGTCGCTCCATCACGGCGGAGTCTGGTGCAAGCCGGTTAAAACCGCGCATTTCCTTAATACGGGAGTGCCGCACGCCGTGGTGCCGGTTTGGGACCTTGAGCGCCTGGATGTGGACGGCCTGGGGCGTCGGATGCGCTTCCATAAGGCTTTCGGCCATGCCGGGGCCAATGTTGATTTTGTCCGTGTGGAAAACGGGGTCGTAAAAATCCGTACCTATGAGCGCGGAGTAGAGGCGGAAACGCTGGCCTGCGGCACCGGAATAACAGCTTCAGCCGTGGCGCTTGGCCTTGACCTGGGGCTTAAATCGCCTGTCGCGTTCGTGTCCCGCAGCGGGGAAAAGTTCCGGGTGTGGTATAAACGCGCCGGCGCCGGCGCCTCGGACATTTATATACAGGGACCTGCGAAGATAGTATTTAAAGGAACAATAGAAATTTAATGAGTTGATTTTATTTATAAGTCCTGTTATGCCTGCTGAATATTCTTTCTCTTGTGTTTGCCGGGTTTTCTAAAATAAAAATTATCTTCCAATTCGCATTCATGCCCATGCTTACCCGGAGCGCCCTTCAGATACATTATCCCCAATAGCGGCATCACCATATCGTTATCTAGGATTTCCGAATGCGGACCACGTAAAATTTCAGAAAAACACCCCGCTTTTTGTATTATAGCGTAGGGAAATATTGTTGCGGATCTTTTTATGCGCGAAAGGCGTCGGTGTCAGGATAAATTTATGAATAACTGGAAGAAATATGTGTTAGTTGCCGTAATAGGAGCGGCGGCCGTGTTTTCTTGCAGCCGTAACTTGCACAAGAGCGGCTCCCCTGATTTCAGGAACGCGTCCCCGGACACCGCAACAGGCGCGCTTAAGGATGTGAATACCGGGGGTGTCAAAGTAAAAGCCGGTATTCCCGGTATGCCTGTATCCAAAGGCTATGCAGCGGGGAATGTGCTGTCTGCCGGCGCGCCTGCCAAGCCGGTTGAGTGGGTCACCATCACTGGCGGGAAGTTCACTATGGGGACTGACAGTGGCGGAGAAGAATTCGAAAATGCCAGACCAAGCCATGAGGTCGCCGTCAAAACATTTGATATGTCCAAAACAGCGGTGACGGTGGAACAATACTCGGAATGCGTAATCAAAGGAGGGTGCACGGAACCGGCTACCCTGAACTATTGCAACTGGGGGGTAGCGGGCCGGCAGTTTCACCCGGTCAACTGCGTGGACTGGGATCAGGCGAATCAATACGCTAAATTCAAAGGCGCAAGACTGCCCAGCGAGTCTGAATGGGAGTATGCGGCTACAAGCGGCGGCAGGAACCAGAAATACCCCTGGGGCGACGCTGAACCGACTTGCGACAAAGTCGTGATGTGCGAGAACGGCGTTTATGGCTGCGGTAAAAACAGCACGATGCCCGTATGCTCAAAAACTGCCGGTAATACCGCGCAGGGTTTGTGTGATATGGCGGGAAATGTCTGGCAGTGGGTGCAGGATAAATACCAGGATTCATATAAAGGCGCGCCTGTTGATGGCAGCGCGTTTGAAGACACGGGTTTCCGCCGGGTGATACGCGGCGGCTCCTTTTACGGCGATGCCATTGGCGGCTACCATCGGGCCGTTTACCGCCGTGACCCTGGCGTCCGCAGCGACTCCGCCGTCGGGTTCCGCCTTGTGAGGTAAGTGTTGTTGACCTTGGATATTTGCCCGCTAAAAGTCCGGCGGGTCCGTCCTCCTTAGGCGGACGTCCGCTGAAATAGAGGCGCCTCAGGCGGAAATCCCCGGCCCTTGGGCTTAAATATGTTGCAGCCGTCTGATGCGTATAGCGCTTGATACGGCACAGCCATAGGCTAGGAAATCAGTTTGCGGAGGGATGTGCAGGCAACATAAGGACAATTCCCGTAAATTCTTTCCTCATCTGAAGCTTCCAACCGTCTAAAAAATTCTCAAAGACATTCCACTATCCATAATATGTCGCAGCTATAATAATGAGGGAAAACCTTGTGGAATTCATCTTATCCTGATGAAATCAAAAAATGTTTTTAAGCCGTGGACCAAAGTACCCAGCCCCGCTTGGGTACTTTTTGGAGAAGATATAGGACTATTGTCCCATGCTGAATTGAGGGTGGTATAGTATGCTGGATATAAGGTTCAAGTCCGTTGCCGGTTTTAGACTAACGTAAGGAGAGACAAAGGGGAGGGAATATGAATAAATTATTTATAGTGGCGGTTGTATTAAGTCTGTCCAGCGGTGTATATGCGGGCCCCGCGCTTGAACAGGCTGGAGCGAACGAACAAAACTGCAGTTGGCTGAAAGAGATTCAGATTCCGATCCCGGCCAAGGTGGAATTTAGCAGCGTTAAGTTCGGCAATTGTGGCGGACAGCTTGCCGTTTTACATCCGGATTGGGGGTCCAGTTCCATTGCAAAAGCCTGCGAAAGCTCCGATGCCGGGTGTGTGCTC
>MGTS01000025.1 GCA_001799565.1 Elusimicrobia bacterium GWA2_51_34 | reverse complement strand
ACCTCCCGGCTGGATGCCTTAAAGAGAGGTTTTAGCACATAACCAGGACATTTCTAAAAAACGCAACCAGGACATTTTAAAAAAATTTCGACAAGAAAAAAATATTTATTGTTTTTTGTTGTGTTTTTTTGCTATACTGGCTATGTTGGTTCCGTACCTTACAAGCCGCAAGGTATCCAGAAAGTCCAAAGACTACCGGCGCGGTGATGTCCTTCCCAGTTAACATTTCGGAAGGCGCGTTAAGTTTCCCCTACCAAACGAAACTTAGCACAAAGTATCGGGAATATAACAAAAATTATATTTCGGAGGCTTGTGCAATGAAAAAACTCGTAAAGACGTTTATATATATATCCTTAATAACCGCCCCGCTTACCTGCGCCTTCGCGCAAACCGGCGCAATTGAGAAAATTCTAAACAACACCGACGCCGTACTGGCGGCAGGCTTCCTTACGGCCATGCAAAATATGCAGCCCCCCACCGCGCCGGCCCCGGAAAATATTGCTCTTGAAAAAGCCTCCCACACCCCGGCCGAAGAATACCTGCCCATTAGGCGGAAAGTTGTTTACACATATGAGTATACTTCAAGCGACTTCCAGGGCTCAAAGGTTTTAACAGTTGAATATCTGGAGTACTCTGAAAAAGACAATTCCGTTAAAGTCACCATGGCCACCTTTAACCACAATAAGCCCAAATTGGACACGTTTGTGTTGTCCTCCACTCCCGCCGGAATACACGCTTTAAACTCTCCGCTTGCCGGATCGCGCCTTGAAATACCATCCCCCGCCGCCTATAACGCCGCCTGGGATGAGGGGACTGACCGGAGCCGTATCGCGGGTGTTAACTCCAAGATCAGCGTACCGGCCGGTTCATTTACAAATTGCCTTAAAATTTCCACTAGGCTCGGCGGCGGCGACGCGGGCACGGCGGAACGCTATTACGCTCCCGGAGTGGGACTGCTCTTTGAACAGATACTGGCGGAAGATAAACAGGAAACGATAAAGCTGATCTCCTATCAATTCAAGTGAAAGAGAACGCAGACAATAAAAAACCCGGCTTCAAGGCCGGGTTTTTTATTCCCTTAATGATATTGATCCGAATTCTTCCAATTACGAAATCCGGGTTACTCCTGAATGGGATCGCTATCCGGAGCTGTCAAATGGAAGCCGAATGATTTGGAACCCTCAAAAATTTCCCTGGGCGCACCTTCCAGGTCAGCCTTAGCGGGGACAAGCGCCTGCCGGTATATTTTGTCGAACTCCGCCAGATAACCGCCGACAAAATCCGGATCCACGGTATAAAACATGTTCTCAAAATTATTTAACTGCGCGTTTAGCGACCAGTTGAACGAACCCGTCATCAGCATTTTCCCGTCAACCACGGCGAACTTATTATGCATCACACCCTGGCCGGCAAAACCCCGGCTCCATCTGAGCTGAACCCCGTTCTCTATAAGTTCGCGCACAGTATAGGACTGGCTGGCCTGCACTTTATCCGTCACCACCCGCACTTCAACTCCGCGTTTCTTGGCGTTTATTACAGCCGCGGCGATATTGTCCGAATAAAAACTGAAAACAGCCACATCCAGGGAGGATTGGGCGGCGTTTATGGCCTTTATCACATATTCCTCGGTGGTGCCTGCCGGAGAGAAAGAGTAAGAAGGCAGTATCAGGCCGTTCAATTCAACCGAAGGCGACGGATCCACGGGCGGAACTCCAACATGCCCGGGCGGATATTCTCCGGCGGGCCCGTCTTTCAGCGGCCTTGAATATTTCCACATCCAGCGGAAATACTTGGAATATCCATTAATTATGTTGGGGGCGTACGTAAAGATTATATTTTCATAATTAGCGGTGTTGGCCGTAACAGTCCAGTTATAAGAACCGGTCACAACTATCTTTGAATCAAACACGGCCACCTTATTATGCATGATGCCGTATTTGCCCAGACCGCGCAATGTTCTTAAATTCACGCCGCCGTCTATAAGGGTCTGAAGTGCCTGGCTTACCTTGGAATGGAAAACATGACTTTCATTTATTATAACGCGCACCGCAACCCTTCTCTTTTGCGCTTTTACCAGAGCCTCGGCGACGTTTTCCAGGGTGATGCCATATATGGCCACATCAACGCTGACCGTGGAGGAATTGATGGCGGAAACCAGAAGATTAGAGATATCGGCGCCGTCTGAAAAGGTGTAAGGCGGCAGATTCTTGAACCCGAGCTTACGCGCCTTTTCAAAGGAGGGAACGGATGCGGGAATGGGAACGGATACTGGTTCAATCTGAGCGGTAATATTTAAGAGTTGGGAGAAAGCCTTTGACTGTGATTCACCTGCGTAAGAACAGGCGGGCACAAAGAGGAATGCCAGGAGCAGATTCATGATGTTTAAGGTATTCATTAATATACAGTATGATGCAAACCCACAGACTTGACGAGGGCCAAAAGGCCTAAACTGAGATAGGTCCTTGCAACGCCAAAAGACTCAAATTGGTTCTATTCGTGTCTGGGCACAAAGACTGCGCGATTATGTGCTATTGGACCTTGGCGGCGCTTTAGCCGTCATGTTACACTACAGTAGGTTCCAAAGCCGGTGAGTGAGAGGAAGACTATATGAAAAAATTTTTTAAGGTTCTGGCCGCGTTACTTATTCCCGTACAGCTGTGGGCGGGCGGAAAAACCGCTACAGTAGATAACACATCGCTTCTTCAGGCGCGGTTGTGGGCGGGCGAAACAACTGCTACGGCGGAGAAGTTGGATGCCGCGAATACCTCCGTAGTTTCCGTTGCCGCGCCCGTTGCGGTTGCAACGGGGACTCAACAGAATCGCAAGCTGATGGATAAGACCTGGATATACCTGATAGACGGCGATACTATTTCCTATGGGGAGCGCGGCCGCGGTCTCCCAAGAAAACAGATGCGCATAGCCGGCATTGACACGCCGGAGGTCCACCACTACAGCGCGGGCAAGTTTGAGGACCAGGCTTACGGCCCTGACGCCACCAAGGCCGGTCGTGAAATAATAAAAGCCGCCAAGAAAGTGGAATATATAGACCTGGGCAAGGATAAATACGGCAGAACCCTGGTGTATGTGTTTGTAGACGACAAGCTTTATGCGGTGGAAATGCTGAAAAGAGGGCTGGCATACGAGTATATTACCGCTTACGGAGATAACGGCTACCCTGAAATAGGCGCGGCGATTTTAGACGCCGCCGCCCAGTATCCGCGCAAAGACTTTGAATACCCGCACGATTGGCGCACTCGCGTATGGTCGCCTGAAAACGAAGCCGCCGAACTAGAAGCGGATTTGGCCAAACCCCGCATTAAAATGGATAAAGCGCAGATAATCTATGATGACGGAGACACCATTACATATCAGGGCGAGATATTCCGTTTCGTAACCATTGACACCCCGGAAATAACTCATGTAGAGGACGGCATCATGGAGGACCAGCCTTACGGACGCGAGGCGGCTGCCTTTACGGAAAAGCTGTTCAAAGAGGCGAATACGCTTGAGTACATATCTTTAGGAAAGGATAAGTACGGCAGAACGCTGGCGCTATTCTTCGTTGACGGCAAAATGGCGCAGGAGATTATTGTAAAGGCCGGGCTGGCTTATGAAAGCGTGTCCATATTCGGCGCGTCAGGCGTTCCGGGCTATGCCAGGACAGTGCTGGCCGCGTTCAAGAGTATGCCTAAACCCCCGTTTGAGAATCCGATGTACTGGAGAAAAGAACATCAAGTAAAACCGTAAGGCGAATAAGCATTGTCCATTCTGTTTAATTAAGAAAAGAGCCGCGCGGCATGCGCGGCCCTTTTCTTAATGGGACTGCGGATAACCCGCATTTATTCCAAATTGCAGGAGTGCCGGCCCGTCATTTTATCTATAATACAAACGCGGCGGTATTTTTATCATCCCCCCTACCGCTAATTGTCCGTCATATCCGCGGTGGCGGCGGGTAGTCAGCCGGGGCGGATCCTTATAGGGCTGAACAGTAGAAAGAAGCAATGAAAATATCCCATAAATTATTCAGGCTGTGGCCTTTGCTGGTATTGCTGCCGGCGGTGGTATTTAAGTTTTATATCTGGATGGGCACCTCTCCTATCGTTCTGGAAAGAACAGCCTCTTACACGCAATCAGCCATGGAGATTATTGAGCATGGAACATACTCCGGCATCGAGACCTACAGGAGAACCCCCGGATATCCTTTTTTTCTGGCTGGAACACTGCGGGTTGCCGAAGGGAGTATGCGCGCAGTGACTTTCGCCCAGCATCTTCTGGGGCTGGCAATAGCCGCAATGATAATGAGAATAGCTTTCCTGCTGTGGGAAAGCCGCGTCGCGGCGTCGCTGGCGGGTTTACTTATATCCTTTCACCCGAGTTTTATGTACTATGAGAGCGCTATAGAAAGCGAGATCCTTGCTATTTTTCTCTTCTCTATAATGCTGCTGTTACTCATTGAAGGGCTGATTCCGAAAAGATTTATTTCGCGCCGCATGTTCGCCGCGGGCCTTGCGGGCGGCGCCGCGGCGCTTACCCGGCCTGAACTTTCCGCCTGTATAATTGTTCCGACTGTGTTTCTGCTGTGGAAAACACGCGCCATAAAGCCGGCAGTTTATTTTTTCCTGCCTTTTGCCGCGCTTCTATCGTTTTGGATGTTAAGAAACCTGGCGCTCTTCAACCATTTCCAGTTATCTCCATGGGGGGCCGTAACATCTTTGCAGACATCCGGCCCGTTTATAGACTGGGATTCTCCGAAGCATGCCGGATTTAAAAAAATTTACCGGGAAATTCTGGAAGAGAAAAAGGGCAATCACCTGGGAGTTGTCAACCTGACTATTTCCCGGATGATGAGCCGGCAATATAGTTTCAAAGAGGTTATGATAGACGCGGCTGAACTAGGTTCGGAAACGGCTTTCAAGCATCCGTTCAGATATCTCTGGGCCACAAGGATAAACTTTTGGAACTTCCTGGCCTCTATACTTGTAAAACCGGGCGATGTATCCGATCCCGCACCTTCAACACCGTTTCCCCTGGATTTTTTTGTCAAAAGTCTATTTTTATTATCGGCGCTTGGCCTTATCACAGGGGTTGTGTCTGCGTCCGGAGAAGGTTTTTTGCTGATCTCCCTCTGCGCATTTTGCATTATGACCGCTAATTGTATAGCTGATGTAGGAGTAAATCGCAGAAGTTTTGAAGTGCTCCCAATGCTGGCTCTTTTTAGCTCATATTTTTACGTCTTTGTTTCTTCATCGGTAAAACGGATGTTGAAGCGATAGTAATAAAGAGTATTAAAAAAAAATATCAAGAAGGTAGTATAATAAAACTATGCGAAGCGTATTTCAGTTTGAGGATTATATCGTAAAGGCGGAAAAGGGCCTTGTGGTCCTGCTTATTTTCGCCATGGTGGGGATGTCGTTTACGCAGGTGCTGCTGCGCCTGCTGCTGCATTCCGGCATAGTCTGGCTGGACCCGTTAATGCGCCACATGGTAGTGTGGGCGGGCCTTACGGGTGCTGCGCTCGCCGCAAGGTATGGCAGCCATTTCGCCCTTGAAGCTTTCGTTAAATTCGCTCCGCGCGGGCTGCATCGCCCGCTTGAAATACTGGCGGGGCTTTTTACCATTGCCGCCTCCGCGCTCCTTTTTTATGCCTCTTACAAATTCATAAGGGATGAATTCGCCGCCGGCTCCGTAGCTTTTTACATAAACAGGCTGGCCATATCAGCCGGCTGGTCGGAAATAATAATACCGGCCGCCTTCGCGCTTATAGCGTTTCATACCCTTATAGGACTTTTCAGGGAACGAATAGTTAGTGGAGAGCTTGGATTGGGAAGCGCTGAGATTAAGTGATTGCGTGATTAAGTAAGAAATTAGAAGTTAAGGCCCCAGTCTCCATCACTATTTACTATTCACGATTCACGATTTACTATCACTAACATATGGTCTTTATCATCATTTTAACCATCCTTCTTCTCGCCTTTCTGGGCGCGCCGGTATTTTCCCTTATAGGGGCGCTTGCCATATACCTTTTCTACGGCGCCGGCATAGACTCCTCGGCGGTAATAGTGGAAATGCTGCGCCTGGCCTCCCTGCCGGCCCTTATAGCAATACCGCTTTTCACCTTCTCAGGGTACGTATTGGCGGAAAGCAAAGCCCCACAGCGGATGCTGGCTCTGGCGGAAGCCCTATTCGGCTTCATGCCCGGCGGTATTGGCGTAGTCGCGCTTTTTACCACGGCTCTTTTCACGGCATTCACCGGTGCCTCAGGCGTTACCATCATAGCGCTGGGCGGCCTGCTCTACCCCATACTTAAGAAACAGGGCTACCCGGAAAAATTCACACTGGGACTTCTCACCACTACCGGCAGCCTGGGCCTGTTGTTCCCCCCAAGCCTGCCGATCATACTCTACGCGCTGGTGGCAAAAATAGACATAGACAAACTTTTCAAGGCGGCGCTGCTGCCGGGAGCACTGCTGCTTGCGGCGCTGTCGGTTTACGCCGTAATAACGGCGCGCCGCGCGGGGATTAAAAAAACCGCTTTCTCGTCTGCCGCTGTTAAAAGCGCCGCCCGGGCCGCGGCCTGGGAAATACCTCTGCCCTTCCTTATAATAGGCGGCATTTACCTGGGCCTGTTTACCGCAAGCGAAGCCGCCTCGGTAATGTCTTTCTACGTGCTTGTTACGGAAGTTTTTATTTACAAGGACCTGAGTTTATTCGGGGATATTCCAAGGGTGGCGGTTAAGAGCATGCTGCTGGTGGGCGCCATTTTCATGGTGCTGGGCACGGCGCTGGGACTAACCAATTACCTGATAGACGCGCAGATACCGGACTGTATTTTCGCCTGGCTGCACGCGTTCATTTCCAGCAAAATAGCGTTTCTGATAATACTAAACGCCTTCCTGCTGGTGATCAACATGATAGAGATCTTCTCGGCCATAATAATTGTGGTGCCGATCATAGTGCCTATAGCCGCGCAATACGGCATAGACCCGGTGCATCTGGGCGTCATCTTTCTGCTGAACCTAGAAATAGGATACATGCTGCCGCCGCTGGGTCTTAACCTTTTCCTTTCAAGTTCGCGGTTCAACCGCAAACTGCCGGAATTGTACCGCGCCGTAGGGCCCTTCCTGCTGCTGCTGCTGATAATGCTGGCGCTGATTACCTACCTGCCGCAATTAAGTTTGATAACGGCAAGCAATCAGTAACCGGTAAACCAGACCTGCCGGCTTTTAAACTGATTACCGGTTACCGTTTTTTACCGCTTACCCTGTTGTTACAAACCGCAGCCGGATTTGTCAAACCTTATTTCGGAGTTTTCCCCCACATTCAGCTGGTCTTTCCTGCCTATAACAGCGGCGCTGGGGCCTACCAGCGACCCGCTCAGGTTCATGTTGATTATCAGCGCGTTCTCATTTACTATGGAATCGGAAATTATGGAGGAATTTATCTTTGCCCCATCGCCTATTGAAGCGTAAGGCCCTACTATTGAATTTTCAACCTTTGCCGTGCGCGAAATATAAACCGGCGGGATGATAACCGAGTTTTTTGCCTTCGCGGTAAAATTTTTCCGGTCCAGTATATAGCGGTTGGTCTCAAGCAGTGTTTCCGGCTTGCCGCAGTCGTACCAGCCGTCTATCGCGACCGGCTTAAGCTTATGGCCGCCCCGCAGCATAAGGGAAAGCGCGTCGGTTAATTGTATCTCGCCTTTGGTGGTACGGCCCGATTCCACCAGCCGCTCCAGAACGGCATAAAGTTTGGCGGAATTTTTAAAAGAATAAATACCCACTATGGCAAGGTTTGAAGGCGGCTTTTCCGGCTTTTCCACCATGCTCTTTATGTAGCCGTTGCGAATTTCCACCACGCCGAACCGGCGCGGATCGGCCACTTTTTTCACGGCTATACAGTCGTCCTTTGAATTTAGGAACTTGGCAAGGTCCGCTGAAATTATGGTGTCGCCCAGCATCACGATCACCGGCCCTGTTACATAGCGGCGCGTAAGCCAGATGGCGTGGCCGAGGCCCTTCGGCTCCGGCTGTTCAACATATGAAACCTTCAGGTTCTTGTAGCTGCGGCTGACGTATTCTTTTATTTTCCCGCCCAAATACCCGGTTACCAGGCATATTTTTTTTATACCGGCGGCTGAAAGTTCATCAATGATGTGGCCGATTATCGGTTTATTACCGACGGTTAAAAGGACTTTCGGGTAGGTATGGGTATGAGGGCGCAGACGCGTGCCGGCGCCGGCCACCGGAACCACCGCCGTAAATTCTGTTTTCATCAAAAGACCCCCTGACTCTAAATTCATAACCCGCAACTTTTGCGTTTTTTATGCCTGCACTCCCTTGCGCAGGAAGAAAAGCAGCTTGCCAATACTGTATGTCTCCTGTCCCGGGGGAAGCAGAGTCAGCAATTCTTTGGCTGTCTGAAAATCATCGCCCAATGTCACAATCGGCGGTTCCACGTATCCGTCCGCGCGGATCTGGGCAAGGCCGGCAGTGGCCAGCAGTCCGTTGCACAAACACGCCCTTCCGACGGTATTTTGCACCCTGCCGCCCTTTGCCGTAAAAGCATCCACTGGCTCGGCGGGACACCTGTAGCCTAAGGCGCCGTCGGGAGTGATATAGTTGGCCTGCAGCAGACACATATCGCAGACGCGACGCCGGCTTGCATAAACCGCCTTGTCGGAAACTGTCCCCGGTATTTGAGCCACCTTAAAAGGGAATCCTGTCGGGGATACCATTGTATCCATTACCACAAGCTCGTTACGCGCCGCCATGCGCGCTACCCGCGCTCTAAGTTCAGGCTCCATTCCGGACTGCCCCGAAAGCGCCGCGGCTGTTCCTATCTGCACACCAGTGGCTCCCTTTGCCAGAGCCTCACGCAGGTGTTCTGCACCGGCGTATGAGCCGGCCAGCCAGAATGGCAGGCCCAGCCCCGCTATGGCGCTTATATCGGCGCGGTCCTGCTCGGTATATTCCACGATCTGCCGCCCATGGTCGTCAAAACGCATTTTTGCCGGAGGCGCGTTATGTCCCCCCGCCTGCGGCCCCTCAACCACAAAACCATAAGGCCGGGATTTTGGGTTGGAGGCTAAAACCCGGGCTAAACCGAAAGATGCCACAATAGCCAGAAATTTGGGCCTTTTCAAAACACCCGCGTTAGAACCGACTAAAGTTTCGGGGCGGACAGTTACATAAAACTCGCCGCTGTCAGAGCGTGCTCCATGAACCTTGAACGGCAAAGACGCCGTCTGGTGGCGGGACAACAAGTCTATCATACCTGGAAGCTCGGGCGGACTGCCGGCTCCTACCAGCACATAGTCCACTCCGGCAAGAATAGCGCCGTAGAGCGAGTATGGCAACGGCCTCTCCACCTTTCGCAGAAAATTTATTCCAACCAGACCGTCATGCCCCTCTTTGGCAAGCCAAACTTCGGCGAAGTTAGCGGCCAGGGTAAGCGCCTGAAGTTCGCGGGACGACTCCCAGAAAGAATCAAGCCCTGTATGGCCTTCAATACGGGATAGTTTCGCAAAAGGCACCGTCTTGAACGGCGCATCAGCGGCTTTGCCGCCTTCGATGTAGTATTTTTCAATAAGCCGGCCAAGCGGTTCGGCAAGCGCCGGTTGACGGCGAGCAAGCTCGTTAAAAGCTCTTCTGACATGTCCGCCGGGATCTCCGTTCTGTAAAATGCGCGGGTAGACTATTTCAAGCGCGGTGCCGGAAACCACACCCAGGCCGCCCATCATGGAAACGATCCTTACCATTTGCCAGCACGAAATATGAACGCCCATACCTCCGGTGATGATCATCGGATCAGGCTGGTTATTGTATTTTGTCTTGTCTGACTCAGTATGCGGCATTTAATTCCCGTGCATAAATTATAGCAATTTCAGAATGTTCAGGCGGATAGGCTGTAGATTAGAGTTGAGAGTTTGGAGTTTAGAGTAACAGAATTTTTTTCGCTGTTTACTCTCCACTCTACACTGGTCTACAGCCTTCAGCCTATCCCCCAGCCTACAGCCTGAACAGCTGCTATTCTTCTATCAACTGACGGTATATTTCTTTGAAGTCAGGCGCTTTTTTAAGGCCTTTTTTGGCGTAAAGCCTGGAATCCCAGAAATTGTCGCGTTCAAGCACCATCCGGTAATCCTTAACTGCGTCTTCTCGCTTGCCAAGCAAATCAAAGGCCTGGGCGCGCCGCAGATAACAATAACTTATCCAGCCTTTAGCGGGGTAAGCCGTGTTCTCTATGCCCTGCGTGAACCAGGCTGCGGCCTCCTGAGGCTGTTGCAGGGCGAGTTTAGAGTCGCCGGCCGATAAATAGACCAAAGCCATTTGCTGCGCTAACCAGGGGTTTTCCGCTCTTGAATTATCGGTTACGAACTTTAAACTTTCGTCCAGCGCGCTGGGCCAATCCTGGGAATGTATAAAAGTAAGTATCTGCCCAAGCTGGAAAAAGGAATTTGAGGGGTCGGTTTCCCGGAGCGCCGCGGCTTCTATTACGGCCTGCTTAAAATCCTTCTCGTGGCGGGTAAGTATCTCTATAAGGAAAATGCGCGCCTCAACCGAAAAGAAGCGGCCCTTGTCCCTGGCAAGACGCACTTCACTAAGCCCGCGCACCCTGTCTCCACGCACGAATAAAAGCGCCGGCACGCTTAAGATGCCCGGCAAAGTATCCGCGAAATAATCAAAAATACCAAGCCCCAGGTACGCGTCGTAAATATTGGGGTTCAGTTTCACGCATTTTTTAAGCATCTTGCGGCCCCGGTTCCCATAGATATAGGCCTTAAACCACTTTCGCTGTATCGCGTACCACCGCCCTTTAAGCCCGTAGGCGCTGCCCATAAAGAAATATGCCTGGTCGGGAGAAATCTTTTTTTTCAGCATCGCCTCCGCTATACCGGCCGTTTCGCCAACGTGGCGCATAAATTCCTCCTCGTAGGAGGAAGAGCTGGCGCTGACATCAAAGTTCTGCGCCGAGCGCCACCAGGAAAGCGCCGACAGCGCGAAATAGCCGGCGGGGCTTGCGCTGCTCAGGCGCGTTATCTCGCGGAACTCAGCCTCGGCCTTGTCAAATTCCAGCCGGTACATGAGCGCTATGCCCTTGTCGTATCTGGCGTCAATTTCGGGGCCAAGTGTGAGCGGCGATGAAGAAGGTTCCAGCCCGGTAAGCGGGAGTTGTTCTTCTCCCTGTATTATTTCTTCGGCGCCGCTGTCGGCGGTCAGCGGTTCCTGGGCAAAAGCGCACGAGACGCCGGAAATTAAAAATACGGCGGACAGGAAGAGTTTGTTTGAAATTTTAAAATTACGTTTCATAAAATAAAAGCTACCAAAAGCAGGGCCAGCACTGCAAACGCGGAGAGCGCCATAAATAATTCCCGCATCCTGCAAAAACCGTAAATAAGCATTAGCACCCTGGCAGCCGGGGTAAGCAGCAGAGCCAGCACCCCCGCGGTGAAGAACCCCGCGGCCACGGGACTTTCCAAAACCCTGAGAACAAAACCAAAGAAAAACAGCAGGAGGCACAAAACCACTCCGGCAAGTAAAGTGCGCTGAACAAGCCTGGCAAAGTGTTTTTCAGAAAACATATTTGAATCCTGCTGGTAGGCTAGTATGCTTGTATGCCTGCCGGCAAAGCTGCCGGACGGCTAAAAAGCTCGGAAGCATACCCGCCTACCAGCCTACCAGCCTACCGGCTTCCATCGCTTTCATCAACATCTTCACCGCCACTAAAAGCGTAATCACGGAAAAAACCATCTGTATCTTTTCGGAACGGGCGCGGTAAAGCGCGTGAATACCTAAAAATGAGCCGAATAAAACACCTATAACGATTACAGCGGCGAGTTCCGGTAGCACATATCCTTTTTTAAAATAAACAAAAGCGCTGGCGGCGGCGGAAACACCTATCATAAAATTGCTGGTAGCCGCGGCCGCCTTCATGGGCACCCCGCACATAAGCGTCATTACCGGCACCTGCACTATACCGCCGCCAAGTCCTAAAAGTCCGCTGAGACACCCGCTAAAAAAAGAAACCACCGAACCGGACAGAACATTCCTGACTCTGTAAGCCCGTTCGCCCTTAAGCGCGGGGTCAAAAAAAGAAGCGTCGAATCTGCCAGCGGCCGCGCAGCTTTCCTCCGGCATTCCCGGCTTCGCAGCCACAAAAGCGCGCCGGCCTTTCATGAACATCATGAACGAAACAGGAAAAAGCGATAAAGCAAACATCAGCTGCACGGCGCGCGCCGGCATAAAGCCGGCCGCCAGAGCCGAAAGAACCGAACCCAGCGCCATGGTGGTTTCAAAAACTATGCCAAGGCGCATGTTGGTAAGCCCGCGCTCCACATTTACCGAAGCCACGGCGCTTGAAGCTGCGGCTATCGCGACCAGAGAAACGGCTACCGCCTGATGTATGGGAATTTTCAGCGCCAGCACCAGGAAGGGCACCATAAACACCCCCCCTCCTATGCCGAGCACCGAGCCCAAAAGGCCTATTACAAAACCGAACGCCGCGAGGGCCGCAAAATTAATAAGGGTCAGTTCAGGCATAGTCGGGAACAGTGGACAGTGGCCAGTGATCGGTGATCAGCGGGTGGAATCAAGGAACTCCTTAATACTGTTCACTGGCCACTCGCCACTGACCACTTATTTTAACGCAGATGTTTTACAAACTTCTCCGCCGCTTTCTCGCCTATGGCGAAGGCACGGGCGCATTTTTCACCTTCAAACTCAAGCACCCGGAGCCCAAGGTTTTCCGGCGGCATTATAAGGTGCACTTCAGGGTTCGATTTTATAAAGACCCTTGATTCGTAAATTTTGTCGGTATGCAGAGCCAGCATCCTGCGGGCCTTGGTTTCAAAATAACCCTGAAATCCGCCGGCGGTAAAGGTTAAATCCTCCGGCCTTGTGTTGCTTATCATTATCACGGTCCTGCAGCCCTCAAAAATATTAAGGTTTATCGTGGCAATTCCTATAACCCCGCCGTCCACCAGATGATAATCGCGGCCATGTTCGGTAAGTTTGACCGGCGGAAAAACCGACGGAATGGAACAACTGGCCACAAGCGCGTCCACAAAAGAAAGCGGCTTGCTGGAAGCTGTGACACTGGACTGCCATGGGCCTCTGGCGTTGTCCATGGCTGAGCCGTCAAAACAGGTAATATAGGGCAGTTTCATCTCAACAACATGGCTGATAACGTAAAAATTGACATTTCTTTTAAAAACAGAGCCTGAATGGCTCAGCCAGCCGTCCAATAATGAGTAGACCGGCTTGTTTGAGAATAGTGAAAATTTAGCCAGACGGTTCTGCAGAAAAAAACCGGCTTTGGATAACAGATTATTGCTGTAGTGCCTGTAAAGCTCAAGCGGCATATTGCAGTAGCGCGGGCTGAAATGCAAAATACCGCCCGGCTTCATGTTTTGCCAGATATCCTTAAGCTCGCCGGTCTTGTTATAGCAGTAAGCGGCTCCGTTAAGCGCGCCGATGCTGAAACCGGCCACCGCGTCAAAACTCAGGCCTGAGTTTACCAGTTCCGCCAATACTCCCGACTGCCAGCTGCCCAGTGCCCCGCCTCCGCATAAGAAAAGACCGACTGGTCTGTTAAGTTTCATGGGGTATATATGAACGCCGACAAAAATAATAGAATAGGGGTATTGTGTAACTGCTCAGGTTGTCAGGTTCACGGTTCAGGGTTCACGGTTATTTTTTCCACGATCTTCATGCTTTTTCAACCGTTGAACCATTAAACCGCTGAACCGTGAACCTGAATAGTTACGGTATTGTAGCAAATTAGCATTTTCAGTCTTTGACATTAACGATTACTTCGCGATAGCCGGTCTCTCGGCGATAATGGCTGTCACCCTGGCCCTCCCTTTTTCGGTAAAAAAGGTGGAAGAGGAGCTTGAGATTTTTCTTTGTGTTATGGGCGCCATGGCCGTAAGCATTTCCGGCGGCTTGCTTATACCCGGTAATATTGCGAATACTATAAGTTCCGCGAAACTGGGAACAAAGTCAGGAGAATGGGCCGGGGCCGCCATCCCCTACGGCGCGGCGCTTATGCTTTCGTATTTCATAGCGCTAACTATATTTGTAAAATGACAAAGGTGACAGGTTACAGGAGAAAAATTTATGGAACATAAATGGAAAACTATTATTGAGCCGTTTAAAATAAAAAGCGTGGAGCCACTTGGTTTTACTACCCGCGAGGAAAGGCTTAAACTGCTTGAGCAGGCGCATTACAACCTTTTCAATATCCGGGCGGAAAAGGTGCTTATAGACCTGCTTACCGACAGCGGCACCGGGGCCATGAGCGCCGCGCAGTGGGGCGGCATAATGACAGGCGACGAATCTTATGCCGGAGCCCGCAGCTATTACAATTTTGAAAACGAAATAAAGGACCTGACAGGCTACAGGGAAGTAATCCCCGTCCACCAGGGACGCGCCGCGGAGCGCATACTTTTCTCCGTTATAGGCGGCCAGGGCAAATACATGGTGTCAAACTCGCATTTTGACACTACCAGGGCAAATGTGGAAGCCTCCGGAGCCGCGGCCATAGATTTTCCGGCTAGCGGCGCGCTGGATTTTGACAAGCCGGGCCCGTTCAAGGGCAATATGAACACGACGGCGCTTGAAAAATTTATAAGCAAAACCGGCGCCAAAAATATCCCCCTGTGCATAATGACGGTTACCAATAACTCGCTGGGCGGCCAGCCTGTTTCCATGGAAAACCTGAAGAGCACGCAAAACATCTGCCGCAAATACGGCATTCCCATGTTTTTGGACTGTGCGCGCTTCGCCGAAAACGCTTATTTCATAAAATTGCGCGAAAAGGGATACTCCCGCACGCCCGTGCGCGAAATAGCCCAGGAGATGTTTGAGCTGGCGGACGGCGCCATGATGAGCGCGAAAAAAGACGCTTTCGCCAACATGGGAGGGTTCCTTGCCATGAACAACACCGAATGGTCCGGCAAGGCGCGCCAGATGCTGATTTTGACCGAAGGTTTCAATACTTACGGGGGCCTGGCCGGCCGCGACCTTGAGGCCATTGCCATAGGGCTGCGGGAAGTTCTGGATGAAAATTATCTGCAATACAGAATACGCTCCTCGGCCTACCTGGGAGAGGGGCTGACGCGCCGCGGAGTGCCCATAGTCACGCCTCCGGGCGGGCACGGCATTTATGTAAATGCAAAAAAATTCCTGCCGCATATAAACCCGCGCAACTTTCCGGCGCAGACGCTGGCAACCGCGTTGTACCTTGAAGGAGGCATAAGGGGCGTAGAAATAGGCACGCTTATGTTCGGCCGGCGCGACGCGAAAGGTAATTTTCTGCCGGCATCAATGGAACTTTTAAGACTGGCGGTTCCGCGCCGCGTTTACACCCAGAGCCACATAGACTATGTGATAGAGGTTTTCGGCTGCATAGCAAAAAACAAAAAATCCCTGAAAGGCCTTGAAATAGTGGAAGCGCCGAAAGTGCTTGCCCATTTCAGCGCCAAGCTGCGCCCGGTGAAGTAAAAACGATGCCATAGGCCGTAAGGGCGCCGCGCCCGCCATAGGCCATAAGCTGCAAGGAAATTCCTAAAAAAGCATATGGCAATTGTTCTGCCTATGGCATACGGCTTATGGCTTATGGCAGTAAATTAAAGAAGAAGAAAATGTTCAAACCTGATAAATTCGGCCCCGTAAGAACAGAACTTGAGGCCATAGTGGGCCCCGAAAATGTGCGTACGGATGAAGCCGAGATCCTGATGTATTCATACGACGCCGGTATGGCGAAAGCCCGCCCAGAAGTAGTAATCCGCTTTACCGCCGCCGCGCAGGTAGCGCCCGTGGTTAGAATACTTTACAGGGCCGCCATACCTTTTGTTCCAAGGCTTGCCGGAACCAACCTTTCCGGCGGCACTATAGCGCTGAAAGGCGGAGCGATACTGAATCTTTCGGCGCTTAAAAAAATACACCGCATTGACACTGAAAACCGCGTAGCCGTGGTGGAGCCGGGCGTGGTAAACCTTGAGCTGCAAAACGCTCTTGCGCCTTTTGGTTTTTTTTACGCCCCGGACCCGGCAAGCCAGAAAGTATCCACCATAGGCGGCAATATAGGAGAAAACGCCGGCGGCCCCCAGTGCCTTAAATACGGCGTAACTTGCGACAACGTGGAAAAGCTGGAAGTAGTCACTCCCGAAGGGGAAGTAAAAAGATGGTCTTACCGCGACCCCGGACCGGATCTTATGAGCCTGATAATCGGTTCGGAAGGCACGCTTGGCATAGTCACCAGAGCCTGGCTGAAGATAATTAAAAAACCAAAATATACGATAACCTCGGCCGCGGCCTTTGATTCACTTGATAACGCCATGATCGCCGTAACAAAAATTATAAGCTCTGGGATATTGCCCCGCGCACTTGAAGCCATGGACAGCGTTTCAATCAAGGCAGCGGGCGAAAATTCAAAACTCCCGTTCCCGGCCGGCACCAAAGCTCTGCTTATTATTGAACTTGACGGAAAAAGCCTGCCGCTTATACAGAAAACGGCGAAGCGCGTTGAAGATATCTGCTCGCAGACTTCCGCTTCTTACTTCAGGACCGCGGGATCCGAAGAGGAAAGAGCGGCCCTTTGGGAAATGCGTAAAGGCGCCTATCCCGCCATGGCAAGGCTAGCGCCCGATGTGCTGGTTGAGGACGGCGTGGTTCCGCGTCCCAAACTCCCCCAGGCGCTCAAAAAAACCCGGGAAATACTCGCGGACTACAAACTTACGGCAAGCCTGCTTTTTCACGCCGGTGACGGTAATTTACATCCCAACATTATTTTTGACGGACGGGACATACAGGAAGTAAAAAGAGTGAAAAAAGCCGGCTATGAAATACTTAAATCCTTCATAAGCCTTGGCGGCACTATTTCCGGCGAGCACGGCATAGGCGTGGAAAAAAGAGTGGCTATGGCCTGGCTTTATGATACAAAAACCCTGAATTTTTTTAAAAGCTTGAAAACCGCTTTTGACCCGGCGGAGCTCTCCAACCCGGACAAAATATTGCCGGTCTCCGTTGACAACCGCCATAAAATACCGGTGGAGAGCGCGGACTTGAGCGCCGGGGCCAAAACAGTTTTGGACGAACTTCACTTAAGAGCGAAAGACGGGATAAAAACAATGATCCTGGGCCTGGGCACTAAAATAAACTACTCCGCCGCCGCCCAGAACGCGAGACCCCTTGAACTTAAAAGCCTGGACAAAATACTGGACCTGGATAGGGACAACCTGACAGTAAAAACCGAAGCGGGAATAAAAATAAGCGAGCTGAAGAAACAGCTGAAGGAACAGGGGTTTTCGCTCGCCATACCCGGCCTTCAAGGCAGCCTTGGCGGGAACATCGCCTCTAAAACCTTTCCGGACATGCGCGGCCTGCTTTTGAGCCTGGATCTAGCGATGGCCGACGGCACCGCGCTGTTCCTGGGCGGTAAGACCATAAAAAATGTAGCCGGCTACGACGCCGTTAAACTTTTCTGCGGGTCGCTTGGGGCATATGGGGTAATACTTTCAGCCACTCTCAGGCTTTCAATTAATGACGAGCGCGAGCCGGCCCCGGAAGAGCCTATTGCGGTTTTTGAGCCGTGCAATTACCATTGCCGCATTAAAAAAGCGCTTGACCCGGCAAATTTACTGAACCCGTGGATATATGGAAAGGCAGAAAGCGACAAGAAGCGAATAGCGAATAGCGAATAGGGAAGGAGTTTCTTATGCGTACCACCGACATCATTATGCGGTCGTTATTCGCTGTTTACTATTCACTATTTACTATTCGCTATTCACTGCTTATATGAGCAAATACGAAATAAATGAACTTTACGGCAGCGACTCGGAAAACCGCCATTTAAAAACCCTGCTGACCGACCTGGGCGAACGCACGCTGTATGACGCGGCCGCCCAATGTAACAGGTGCGGATATTGTGAAACAGTCTGTCCCACCTACATGCTTACCGGACGCGAGACCCTTTCCGCCAGGGGCCGCAACCAGTTCGTGCGCCTGTTGGTGGAAGGCAAGGCAAAAAATACGCACGCCGCCGCCGAGGCGCTAAGCACCTGCCTGCTTTGCGGGGCCTGCACAAGCGCCTGCTACGCCAAAGTACCCACCGCTGATATCGCGCTTGAAGGGCGCAGAAGCCTTTCCGGATACGGAGAGAATTTCTTTTCAAAAATAGCGGTAGAGACGCTTCTAAAAGCCCCTAACCTGTTCGCTTTATGGCTGAAAGCCGCCTACCTGCTGAAACGCCTGGGTCTGGCGCGCCTGGCGGAAGGTTTAGGGCTCTATAATTTTATAGGCATGCCGGCGCTGAAGGACGCGCAAAACTCAATGGGCAGGCCGCCGCTCCGGTTCGCCTCAGAAATATTGAAAAAAAACCAGGCGCTGGCGCAAAAAGGAAAAACAAGCGCGGCCTGGGCCTATTTCGCCCCCTGCGGCCCGAATTACATCTTCCCTGAAGTGGCGCTGGCCACGGTGCGCAACCTGAAAAAATATCTTGGCGACGGGATCTTTATAGAAAATTCCTGCTGCGGGCTGCTTGCCCATAACTACGGCCGCCTTGAGGACGCCAGGGAATTCGCCAAAAAAAACATACTGCGCTACGAGAAACTTACCGGAAGCCTGGGAAAATTCGCCGTGATCGGAGACTGTTCTTCGTGCGTGGCTTTCATGAAAACCTATGAACAGCTTTTCACAGGCAATGATGAGTGGCGCCCGAGAGCCGCGGCTTTCGCGGCGGCGGTAAGGGATATTCTTGAAGTAATCCCGCCGGAAAAAGTAAAACGCTCCCAAAAAGCCGGTACAGCGGGGAAGGTGGTTTATCACGATTCCTGCCGGGCTTGTCACGGGCAGGGCATAAGGCTGGAGCCGCGCGCCGTTTTAAAAAAACTCGCGCTTGAGCGCTGGCGGGAACTGCCGGAAAGCGACTGGTGCTGCGGCGGGGCGGGCGCTTACGCTTTCACGCAGACCGCCATGTCTAACGCCATACTTGAGCGCAAACTGACAAATATCGCTTCCACGCAAGCCGATACCGTTGTTGTGGGAGCGACCTCCTGCCTTATACAGCTGAACAGCGGCCTGAAAGCCGCTTACCCTACGGCTAAGGCTGTGCATTACAGCGTATTTCTGGACAATTTCGGAAAACGGCAGGAATAGGCTGAAACCTTTCCGGCCCCTTCACAAATGCTAAAATACAACAGGGGATAGCGAATAGGGATTAGGGAAGGAGTGCGAAGCGCAATTAAGTGACCAAGTTCCTTATTTCAGTTTCCTATCCCCTATACGCTCGCCCCTATACGCCGTCTCTATTAACACTATGACCAAAGAGGAAGAACTGCAAAACCGTTTGAACCTGCTGGTGCAATTCGGCGGGGTGGTTTCCAAGGAAACCCATATTGACAAGCTGCTTGAAGTTATTGCCGCCCAGGTAAAAAGGATATTAAGCTGCGACCGCTGCACTGTATTTATTCTGGACCGGCATACGAATGAACTCTGGTCAAAAGTAGCGCAGGACATGCAGCACACCGAGATCCGCATGCCTTCCAACAAAGGCATAGCCGGCGAAGTCGCCTCCACCGGCCGGACGATAAATATCAGGAACGCCTACGATGAAACGCATTTCAATCCGGAAATAGACCACCTTACCGGATATCACACAAAAACCATACTTGCCGTGCCGCTTAATAATGTGGGCGGCCGCACTATAGGGGTTTTTGAGGTTATAAACAAAACTGAGGGATATTTCGACTCAGACGATGAAGGCATACTTCAACTTCTGGGCTCGCTGGCGGCTTCGGCGATTGAAAACGCCCAGCTCTACGAAAGCCTTTCAAAATCGCAGCTTGAAACCATTTACCGCCTGGCTATAACCGCCGAATACCGCGACCAGCAGGATACCGCGATACATTTAAAGCACATAAGTGAATATTCGGCGCTGATAGCCCAGGGCATGGGCCTGCCGGAAAAAGAAGTGGAGAATATCCGCTACGCCAGCCCGCTCCACGATATAGGCAAGGTCGGCATAGCCGACGCCATACTTCTAAAACCCGGAAAGCTTACGCCGACGGAATATGAGGAGATGAAGAAGCACACCCTCTACGGCGCCAAAATACTCTGTAACGCCGAAAGCCAGCTTCTGCAGATAGCCTGCAAAGTAGCGTCATCCCATCACGAAAAATTTGACGGCACGGGATACCCCGCGAAAATAAAAGGCGAACAGATCCCAGTTTACGCGCGTATCGTTTCAGTAGCGGATGTTTTTGACGCGCTCTGCATGCCCCGGGTCTATAAGCCGAAATGGGGCCCCGAAAAGGCACGCGACTATGTTGTAGAAGAAAGCGGGCATGCCTTTGACCCGCTTGTAGTGGACGCTTTTAAAAAAGTTTACACCGGCATTTTGAAAATTTACGCCATTACGGACGGAAAAACCACCATTATCCCCGGTATCACAAAAGAACTGCACCGGACGGAATTTTAGGGCGCGATGGGAAGGCTGAAGGCTGTAGGCTATTAGACTGTCAGCCAAATCGGATTCTTACCTACAGGCGAACTGCCTATCCGCCAGAGGCGGACCCGCCGGTTGTCTGGCGGGCAGCCTATACACCTAAGGAGTTAAACTTTATGTCTGACATGGAAATAACTTTCCCGGGAAACAAAAAAGTAAACGCCGTTTTTCACGGCTTTGAAATTGCCACCGACCAGCCGGTTCAGGCGGGCGGCGGCGGTTCGGCGCCTACGCCTTTTGATCTTTTCCTGGCATCGCTTGGCACCTGCGCCGGGATATTCGCGATTGGCTTTATTCAATCGCGCAAACTCAGCGCCGAAGGGTTTAAAATAAACCTTTCTTTTGACCGGGATGAGGCTTCGCACCTTGTAAAAAAAGTAAATATGCGCATGACCCTCCCAAAAGATTTCCCCCCGCAATATAAGGACGCGCTTATAAAATCAGCCGAGCTCTGCACGGTAAAAAGACATCTAGCGAACCCGCCGGAATTTGCAATTACAGCGCAATAGCCATTTTAAAGCAGAGAGACATAATTACATAATTAAGGTGACACAGAACTTAACTAGAATTAAGTTCTGTGTCACCTTAACCCCCCAAGGTAAACCCGATTTCAGGCTCATCTTGCGTTAGAAACACGGTAAATTTCAGGCTCATCATGCGTTAGATAATTCTAAGCAAAGACCTCCTACCGGGGTTTCTGATATAATGTAACGAACACAGCCTAAGCCGGCACTCAATGCGCCGGCGCGGGGGACCCAAATCCCTGGCAGTACGCAGGGATGGGGCGCAGGCAGCGGCAAACCCGTTGCCAGGCCACTTCCACGGCCCAGCCCGTCAGCTAACTCCGTAGGCGTTTGGAAGGGTGATCCAGCCGAAGCTTAATACGCTATCGTCGGGTCTCCCTGGAGACACATAAGGAACACAAAGAGCGCAACGCTTTTTGCGTTCCTGTGTCTATCCGTATACAAAGGAGATAACGGCGACACGTATGAACTCTCAGTTAAAAGGCAAAGAAGTGTTGGTGTTGAGCACCGCCATGCTAAGTTTCATTTCGTTCTGGCGGGCGGCGGCGGTGGTGCTGTGCGACATGGGATCCAGCGCCTATTACGCCGGCAGCATAGCCATGAACGCTTTCGGCCCGGCGGCGCCCTGGTACGTGTTGGCGGTCATGGTGTTCGGCGGGCTGATGCTGGCGGTCTATGTCGAGTCCTGCGCCATGTTCGTGCGCGGCGGCGTGTACAAAGTGGTTAACGAGGCCTTGGGACATTCCATGGCCAAGATCTCCGTTTCGGCGCTGATCTTCGACTACATGATAACGGGCCCGATAAGCTCCATCAGCGCAGGGCTTTATGTCTCAGGCCTGCTGACCAACCTGCTGCCGCTCGTCCATATCCACTGGAATGTCCCGCCCAAAGCCTTCGCGGTGGTTTTCGCTGTCCTCGTCACGGTCTACTTTTGGAAGGAGAACATCAAAGGCGTGGAGGAATCCAGCGACAAGAACTTCAAGATTATGGGCTTCGTAACCGTGGTTGGAGCGGTACTTATGGCGTGGTCACTGGTTACCGTAGGGCTCAGGGGCTTTACGCTTCCCCCCTTCGGGTTGAAGTTCACCGACAACGCTCTCGGCTGGATGACGCACTTCCCGGCCTGGCAGACCATAGGACTGGTAGGCATAGTGATGGCTTTCGGCCATTCCATATTGGCCATGAGCGGCCTGGAAACGCTGGCGCAGGTGTACAGGGAAATAGAGGACCCAAAGATAAAGAACCTCAAGCGCGCCGCCTGGGCGGTGTTCCTGTTCAGCTTCGTGCTCACCGGCGGGCTCACGTTCCTGTCCTCGCTCATTATTCCCGGCGACCTGATAGCGGGCAAGTACGCCGACAACCTGCTGAGCGGCCTGGCTATGGAACTTTCGGGGCCTTACTGGGCCCGGATCGTGCTGCAGTCGCTGGTAGTGGTGTCCGGCAGTCTGATGCTGGTAGGCGCGCTCAACACGTCGCTCGTGGGGGCCAACGGCGTGCTCAACCGCGTGGCCGAGGACGGTATCCTGCACGACTGGTTCCGCCAGCTGCACAAGAAATACGGCACCACCTACCGGATGATAAACCTTATCGCGCTGTCGCAGATAGGGGTGATCCTACTCTCGCGCGGGGACATCTACCTGATAGGAGAGGCTTACGCGTTCGGAGTGCTGTGGAGCCTGGTGTTCAAAACGCTGTCACTGATAATACTGCGCTTCAAGGACCATACGCCGCGAGAATGGATGTTTCCCCTTAACTTCAGGCTGGGACGGACATATTTCCCGGCGGGAATGGGGCTCATCTTCATAGTCCTGCTGGCGGCCAGCCTGGCCAACCTGCTGACAAAGCGGGTGGCAACAATCGCGGGGTTCGTCTCCACTGCGGCGCTCTATGCAGTGTTCCAGGTTTCGGAGAACCTGACCAGAAAAAAACCGCGCCTTTACGAGCACGCGCAGGATTCCGACGAAAAACTGAACCTGCGCCGGGAAAGCGATATCGGCGCGCTGCTGCCGGAACTGGCCAAGCCGGTCAAGCTGCTAGTACCGGTGCGCAACCCCAACAACCTCGCCCATCTTAAGCGCGTGCTGGAGATGGTGGACGACGCTACCACCGAAATAATAGTGCTTTCAGCCAAGATAACCAAGGGGTTGCAGTCCGAAGGCGACTCGGCTTCCATAACCGAAGAGGACCGGGAACTGTTCACGCCCATAGTACTGCTGGCGGAAAAGTACGGCAAGACCATAAAGCCGCTGCTGGTGGTCTCCAACGACCCGTTCTACTCCATAGTGCAGACGGCGCAGGCCGTAGGGGCCGCCGAAATAGTCATGGGCGTCTCAGGCTCAATGGGTGCCGAAGTTCAGTTGGAGAGGTTAGCTATGACTTGGGGCATACTCAAGCAGGGGGAAACGGTGACGCCAATAACAGCAAGAGTGATCTGGGAGGGACGGGAACTTACCTATAAACTGACCTGACGCTTCACGGTTAGAATCCCGTCGTTCTTTATAAACCAGCGGGATTTGCACCTGATTAAGGTGACACACAACTTAACTAAACGGGAATTAAGTTCTGTGTCACCTTAACTGTCATTAACTCTTTTTAAATTTTTATTTTGGCTATGGCGGCGCTTATAAGCATGAACTCCAGCCCCACTACCGCGCAGATAAGCCCCCCCCACACGAACGGCACCTGCGTTACAAGCCAGGCGAAAACGGACAGCGCCACCGCGGCTATTGCCGTGACAAAGACTATTCTCCGCCTGGAAAAGCCCAGTTTTTCCAGCCGCAGCGCGAAATGGTCCCTGCTGCCCAGAAACGGGGAATGTCCGCGCCGCAGACGCATAATGGAAACAAAAAAAGTGTCGTAAATGGGAATAGCAAGTATAAAAAGCGGAGCGTAAACACCCAGCGGATTGACTTTGGTATACTGGGTCCCCATAGCGACCAGCGCCAGCACAAAACCGCAGAGCAGGCTTCCGCTATCCCCCATGAAAATTTTAAGCTTATTGGAGAAATTATAAGGCAGGAAGCCCATAACGGCGCCGGCAAGCGCCGCGGAAGCGAAGTTTACATATATGGATTCCGAGGGAAAGGCTATCAGTAAAAAACCGAAAGAAGCGATAGCCACTTGGCTGGCTGAAAGGCCGTCCATGATGTCTATGATATTAAAAGCGTTGGTAACCCCCACTATCCACAAAAGACTGAGGGCGAAGGAAAGATACTGCGGTTCCACAAAGTTTATCCGTATACCGTAAAACACGACAAAAAAAGCCACCATAAATTGTATGGCGAATTTTGTTCTTACCCCAAGCCCGTTGGGCTTTTTAAGGTCGTCAATAAGCCCCAGGGCGAACATCCCCCCCCCCCCCGCGAGTATTACCCGCAAATCCCTCAGCGTGCCGGTGGGGAAAGAAGTGTAAAAACGCATGACAATAAGCGAGGCCGAAAAAGCCAAAGCAACGGCTATCCCGCCGAAAAGCGGCGTAGGGACCTTGTGAGTTTTAAGGCCGGTGGGCTTGTCAACGCGCCCGAGTACGATGGCCGCGCGCCGCAAAAGCGGAGTGAGCGCCAGCGAAATGCCAAGCGGCAGCAGAAAAGCTATAAGATAAAGTCTGAAATTTTCAAGCAGAACGGTCATTTACAGTAAGCCTTTGTAACTGCTCAGGTTGCCAGGTTCACGGTTCAACGGTTCACGGGTTAGAAGAAAAAACGCTTGATCTTTATACTTCCTCAACCACTGAACCGTGAACCTGAGCAGTTATCAACTCTTTTATGATCCTGAGACTGTCTGAAGCGCCTGATGGAACGCGTCCCAGTTCCGACATAAGTTTATCAGTTTTAAGGCCCGCGCATAACGGCCTTGCCGCCGTCTGGCCAAGCTCTTTGGTCAAGGCCGGCTCTAAAAAACCCGCGCCGAGCCCGAGTATTTCACAAACCTTCAGCGCGAAAGAATACCGGTCAAGACGCTCGGAGCCCACCACATTATAAATTCCGCTTTTGTTTTTAAGAGCAAGCTCCAGAATAAACTCCGCCAGCTCCGGCGCGAAGGTGGGGTTGGAATACTGATCTTTCGGCACCCGCATTTTGCCGTGTGTGACACTGGCCTGCCGCTGGCCTCTGGCGCTGTCAGCGGCTGATTTCGCGGCGCCAAGCAGCTGCATTAAAAAATTTTTCTCACCCGGAGCGTAACCATAAACCACCGTGGTCCTTATTGAAAGCGCGCCGTCCAGGGCCAGCGCCAGGCGCTCGCCCTGAAGCTTGGTTTGGCCATAAACGCTTATGGGATTCGGGCTGTCGGTCTCGGAATAGGGGCCTTTTTTACCGTCAAAAACATATTCGGTTGAAAGATACACAAGCTTAGAACCGGACCTGCGGCAGCAGTCGGCCGTGATTTCCGCTCCCCCGGCGTTTATTTTTTCCGCGAGTGCCGGATCTTTCTCGCAGCCGTCCACGTGCGTCATGGCGGCGCACAAAAACACTATTTCCGGCTCCGCGGCCTCAAACGCCGAACGCGCCGAGTCAGGCCGGGCGATGTCAACATAAAGATTCTCCCGCGCGGGGTTTATATCGGCGCCATAGACCTTAACGCCTTTCGCCTCACAGGCGCGCTTAAGGTTTGAGCCCACCTGGCCCGAAACACCTATTACAAGGGCTTTCACAATTCGTCAAGCACTCCTTTTAAATATGTCCCCTGCGGAGTTTTAGCCAATTCACGCGCCAGGCTTGCAAATTGCCTCCTGCTTATTAAACCTGAGTGATAGGCTATTTCCTCCACACAGGCGATCTGAAGACCCTGGCGTTTTTCTATCGCCTGTATAAAATTTGAGGCCTCAAGCATACTGTCGTAGGTGCCGGTGTCAAGCCAGGCGTAGCCGCGGCCAAGCTTTCTTGCCTTAAGCGCGCCCATGGAAAGGTAAATATTATTAAGGCCTGTTATTTCCAGCTCTCCCCGGGCCGAGGGCTTGAGTTTTTTGGCAAAAGCCGACGCGCGGGAATCGTAAAGGTAAAGGCCGGTAACAGCGTAATTTGAAAGCGGGCGCGCGGGCTTTTCGTGTATGCTGCGCGGCAAGCCCTGCTTATCAAAGGCCAGCACCCCGTAACGCTCAGGGTCGCTCACACGGTAACCGAAAACAGTGGCGCCGTCGTTTTCAAGACAGGCGGTTTTCAATTCATGCGGCAGGGCATTGCCGAAAAATATATTATCGCCGAGTATCAGCCAGCAATTTTCCCCGCCTATGAATTTTTCGCCTATGATCAGCGCTTCGGCTATGCCGCGCGGACGGCTTTGAACGGCATAGCTTATTTTAAGGCCCAGGCGGCGCCCGTCGCCCAGCAGCTTTTTAAAACCGCCCAAATCCCGCGCGGTGGAAATTACAAGAATCTCGCGCACGCCGGCTAGCATCAGGGTCGCCAGCGGAAAATATACCATGGGCTTATTGTAAACCGGCAGCAGTTGTTTTGAAACGACCGCGGTAAGCGGCGCAAGCCTGGTGCCGGCCCCGCCCGCGAGTATTATGCCTTTCATTGTATTCCTCCTGTGTCGGCTCTGGCGGGCGAGTGTGGTTCGCTAGTAAGCTAGTAGGCTTGTATGCTTTTTAGCAGTTCCTCATAAAGGCGCTAGCCTGCCCGCTTACTAACAGGTTTTAGGCATACCAGCTTACCAGCCTACTAGCGCAAATCGCCTGCGGCGATTTGCCTTAGTGTAAGACGCAGCCAGAAAATTTTCAAAACACACTTGAACGCGTCTTTACAATTTATCTTCTTGCCCTCCTCCCTGGAGCGGGGGCTATAAACGATGGGAACTTCCTCAAAACGGGCTTTTTTGAAAGCGATTTTGCAGGAAATTTCCGCGTCTATTGTAAATCCGCTTGAAGATAGATTCAAAGTTTTTAAAAAAGGCGCGCTGAAGGCCTTATAACACGTGTGTGAATCGGTTATACGCGAACCGAAGAGCAGATTTACAAGGAATGTTAAAAATTGGTTACCCCAAAGATAGAAAACATTAAAAATTTTAGATTGATTTAAAAGCAGCCGAGAGCCGTAAACCACGTCGGCGCGGCCCTCCGATATAGGACGCACTATTTCAGGAATATCGTCCGGATCATATTCCATATCGGCGTCCTGCACTATTATCACGCCGCCGGAAACTGCCTTAAAACCGGTTATTAAAGCCCCGCCCTTGCCGGTATTGCGCTCATGCTTTAGAAGCTTCAGCTCAAAGGGGAATTCCCCCGCCGCGATAGCCTTTTCCAACCACGCGCGCGTGCCGTCAGTGGAACCGTCGTCCACTACTATAACTTCCTTTTCAAGGTCCAAAACGGCCAGCCGCTTTAAAACCTGCGGCAGGGTTTTAAGCTCGTTATAGCTTGGGACCACAATTGAAATTTTCATTTCTTAATTATCCCACCACCCGGACGCCCTCCTGCGGACGAGGCGGCTTTAGCCGCCTGTCCGGGTGGTGGGATTACCTTCAACACAAGCATACCGGGGTTCATGAAATTTACCTGCAGTCCCGCGGCGGGCTGATACCCGTGGGATTTAGATTGAAAGGGTAAGATATAAAGAGGCAGCCTGTGCTCAAACCTCTTCACCTCTTTGGTTCCGGAAAATATTTTCTCAAGCGCGGCATTTTCGGCCGGGAATTCTTTCGGCGCCGACTGTAAGCCGGCGTACTCATATTCTGAGATTATCACGTAATCCGCTTTGGAGTATATGTTGCCGAGTTCCACAATAGCTTGCGGCAGCATACCCTGGGGAGCCCCTCCTTCCAGAAGTTTAAATGAGCCGGAGCGCCGCCTTATTACGCGCGGCATCCAGAAATCGTTCCTGGATATAGCGATGGTAGAACCTTCCGGCACATTTTCCCTTATCCACGTATCCGCCTCTTTTGTGGTATAACTGGAAACATAATTGCGTTTGATATACAGCGTGTACAACAGAACTTGCGCGAATACGGCGATAACAAGGAGCTTTCCCCAGCGCTTGTTAAACAGGCGATGGGCAAGATCCCCTGCGGCGAGAAAAAGAAAAGGGGCAACGAGCAGCGCGTAATGCACATTGGTGAACGGCGTGGCGCCCGACCATGCTATAAACAGCGCGCAGTAAACGGCGCTGATTTTTTTTTCATAAGAGGGGCCCCGAAACCAGCGCGCCACGGCCGCCAGAGCGAACGGCACCAGGGCCCAGCCGAACGCCGCAGGAAGGACCGATAAAAAATAAGCGGCGTATACCTCCAGAAGACTGCCGCCGGAGTTAGCGCCTACACTGCCGCAGGAAAATACTATTGACATCCATTTAAGTTCATCCGAGAATCTCAAAATAAGGTAAGGGTTAAGGATAAGGTAAACCGCCAGGCCGGAAACCGTTAAAATAGAAAACTTCTTAAACCCGAAAAATGGGTTGCGCGCCGCGTATACGTGATAAAAATGCGCCGCGAAAGGGAAAAAACCGAGCAATGCCGCACTGAGCTTTGTGATAAAAGCAAGCCCAAGGAAAGAGCCGGCCAGAAAATAATTGGCGGTTGAGGGCTCGCGCAGAAGTTTAAAAGAAAAGTAAACCGATATCAACCCCCAAAAAAGCATTGTAGTGTCCGGCTTAACAAGATAAGAAATCATCACCGGCGCCAGCGAGAACGCCATAAGTATGGCGGAGAACAGGGCAGCCCTCTCGCTTAAAAACAGACACCCGATAAAATACAGCGCCACAATGGATAACACGCCGAATAACGCAGAAAACGCGCGGGCGGCCAAATACATCTTGTCAACCTCGCCAAGATTGTCTTGCAGCTTTTGACGGTCCCCAAGTTCTATAACTCCGGCAAGATCAAGCGTTTTTATCAAAGCCCCGATAGAGTATACATGAAAGGTCCCCCAGCTGATAGTATCGCCCGGATAAAAATCCAGTTTTGACGGATTCATATTTCCAAGGGAGTGAAAAGTCATGGATTCGTCACCGTGGAGTGTCGCAAGCCCGCCGGTTTCGGAGGGTAAGCCCAGCTTTATTCCGGCTACACGCAGCGCCAAAGCGGCGATGACTAAAAAAATCAAAGGCAGTGCCCGTTTGAATCTCATAATTTTTATATAATTTAAATTATAGTAAATATCAACGCGCCGGGATGCCTGTTCCAAAGCTATTTTCTTCTTTACATCCAGGAAGGCGGAGTCTTGTTACAGCAATGATTAAAGAGATAAAGAAAATACTGTTAACTCAGCCGAATTATGCCTGGCTTTCCAAAAGGACGTGGCAGTTTCCGCCCTATACATTATGCCTGCTAAAAGCCGTAATTAAAAGCCAGGCGGAAGCTATAGTGTTTGACCCGAATTTTAAGAATTTATCCGAGGAAGAAACCATAAAGTTTTTAAAGACGGTCAATCCTGATTTAATCGGGGTAAGCTCAATTTCAACGGAGTATTTTAACGTTACCCGCCATACAATAGCTCTTATCCGCAAACATCTTCCGGGAACAGTGATTGTTCTGGGCGGGGTTCTTCCCACTGTTATGACCGAAGAAGCCATGAAAGACAGGAATGTGGATTATTGGATTATAGGCGAAGGGGAGCTCGCTTTTCCCCGCTTGATAGAAGAATTGCGCAAAGGAGCGAAAGATCTTTCCGGTATCAGCGGATTGGCTTATTGGCAAGGCTCCACGCCGGTTATTAACAAAATGGAATTTGTCAGCGATCTGGATAAAGTCCCTTTTCCGGATTATTCGTCTATTGCCGGGCTTACCCTGTGCGACTACGGAAATATTAAATTCAAGTACGCTCCGGGGTTATTGGCGCGAAATTATCCGTCAGCCGTCACCATCACTTCCAGGGGCTGCCCCTACAGGTGCATATTCTGCGCCGGCAGGACTATAAGCGGAGAGAAAGTGCGGTTTAGAAGCGCGGAAAACGTGCTTAATGAAATCGACTATTTATATAAGCAGGGGATCAGAGAGGTGATTTTCCTGGATGACCATTTCCTGGCGGACAGAAACCGCGCAATAAAGATAATGAACGGTATCCTGGAAAACCACAGGGATCTGACCTGGAAATGCGTTAATGTCACCGCCTGGCTGCTTGATGAAAAGATCTTGAAGCTTATGCACAAAAGCGGATGTAATTTTATAGTTGTTTCAATAGAATCAGGCAGCCGGCGCGTGCTTAGAGATATTATAAAAAAGCCCATAAAACTGGAGAATATTCCCCCGATACTTAAGCTTGCCAAATCCATAGGCTTTGATATTATCGCCAATTTTGTCGTAGGATTCCCTGGCGAGACATGGGAAGAGATACGTGAGACATTTGCATTCGCTGAAAAGCTGGAAGCGGATATGGTGAATTTCCACATAGCTACGCCGCTTCCTAAAACCGAGCTTATGGATATCTGCCTGCGTGAGAAACTGCTGCCAAGCGATTATATTGAGAATATCTCCCGGTATTCAGGCTACGGCAAGGGTCTTATAACCACGGAAGAGTTCACGCCTTTTGAACTTGAAGTCCTGCGCTCATATGAATGGGACAGAATAAATTTCTCGTCCGATAAACGGAAAAAGGCTGTTGCCAGAATAAACGGCATAACAGCGGAGGAGTTGGAAGATTGGCGCGTAAACACAAGACGCAACCTTGGAGTAAACAGCCTGGTGAAGAATATAATGTCTTCTCCGGAAAAATAGAGACGCCCTGACGGATGCCGGAGGAATTACATGTCGGAAAATATTATAAAAGAGTATCAGCTCCGTTTACTCAATTGCTTACAGCCTTTTGATTGGTCGCCGGTTCATAAATTAGCGGGCGATATTTTTTCGGCTTGGAAAGAGGGCAGACATATATTTTTATGCGGCAATGGAGGAAGCGCGGCGAATGCCATGCATATCGCGAATGATTTCTTATATCCGCCCGCCAAGAAAGACATGAAAGGGCTTAGGGTTACCGCTTTGCCGTCAAACCAGGCGGTGTTGACCTGCCTTGGAAATGACATCGGTTACGAGAATATTTTTTCTTTTCAACTGGAAACCTTGGGCGCGAAAGGAGACATTCTTATTGCCTTGTCCGGGAGCGGAAATTCCCCCAATATTTTAAATGCCATTAATGCCGCTAAACGGATGGGTATAAAATCTTACGCCATACTGGGCTTTAACGGCGGCAAATGTTTAAGCTTAGCGGATGTCTCCATTCATTTTCCGGTAAACGATATGCAGATAGCGGAAGACTTGCAGCTTATAACCGGGCATATGCTTATGCAGCAGTTTAAAGCCGGGGCGGAAGAGAAAAGATGAGAGAAAAAATAGTTGTAATAGGAAGCAATTCTTTTTCCGGGTCAAGTTTTGCGGCATATTGCCTTGCTCAGGGGTTTGAAATTCTGGCGATAAGCCGCTCTAAAGAACCGCATGATGTATTTCTTCCCTACAAATGGGATCTCGCGATTAAACCAGGTCCATTCAGATTTGAACAGCTGGATATAAACCGCGATGTGGATAGAATTGCCGACAGTATCCGCGGCTTTCAGCCGGCCTATATTTTTAATTTTGCGGCGCAAAGCATGGTGGCGCAAAGCTGGGAGCATCCGGAACACTGGTATCAGACCAACGTTACGGGAAATGTAAAACTGCATGATAAAATCAGACATTTTGGTTTCCTGAAAAAATATATTCATGTTTCAACTCCGGAAGTATACGGCAACTGCGCCGGAAAAGTAACCGAATCAACGCCGTTTAATCCAAGCACGCCATATGCCGCCTCAAGAGCGGCCTGCGATTTGCACCTGCGGACCTTCTTTAGTCATTATAAATTTCCGGTGGTCTTTACGCGCGCAGCCAATGTCTATGGCCCGGGGCAGCAGCTCTACAGGATTATTCCGCGCACGATCCTTTTTATCAAGCTTGGCAGAAAAATACAATTGCACGGAGGAGGGCGCTCGTTACGTTCGTTTATCCATGTCCGCGATATGGCGTCCGCCACTTTAAAGATCGCCCAGGCCGCACCCGCGGGTGAAACTTATCATATCTCCACGGATTCACATATTTCAATAAGGCAATTAGTGGGCATAATTTGTAAGATGATGAATGGAAACTTTGAAGAATGCGTTGAGATTGTTGCTGAGCGCCCCGGAAAGGACCCGGCATATTTATTAGATGACAGGAAGCTGCGCAATGAATTGGGCTGGAAGGACTGTATCGCTTTAGAGCAAGGTATACGCGAGACCATTAACTGGATATCCGATAATTTTACCGAACTAAAGAAACAGCAGTTTGAATATATCCATAAAGAATGACTTTCTGCGCCCATAAAGACATGAAAAAGAAAAGCGATAATTTAAAAAAGGGGGCAAAGATGTCTGCGTCGCGTAAAATAGTCCCATTTTCGGACGCCCCTCAGGTTTTTGCCCGTCTTAAGAAAGAAGGAAAGAAGATTGTGCAGTGTCATGGGACTTTTGACCTTCTTCATCCCGGACACATTCTCCATTTTGAAGAGGCCAAGGCCCTGGGCGATATCCTGGTGGTTACCATTACAGGAGAGGACTATGTTAACAAAGGCCCCGGCCGGCCGTATTTTAACGATGAGTTGAGAGTTAAATATCTGACCTCCTTGGAATGCATTGATTATGTGACGGTAGTGCCTTTTCTGGCGGCAACCGAAGCAATTGAATGTGTACGGCCCCATATATACTGCAAAGGCAGGGAATACAAGAACCCCAAGGCGGATGTAACCGGCAATATCCGTGATGATATCAGAATCGTTAAGCGCCTGGGAGGCAGGGTTTGCTATGTGGGTTCGGTTGTTTTCAGCTCCACAAAACTGCTTAATAAACATTTTGACGTCTATCCGCCGGAGATGAAAGAATTCTGCGGAAAATTGGCAGAACGTTTCACTCCCGGGCAATTCCGCGATATAGTGGAAAGCTTTAAGGATTTAAAAGTCCTGATCATCGGCGATATTATTTTTGACCGTTATTCCACGGTAAAAGTGCAGGGCCTTACTTCCAAGAACCGCATTATTTCAACCAGGTTTTTATCCGAAGATACCCAGGCCGGAGGGGCGCTGGCGGTTTTCCGCCACGTAAAACAATTCACTCCGAATGTCAGGCTGCTTAGCATAGCCGGCACGGAACCCTGGGTTGAGCCGGCTTTGGTTAAATATATCAAACCCGGCTCTGATGAAATAATACGCTGCCCGGATTTCACCACCATAATAAAGCAGCGTTTTGTAGAGCCGCTTAGTGAAGGCAAGGAATTATCCAAACTCTTTGCTTTAGACGTAATAGACGAGCAATGCCCCAGTGAGAAGCTCCAGTCTCAGATTTGCAGCCGTATTGACGGCTGCATAAGGGATTATGATTTAGTTATGGTGATGGATTTCGGGCATGGTCTTATGCAGGAAAAAGTCAGGAAACTTGTGCAAAAAAAGGCGCCTTTTCTTTTTCTTAACTGCCAGACTAACAGCTATAACCACGGTTTTAATATAATTGACAGGCAGTATTACCGTGCGGATTCATTTTCTTTGGACGCAATGGAAACAACTCTTGCCTGCGGCCTCAGGAATATTGATTTTGCCCGGGCTTTGAGGAATTTGCAAGGCAAACTCGGCGCCCGCTATGGCTGGTTAACCCGCGGCGCCACCAACACACTAGGCATAAAAACCGGGGAACCTGAATGCAACTGCGTGCCTTTTGAGAAATCCATTATTGATACTGTAGGGGCGGGCGACGCTTTTTGTTCGGTGGCCTCTTTGGCGGCGGCGAAAGATTTGCCTGTAGATCTGGCCGTATTCATGGGGCAGCTCGCGGGAGCCCAAGCCGTTCGCATCATCGGAAATTCCGAATCTATAAAAAAAGAAAAATTTATTAAAGGCGGGATGAGTCTGCTTACTTTTTAGCATTCCTTTTGATCCCGTGAACAGGGAAAGCGAAAAATGAACATACTGGTCACAGGCGGATGCGGTTATGTGGGAACAGCGCTTACCCAGGCGCTCCTGGACGCGGGACACAATGTCACCGTTGTGGATATAATGTGGTTCGGCAATTACCTGCCGGAACATGGAAATTTAAAGATCATTAAAGAAGATGTGCGCAATGCCGATAAAATTCCCATGGACAATACCGACGCGGTGATCCATTTGGCCAATGTGGCTAATGATCCCTGCAGCGAATTGGATTCCAAGCTTAGTTGGGAGGTAAATGTCCTGGCTACTATGCGGTTGGCCGAGCACGCTGTTAAGAACAACGTGAAGCAGTTTATTTATGCCAGTTCCGGCAGCGTTTACGGGGTAAAGGACGAACCGGAAGTAACAGAAGAGCTCTCCCTGGTCCCGATTTCAGATTACAACAAGACTAAAATGGTGAGTGAAAGAGTGCTTTTAAGCTATCAGGACAGGATTTTAATTCAATGCGTCAGGCCGGCCACGGTATGCGGTTATTCTCCCAGAATGAGGCTTGACCTTTCGGTAAATATGCTTACTCTCCAGGCTTTGGCAAACGGAAGAATCACGGTTTTAGGCGGAAGGCAGATCAGACCGAATATCCATATCAACGACCTGGTCAACGTGTATTTACATTTTCTTAAAATGGGAGATAAAATCAGAGGCATTTATAACGCCGGCTTTGAAAATATTTCTATTTTGGATATAGCAAAAAAAATCGTCGCATACGCGCCGGCGGAAATTTCCGTCAGCGAATCAAACGACCCCCGTTCATACAGGCTTTGTTCTAAAAAGCTGCTTGCCACTGGATTTAAGCAAAAATACCATGTTGACGACGCCATTAAACAGCTTGTTAAACAATTCCGGACCGGAAATTTGAAGAATGAAGATAAATGGCACAATATAAAAACAATGAAAAAAATAACCCTGGGCTGATCCACAGGAGAAAACAATTCATGGGACAGGAAATAGACCTTTTAATCAATTACCCGAAAACAAAGCGCGACGTGCAGGCGCGCGGAGCCGCTAAAACCGAAGAAGACCGCGATATCGCGCGCAAATTCGGAAAAGATTTTTTTGACGGAGACAGGCGGCAAGGTTACGGGGGATTTTTTTATCAACCCCGTTTCTGGCAGCCGGTTATACCGTCTTTCATAAAACATTTTGGGCTCACTTCATCCAGTTCAGTGCTTGATGTGGGTTGCGCAAAGGGTTTTATGCTGCACGATTTAACCCGGCTTGTTCCGGGCATAACAGTAAAAGGCTGCGATATCTCGCAATACGCGATTGAAAACGCCCTTGAAGACATGAAACCGCATATCTTACTTGCAAACGCAAAAGACCTTCCCCTGGATGACAAGTCTTTTGACGTGGTAATATCAATAAATACCGTACACAATCTGGAAATAGCGGAATGCGCGCAGGCGTTGCGGGAAATAGAACGGGTAAGCAGGGGAAGAAGTTTTATTACCGTTGACGCCTATCATAACGAAGAGGAAAAGCAGCTGATGATGAATTGGAATCTCACCGGCAGAACAATTATGCACGTAGATGAATGGAAGAAATTTTTCGCCGAAGTGGGTTACACCGGAGACTATTACTGGTTTATTCCCTGACCCATGGATACAGAAACGAATTTTATTAAAAAAAACCCTAAAACCGCTCTTGAATTGCTGAGACGGATGAAAAAGATCCGTTTCACCGAAGAACAAATCGCGGAAAAATACCCAGAAGGCAGGATGCGCTGCCCTACGCATTTATGTATCGGCCAGGAGGCGGTATCCGCGGCGGTGGGCCTTTTACTGCGCAGGAATGATTTTGCTTTAGGCACCCACCGAAGCCATGGCGCTTATTTATCCAAAGGCGGCGACTTAAAGAAAATGCTGGCGGAGATTTACGGTAAAGCCGCCGGCTGTTCCAAAGGCAGAGGCGGTTCCATGCATTTAACAGACCGCAGCGTGTCTTTTATGGGAAGCACTTCACTTGTAGGCGGCACTATCCCTGTAGCCGTGGGCCTTGCCTTATCCATAAAACTGCGTAAAACCCGCCAGGTAAGCTGCGTATTCTTCGGGGACGCGGCCGTGGAGGAAGGCGTTTTCTATGAGTCGGTAAACTTCGCCGTTTTAAAAAAACTTCCGGTGTTGTTTATCTGCGAAAACAATTTTTATTCAGTTTATTCGCCGTTAGCAGTCCGCCAGCCGAAAGGCAGGGAAATTTATAAAATGGTGCGCGGGTTCGGATGTCCATCCGTACGCGGCGACGGCAATAATGCCATAGAAGCGTACCAAAAAGCAGGTTCCGCCATTGAGCGCGTCCGTAAAGGAAAAGGCCCGGTTTTTTTTGAATTTAAAACATACAGGTGGCGCGAGCATTGCGGACCGTATTACGACAACGACATCGGTTACCGCGCGGAAGAGGAATTTATCTCCTGGAAAAAAAGAGACCCGGTACTGCTGTTACAACAAAAGCTTCTGAAAGAGTCGGCACTTACGGACAGCGGAGTTGAAAGCATGGATAAAAATATTTTAAAGGAAATAAAAGAAGCATTTGAATTTGCCGAGAACTCCCCTTTCCCTTCTGAAAATGAGATCGGCAAAAATATTTATTGCGGCGGATAAAATTATGCGACTGATGACTTACGCTAAAGCTATAAATGAGGCGTATATTGAGGCAATGCGGCGCGATAAAAATGTTATCGCGTACGGGCTGGGAATAGACGACCCGAAAGGTGTTTTTGGCACGACCCTGGGACTTAAAGACAAGTTCGGGAAAGACAGGGTTTTTGACACACCCACCTCTGAAAATGCCATGACTGGAGTAGGTATCGGCGCCTCTTTAAACGGAATTCGGCCGGTTATGTGCCATCAGCGGGTGGATTTTTTCCTGCTGGCAATGGATCAGCTGGTGAACAACGCCGCAAAATGGCATTACATGTTCGGCGGCGGGCTTTCTGTTCCTATAACCATCCGCTTGATTATCGGGCGCGGCTGGGGGCAGGGTCCTACCCATTCCCAGAGTTTACAGGCATGGTTTGCGCATATCCCGGGCTTAAAAGTTGTTATGCCGGCAACCGCAGCGGATGCCAAGGGACTGCTTCTTTCCGCTATATTTGACGAGAACCCCGTAATTTATTTAGAGCATAGATGGCTGCATAACCTTGAAGGCGACGTGCCCGCGGGAGATTACCGCGTGCCGATAGGAAAAGCAAAATGTCTTAAAAAAGGCGGGGACATTTCAATAGTAAGCTTCTCTTATATGACTATAGAGGCCCTGCGCGCTGTTGAATTGCTGGAGAAAGCGGGTATTTCCTGCGAGCTGATAGATTTACGAACAATAAAACCTATTGACTGGAAAACGATCTTTTGTTCCGTCCGGAAAACCGGCAGGCTGCTGGTATTGGATACGGGGGTGATGACCTGCGGCATCGCCGGAGAAATTATCGCGTCTGTCTGCACAGAGTGTTTCGGGAGCCTGAAGCATTCTCCGGTCCGCATAGCCTCTCCTGACATCCCTACGCCGACAAGCTACGCTATGACCAGAAATTTTTACAGCGGCGCCGGGGATATTGCAAGAAAGATTTTAGAGATATTCGGAAAAAACACAGAAACGGAAGTTTGCGGGATAAAACGCCCTCCGCACCACGATGTGCCGGGAGAATGGTTTAAAGGCCCGTTCTAAGGGCACTCCGTAAACCGGCGGAACAGAAAAATGCGAAACAAGAAAATTATTATCATCTCAGCTTCCAGCGATATCGGAACGGCCATGTGCCGGAGATGGCGCAAAAAAGGTCTGGAGATTTCCGGAACCTATCGGACAGAATCCGCCGCCCTGGATAAGCTGCGGAGGATCGGCGTCAAACTTGTTTCCTGCGATTTGCAAAATGAAGAAGAGATAAACGAAGCCTGCTCGTATTTAAAATCAGCTTGTCCCGGATGGGATGCGCTTATTTTATGTCCGGGGACTCAGTCGCCCATCGGTTCTTTTATTGAAACCGATTTCGGAGACTGGGAAAAATCCGTTAAGGTTAATTTAATAAGCCAATTAAATATAGTCCGCCGGTTGCTGCCTGACAGAAATAAAAACAACAGTCTGGGGGCATGCGTCCTGTTTTTTGCCGGAGGCGGTACAAACACCGCAACTGTAAACTATTCGGCTTATACGGTATCAAAAATAGCCCTGATAAAGATGTGCGAACTTTTAGACGCGGAAATTCATGACAGCCGTTTTGCGATTGTAGGGCCCGGGTGGGTAGAAACCAAGATACACAACGAAACACTGAAAGCCGGGAAAAAGGCCGGCAATAATTACGCAAAGGCCAAAAACAAACTTTTGCATGGAACCTTTACGCCTATGAATAAAGTATTGGATTGTTGCGATTGGATCATAAATTCTCCGAGGGAAATTGTAAGCGGCAGGAACTTCAGCGTAGTTTCCGATATGTGGGGGGACAGCCTGTTATCGGAAAAATTAAAAGCGCAGCCGGATATGTATAAACTCAGAAGGAACGCCAATAATTCACTGATCAGAAAAAAGGATGGAAAGTTGTAATGCCGGGAATTTTTGAAAAGTTTTTTTCAGTAATACCCGAGGTAAACAGGCATCACGCGCCGGGAACGCCTCTTTATAATTTTTTAAAGGACGTCATGAGGCGGGAAGTGGAGAAACTGTTCCACAAAAAAAAGAAACAAGCGGTTAATTTCCCCCCCTTCGGCTGCCTGAGTTTCCCATATCACAGAATGGGAACGGTTGACACGCTTAATTTGTTCGATCTGGACGAGCTTATTATTTTCAGCTTCTACTGGCAAAATCGTTACAGATACAGGAGGGTT
The DNA here is from genome assembly GCA_001799565.1 of Elusimicrobia bacterium GWA2_51_34. GTDB lineage: Bacteria > Elusimicrobiota > Elusimicrobia > Elusimicrobiales > UBA9959 > UBA9634. Next base: position 26,659 of record MGTS01000025.1, on the reverse strand, counting down.
TTGGATATCGGGGCTAATTTAGGCCTGCACTCCGTCATTCTGGCCAAATGCGGTTACAAGGTGGATGCTTATGAGCCAGACCGCCTTCACTTCAGGATATTGAAAGAAAACCTCGCTTTGAACAATATTTCCGGAATTAAGACTTATAACATGGCAGTTTCAGATAAAGACGGGGCGGTGGATTTTATCCGCGTGCTGGGCAACACCACCGGCAGCCATATCGCGGGAGCAAAGCCGAACCCTTACGGGAAGCTGGAGAAGGTTTCCGTAAAAACGCGGGCTTTTAAGAAAATACTGAAAGGTTTTGACCTGGTCAAAATGGACGTTGAAGGTTTTGAAAAAACGCTCATTGTGTCCACCGGCAGGGGCGATTGGAAAGACACGGACGCTTTAGTGAGCGTGCATGACGCGGAAAATGCGCAGGTTTTATTCAAACATTTTAATAACTTAGGCATAAACCTTTTCTCCCAGAAAATCGGCTGGCGCAAAGCGGTGCGCGTTAATGACATGCCGATGAACCATCATGAAGGCTCCCTCTTCGTTAGCGCCAGACAGGAAATGGCCTGGCCGGACAAAACATGAAACTTTCCGATTACGTGGCTGATTTTTTATACAAGAAGGGCATATCGCACGTGTTTGTTGTAACAGGAGGGGCATCAGCCCACTTAATTGACTCTGTCGCAAAGCACCCGGACATAAAATACATTTGCTGCCAGCACGAGCAGGCCGCCGCTATGGCCGCCGATGGTTATTCCCGCGCCACCGGAAATTTTGGAGCGGCCATCTCAACAAGCGGCCCCGGCGCCACGAATCTGCTGACGGGGGTCTGCTGCGCTTATTACGACTCGGTCCCGGTGCTGTATATTACGGGGCAGGTAGCCACGTTCAGAAGCAATAAAGGAACAGGGGTAAGACAAATAGGTTTTCAGGAAACCGATGTCGTATCAATGTTTAAATTTGTAACGAATTACGCCGTACAAGTAGGGGACGCCGGCCGTATACGCTATGAATTAGAAAAAGCATGTTTCCTTGCAAAACAGGGAAGGCCCGGGCCCGTATTGGTTGACATCCCCGATGATTTACAAAGGGCGGAGATCAACCCCGGCGAACTAGCCGGTTTCGCCGCTGCGGATAAATTTGACACCCTGGAGCGCGGGCTGGACACGCAGATTGACGCCTGCGTTAAAATGTTTCAAAAGGCGAAGCGGCCGGTAATCATCCTGGGCTGGGGAGTGCGTTTGAGCGGCGCGGCCAAGGAAGCGGAAAAATTAATAAACACGCAGGGAACGCCTTTTTTGCCCACCTGGGCTGTCGCCGATCTGCTTCCTTTTGACCATCCGGCCCTGGTCGGCACATTCGGCACGCATGGCACCCGCTACGCGAACTTCGCCGTACAGAATGCGGATTTTGTTTTATCCGTCGGCTCACGCCTTGACACAAAAGCCACAGGCAGCCCCATCACGTCATTCGCACGCGGAGCAAAAAAAGCGGTTGTTGATATTGACCGCAATGAACTTGATAAATTCAGTAAATTCGGGTTGAAAATACATCTGCCCGTATGCTGCGACGCGAAATTGTTTCTCCAAAAGCTTAATTTTAAGCTCAGAAACACCAAAAGAAATGATATATCCCCCTGGGTAAACCGGATCGCGATCTGGAAAAAGAAATATCCTGTATGCCCGGCACGTTATTACCGGGGAAAAGGCGTAAATCCCTACGTTTTTATTGAAAAGCTCTCGCAAATAAGCGGGGAAGGCGCTACTTTTGTGACAGATACGGGATGCTGCCTGGCATGGATGATGCAGGGCTTTCGGTGCAAAAGAAACCAGCGGATCCTGCACGACTGGAATAATACAGCCATGGGATGGGCTTTAGCCGCCAGCATCGGGGCTGTTTATGCGAAGAATAAATCCGAAGTAATCTGCGTTACCGGGGACGGCAGCCTGCAAATGAATATACAGGAATTAGGCACCATAATAAAACACAAATTACCCGTAAAGATTTTCCTTATAAACAACAAAGGATACAGCATGATCAGGCAGACCCAGGACCAGTGGCTGGATTCGCGCTATGAAGCGTCTTCTTGTCAAGGCGGGCTGCCGAATCCGGACTTTATCGCGATTGCCCGCGCGTACGGTTTCCGCGCCCTGAGCATTTCAAGCAATAAAGAGCTGAACAAATCTATTTCCACGGTACTTAAAAGCAAAGGCCCGGTTTTCTGCAATATTGACATTAGCCCCGGGCACAGGGTTATACCGCAGGCGAAGTTTGGCCGGCCCAACGAGGACCTTGAACCTTTATTAGACCGGAAAGAATTTTTTAAAAATATGATCACCCCTCCTTTAAACTGTTCACTTGATAAATAAGGGAATACCAATGAACAATCAAAATGACGGCGAAAGAATTCCGCCCGGGAACGCCGGCCCCGGCAGCGATACGCGATATGAGTTCCTGGACACGGGATCTATTGTAAAGTTTTCACCCTGCAAGTGGGAAAAGGACATCACAATTTTTGTGCCGTGTTATGATGAAGAAGGCAATATCGTTGACACTTTTAACACTATAGCGTCTTCTCTGAAAGAAACAAAATTATCCTGGGAAATTATTGTTATTGACGATGCTTCCACCGACGACTCCAAACAGGTAATCCTGCGCTACATGAAAGAACACCCGGAATATGACATCAAGCTGCGGGCAAGAAAGGAAAACATGGGCCTTGCCCAGAATTATATAGACGGCGCTTTTATGGCAAGCGGCAGATACTATAAACTGGTCAGCGGCGATAATGCAGAGCCAAAAGAAACCCTGTCCGTTATTTTCAACGCCCTGGGCAAGGGAACCATGGTTATTCCGTATCCTGTCCAGATAGAAGGACGTTCTCTTCTGCGGCACATATTTTCAAAGACCTATACCTTCCTCGTCAACGTCCTAAGCGGCCACAGACTTAAATACTATAACGGCGGAGCGGTGCATTTAACCTACAATGTCATGCGCTGGCATACTGATTATCACGGCTTCAGCTTCCAGGCGGATATTATAACCCGGCTGCTGAATCAGGGGATGAGTTATGTAGAGATCCCCGTTACCTCCCAGGGGAGAAAATGCGGCGAGTCTAAAGCCTACCAACTGAAGAATTTTTTATCCGTGGGGCACTTTTTCCTGGATTTGATCATACGCCATATCGGCATAATGTACCGCCACAAAAACAGGAACAAGAAGAGGTAGTTCGTGAAAATATTTATTTTCTGCGTAATCCTGACTTCGTCCGCTATAGTTTTTTATCTGGCGCTATTGAGAATCCGTAGGCCTCGCAACAGCGTAGCCGCCTTACTTATTGTTTTTACAGGCGTTTTATGCGGCGGATTAATAAGCGCTCATCTGCTGAATAAAGGTTACAGCGTTTTCCCCGCCGGTTTTTGGGAGTTTTTGCATGTGATAATTTTCTACGTGCCGGTAATGCTGAGCTGCATCATAACTTTTGTGGCCTTGGAAGACGACAGCCCCTCTATGACTATTGTCCGGTTTATAGAACAAGCCGGGGCAAAAGGACGCAACCGCAATCAAATCAGGCAAATTATTAATGATGAAGCTTTAATACTGCCCAGGATTAATGCCATGGTAAAGAATGGCTGGATAGAAGCCAGGGAAAATGAGTATCAGGCAATGGCAAAAGGGCGTTTCTATAACAAACTTCTGGCTTTGGCGCCGAAACTCTTAAATATATCCAGAGAAGGTTAGTCCGTACATTTAAGCCGGACTCATCAGCCTTATACGGATACCCACGGCGGTTAACTTAAAGCCGGGGGAGAAGACACTACGGACAGTTAAAAGGATGTTATGCCGCAGGAATACCCGATATCGGTGCTGACGCCCATTTTGGCGATGATGGTCAATATTGCCGCTCATGTGGCGGCGTCAAGGCTTACCCGCGGGCGCAACCAGCTGACATGTATTTTTTATGGTTTTATAACGGGCCTCATCGGAATGTTATTCCTGGCGTTTGCCGGTTCACCCGCCGGCGGCAATAAGCCGGATTTTACCGGCTACCTATTGACGAATGTTATTTCATACACAGCTTTTGCTTACGGTTATTTCCATTTTATCAATATAAACGTGGCCTCTCTCAGGATCCGCCTCTTGCAGGAAATTATTAATTCACCCGGCGGCTTATCTGAAAAAGATGTGCTTTTGTGTTACAATTCCGAAGATATTATTGATAACCGGATCAAAAGGCTGATCAGCAGCGGCCAGCTTATAGAAAAAGAAGGATATTATTACCTCGGAAAAAACCGCGCTTTCCTCAGATTGTTTTGGCTGTTCGAGATATTAAAATATGCCGTCCTCGGTCATGGAAACCGCTTCCTGAAACCTGTTGATAAAAAGTCTGTACCGGGCAGTTAGCGTATTCGTTTGTTCCAGGAGCTTCCACGATCTCCGTTTCCTGGCGGAAATGAACAGTTGCGCAGTTCCGGCAGCTGTATTGGATTATCCGGTAAAAGGGCGTTATTGTGATGAAAACGAAAGCGGCTGTTTTATACGACCTCAATAAACCACTGGCGATAGAGGAGCTTTCCGTCCCCGAACTGAAAGAAGGGCAGGTGCTGGTAAAAGTCGCCTTCAGCGGGATATGCCATTCACAATTGAACGAGGTAAAAGGCAAAAAGGGACCCGATAAATTTCTGCCGCATACCCTTGGACATGAGGGTTCCGGTATAGTCCAGGCGACCGGGCCGGGAGTAACCAAAGTCAAGGCAGGCGATCACGTAGTGCTTACCTGGATCAAGGGCGACGGCATGGATGCGCCGGCTTCGGAGTATAAACGAACCGACGGAAAAAAAGTCAATTCCGGCGCCATTTCCACCTTTATGGAGTATGCAGTTATCTCCGAAAATCGTGTGGTCAGGGTTTCAGAAAAAATAACATTTAAGGAAGCTGCTTTGCTTGGTTGCGCTATTCCTACGGGAATGGGGATAGTGATGAATACGGCCAAGCTGCGAAAAGACAGCAGTGTTGCCATTTTTGGGCTGGGAGGCATCGGGCTAAGCGCTCTTTTAGCCGCTGAGCTGATGCAGGCGGCCGTTATTATCGCCATAGATATAAAAGATGAAAAGCTTGAACAGGCCCGCAGTCTAGGCGCGACTCATACTATCAACGCTGAGCGGCAGGATTCTTTAGCGGATATCTTTGAGATTACCAAAGGAACGGGTGTAGACTACGCTATTGAGGCAGCCGGGTTGCCAAGGACTATGGAAACGGCGTTTAAAGCTGCGCGCAACAACGGCGGATTATGCGTCCTGGCGGGGAATTTAGCGCATGGCGAGCGCATTTCCATAGACCCCTTTGATTTGATCAAAGGAAAACGGATAGTCGGCACCTGGGGCGGTGAAACTCAGCCTGACCGCGATATCCCTAAATACGTCGATTTATACTTAGCCGGCAGGTTAAAATTAGGCCGGCTCATTACACATACCTATGCTCTTGATAATGTAAACGAAGCCCTGCAAAAGCTAGAAGAAGGGAATGTCGGCCGCGCTTTAATTTCCATGGATTCCGGTAACTCCTGACCTCCCCCCGGCTGCGCACCCGCTGTCTAAGGTTCCCCGGATAAATTCCGGATCAAGACCACCGATTAAAATACATGTTTCAATTCCACCGGAGCAAAAAGCCCGCCGGATTTTTTATATAATAGAAATATTACTAACCCCTGCGAACTTAAAATCGACCGGGTTTTAGAAGGAGACCTATGAAAGTACCAATGGTTGATATGCTGGCGGGCTGGCCGGCCATCAAAGACGAAGTTGAAACGGCGGTAAAAACGGTTTTCAATAAAGCGAATTTCATACTCGGCGAAGAAGTGGCGAAATTTGAAAAGGATTTCGCGGCTATGATCGGCACGAAATACGCCGCGGGAGTGGCAAACGGCACCGACGCCTTAAGGCTTGCCCTGCTCGCCTCCGGCATAAAACCGGGAGACGAGGTTATAACCACCCCTTTTACATTTATAGCGACCACTGAAACTATCAGCCAGGTCGGAGCCGTGCCGGTATTTGCCGATATTGAGCCGAGCACCTACAACCTGGACGCAAAGTCTGTTGAAAAAAGGATAACAAAAAAGACAAAAGCCATTGTTCCGGTGCATCTCTACGGCCACCCGGCCGATATGGACGGCCTGATGGCGCTGGCGAAAAAATACGACCTTAAAGTGATTGAAGATTGCGCGCAGGCTTTCACGGGCAAATATAATCTCGGCGGCAAGAGCTGGAAGTATCTGGGCAACATCGGAGATTGCGGCACCTTCAGTTTTTTCCCTGCGAAAAACCTCGGCGCTTTCGGAGACGGCGGCATGATAACCACGAACGACGACAAAATTTACGGGGAGATCAAAGCCCTCAGGAACCACGGCAGTAAAGAGCGCTACCTCCACGAGATGGAAGGGTTCAATTCGCGCCTGGACACCGTGCAGGCGGCCATCCTCTCCGTTAAACTGAAACATGTGGAAAGATGGACTGAAATGAGGACAAAAGTAGCGCAAAAATACTCCGCCGCGCTGGGCGGCATCTGCACCCCCCCGGAAGTCCGGCCCAACTGCAGACACTCCTTCAACTATTACACCATCCGCTTTGACTCCAAGGTAAAACGCGACGCCGCGCAGAAATACCTTACGGAGCAGGGCATAGCTAATCAGATCTATTACCCGGTTTCCCTGCACCTGCAAAAAGCCTACGCGCACCTTAACTGCAAAAAAGGCGACCTGCCGGTTTGCGAGGCGGTCCAGGACACGGTATTCTCGCTGCCGATGTACCCGGAATTAAGCGACGAGCAGATTAAAATCGTGACGGACGCGGTCAGAAAAGCCGTATAACGGCCCGGTCGGGGAAAAGCTCAACCCGGGGCTCGCGTGTCTGCCGTGAAATTACAAAGCTGATGAGCATAAAAATACTCGGCATATCGGCTTTTTACCACGATTCCGCCGCCGCGGTCATAGAGGACGGCGAAATAATAGCCGCAGCCCAGGAAGAGCGCTTTACCCGGAAAAAGCATGACCCGGGATTTCCTTCCAACGCCGTCAAATTCTGCCTGCGTCAGAGCGGTTTCTCCCTTAACGAACTGGACGCTGTGATTTTCTACGATAAGCCTCTCCTTAAATTCGAGCGGCTTATGGAGACCTACTACGCCTTCGCCCCCGGAGGCTTCAGGTCTTTCGTGTCCGCGGTCCCGGTCTGGATCAGGGAGAAGCTCTTCCTTAAGAAACTTATCCGCGAAGAGCTGGCCAAAACCGGAACCGGCGACGCGTCTGCTTCGCTTAACAATAGCTTCACAGGACCGCGTCCCTTCGAAGCCTTGGCGAAGGAGGACGCCTCCGGCATTAAGCTCCTGTTTACCAGCCACCACCTGTCGCACGCCGCCAGCGCGTTCTTCCCGTCCCCTTTCGAAGAAGCCGCGATCCTCACCATTGACGGAGCAGGCGAGTGGGCCACTGCCTCCATTTCCCACGGAAAAGGGAACTCCCTCAGAATGCTCAAAGAGATGAAATTCCCGCATTCAGCCGGGCTCCTCTATTCGGCTTTTACCTATTACCTTGGCTTCAAGGTCAACTCCGGCGAATACAAGCTTATGGGCCTCTCGCCGTACGGCGATCCCGGTTCGGACAGAGTGAAAAAATACGGGGAACTGATCCGCGGAGAGATGATAAATATAAAAGCGGACGGTTCGGTCTACCTGAACCAGGAATATTTCAAATACGCCACCGGCCTGACCATGACCGACAACAAGAAATGGGAGAATCTCCTCGGCTTACCTCCCCGGGCGCCGGAAACCGAGCTCCGCCAGGAGCACTGCGACCTGGCCCTGGCTATACAGCGCGTGACCGAAGAAATAGTCCTTAAAATGGCCGCGACGGCTAAAAAGATCACCGGGTCGGATAACCTCTGTCTCGCGGGCGGAGTGGCCCTTAACTGCGTGGCCAACGGCAAACTGCTCAGGTCCGGAATATTCAAAGACATGTGGCTGCAGCCCGCGGCCGGAGACGCCGGCGGGGCTCTTGGCGGCGCGCTGGCCGCGTACCACATCTATTTCGGCGGGGCAAGAAAACCAGTTTCAGGGGCCGACAAAATGCGGGGCGCCTGCCTGGGCCCCGAATTCTCCGACCTGGACATACGGCTTGCCGCCCGCAAACACAAGGCCGTCTCCAGGCATTTTACCGATCTCAACGAACTTTGCGAAACCACGGCGGACCTCCTGGCGAAAGGCAGCGTAGTCGGCTGGTTCCAGGGGCGCATGGAATGGGGCCCGCGCGCCCTGGGCAACCGGACTATTCTGGGCGACGCCCGCGACCGCGATATGCAGAAGCGCCTCAACCTCAAGATAAAGTTCAGGGAAGGTTTCAGGCCGTTCGCGCCCTCCGTACTGTGGGAAAGCGCCAAAGAATATTTCAACATAACGGCCCCTTCTCCATACATGCTCCTGACAGCGGACGTGCTGGAAAAAAGGCGCAATCCGCTGCCGCCCGGATACCATAAGGCCGGCGTCAGGGAAAAACTTTATTTCATCAGGTCGGATATCCCTTCCGTAACGCATTTGGACTACTCCGCCCGCCTGCAGACGGTCCACAAGGACACCAACCCCAGGTACTGGACGCTGATAGAAAAATTCCGCCAGAAGACCGGCTGCGGGCTCCTGGTGAACACAAGTTTTAACGTGCGCGGCGAGCCCATAGTCTGCACCCCCTCCGACGCCTACGCGTGCTTCATGCGCACAGAAATGGATTTTCTGGTACTCGGCGACCGCCTCTTCGATAAGAAGATCCAGCCGCCGTGGCGGGAAACAAAGGATTGGAAAGAGGATTACGGACTTGATTAAGAACGCGCTTAACAACCTTGCCGTGCCGACGGCCGGCTGTCCCGCGCCGTTAAAGAATGCCGTAAGCTTCAGGCCTTAAGCAGAATACAGCTTAAGGTATATGGCCTATGGCGCGGCTGGAACAGCCGCAGATAGCAATAGGCCGGTGATATTTATGACAAGAACAGACACACTGAAAACCCTGAACGTGCTGGCGCTGGCCGCCCTGGTTTTTTACATGTTCTTTCAAAAGCCATGGCTTCTGTACCTGTGCGCGTTTTTCCTTGCCGTAGCGCTCACCGACAACCCCCTGGCCAGACTCACGGCCGGAGCCTGGATGAAGTTAGCCGGGATAATAGGGAATATAAACTCCAGGATCCTCCTCGGTCTGGTCTTTTATCTGCTGCTCACCCCGCTGGCATTTTTTTACCGCATATTCAACCGTAACGCGCTGCGCCATTTCACGGCAGACACCAGAGACACGCTATTCGACGACATTACGGAAGCGGCATCCTCAAAGGAAAGTTTTGAAAAAACCTGGTAACATTACCCTATCAGGTTAACCGCAAGGCACGCCTGGCTCAGGAAGAACCTGTAGTACCCCGCATAACTTTTCAAGCTCTTTTCTGTGATAATTTCCATGTGGACAAACTATTGATTTACGTGGTAAACTATCAGCTAAGCGGTTTACAGTGGACGGACTTTATAGAGACATAAAGATATCCCGCGGGGATGGCAGCGAATGAAAATGCCGGCGGTTTTAAAATCAGATATCGGTTTTTTACGGGCTCTTTTTCTCTCCGCCCTGGTCATAAGGCTTGTCTACGCGCTGCCTTTGCCGTTGGACCGCCTTTCCAGCGACGCCTATGACTGGATAAATACAGCCTGGGCCGTAACTCAGGGGCAGGGCTTCGGCGACTCCATTCGGGCGCCCGGGTACATATTTTTGCTGACGGGCATATTTTCCGTTTTCGGAAAGTCAATAGCCGCAGTGCGGGTAATACAAGCTGTAATGGGCGCCTTAACCTGCGTGCTCATCTACAAGACCGGAAAAAAAATATTTACGGAAACAACAGGCAGGATCGCGGGCGTTTTGACGGTTCTTTATCCGTACTTGATAGCCTATACCGGGGACCTGATGAGCGAAACCTTGCTCACTTTCATGCTTGCCTGTACCATGTACCGGATAGTTAAAGCGGGGGAAACGGCCTCATGGAAAAACTTAGCGATAGCCGGTGTTCTTATGGGCCTGACCGGGCTGACAAAAACCGTGACGCTGCCGTTCTTCATGCTGGCCTGCGCCTGGCTTTGGTGGCAGACCGGGAAATTCCGGTCGGGATTCCTGGCCGGAGCAATAGCTCTTTTAACTATCACGCCATGGGCACTGCGGAATTATTATCATTACGGCGGCTATTCTATTATGCCGATAAACGCCCCGCACGCCCTGGGGTTCAGCCTGTATACAGCGTGCTGCGACGAAGCCCTGTTGTATGAAGCCCGTGGAGAGGGTGTAAGAAAACCGGGGGATAAGCCGGTAGCCTCGTTTATGCCGGCCGACGCTTACAACCTGAAGCTGCCCCCGGTGGAGCGTAAAAAATACTACATGGAAAAAGCTAAGAGCTGGATAAAAACCAATCCGGATAAGTTTCTATGGGTGGTTTACAGGCGGCTCGTGCATTTTTGGCGGCTTTACCCCATGATAGCGTACAAATGGGAAAAGATAGCGGCCATGGCCACTTCCGGCCTGTATCTGCCGCTGGCCGCGATCGGGTTTTTTTTATCACTGGCCGCGTTTAAAAAAACATCCCTGCTGCTGGCTTTATTCGCGACCTACACGCTGTCGCATATTTTTTTCACCACTACGCTTAGATACAGGATCCCAATTGACCCGTTCCTGATTATATTCGCGGCTTACAGCCTGGACAGAGCTTATGGTATCTGCAGGAACCGGCTGCGAATAAAACTCCCCGGACCGCCCCATGCTTTTAATGCCATATGACTGACTCACACCATTATAACCGCCAAACAAACGAGACTGCACGCGTCATAGAAAAATATCTGGTTTGTCCGAAAACTCACCACCCTCTTCTTGTCCGCGGAGAAATCATTTCCTGCACAGCGTGCGGCTTCAAAGGCAGGATCTGGGACGGAGTTGCGGTTATGCTTGATGGAGATCAGACTTCCTTTTTCGACGATAAGGTGGAAATCATACGGCAGGGGATCCTTGAGCGGGGCGCTAACTGGCGGTTCTCTGCTGAGCGGCAGGTGGCACTTCTGGAAAGCCATTTCGCGCCGGGCCAGGTAATTCTGGATGTAGGGTGTGGCCCCCAGCTGCCCTACAAGCACCCTTCTGAAGCTTTTGTGATAGGTTTGGAACCGTCCGCTCCATCAATTCGCGAAAATCATCAGGTAAATCTCGGAGTATGCGGCACGGCCACCGGCATTCCTATGGCCGACCATTGCGTGGACCTTGCGGTCGCGTTCTATTCGGTGCATCATATGGTGGGCAAAACGATCCGGGAAAACGATGCGATTGTAGAAAAGGTGTTTTCAGAATTTGGCAGGGTACTCAAACCGGGTGGAAGTTTATTTGTGTTCGAAACTACTCCATGGAAACTATTTTCCGCCCTGCAACGCCTTCTATGGAATCAGGCCAGACGTTGCCTGGACACCAGGCTGGACATGTATTTTCGCTCGGCTCAATCAATGTTTGTGTTGGGCCGCCGGGCTTTTCCGAACGCCACTTTTGAGACAATCAATTACAGCTATCCGCCGTTTAAAACCTTTCCTCCCGTATTCAGCCTTCCCTGGCTTCACATTCCAAAGATACTCTACCCGCTTGAGGGACGCTTATACAAATGGCGGTTATCAGCTGCCGGCGCGACAACGTCCGGACCTGCCTTGAAGGACGCTTCCTTATAATGATTGAAACCGACACGCTTATAATCGGCGGCGGACTGGCGGGGCTTTCCGCGGCGCACGCGCTTGAGGGTAAAAGGGCATATCTCCTCTGCGAGAGAGAACCGCGCCTCGGCGGCCTTGCCGCTTCCGTAAAGAAGAACGGATTTACTTTTGATTATTCCGGTCATTTGCTTCACTTACGCTGGCCCAAAACCAAAAAATTTATTTTAAACCTGCTTGACGGAAATCACGCTCTTATAGAGCGCAAGGCGCGGATATTCTCTAACGGCGTTTACACGCCTTATCCCTTCCAGGCAAACCTCTCCGGCCTCCCCGCCACAGTAAGGTCCGAATGCGTGCGGGGGTTTCTTGCGGCGTACAAAAAAAGCCATAGGCCATACGCCATAGGCCATACGCGGAAAAGCCCTGAAGTCTTCACTGCCTGGACGCGGCGGGTTTTCGGGGAAGGAATTTCAAAACACTTTATGCTGCCCTATAACTCAAAGCTCTGGCGATATCCGCTTGAAAAGCTTTCCACCGAATGGTGCGCCCCCTTCGTGCCGCGTCCCACGCTTAAGCAGGTTCTGGAAGGCGCCTATCAGCGCGGGAAAGAGGCCATTGGCTACAACGCCTCTTTTTATTATCCCCTTCGGGGCGGGATACAGGCCCTGCCGGACGCTTTCGCGCGTGGCTTGACATGCATTGAAAGAAATTGCGCCGTTACCGCGATAGATCTAAAAAACAAAACGGCTATATGCGGCTGTTTAGGCCCGGTGAAATTTAAACATCTCATAAACACTGCGGCGTTAAATGATTTTATCGCGAAGCTTACCGCCCCCCCCTCCGCGATAAAACAGGCGGCAAAAAAGCTGGGGCACAACACGGTATATGTGCTTAACCTGGGAGTGAAGAATGCCGGCTGCGGCATTCACTGGGCATATTTCCCTGAAAGAAACTTTCCGTTTTACCGCGCTGGTATCGCCTCAAATTTTTCAAAACGCCTCGCCCCGAAAGGCCTGGCCTCGTTTTACATAGAGGTGTCCACTCCGGACGCTCCGCTAAACCTTTCCGGCGCCGAAACCGCCGTAATAAAAGGGCTCATTTCCTGCGCTCTGATAAAAAAGGAAAGCGACATTATTGAAAGTCTCTGGCTTAAAATACCCTGCGCCTACGTGATCTACAACAGGGAGCGCGCCGCGTCCCTGCCGGTAATTTTTGACTGGCTTACAACGCTGCGCGCGCAATCTATTGGCCGTTACGGCTCATGGAAATATTCTTTCATGGAAGAAAGCGTGAAGGAAGGCCTTGAAGCGGCGGAGAAAGTGTTAAGACATGGCTGAGAATTCTATTTTTTATTCCACAAGCGGCGGAGTGCCGCTTGCTTCAAAAATGTCCTGCCGCTCGCGCCGGCGGATTTTTGAGCTTTTTATGCGCGAACTTTCGCCCGCGGCGGACAGCCGCGTGCTTGATGTCGGAGTCACCTGCGACAACACTTTCCCCGAGTCCAATTTTCTTGAGCGCTGGTATCCGCATAAAAACATGATAACCTGCGTGGGAACGGAAAACGCGGCCCACCTGGAAAATGAATATCCGGGCGTGAAATTCCGCGCGGTGAAGCAGGGAGCGCCGCTGCCGTTCAAAGACGGGGAGTTTGACATAGTATTCAGCAACGCCGTGGTGGAGCATGCCGGCGGACCGGCCGGGCAGAAGTTTTTTATCAGCGAGTTATGCCGCGTCGGACGCGCTTTTTTTATTACCACGCCATACCGGTTTTTCCCGGTGGAACACCATACCGGCCTGCCATTGCTGCATTTTTTGCCGCGGCGGTGGCATCGGTGGTGCCTGCGCGGAAACTACCGGTATTGGGCGGACGAAAACAATCTCCGCCTGTTGGGACGGGAAGATCTCAGACGGCTGTTTCCCCCGTATATAAAAACACAGATACAACTGATACGCCTTTTTGGTTTTCCTTCTAATATCGCCGCTTTTGGCGTGTCCGGAGAGCGATAACCATGGAAACAACATCCACTATGAAAGCCCGCGTTCTGATTAAATCCTGCGCCGTGTGCGCAAGCGGCCGCATAAGGCACGATTTTTTTAATAATGGCGACCCTGTGTGCCAGTGTGAGGACTGCGGCTTCATGTTCCTGAACCCGCAACCGGCGGAACAGGGAACTATGCGGCCCGGGCCCGCGCCGTGTAAAGCCGCCGAACGGCTTTACGCGGCGCTTTTACGCGACTACTGCGGTTTTGCGCGCGGAAGCCTGCTGCAGGTGGGCAGCGGTGAGGGCGGCGTTGATTTTTCCGCTTTACACAACATAAACGTTTCATATGCTGAATTGGATACGGCCTCATATGACGCGGCGCCTTTTGCCGCTCCGGCAACAAGTTTCGACGTATGCTGCATGTTCGACTGTCTGCAAAAAGCGCGCTCACCGGAAAAACTGCTGCTCGCTATCCGCGACCGCCTAAAGCCCGGCGGAACCCTTTTACTGACCGCGCCGTCGCTGAACCGATATTCCGTCTGGCGCGGAATACAGACATGGACCGGTTTTGCCGCCGGCAACTTCTATTTTTTTGACGAGCAAAGTCTGCAGAGCATATTATTTAAGTGCGGGTTCAGGGATATTTACGCGGTCAAAGACCCTTGCAGCGGAGAAAGCATGGCTGTACTGGCGCAAAAGCGCCCGTTGCGGGCCAAACCGCTTCTTTCCATCATTTTGCCGGTCTACAATGAGGCGGCGACTTTCCCGAAGTTATACGCCATGCTGAAGGAAAAACAGCTGCCTGGAGCGGATAAGGAAATTGTGATAGTGGAAAGTAATTCCACCGACGGCACGCGCGACGCGGTAAAAGCGGTGTCCGCCGACGCCGGTGTAAAGGCGGTGTTTGAGGAACGCCCGCGCGGGAAGGGACATGCGGTGCGTACGGGATTAAAAAACGCGACCGGTGATTTTGTGCTGATACAAGACGGCGACCTTGAATATGACCTTGACGATTACGACCGGCTGCTGGAGCCGCTGCTGTCCTTCCGCCGGGCATTTGTGCTGGGGTCCCGCCATTCCAACGGCTGGAAGATGCGCCATTTTACGGATCAGCCGCTTGTCGCCTTCCTGCTGAACCTGGGCCATATTTTTTTCGCGTACCTGCTGAACCTGTTCTGCGGCACGGCGTTAAAAGACCCGTTCACCATGTACAAAGTCTTCAGGCGGGACTGCCTTTACGGCCTCTCGTTAAAAGCCAACCGCTTCGATTTTGACTGGGAACTTGTAATTAAGCTTATACGCAAAGGATACGTGCCGCTGGAACTGCCCGTAAGCTACCACGCCCGCTCTTTCGACGAGGGTAAAAAAATATCTTTCATCAAAGACCCAGTGTTCTGGATCATCGCCCTGTTCCGTTTCCGTTTCTGCCGTTTGCATGAGAACATCGGCCGGCATAAGGCCTGACGGCCGTACCGGCCGCGCTTTATACCGGCTAATTCACAGGTTTTATAATGAAAATAATTCTAATACAGACTCCCTGGTCCGAATCTTCCTACAGGGAATTCAAAAATATTTCTAAAAAGCACGCATCTTACCCCCCTCTCAGCCTGATGTATCTGGCGGCCTTTGTGGAGAAAAACGGGCATAGCGCGGATATTCTGGACCTTGAAGCGACACCTTTGCCTTTTGACGAGGTATGCCGCAAAATTATTCACTCCGGAGCCGGGCTTATAGGACTTACCACCTCCACGCCTATTTTCCATATAGTCCGTGAGTACGCGAACGCTTTTAAAAGAAGATTAAACCTTCCAATTGTGGTGGGAGGGTCGCATATAACGGTATTAAAAGAAAAAACCTTTACGAAAGAGTTTGATTTCGCGGTAACGAATGAGGGTGAATACACTCTTCTTGAGCTGATGAATGAACTGGAAAAAAATAAAAATTACGGGAAGATCAACGGGTTGATCTACCGGCAGGGGGACCAGATCAGACTAAACCCTCCCCGGCCGTTTATTGAAGATCTGGATTCATTGCCTTTTCCGGACCGGCACAAGCTGGATACCCGAAACTATGTTTTTGAAGTGCCGGGTAAAGGCCGCATTCCGGTAGCCACCACGGAACTTGCGCGGGGCTGCCCTTTCAACTGCGTTTTCTGTTCCGAGCCGTTAAACATGGGGCGCAGACTGCGCGCGCGTTCAACGGAAAACGCGGTCAGAGAGATGCTGGAGGTCAGGAAAGAATTCGATATCAGCCATTTTTTTCTGCTGGACTCCACTCTTACCGCGAATAGAGAACTTATTGAAGACTTTTGCCGTAAACTTATAGAGAAAAAGACTGATATAACCTTTGAGGGATCAACCAGGGCGAACCTTATAGATGAACCTTTACTCGGCTTGATGAAACAGGCCGGATTATTACGGCTGATCTTCGGCCTTGAGAGTTCAAATAAGAAAGTATTGTCCCTGATGAAAAAACAGGTGGACCCGGATTCTATAAGGGAAGCTTTCCGTTTATGCAAAAAACTGAAAATCTCCGCTTTATGCGGCGTTATGATGGGCAACCCGGGAGACACCAGAGAAACAATTCTGGAAACCGCCCGTTTTGTCCGTTCAATACCGGAGATCAGATACGCGCCCATGGCCATTGCAACGCCTTATCCTGGCACGGAATTGTTTTATATGGCTGAAAACGGGTTGCACGGATTAAAACTTATTGAAAGAGACTATGCGAAATATTCCCGCTATACAGGCGGAGTTATGGAAGTGGACGGGATGAAACCCGCGGAGCTCATCAGGCTGCAAAGAAAAGCCATTATTATCATGCATTCAACTCCCTCCAAAATACTCGGCTTAATACAGCATTACGGTTTTTTCAATTTACTGTCCATGGCGTTAAAGATGGCAAAAAACGAACTGATCGTGATCTTCGGCGGCTACGAACCTGCGTTACGCGGCATAGAAACCGAAAACACAACTTTAAAAAACCTGGGAGTAATTTCGGACAACGACAATAATCACTCCAAATCCGCGCCATATACGGGGAACAAAAACACCCCCGGCAAGTCCGCAAACTAGCCATAATTGCGTTGCCTGCCGGCGGCAGCTTTGCCAGGAGCAAACCTGAAATATATTTGCGGCGGAACGCCGCGCTATCCTTCAGATCTACGCAGTTTTATTCCGGTGGGCCAAAAACCCGCGGTTGGATGCTCCCCCCTGATAACTCTAAGCCGTTTTTACCACGAACAACTAAAACCCGGCACTCCCGTTTATCTGGAAGACGGGATAATATATAATCATACTGTGGAGAGCGTTTAACCGGGTGTTTTTAAAGGTTATGGTCCGGACAAGCGTATGATTGGCCCCGAAATCGCGGGCCTTCCCCGGCCTGATAATCTCCGGAACTGGCAGAGTACCCGGCAGTTCTGATAGGTTCTTTTTCTGCGCGGCATACATTCTGACAAGAAGGGGTTAAATGCGATATTTCATCACAGGCGGGGCGGGGTTTGTCGGCAGCAGCCTTGCGGACCGGCTGCTGGAAGACGGCAATGAAGTGACGGTTTACGATAACCTTTCAACCGGCTCCGAGCGCTTCCTGGAGCATGCGCGGACTTTCGACGGCTTTAAATTTGTAAAAGGCGATACTTTGGACCCGCAGCCCCTGGCCGGGGCAATGCGGGGCTGCGAATTTGTTTTTCATCTGGCGGCCAATGCCGATGTGCGCTTCGGCACCGACCATCCCCGCAAAGACCTGGAGCAGAATACCATAGCCACCTTCAACGTGCTTGAGGCCATGCGCGCGGCGGGGACGCGGCGCATAGCCTTTTCCTCCACCGGCTCCATTTACGGGGAACCGGATGTGTTCCCTACTCCGGAAGATTACAAGTTTCCGGTGCAGACCTCTCTTTACGGCGCCTCAAAGCTGGCAGGCGAGGGCCTTATACAGGCCTACTGCGGGGGTTTTGGTTTCCAGGGCTATATATTCCGCTTTGTATCCATTCTGGGCGAGCGCTACACTCACGGCCATGTATTTGACTTCTACGCAAAGCTGCTTAAAAACCCGGCGGAGCTTGAAATACTCGGCGACGGGCGGCAGCGGAAATCCTACCTGTACATCCAGGACTGCATAGCCGCTATGCGCGCCGTGATAGAGAAGTCCGGCGCAACGGTGAACATCTACAACCTGGGCGCCGACGAATATTGCGAGGTGAGAGACTCCATCGGCTGGATAACAAAGGAGCTGAACCTGCGTCCGGCGCTTAAATACGGCGGCGGCAAACGCGGCTGGATAGGCGACAGCCCTTTCATTTTCCTTGATACCAAAAAAGTCCGCGCGCTCGGCTGGAAGCCGGCGCTTACCATAGAACAGGCCGTTATACGTACGCTTTCCTGGCTGCGCCAAAACCAGTGGGTTCTGGAGCGCCGGCTATGAAAATATGTGTTTACGGCCTTTGGCACTTAGGCTGCGTGACCGCCGCCTGCATGGCTGATCTGGGCTTCGATGTCTGCGGCCTTGACGATGACGCCGGTGTGGTAAAAAAACTGACCTCAGGGGCCGCTCCTCTTTTTGAGCCCGGTCTGGACGAACTGATAAGTAAAGGCGAAGCATGCGGCAGGCTGTCTTTTTCCTCTGACATGAAGAACGCCCTTTCCGGCGCGGATGTGCTGTGGGTGGCCTTTGACACGCCGGTGGATGACGAGGACAGGGCGGATATTGAATATGTCAGGGCGCAAACGCTGCGGGCGCTGGCGCATTTGCGCGCCGGCGGGAAGGTGGTAATTTCCTCGCAGGCGCCTGTCGGCTTTGTGCGCGGCCTGGAAACCGCCTGCGCCGAAAAGTATCCCGGCAAAAAACTGCTGTTCGCCTCCCAGCCGGAAAATTTGCGTCTGGGCAACGCCCTGCCGGTATTTTTAAACCCGGACCGGATAATAATCGGCGTGCGTTCCACCGCGCATATAGCGGAGTTTGAGCCGCTGTTTTCAAAGATCACGTCCCGCCTTGAGTGGATGCGCACCGAATCGGCGGAAATGACGAAGCACGCTATAAATTCTTTCCTGGCAGTGTCGGTGGTTTTCGCCAATGAAATAGCCGGTATTTGCGAGGCCGTGGGGGCCGACGCGGCGGAAGTGGCGCGTGGCCTTAAAACAGAAGAACGCATCGGCCCCAAAGCCTATGTGGGGCCGGGCACCGCTTTTGCCGGCGGCACTTTGGCGCGCGATATCAATTTTCTTGTAGGGACAGGCGACCGCCTGTCCAAAAACGACCTGCTGCTCAGGGCGGCGCGGGAAAGCAATAATATCCACAAAGACTGGATAAAGAACAAGCTGAAAGAGCTGGTAGGCGGCCTCAAAGGCCGGAAAATTGCCGTGCTGGGCCTGACCTATAAGCCCGGCACAAGCACCTTGCGCCGCTCGCTCGCGGTGGAGTTATGCAAATGGCTTGCCGCTTCAGGCGCGGCGGTTGCGGCTTATGATCCACTGGCCGAGCAGCTGCCGCCGCGATTAGCGGCATCTATAAAAGCAGTCAATTCAATATCCGAAGCCGCATCCGGCGCGGACTGCGTTATAATCGGCGCCGAACACCCAGAATTCAGGCGGCTTGCCGGCGCGGAGCTTGAGTCGGTATGCGGACGGCCGGTTATAGATCCTTCCGGCTTTTTGCGGAAAGTAATTGAGGGAAGGCCCGGCGTCCGGTATTTTTGCGTCGGCAGAGGTGAACGGTTATGAAGCTTAAAGGTCTTAATATCGTGGTTACCGGCGCGAACCGGGGACTGGGCCTGGAGATGGCGGGAACTTTTTTACGGGAAGGAGCCTCCCTGGTTATTTGCGCCCGTGACGCGGAAAAGCTGGCCGAAGCGGAAAATACCCTGCGCGCCATAAAAAGCGGCGGCTCCTTAACGGCAAAAACGCTTGATGTGTCCGACGAAACGGCGGTGCGGGCTTTTGCCGCCCAAACGATCTCGGAGCTGGGGCGTGTGCATGTGCTGGTCAACAACGCCGGTATTTACGGGCCCAAGGGGCCCCTTGAAGAAGTAAACGGCGCGGAGTGGATAAAAGCGGTGCAGATAAATCTGTTCGGTGTGTTTTATGTCTGCAGGTCTTTTATCCCGCATATGAAGGCGGCAGGCGGCGGGAAAATAATAAATCTGTCGGGCGGAGGCGCCACAAACCCGCTGCCCATGATAAGCGCCTACGCGGCTTCCAAGGCCGCTGTGGTGCGCCTGAGCGAGACGCTGGCTCTTGAACTGCGCCCTTTCAATATTTTAGTAAATGCCATCGCGCCCGGAGCTTTAAATACCAGGCTGCTGGATGAAGTGCTGGCCAGCGGGCCTGATAAGGTAGGTAAAGAATTTTATAACAAAGCCCTCAAACAGAAGGAAAACGGCGGCGCACCGCTTGAAAAAGGGGCGGCGCTGGCGGCGTATCTGGCTTCCGCCGAAGGCGACGGGATAACCGGCAAACTGATAAGCGCCGTCTGGGACCCATGGCGGGATTTTGAAAAGCATAAGGCGGAACTGGCCGCCTCCGATATTTACACCCTGCGCAGGATAGTGCCCGAAGACCGCGGCAGGAAATGGTGAAAATATGAATGTCGCTATAATCGGCTGCGGACTTATAGGCGAAAAAAGGGCCCGCGCCCTTTCGGGGCACCGCCTTGTGGCCACGGCGGACACCGATCTGGAACGCGCCAAAAAAGTGGCGCGGCTGGGCGGATGCTCCATTTCTTATGAAGACTGGAAAGCCGCCGCCGCGCATCCAGAAGCCGATATAATAATAGTCGCTACCACGAACAACTGGCTGACCCCTGTGGGACGCTACGCTCTGGAACATGGCAAGCATGTGCTTATTGAAAAGCCCGGCGCGCGCTCGGCGGAGGAATTGAAACCCTTTCTGGAACTGGCCCGCAAAGCCGGACCAAAAGTAAAAGTGGGCTTTAACCTGCGCTTCCATCCGGCGATGCTTAAAGCGCGCGAAATAATAGACAGCGGCGTAATGGGCGAACTGATGTTCATACGCGGGCGCTACGGCCACGGCGGGCGCGCAGGCTATAACAAGGAGTGGCGCGCGGATAAAGCGATTTCCGGCGGCGGAGAACTGCTTGACCAGGGCGTACACCTTATAGACCTGGCTCGCTGGTATCTTGGAGACTTTGAGCGAGTTACAGGCTGGGCTCCCACCTGTTACTGGGATATGCCCGTTGACGACAACGGCTTTATGGCGCTTCGCACGGCGCGCGCTCAGATGGCGTGGCTGCACGCCTCCTGCACGGAATGGAAAAACATGTTCTGCCTTGAAATATACGGGCTGACGGGCAAACTGCAGATAGACGGCCTCGGCGGCAGTTACGGCGAGGAGCGCCTGACTTTTTACAGGATGCTGCCGGAAATGGGCCCGCCGGAAACTACCGCCTGGAATTATCCCGGCGCGGATAAATCCTGGGAAGTGGAATTTTCCGCTTTTATCGACGCTATAAAAACCGGAAAACCGCTTTGCGGAGATCTGGAAGACGCTTACAAAGCCCTGTCCGTAGTAGGCGAGATATACAGGAGCGACCTCAAATGATAATAACCCGCAGCCCGCTAAGAATAACTTTCGGCGGAGGAGGCACAGACCTCCGTTCCTACTATGAACAGCATGGCGGATTCTTAATAGCCGGCGCAATAGACAAGTATGTCTACATAACGCTGCACCGGGTTTTCCCGCCCGGCTACATAATTAAATATTCCCAGCTGGAACGCACCGAGGATGTAAACAAGATAAAACACCCCATAATACGGGAATCGCTTAAACTGCTTGGTTTTAACAAGGAGTATCTTGAGCTGACCAGCATGGCGGACATCCCGGCCGGCACCGGCCTTGGCTCGTCCAGCAGCTTTACCACCGCGCTGCTTAAAGGTTTGCACAGCTACCGCAGAAAACTTATTCAACCCAAAGAACTGGCCGAACAGGCCTGTAAGGTAGAAATAGACCTGCTTAAAGAGCCCATAGGCAAGCAGGATCAGTATGCGTCTGCTTATGGCGGACTTACCTGCTTTGAGTTTGAAAAGGACGGTTCCGTAAAGGCCTGGCCTCTTGATATAAGCAAGGAAACTCTCTACGATCTGGAAGATAACCTTTTGTTGTTTTTTACCGGCTATTCCCGCTCCGCTTCGTCCATACTTAAAGAGCAGGACGACAAAAGCAAAAAATCCGGCTCGGCTATGATAGAGAACCTGCACTTTATCAAAAAGCTGGGAGTTGACAGTAAAACCGCCCTTGAGTCCGGCGATCTGGCGCGTTTTGCGGAACTGATGAACACCCATTGGGAACACAAAAAGAAACGTTCAGGCGCCATGTCCAACGGGAAGATAGACGGCTGGTACCGCCTGGCCCTTAAGAATGGCGCCATAGGCGGCAAACTGATAGGCGCCGGCGGCGGCGGTTTCCTGATGTTCTACGCCAAAGACACAGCCAGGCTGCGCCATGCCATGATCGGCGCGGGGCTTGAAGAAGTGCGCTTCCGCTTTGATTTTGAAGGCACAAAGGTGGTTATATAATCTCAGACAGCCAGAAGTCAGAATTCAGAAGACAGAATACCGGAATTGCAATTCAAAATTCTGACTACTGACTACTGGATTCTGTCTACCTTAGAGTAAGAACATAGTATGCCACAAACCCTAAGCGCGCCTGTTATAATACTTGCCGGAGGAACAGCGGAGCGTCTGCGCCCGATAACGGAAAAAATACCCAAGGGCATGATAGAGGTGGCGGGAAAACCGTTTATAGACCATCAGCTGCGTCTGCTGGCGTCAAACGGAATTGAGCGCGTAATAATATGCGCCGGATATCTTGGAGAACAGATAAAAGATTTTGTCGGCGGAGGAGAGCGATACGGCCTGTCGGTGGAATTTATATTTGACGGCGACGCGCTGCTGGGCACCGGCGGCGCGGTTAAAAATGCCGCCGTCCGCGCAGGCGAAGTATTTTTTGTGATGTACGGAGACAGCTACCTTACCGAGCCCTTTGCCCCGATTGAGCGCTATTTTATGGCCGGCAACAAACCGGCGCTGATGACCGTGTATGAGAACCGCGGGAAATTTGACGCCGGAAACATCGTCTTTAAAGACGGCGGCATAGTCCGCTACGATAAAAAAGCCGCGACGCCGGATATGCTGTGGATAGATTACGGCCTTTGCATGCTGCGCGCTCAGGCGTTTGAGGCGGATAAGTTCGGCGCAAAGTTCGACCTTTCGCAGCTGCTGGGAGATTTAGTGTCGCGCGCCCAGGTGCTGGGCTGGCAGGTGAAAAACAGATTTTACGAGATAGGCTCATTTGCCGGGCTTGAGGAAACGAGAAAGCACCTGGAGGAAAACAGACAAGCGAATAGCCAATAGCGAAATAGTGAATCAGGGGTGGAATTATTCCCTATTCGCTATTTCACTACTTCGCTATTTCGCTGTTAAAAGGAAAAAATATGGCTGACTACATAGAAGCTTTTCTGGAAGAGTCGCGCGAGATATGCGCGCGCATAGATAAAGTTATGGCGGCGCGCCTGGTTTCCATACTTGTGGAAACGCGCAATAGCGGCGGACGCCTGTTTATATTAGGCGTGGGCGGCAGCGCGGCCAACGCCTCCCACGCGGTAAATGATTTCCGCAAGATCGCCGGGCTGGAATCATACTGCCCCACCGACAATGTTTCCGAACTGACCGCCCGCATAAACGACGACGGCTGGGACTCGGCCTTCGCCAATTGGCTTAAAGGCGGCAGACTCTCTTCAAAAGACACGGTAATGGTTCTTTCCGTGGGCGGAGGCAATGAAGAAAAGAGAATAAGCGTTAATCTGGTCAACGCCATGCGCTACGCCAAAGAACGCGGCGCTAAAATAATCGGCATAGTGGGCCGGGACGGTGGATTTACCGCGAAGGCCGCCGATGCGGCCGTTATAATACCGCAGTTTAATTCCGAAACTGTAACCCCCCAGACCGAAGCTTTCCAGGCCGTAGTGTGGCACATGATAGTATCTCACCCTTTACTGAAAGCGAACGAAATGAAATGGGAATCAGTGAAATGAAGTAACTGCTAAAGTAGCCAGAAGTCAGAATTCAGAACACAGTAGTCAGAATAAAACTCCAGCCATGAAGACAGTTCCGCCATTCTGACTTCTGTCTACTGACTTCTGAATTCTATCTGCCCAGGTAATTAACGAAATGAAAAGAAAAGCTGTTTTTCTTGACCGGGACGGCGTGATAAACGCGCTTGTCTTCAACGCGGGCACTGGATGCTGGGAATCTCCCCACCGCCCGCAGGATGCCAGAATGCTGGAAGGTTCGGCGCAGGCGGTAAAAAGCCTGGCAAGCGCGGGTTACATGATTTTTGTCGTTTCAAACCAGCCCAGTTACGCGAAAGGAAAGGCTTCACTGGAAGATCTCCGCGGAATTCATGAGAAAATAGCGGCTGAACTTTCCGCCGCCGGAGCGCCGGTAACTGAATTTTATTACTGTTATCACCATCCCTCCGGCAATAAGCCCGGTTATTCCATAGTGTGCGAGTGCAGAAAACCCAAGCCATACTTCCTGCTTAAAGCCGCGGGTAAATACGGGCTGGACATGGCGGGGTCATGGCTGATCGGGGACCGCGAAAGCGATATAGAGTGCGGTACCGCCGCTGGTGTCAGAACGGTGCTTGTGACCAGCCCGCAGAACGGCGGCAAACTCGGCGCCGGCCGGCCCCATGCCGGCGCAAAAAATTTACAGGACGCGGCTCTTTTAATTTTAGAAACTGCTGCAGGCGCCGGGGGAAAACAATGAAGAACACACTAGGCAGGCTTAGAATAAAAATTTTCGCCGATGGCGCAAATGTGGAGATTATGAAACGCGCCTACAGGGAGGGTTTTGTAAAAGGTTTTACCACAAACCCCACGCTGATGAAAAAGGCCGGCGTTACCGACTACAAAGCGTTCGCCAGAGAGGCGCTTAGCGAGATAAAGAAGCTTCCAATTTCCTTTGAAGTGTTCTCGGACGACTTTGCCGGTATGGAAACCGAAGCGCTGGAGATCGCCTCCTGGGCGCCCAATGTATACGTCAAAATCCCCATTACCGACACTTCCGGGGAACCGGCCATTGCGCTTATCAAGAAACTTTCCGCTAAAGGGCTCCAGCTCAATATTACGGCCATTACTACGCTGGAGCAGGTGCGGGCCGCGGCGGACGCGCTGTCGGCGGACTCGCGCAGCGTGGTATCGGTGTTTGCCGGCCGCGTGGCAGACACCGGGCGCGACCCCGTGCCGCACATGGCTGAGGCGCTGCGCATGATAGCCAAAAAGCCTAATATTGAACTATTATGGGCCAGCCCCCGGGAACTGCTGAATATTTTTCAGGCCGATGCCTGCGGCTGCCACATAATCACGGTCAGCGACGATATCCTGAAAAAAAATCCGATGGCGGGAATGGACCTGGGAGAGCTATCGCTTGAAACAGTGAAGATGTTCCACCGGGACGCCGTTTCTTCCGGTTTTAAAATAGTGTAAGAACTGGCAACGGTCAGGGGTATAGGCTGCCCGCCCCCGCCGCCTTCATGGCCTTCAGCAGGGCTTGCCTGTTTTTTACGGAGAGCGGTGTTAACGGCAGGCGCGGTGCATATGCGCCTAACCCAAGAAGTGAGGCAGCGTATTTAACTGGGATGGGATTGGTTTCAATAAAAAGCTGTTTGATCAGCGGTAAAAGTTTGTGATGGATTTGCGCCGCCTCTTTTGTCCTTCCCTTAAGAAAAAAACCGCACATTTTTGCCGTTTCGGAGGGGACTATGTTTGAAACCACCGAAATAACCCCGCGCGCGCCCACGGACATCATAGGAAGCGTAAGAGAATCGTCCCCACTCATTACGGCAAAGTTACGGTCAAGGATATTTACTATTTCGCTTACCTGGTCAAGATTGCCGGACGCCTCTTTAATGCCCACGATGCGAGAGAATTTCTTCCTTAACGCCAGCACGGTCGCCGGCAGCATATTAACTCCGGTGCGCCCGGGGATATTGTAAAGGATTATGGGCAGGCGGGTGGCGCGCGCCATTTCAGAAAAATGCGCTATCATGCCGTTCTGAGTGGGTTTATTGTAATAAGGCACAACGGCTAGCAGCCCGTCAACTCCAAGAGTTGAAATTTTTTTAACCATCTCAACCGATTTGGCAGTTGAGTTGGTGCCAACGCCGGGAACCACCGGCACTTTTCCCCCCGCCGCGTCCACCGTCAACCTTATAACCTCAAAATATTCCTCAGGCGCAAGGGTGGCAGCCTCGCCGGTGGAACCGCAGGGCACAAGGCCGGAGACACCGCCGGAAATCTGGCGGCGCACAATTTTCCTCAAAGCCTCACGGTCTATTCCGCCGTTTTTAAACGGGGTTATTATCGCGGTAAAACAGCCTTTAAGTTTGATCATTAAGTTTCTCCTGATCCGTAGTAAATATAAGACAGGTTATCGTTAGTTTTTCCCCTGCCTGAAGCTTCCGGCCTCCTGAAAAATTTACAAAAACATCTCCCCTATCTATAATACAAAAAGCGGGGCTTTTTTCTTAAATTTTCCCGTGGTTTTTCCTACTTTTGGAAATGGTAGAATTAACAGCTAAGTGGGTTGCCAGTCACCCAGCCGCACGAAGGGACGGGCAGCCGGGGCGGGCTCTATTTCTTCATATAAGTCTGCCTGTTAATCCGCCCGCCAGGAAGACAAAGGGTACGTAATAAAAAACGACGATGTCTGCTTCTTCAAATTTAACGTACAAAAATGGCCGTCACTATGCCGGCCATTTTTGTGCTTATTAGTAAATTATTACCGTTACTATCTTGACCGTACATCTTCTTTACAGGCATTTCCAAGGGAATCGGACCCCCATTCGGGATGAAGCCTGGCCAAACTGAGCACACACCCGGCATCGGAGCTTTCGCAGGCTTTTGCAATGGAACTG
>MGTS01000024.1 GCA_001799565.1 Elusimicrobia bacterium GWA2_51_34 | reverse complement strand
TATACCCGGAAAAAAGATATAAATCAAATTATAAAAGCACAACTGCAAAAGGCGCTGGATACATTTCTGGAGATGTCAAACCTGATACCCCGCGATCCCGGCGGCATAAGGGAGAGCGGCTGGCCGTTGATAAATATTTTCGTTTCTCAAAGTTAGTCAACTATTCAACAACGTCTCACACGCGCGAAAGGCACGGGACGGGGTTCAACTTATTGAAAGAGATTTCACGTACTTGTTGTAACGCCCGGTTATATCCGACTTCGCGAGTTTCTCCATCCTTTTGACGCTGAAATTTTCCACGCTGAAAGAAGACAACACCGTTCCGTAGGCCATGGCACGCTTTAAAACGTTAAAATTCCGCCAGTCGGGGGACGCGGCCAGGCAGCCCACAAACCCCCCGGCGAAAGTATCCCCGGCGCCGGTCGGATCCACTACTTTTTCTATCGGCTGGGCGGGCATGGCAATGGTCTCTCCGCCGTAGAACAGTATAGAGCCGCTGTCGCCCCTTTTTATCACCACTATCTGCGGCCCCATTTTGGCCAGCATTTTGGCGGCCGTTATCAGGTTATACTCTTTCGTCAGCTGGCGGGCTTCCTCTTCATTTATAAAGAACAGATTTACCCTGGCCAAAAGCTTTTTAAGGGAGTTCTGTTTGAGAGTTATCCAGTAGTTCATGGTATCGCAGGCCACAAGCCTTGGGCTGTCCATCTGCTTGAGCACATCCCACTGGAGGTCGGGGTCTATATTAGCCAGGAACAACACCCCGCATTTGCTGTGCGCGGCGCTGAGCCGGGGCTTAAAATCCTCAAAAACATTAAGTTCCGTGGCCAGGGTGACGGCATTTTTAAAATCTTCGTTATACCTGCCTTTCCAATGGAAGGTCTTGCCGGACATAACCGTCATTCCCTCAAGGCATATATTGCGGCGCTTCAAAAGCCGGCGGAAAGGAGCGGGAAAATCCTCCCCCACCACTCCAACTATTCTTACCGGCGCGAACTGTGAAGCGGAAATGGAAAAATGCACGGCCGAGCCTCCAAGGCCTTTGGTGATCCGCCCGTGAATAGTCTGCACGGAATCCAGCGCGACCGAACCGACGACTAAAATATTTTTTTTCATATTTTATGCGAAAATCAGGACAGCGACCGTTGTTTGATTTTTTTAAACCGCTTTAAGCTGATCCACAGTTACTTTTTAGCAAATGACGGAGAAGTTGGCAAGGGCAATTAATAAAAAACAGAAAAGTTTGCGCGGCAGGACCATCCCCGCGTAAGGGCGTGCGCGGCGGCTGGTGAGCGGCGTCTTTGCGCCGCCAATAATTTCGGCCTCAAACAGCGTTGAATCGGCCTTGCGCAGGCTTTTCAGGGGATATTTGCCCAGCACCTTGTAATGTTTTATGGCGTCCAGCTTCCTGTTTACAAAAAATACGTTTTTTTCCGAGTAAAGCCACTCGGACTTTAATTTGGAGGCATTAAGCGGAACCGAAAATTCGCGCAGCGTTTTTTCACCGCGGTTATTGTAGTAAAACTCAAAATAGCTTTTGGCCAGTTCGGCGCTTGAAGCGTAAACCGGCTCCCTGTAGCGCAGGCCGCAAAAACGCGACTGGGCCGCCGCGCCCCACCTGCCGTTCTCCAGGAACGGCGCTATTACGTGGTCATCGTCCCTGCCGTCAGATCTCAGATCAAGAAGCAAAGCCGGACGGCCGTGGAAAAGAAACGCCGCGGCGGCGAGCATAGCCCCTTCCACGCAATGCGCTTTCCCATGCTTCAACACCCCAAGCGGAGAGAAACAGGTATCCGTCTTTGCGTCATTGTAGGCCAACTCATAGTCAAGGAAGTCCTGCACCTTGCGCGGCGTGTCCAGCCGCCGCAGGATCCGGGTTTGTTTTTTTGAAAACCGTGAAAATACGCTGAACACATTTATTTCCATATTACAGAGCGGGTTCCGCACCTATTTTTTAGCAAATGAAAGGGGGAATGGCAATACCGGCCCCCGCCACCCCCAATTTAGTAAAATAATATTTATGGAAACCAAGCGCAGCCAGCCCATAGCGGAGTATCAGGCTGAATTCGGCGGCTTTGAAAAACTGATGCCGCACAGGATAAGAAATGTCCTGTTGGTGGCTTCGCTCTACGATTCTTTCCTGCTCGCGGACGACGACCGCCTTAACGAGGCGCTTTTCGGCGAGATGCTTGACGCCTCCGAGCACGCGGCGCCTAAAATAACCCGGGTGCCGACCGCCGAAAAAGCGCTGGAAAAACTCAAAAAAAATCACTACGACCTGGTAATAGCCATGATACAGGTGGGTGAAATAGACATGACCGCCTTTCTCTCGGGCTTAAAGGCCGCAAAGCCTGAAATGCCGGTGGTGCTCCTCTCTTTTAATATTTCCGACGCTAAAAACATCCCCGAAGCGGCCCAGACGCTGGCCGACGGCGTCTTCCTCTGGCAGGGCGACACACGCATCTTCTCGGCCATCATAAATTTAATCGAGGACAAGCGCAACTTTGAGCGCGACGCCATGGTGGGCGTGCAGGCGGTGTTGCTGGTGGAGGATAATATAAAATTTTATTCCTCCTACCTGCCGATAATTTACTCGGAACTGCTGAAACAAACCCAGATAGTGATGGCCGAAGAGCTTAACCCCGCCAAGAAAGCCCTGCGCCTTAAGGCCAGGCCTAAAATTTTATTCACCCGCAACTACGACGACGCCTGGGGAATTTACTCCAAATACAAGGCAAACCTCCTTGGAGTTATAAGCGACATAGAATACCCTATAGGGCAAGTCTGCGTGGAAGACGCGGGCCTACGCCTTACAAAAAAAATAAAAGAAGAAAACCCCGACATGCCGGTTCTTTTGCAATCCTCCAACACCCGGTTCGCGGCGCGTTCCGGCGAACTGGGCGCAACTTTTATGAGAAAGTCCGCCCCCGACCTTTCCCGCCAGCTCCGGGGTTTTATGACGCGCTATTTCGGGTTCGGGGATTTTATTTTCTCCGACAAGAACGGCCTTGAGTTCGCCAGAGCCTCCGACCTGCACACCATGACAAAGCTTTTAAAAACGGTTCCGGTGGAATCGGTGCTTTACCACGCGAGCCGCAATCATTTTTCAAAATGGCTGTTCGCGCGCACTGAATTTGAAATAGCCTACAACATACGCCCGAAAAAAATATCCGAATTCAAGGACGGGGAAGCCCTGCGCAGGCACCTGATAGAAACCCTGCACCAGTTCATCTATAAAACCCAGCTGGGGACCGTGCTTAAATTCGACCGGAAGCTTTTTGACGCCGAAACGCCGTTCGCCAAAATAGGATCTGGCTCCATAGGCGGCAAGGCGCGGGGACTGGCGTTCGTGGACTTCCTTCTTTCAAAAAGCGACCTGCAGGAAAAATTTGAGGGCACGCGGGTTACAGTACCCAACACCATAGTTATAGCCACCGATGTTTTTGACTTCTTCATTGAGCAGAACAATCTTGATTCGCTTATAAGCGAAAATTATTCCAACCTGCGCATAGCGGAACTTTTTGAACGCGCGCCGCTTCCCGATTATGTGCGCGGCGACCTGCGCGCGGCCCTGGAAAAACTGGAAGGGCCGCTTACGGTACGCTCTTCTTCGCTTTTAGAGGATTCAAAAACCCAGCCCTTCGCGGGAGTTTACAAAACCTACTTCCTCCCGAACGATTCCCCCGACGACGGCCTGCGCCTGGCGGAACTTGAGAAAGCGGTGAAATTTGTTTTCGCTTCGGCTTTTTCAAGGGAAGCCCAGGCCTATCGCAAATTCACCCCGCATATGGCTGAAGAGGAAAAGATGGCCGTGATGATACAAAAAGTAGTGGGCAGTTTACGCGCACCCGGAAAAAGATTTTACCCCGACTTCGCGGGGGTTATGCAGTCCTACAACTATTACCCCGTGCCGCCGCTTGAGCCGCAGGACCCTATAGTCCATATAGCTTTGGGCCTTGGAAAAACCATAGTGGACGGTTACACTTCCCTGCGCTTCTCGCCCGCGCACCCCGGGAATTTGCACCAGTTTTCCACTTCGGAGGATTTTTTGCGCAACTCACAGAAAAAATTCATAGCTATTAAACTTGGCGGAGAAGCCTGCGGCGCGTTGAAGTATGACGAGGAACCGGCGCTGGCCGCTTTTGACGCGGACCTGGCGGCGGAGGACGGCACGCTTGCGGCCGTGGGGTCCACCTACTCTCCTGAAAATGACCTGATTTACGACGATATAACCCGCCCCGGCACGCGGCTTATAACCTTTGCCCCCATCCTTAAAAATGGACTTTTGCCGTTGTCAAATATTTTAAACACCCTGGCTGAGGCCGGCAAAGAAGCCATGGGCGCCAATATTGAAATGGAATTTGCCTGCGTGATAGATAAGGAAACCAAGGCGGCGGAATTTAATATTTTGCAGATGCGCCCCATGGTGTCGCGCAGCCTGGTGAAAAAAGTGCATCTGGAGGAACTGAAAAAAGAAAATCTGGTATGTTTAAGCGCCATGACGCTGGGGAACGGTTATGTAAAGGATGTGCTGGACCTTATCTATGTCAAACCGGAAACCTTTAACTCTTTAAAGACACACGAGATAGCCGAACAGATAGGCGAACTGAACCTGCGCCTGAAACGGGAAAACCGCCATTATCTTCTGCTTGGGCCGGGCCGCTGGGGTTCAAGCGACCCTATGCTGGGCATTCCGGTAAAGTGGGATCATATCTCAAATTCAAAGATAATAGTTGAAGCCGACTATGAGGGCTTCTCCGTGGACCCGTCCTACGGTACGCACTTTTTTCACAATGTCACTTCTCTGGGAATAGGATATTTCACCATTAATTCATACAGCAGGGAAGGTTTTATCAACTGGCCCTGGCTTAAAAGCAGAGAAGTATTGCGCGAACTTACATACGTAAAACATCTGCGCCTGGTTTCTCCGCTTGACATCCGCATTGACGGCTCGCAGGGGCGCGGAGCCGCGGCGTTCACGTAAGATTTGAGCCACAGGCTCAAATCTGTCACAAGGGACAATCCTCAGTCGCGGACAGCGCCATAGGCCCGCGACAGGCCAATGTCACTGGAGGTGCCGTTTCAAAGGCCTATGGCCTACAAACGGCCAGGCCACAAGCAAATCAGATTATTTCGGCGCGTGTTTTCTAACAACCGCCGGCATACGGTTTATTTACTTATATACTCCAGGCTTTCTTTGCCTTCTTTCATCAGTGGCATAGACGTGTCCCAAACCCCAAGCGACAATACATCCCTGAAAAATATTTTCTTATCCTTTTCGCTTATTTTCGTCCATTCGGACGAAGCGCCTTTAAGCGAAGCGTTTAGAAGCGCGTCCCTTAAATTTTCATCCAGATTGCGTTTAAAATCATCCACAAGCGGCGAAAGAGAAAGCCGCAGATGCTTTTTATATTCCGCCTGGCCAGCAACAGCGGGCCCGCCCGAACCGCCATCCTCCTTAGGCGGACGCTCTTTAGCGATAAATACCCGCCAGGGGTTGGTTTTAAAACCGTAATATTTAAGCCGCGTATTTTCTGTTATATCCCAGGAGGAAGCGGTCTTAAAGATGGAATACAGAGCCTTTACACCGGGCCTGAAAGAGCTGAGATCGGAAAAGTCCCACCTTAAAGAATAATCCAGAGCCACCCTTGAATCACGGGCGTCTTTTGAAATATTAAGCAGAAGGAGATTTTCCTCCGGCCGGACAACTGGGATTTTTACGGCGGCGGTTGAAACGCTATTATCGCCTGAGGTGGAAAGGCCGTCTGCCGGCGAATTGCCCGGGAAGGGCGCCGCCCGGCATGGCGCGGCTATAGGCAGGGAAAAGTTTAAAAACAAACAAACACCCGCTGAAAGAACCTTGCCTGAGAACCTCATTTTTAGAATCCGTCTTTAGCGTAGCGTTCAAGAAGCTCGCGCGCCATTCTGTTGTCGGGGTTGAATTTAACCGCCGCGTCCAGCGCCTCTTTAAAGTCCTTCTCCATGCGCGGCTTTCGCCGCGGGCCCGGCTTTTCCACTACCCCCAAAGCGGAAACAGCGGCCGCCCTGAGCGCATAAATCTCGCTCATAAATTTATCTCTGCCCACAAAAGGCATGCGGTTGCCTTCCCCAAGGCCCGCTTCTATCACCTCCGCGCTGCTTTCATACGCCTTTAAAAGAAGGGCCCGCGCGGCCCGGCGGCTTTCATTTACAATGGCCAGGCTCGCCCCTTCCTGAAAATCCGCCTCCACCTGCTGTTTCCGGGCGTCAATAAAATCCGGATAATTGCCGAGCGCCCCCTGATAAAAAGCCCTGGCCCGGGGGTAATCTTTTTTAACCAGCGCCTTATTGCCTTCCACGGTAAGTTCAAGCGCTTTTTTAAAACCGGCATCCCGCGCGAGCAGGTCCAGCGTGTTTTTTATCTTTTCAGCTTCCATTCCGTTTTTAAGGGCGTCCGCCGAAGTGATCTCGGCTGAAGAAAATAAATTTGCCGGAACGTTTTTTTCAAGTCCGGGGGACATGGCCTTCTCTTTATCAAGCCCGGCTTTAAGCGCCTTTATTTTTTCAAAGACTGAAACGTAATCGGCGGCGTTTCTTTCCACAAGCTCCGCGTTTTTATTCAGGGCCATAAATCCGTCCGCTTCAAGCCACTGGGCAAGGGCTGAGTAGCAGTTCATTAAAAGCAGGCGGGAACTATAACCCGCGCCGGCCTGAACGGAAGACGCGCGGGTTTCAAGCAAAAGGGAAAGCTCCCTTATGGACGGTATATCCCCCCTTTCACCCAGAACAGTTACAAGGGAGAGCGCCGCCTGCAAGTTTTCTCCGCTTGCTTTTACGTTTTTTTGCAGTATGGCGGTTTCAAATTCTCCGCCGCGCTCAAAACCGATTTTATAGGCCGTCGCTCCTAATTCTTCAAGCAGGGCTACCGCGCGCTGCGAATCAGGCGCTTTGGAAAGGGCCTTGTCTATAAAACCGTAGGCTTTTTCAATATCGGCCGGCGCGGCGCTTCTTTCCGCAATTATTTTTTCCGCCTTTGAAAGATAATATACCGCAATTTTTTCCCTGGCAAGCCCGCAGGCTGACAGAACGATGGCAAACGAAATTAAAAATATTTTTTTAAGCGGGTCCATTTCAAACCTTCCGGGATAATAAAGCATGCAGCAGACGACAGGCGGCAGGCAGGGGCAAGGATTGTTTTTTCTCCGCAACGCCATTTGCCGTTGTTTTATGCGGTCTGCCATTCCCTACATGCTACCTGCTATATTCTATCTACTTCCCCAAGTGAATTATTTCGCCGAAATAAAGGGTGTGGGAGTCTCCGGCGGGATAGTATTTTTTCCTTATCGCCTCCGGCAGCGCCGAGGACGGCATTTCGGCCTTGGAAAGGATTTCGCACTCATACCAGAACCCCGCGCCCTCTATAAGCTTAATACCGCGCTTTGAACCGTCCCTGGTTTTCAGGGCGCAGGCGCGCAGCTTGTCGCAATCCCGCCCCGACTTTGAGCCGCAAAAGGCAAGTTCCTTTTTCCAACCGCCGGAAACCGGAACACAAACCGAGAAATAACGCGCGTTTTCAAGCAGCTCATGCGTATAACGGGAGGGGCGCACCAGCACAGTCATTACGCGCCTGCCCCATATAACACCTGTTTGCGCCCAGCCGATAGTCATGGCATTTACGCGCTTCTTGTTATCCAAAACCACAAGCAGGGCCCCCGATCCCTCAAGAGCTCCACAGGGTTTGTCAAAATTGCAATGATTCATAATGATCGCTGGTAGGCTAGTATGCTGGTAGGCCTTGATTCAGGAACTCCACCGGAAGCATACCAGCATACTAGCCTGCCATCAGCATTGCCTTGTGACATACCAGCGGCTGCCCGGCTTAATTTGTCCAGTCTAAAATTATTTTTCCAGAATTGCCTGTGGCCATAATATCAAGGCCTTCTTTAAAACGCTCCACCGGGAAGCGGTGCGTGATGATGGGTTTGACGTCAAGCCCGCTCTGCAGCATGGCGCACATTTTGTACCAGGTTTCAAATATTTCCCTGCCGTAAATGCACTTCATAGTCAGCGCCTTGAAAATAACGGTTCCCCAGGGGATAGTGGTGTTGGGCGGCAGTATGCCTAGCAGCGCTATTTTGGCCCCCATTTTAACGGAGGATATCATGTCGTTAAAGGCCGAAGCGCTGCCTGACATTTCAAGCCCCACGCTGAAGCTCTCATTCATTTTAAGACGGCGCATAACATCCGGCAGCTTTTCCCCGCGCACGTCCACAACATTTTTTATGCCCATCTTTCTTGCCAGTTCCAGGCGGTATTCGTTCAGATCGGTTATAACCACATGACGCGCCCCCACGTGTTGCGCGACCGCCGCGCCCATTATGCCTATGGGGCCCGCCCCGGTAATAAGAACATCCTCCCCCACCAGGTCAAAAGAAAGCGCCGTGTGCACGGCGTTGCCGAGGGGATCCAGTATTGAAGCCTCGTCGTCTGAAATATCGTCCGGAAGCGGAAAAACATTTTCGGCCGGTATGGCCAGATACTCCGCGAAAGCGCCTGGGCGGTTAACGCCCACGCCTTTGGTATTTATGCACAAATGCCTGTGCCCTGCCTTGCAGTTGCGGCAACGGCCGCAGACTACATGGCCCTCGCCCGAAACCCGCTCCCCGACAGCGTATCCTTTCACATTTTTCCCAAGCGCTTCTATAATACCCGCGAATTCGTGCCCCACATGCATGGGAACCGGTATGGTTTTCTGGGCCCAGTCGTTCCACTGGTAGATATGTATATCGGTGCCGCAAATCGCGGTTTGCTTTATCTTTATAAGCACTTCATTGTCCCCCGGCTCCGGTTTAGGGACATCTTCCAGCCAAAGACCCTTCTCTCGGTATTTTTTAACAATAGCTTTCATAAGTTCTCCCAAAAACCATGACTGCTCAAGTGATAAGTACAAGCGAATAGCGAATAGTGGCAACAAAAAAACTCTACTATTGGTTCCTTAGCGATTCTTCACTATTCACTACTATTCGCTATTTACTGCTTCAACCTTATTATTATACCGATTATAAATTCCGCCTTACAATTAAAACAGCGGCCCTATACCGTAAATGGGACCTCTGACCCTTGACACCCAAGGGATGTACCCACTATACTATCCTCAAGTATGATACGCAAACTACCCTTTATCCTGCTGACCGCAACTATCTATATGTCCGGCCTTCCGCTTTTGAGGGCGGGAAGCACGGACGCCGATTCCGCTGAGAGCGCCGCCTTATTTGACGGCGCTGCGAAACGCCAGGCCATGGCGGGCCCCCTCTCCGCGGCCGCAGAAAACAGGGGGCTGCTAACAGCTGAACTCAGGAAACACATAACGCTGAATGATCACGGCAGCCCCGCCGAAAGAGCCGTATTGGATTCTATGGTTTCAAGGCTGCTGGAAAGCGCCACAGCCAGAGAAGTAGCTGCGCAATTCATAAATGAGAACGCCGGGGTGGTGGTTTCCCTTGAAGAGATACCCGGAAGCGCCATGATGGTAATAGACGGCAAAAAAACTTTACAGGGAGGGCGCGGTTATACCGCATACCGCGAGGTTCCGCCGCGTGTAGGGCTGAATAAACTTTTTATGCAGTACGAGAGGGATAGCGGAGTAGGCACCCTGGCACACGAGATGCTGGGACATGCTCTGGAAAGGCAGCGGCTGGGTGAAAACGCTTTGGCTATAGCAAATAGGTTCGCCACATCTGAGGAAGAGAATGCCCGCCTTATCGGCTGGCTGACACGTACCGAGTTGGGTGTTAAGCCGGAGGATGAAATATGGGCGTACGTGGAAAACCCTGCGGAGAGCATGGACAGCATCAAGTTAATTTCCCCTGCTTACGCTATAAAGCTTACCAGAGAGGAGATGAAAGACCCCGCAGCCGTATATAAAAGCCGCCTTCTGGAAGTTGATAAAAAGCTGGAACAACTACCCAAAACAGCCGAAAGATACAAGCTGTGGCTGAAAATGGCGGATCATTTCGTGGACGTGCATAAGATGGATGCCTCCTCTTTCCGGAATATAAGGGCTGAGCTAAACGACATGCTGGAGTATTTACCCACAAGACATAAAGATCTTCTAGAGGTAGGGGGCGCCTTGATAACACAATTAGAACTTATTTTAAGCAATGAAGGTCAACCGCTTCTATCTTTATTGGAGCAGGCGGCAGATAGCGACTATTATAAACAGAGAGAAGCGATTATGAAAGAACGGCTTACGCGGCTTGAAGGCCTGCTGATCGGTCAGACACAGGGATCCACCCCCACCCCCCCGGAAGCCGGACAGCTCTCGTGGGATCAGTTTATGGAACTCGCAAAAAAAGACACCTGCGTTTCCGGAGCGCCCACACCTAAATGAACTTCCACTCCTGCCTGACTTTCCTTTTATTACTGACTGCGCCCGCTTGCGCGGCGGACAGGGCCAAGGAGCAGCCTATGAAAATAAAAGACGGCATATCCGCAGCCGCGAAGTATGAAGTGCCGCAAAGCTGGACGGAAGAATTCTCCTTAAACCAGGGCGACCCACAGGCCCTTATTTCGCGCGATCTCCATAAAATAAAAGTCCGCCTTTCCGGCGGCGAAGGTTCCCGCTATAAAACCGCCGGCGATTTTCTGGTCGGCTTTGAGGCGCGTTCAAGAGGAGGAAAACCGGCTGGAAAGACAGGGACCGCCCTCGTTTCCGGCGTGCGTGTTCTAATATACAGCAGGGAAGTCCCTGTTTCACTGCCGCCTCCGGATACCGCCGGGCCCTCTGTGTTCGCGCGTGAGGAGTTTTGCGTGGTGCCCGCCGGAAAAATGTTTTTTGTCCTCAGTTACTCCTATGGCGACTCCATTCCGGACCCCTCCTACGACGGTCTTGAAGCCTGGCGCAAATTCATTAAAACCTTCCGGGCATTAAAAACAAAAAAACCAGCCAAATAAGCGGATATTACCGGGCAAAGTTCCAGTGATTCGGAATCCGGTAGTCCATATTACCTGTGGTCAGCCGCCCGCGGCGGATAGAGGACGCTTCGTCCTCAGCACCCGGTGATAATCGTGTTTCTTAAATGCCACAGAAGAAATAAAACAATCAAGATTGTACGGTTTGAACCGCCGCGTCAGCGATTTCACGACCCTGCGGATACGGCCCTTTTGCGAATGGCCCAGGGCGCTGTAAAGGCACATGAGCAGATGGACGTGCTCAAAATCAATCGCCCGCTCAGAAGACACGTTTTCAACCGTTTCGGCGAGAAGCCGAGTGGACCGGCGGATCTGCGCGTCCTTTTGGGCGAAGCGCAACCCTCCTATCTCATCAAACCGTTCCGAGAAATTGTTTGCGGTCTCCTCCGCGGAGAAGGGATCCAGTTCCAATTCCGGTTTTCCTGTAAGGCGACGGAGCCCGAATTTCTCCGGTTCCCGATAGAACGGAGACGAAGCGTACATGAAAAACGGGTTAATGGAATAGGTGTCAACAAAATCCGAGTGCCGCCTGATGAAAGCCGCAGTTTCCCCGATATCTGCCTCCGTCTCCGTGGGCAGGCCGCCTATGAGCTCAATGTGGTTCCAGATACCGAGAGCATGCGACGCCTTAAGCAGCTCAGAGATTTTTTCCTTGCGTACTCCCTTGCGGATGTAGCGCAGCAGCCTGGCGCTTCCGGTTTCCATCCCGAAAGTGAGCTTTACCGCTCCGGACCGCCGCATTTTGGCCAGAAGGCTCCTATCCATCTCCCTGAAATTTACGCAGTCGCACCAGAGAAGCCCCAACCTATGCCGGATCATCTTATCGCAGAGTTCCTCCGCGAATTTGTAGCTGTCATTGAAATTGGGGTTGATGAAATAGACGCCGGTGGCCCCTTCCTCTTTCAGCCGGAAGAGATCGTCTATCACCTGATCCGCGCTCAGGCACCTTGATTTGCGGCGGGCGTCGTTGCCGCAAAAAGCGCACCGCCCCCGGCAGGTGTCGGAGAAGCGGTACATAACAATCAGTTGCTCACGGTTACCGGCGCGGCGGATGAGATCCCGTGTAACAGGCGCGTCTGGGTTATAACGCGATAAAAGGGCGGTGCTGTCCACCTTATATAGCGAAAGCGGGTACCCCGCATAATCCGGTCTGGTCAGCTCTTCTTCCGCCATCCGGACATGGTCCACAATCGTTCCGCCCTTCTTTTCCAGGGTGGTGAACAAAAGACCGTTACTCCGTCCGGCCAGGCGTTCAACCAGCCGCGCCAGGTGAAATCCCCCTCCGGAATAGACGGCGTAGTCAAAAACGGGATATTTTTCCAGGAGCTCGCGATAGATCGTCTTCGGCACCCCGCAGTAGCCGATGACCACGGGGGAATGGTACCGGTTCTTGAGCCCATGCGCTATCAGAGCCGCGGCGTTCAACAGAAAAGAATTCATTTTAAACCCGGCCAAAGTGATGCCGAAAAGATCGGATTTGCGGAAGCCGGGCCAGGCGATAAACAGCCCTGTTATGCGTTTAAGAAGAGCCGCCTCCGGCCCGCGGAGACGCCCGTTGAGATAAGCGATGGTTTTGTCCGGATGATTGAGAATATTGAAGTCAACATCAGGGTTGCGGCGCCGGATCTCTCCGTTAAAAGGGAGGTCCAGGTCCATCTGTGAGACCTCGTGCCCTTCCTTGCGCAAGTATCCGGCCAGCACGGGGAGGGCCAGGTTCGGCAGAGTGAAACATTCGCAGTTCAGACAATCTGTCGGAGGATAGATGAGCGTTATTTTCATAGACTATCCGTTGGAACAGGGCAGTGCGGTATCAGGCCATAAGTGCACGTGCCGGTCAGGCGGGCGCCACCAGCTCAGGCCGGGCCGGCGGTTTGGTGAGCGCCATAACGGTCATCCCTGCTACACAGATGCCGGCGAGCAGGTAAAACGAATTAACCCACGCGCCTTTCATCATTATCAGTAGTTGCCGACGGTCACGGTAAAGAGTGTATCAAATCCGTAAGAAACATAGGACAGGTTATCGGTAGTGTTCCCTGCTACTGACGCTTTTACTTCCTGAAAAATTTGTAAAAACATTCCCTTCCCGCTCTAATACTGGCCTATGGCCGTGCCCAGCCTCCGCCTTAGGCGGAAGCGGGACCGTGCCGTATCTGACCTCCGGGCGTGCCGCAACAAGCGCTATGCCCCGCACTTTGACCCATTTCGGAAAAAGTGCGGGGCTATGCGCGTCAGACGGCCCAAAAGCAAGTATTTTTTTGAAATTTAAAAAGTTCCGCCGCGGCCGCCCCAGGCGGGCCCGAACCTTTTGGCAACAAGGCAAAGCTCTATACGCTGCGCTGATAACGCTTAAACCGGAAAGGTTTTGTATTGCGGACGCTGTTCAGCGCGGCGTTCCTGCGCCGGGCCAAACCCCATGGCCTCGGCTATATCAAGAAGCGCCCCGCGAAATTCACCGGCGCTGTGGAAGCGGTTTTCAGGCTCGGGGGCAAGGGCTTTTTCAAGCAGTAAATCAAGCAGCTTTGGAGAACCCGGCAATATGACGCTGAGAGGCCGGTAAATAGCGCGCGCCTTCTGAGCGTGGAAATCCGGACCCTGGAAAGGCAGCACGCCCGTAAGAACCTCGTAAAGACAAACGCCAAGAGAGTAAATGTCAGCCTCCCTTGAAAAAACGCCCAAATCCTGCTCAGGCGGCATATACGCGGGGCTGCCGACCACTTCCTTATTGGAGAATCTGGCCAGAGCTTCCCTGGCGCGGCTTGCCAGCCCGAAATCCATTACCTTAACCTCGTTCTCCTCGCTCAACATGATATTAGAAAGCTTAAGGTCGCGGTGGATAATGTTTTTTGAATGGGCGTAAACCAGAGCTTTTGAAACCTCATCAAAAATTTTAACGGTTTTCTCAAAGCCCAGCCTGACCTCCTTGTCAAGCAGGCGGTCCAGCGTCATACCGCTGAGAAACTCAAAAACCAGATAAATATTAGCTTCTTCCTCAAAAATAGTAAAAATTTCCACAATATTGGGATGACGCAGAAGGGCCACGGTGCGGGCCTCTTCAAGGAAGCGCTGTTTTTCCCGCTCGTTAACTTTTATTTCATCGTTCATCTTTTTTATGGCGACTTTCCTGCCAAGAGACTGGTCAACCGCCTCGTAAACCATGCCCATGCCGCCTTCGCCTATTTTACGCTCTATCTTATATTTGCCGGTGGCCACACCCTCATAGAAAATGGACGGGGAAAGCACTTCAGGGTGGGTATTGCGCGCGCTTGCCTCCGCTTTTTCGTTTTTTGAAGTTATCACGTGCACCAGCCCCATGGCGACCAAGGCTCCGCCGCTGAGAGTGAAAAATAACAAAACAAGGAACCGCGTGAGCGGAGAGCGTTTTTCGCCGCGCGCGCCTTCATAAACCGCCTGCGCCCCGGCTGAGGCCGCGCCGAACCCGGCTGAAAAACCAGGCACCATGGCGCCGTACTGCGCCACAGCGTCCTGGTAGCGGCTCTGATACGACCCGCTAAGCGCCGCGGCCTGCCGGAAATTATCAAGCGTTTTTTTATAGTCGCCCTGCTTTTCGTAGGCCAGCGCCCTGTTAAACCAGGCGTCGGCGAAATTCGGGTTAATGTTAATGGCCCGGCTTGAATCGGTTTCAGCCTCGCCGGATAACCCTTTTTTATTCAGCGCCCAGGCGCGCATATTCAAAGCCTGAAGATTAGAAGGTTCTTTTTGCAGCACGAAGGTGGCGTCCCTCACAGCCTCGTCATAGCGGCCGAGGAAATTCATGGCGTTGGCCCTTTCCAGCCAGGCGTCAAGGTTGGCGGGATTTTTTTCTATGGAAAGAGCGGAGTATTTAGCGGCGCCCTCATAATCGCCAAGGCGCGTTTTGGCAAGAGCGGTCTGCAGGTAAGTTTTGGATTTACCGTAGTCCGCGGCGTAAATCCCCGGCTGCGCCCCGCCTTCACGGACAAGCCCGGGCTCCTCCCCGGCTGCGCCGTGAGATTGGCCGCCCTGCACGCTGCCGGGATCCTCCGGGGCACTTTCTACCGCGGATAAGTCTCCGTCGGAGGAGGAACTGAAAGCCTTTTTTATTTCCGCAACCGTTGCGAGCGAGTTAAGAGCGGGCACGCTTTTGCGGCTTTCAAGAAGCACTAAAAGAATTTTTACCGACTCA
The DNA here is from genome assembly GCA_001799565.1 of Elusimicrobia bacterium GWA2_51_34. GTDB lineage: Bacteria > Elusimicrobiota > Elusimicrobia > Elusimicrobiales > UBA9959 > UBA9634. The sequence continues at coordinate 60,659 of MGTS01000024.1, read as the reverse complement.
TCCTGCGGATCTATGGACATGGCTTTTTTTATGTCCTCAAGGGCGCCCTTCCTGTCTTCCAGCGAGGCCCGCGCGCGCGCCCTGGTTTTATAGGCGTCCGGGCTTTTTTCATCCAGTTTTATGGCGTCGGTGGCTGTTTTTTCAGCCATGGAATAATTGCGCATGTCATTATAGTATGAGGCCGCCGCGGACTGAACCGAAGGATTGTCGGGATAACTCTGCGTTAGCGCCTGAACTTTCTCCGCCGCCTTTGAGTCCCCGGAATTAACGGCGGAACGCGTATCCACCAGTTCATCAATAGGGCTCCGTTTATTGCCACCCCTGTCGTTATCCCTGCGGTCCGAAAGCAGGCTGTCCCGGGATTCAGACACGCGTATATCAAAAGAAGCGAGTTCCCGGCTTATGGACTGATACTCTTCTTCAGGCAGAGTTTTTAAAAGCGCCATGCGCCTGAGACCTATCACCATTTCAGCTATCGGAAAGCACTGCCGGTTTACGAATTCCTGCGGCTCGCCTGGCATAAGTCCCCTTAAATACTTCAACAGCGCGCGCGCCGAAACATCGGACTGTCCGGAGGCATTAGCCCTGAAAGTACGCAAGTCTTCACCCGTATACGAAGTCGCCGCAGGCGCTTTATCCATGCCCACCGGAACCTCGGAAGCCGGCACTACCGCAAGAGCCTCCAAACCGGCCTCATCGCCCGCGGCGGCCATGGCAAAAAATGGAACAAAAATACCGGAAAGAATGATGACCGACGCGAAGGAAGATATCTTTCTCATAGATAAATACGCCGTCCAAGAATACCCATGTCTTATCATATAATATAAAGGGGAGTTAGAGTTTTGTCAAGGGCCCTTTTTCTCCGTTATTACCGGTCGGCGCATCCGGAAGCTCCGGGAGAGGGAAAACGATCAATTTGAAATTGGAAACAGGGCGGCAAAACTGGTAAAGTTAAGCGGAGGCGGCCGGGAAAGTGTCCATTGGTTTCAGGCCGAAGTCTCCCGGAAGGTCAAAAGACATACACTATAGGAACATATGAAAAAGAAAACAAAAACCACAATAGTAAAAAAACCGTGGGGACAGGAGAATGTTTTCGCCTGCGCGCCGGGCCTGTATCTGGGCAAGATACTCATTATCAACAAAGGCGCCCGCCTGAGCCTGCAGTACCACACGAAAAAGCATGAGACCCTTTATGTGCTCAAAGGCAAATGCCTTATGGAGATAAACGGGCAGGCCGCGGTTTACAAACCGGGCGACGCCGCCCCCATCCCCACCGGCACTAGACATCGCTTTGCCGCGCCTTACGGCAGGGTCACTCTGCTTGAAGTTTCCACTTATCACCCCGACGACACTGTACGGTTGGCTGACGACTACAACCGTTAGGCTTTGTTCTTATTTCCAGTATTTAGAGATTTTAAGCGCCGCCAGTTCTTCAGATTTTATTGAATAAGAGTATTCTTTGCCGGGGAAAGTCCCGCCGCGAACCTGCTCAATGTAAGCTTTTATGGCCATCTCGGCTAAAACCAGCAAGCCATCGCGCCTTTCTTCCTTGCCGTTCTTCCTTATGTCCGGTATCTGCGATATATAGTCTTTGAATTGCCCGGAGACTTCTGGAACATAACACTTGGCGAACCACGGGCGGAACGCGGCATAAAAACCCATAAGATCGTGCATTATGATAAGCTGACCGTCAACCCCGGTCCCGGCGCCTATTCCATAAACCGGTATTTTAAGAGCTCTGGCTATCTGTTCCGCGGGCTCCGAGGGCATTGCCTCCAGCAATAAGGCGAACACCCCGGCCTCCTGAAGCTCCAGGGCGTCTTCCATTGTTTTCTCAAAACTTTTAACCGATTTACCCTGCACTCTGTAACCGCCGAAGGAGCCGGTACTCTGGGGGGTAAGCCCCAGATGCCCCATTACAAGAATTCCGGCGTCAACCATGGCCTTTATTTTAGGGATAATCCTGTGTCCACCCTCGCACTTTATCGCGTCCGAACCGGCTTCCTTAACGAAACGCAAAGCGCTTATAACAGCGTCCCTTTCCGAGGGTTCATAAGCCCCCTGCGGCATATCTCCTATCATGAAAGTGTCGGGAGCTCCCTTTCTGGCCGCCTTTGCCAGCATTATCATTTCATCCATGGTTACGGGATTTGTTGTGGAATAACCCAATTGAACCATTCCTCCGGAATCACCCACAAGTATCATATCAACCCCCGCTTTTTGGGCGGCATGGGCGAAAGGAAGGTCATACGCGGTAACCCAGGCGGAGGGAACGCCGTCCTTTTTCATTTTAGCCAGGTCAAACAGGCTTTTTTTCACATTTTGCCGCGGCTTTACTTCAACAGGGCTTATAACTTCTTTTTTAATCTCTTTCATTAATAATCCTCCTGACTAATAGCGCCAACGAAATAGCGAAGTAGGGATTAGCGGAAGAAAATCTTTATTAATCCCGCCTAATCGCTATTCGCTTATTTATGCAGATTTTGCGCGGCTATCACGCCGATGCCGGCCTTAGTGAGCGCTTTGGCGGTCCGGTTCACGGCGTCGTGTTTGTCCAGGTAATTCCTCAGCATCGCGGGCATCAGGCCCTTGGACTCAATGTCTTTCTTAGGCAGGAAGTAATCAAGGATATCCGAAGGGTGCGCGCGTTTGCCGTCTATTTCAGGGTCTCCGCCTTCATGTTTGGCCGCTATATTCGGCACCTTCGCGGCCAACTGGACCAGTTCCCGCCTGCGGTTATACGGCTGAACCACGATGGACTTGAATGTCTCCGTGATGTGGTGCTCAAAGCGGACAACTTTCTCCAGGCCCAGCGCTTTACGTATTTTAGAGGCTTGGATAATAGTTTCGTTATTCACCGAGTTAGCCAGATTGAAGCCGATGAGGGAAGTAGTTCCGTCGTCACGCGCGAAAAGTTTCGCCGCAAGCAGCGTCCACATGATAGAGTAGGTGTTGTCGTTGCCCATGAACACGGAAATTTTAAATTCGTTGTCTATGCCAAGCCTGTGCATAAGATAGGCGATCATTATTGTGCCGGAGTTTACGTTGAGCGCCTGGCGGATGCCGTAGGTAGTGTAGTAATGCAGGTACTCCCGCGCCCACTGCATGGCGTGCTCATTGGGCTGGCCCACTCCGCCGAAATAGCCGGTGATCGTCGCCGGACCGCCGAGGTGTATGTTTGAACCGTCCGTGCCTTTCGTATCCAGTGTTTCAACAAGGGACGCGCCGATTATCCGCATTGAGGCGGAAACCGCCAGGATGTCGCCAAGGTCCGCCACCTGTTCTTTCATATTGCGCACGCGGATAAAACGGCCTGGCATCAGTTCCCGCCTGGCAATGGCCTGTCGGGCGGATTGTATGAGAAAAGGGAAGTATTGCAGAGCGCTGATTTCCAGCGCGACGGCATTCTTTCGGTTAACTCTGCACGTACCCGCGTGTTTGCGGCAATAATCCTTCATACTGATAAACGCGCCCTTGTCGCGCTGTTCCATCAGCCAGAGAACGTCGGAATAATAGGGAGAATTTTTCTTTTTGAGAAGCGCCAACAGGTTTCCGGTCTTCCCCGCTTCGGCCGCTTTCCTGTTAATCGCGGCGGCGCCGCCGTATTGGCCGATGAGTTTTACAACGGCGCGTACCGCTTCATTTTTAGGGTCCAGCAGGAACCTGTTTATCTCTCTAAATCTTTTTGGTGAAATCCGGAGCAACTTTCCGATGTTATTGGTCATTAGGCTTCCTCCCGCGGTTTTAAAAACTGTCGTTACTGCTTAAGTTGTCAGGTTCACAGATCAACAGTTCACAGTTCATGGTTATGTTTTCTATAATTTTCTTATGTTCCTGATTGCCAACCGTTGAACCTGAGTAGTCACCACTTACAATAGATGTATAATACAAAAAATACGGGAATGAAGAAAAAATTCAAGGGGATAACTCTCATTGGCATGCCGGGATCAGGAAAATCCACGGCAGGCAAAACTCTGGCAAAAAAACTGGGCTGGGATTTTATTGATCTGGATATTTACATAAAAAAGAAAACAGGCAGGGGGCACGAAGTAATTTTGGGCAAAGACGGAGAAAAGGCCCTGCTGGCGCTGGAGGAGAAGTTCACTCTGGGAATAGACATTAACAGGGTTGTATTTTCCCCGGGCGGCAGCATAATTTATTCTACGGCGGCGATGAAAAAACTCAAAAAGGAAACCTTGGTCATTTACCTTAAAACGCCTCTTAAGGAAGTAAAAAAACGGCTTTCGGGGATTATTCATGACCGCGGCATCGTAGGATTTAAGGAAAAAGGCATAACACGCCTTTTCAAAGAGAGAACCGTTGTTTATGAAAAAGCCGCGGACCGGACCGTCAACTCCGGGAAACGATCCCCGGCTGAAATGGCGGCGGAAATATTGGGACTGCTCAGGTAGATAGGCTGCCCGCCAAACAGCCGGCGGGTCCGTCGGCCTTAGGCGGACGCCCGCTGAAATAGAGGGCGCCCCAGGCGGATAGGCAGTTAGGCTGTAGGCAAGAAGCATAAACACGTAAAAGTTTTAAGCCGTATGCCGTATGCTTTTTCAGGAATTTGCTTATAACTTTATAGCCTAAAGCCTATGGCCTATGGCAAAAATTACAAATAATGAAATATTACAGCACTAACGGTAAATCAGAGCCGGCAACCTTCCGGGAAACCCTTTTCACGGGTCTGGCCGGTGACGGAGGGTTGTTTATGCCGGAGGCTTTTCCCAGTCGCGGACAACGCCAGAGGTCCGCGACAGGCCAGTGTCACGGCCCCGGAAATAATTTTTTTCACGATATCGGAAGCTATAATTTTCATGAATTGGCTTTTATAGCCTGCCGGAAATATATTTCCGATATAACAGATAAGAATTTGAAAGGAATAATACGCGACTCTTTCAGCAAAAAAGCCTTCCCTGTAAACAACTCCCCCTCCCCGCTGGTCCGGATTTCCAAAGATTTATATATCCTTGAACTCTTCCACGGTCCCACGCTCTCGTTTAAGGATTTCGGCGCGCGTTTCATGGCACGCCTGATGGAGCATTACCTGGCCGGCACAAAAAAGCGCCTGACAGTCCTCGTAGCCACTTCCGGCGACACGGGGAGCGCGGTGGCGCACGGATTCTTCGGCCTGGCCGGAATAAACGTTGTTGTGCTTTATCCGGAAGGCAGGATAAGCCCTCTGCAGGAAAAACAGATAACCGCTCCCGGAGGAAATATCATCGCGCTTAAGGTAAGAGGGGATTTTGACGATTGCCAGCGGATGGCCAAAAAAGCCCTTTCCGACGCGGAAATACGAGGGAAAATGACCCTTTCATCCGCCAACTCTATTAACATCGGCAGGCTTCTTCCGCAGATGTTCTATTATTTCAGCGCTGTTTCACAGCTTACGGCATTGCGCAGAGGGATGGCAAAGCGCGAACCGGTATTTATTATTCCCAGCGGGAACTTCGGCGATCTTTGCGCCGGGCTGTTCGCGAAAAGAATGGGTTTGCCCGCGCGGAAATTTATCGCCGCGGTTAATATCAACAGCGGGGTTCCGCATTACCTTGCCACGGGAAAGCTCCCGCGCGTAAAAACCCGACTGACACTTTCAAACGCCATGGACGTGGGAATACCAAGCAACTTCGCCAGAATTCTTGACATGTATCACAATAACCGCGTTGCGCTTAAACGGGATATTGACGCCGTCACCGTTACGGACGGGGAAACTGAGAAAACAATAGGCCTGGCTTTCAAAAGGTTTGGTTATGTATCCGATCCGCATACCGCAACCGCCATAGCCGCCGCCTTTAACTGCAATCTCGCAGGCCCGAAGATAGTCTTATCCACGGCTCACCCGGCTAAATTCCCCGATATCGTGTCAAGAAATACGGGAGAAGCGGTAAAGCTCCCCGCACGTCTTGCGTCCTGCATGAAAAAACGCGGCAAAAGCACCTCTATACCGGCTGATTTCCGCCGGCTAAAAAAAATCCTTCTTTCTCAGGGGAATGTTATTTAGACTGCAAACTGTTGTCATCGATAGCAACTAAAGGCTACGAAACGCTACAGAAAGCAACTGCGAGTAAGAAAGAAAATTATTTCATGCTCTTACTTTTTGTGGCATTCAGTTGCTTTCTTTTGCTTTCCGCTGCTATCAATTATCGTCGCGCCTACAGATAACCCACTTGAGCAGTTACCGATAGTTATTTTCCCTTCCCGCAGCATTTTTTGTATTTCTTGCCGGAACCGCAGGAGCAGGCGTCGTTGCGGCCCACTTTCGGCTCTTCTCTTTTAAAGGTTTCTATTTTATGGGTTTCGCCCCCGTTCACAACTTCGGGATGTTTTTTGAGCCATTTTTTAACTTCTTTTTCATCTTTTATATTTACGCCCTCAACAAGCATCTTGCGGTAGATGTCTATTATCAACTTGCGCATCTGCGGGGTTTTGGCCTGGGAAAGGATTTCAGGGGAAATAGCGTTTAGTTCCTGAACCAGCTCCTCATCGGTTTTTTCAGCGTGCGGCTTTTCTTTCACCGCGGGCGTGGCCGCCGGAGCCTTGACATCGGCAGGCTTTTCCGCGGATGGCGCGGACGACGGAGAGGCCGCCTGCTGAATCCGCGTGTTTTGCTGAAAAGCGGCCCGGGGCTCGGTTTCCGACCGTTTTTCTTCCTTCTTGTTCAAAACTTTTTTTAAAAAATTCCAAACCATAATTTTCTCTCCTTAGTCATAGTGAATAGTGGCCAGTGGGTAGTGGGTAGTTATAAAGAACTCCGTCCCTAATTCGCTATTCGCTCGCAGTCCCTTGTCGCTGTCAGGCGCAAACCCCTGCCTAGCCTATGGCCGTGCCGTATCAAGGGCCATGCCCGTTAAGACGGCCTGAGACTTTAGAAAGCCCGCTAACGCTATTGAGTGCAGCTTTGTCACAGGCGTGTCGGTGCGGGACGGCAGTATTACCGGGATATTGGACCCGACAAGCAGCGTGGCCGATTTCATGCCCGCGCCGAAAAACGACAGGCATTTATATACGGGGTTGGCCGAATCCAGGTTGGGGAAAAGCGCTATGTCGGTTTCGCCGGGAACGGCGGCGCCTTTTATGCCTTTTTCCGCCGCCAGCTCCTTTGAAAATGCGATATAAATGTCGTAAGGCCCCTCCACCACGCAGTTCTTCAAAATCCCTTCCTTATTCATCTTCACAAGGGCTTCCGCGTCCATGGTGCTGGGAATATTGGGGTTTACTTTTTCCACCGGGCAGACCACGGCCACATTAGGTTTTTCAACGCCCAGCATTCGCATCATGTCCACGGCGTTGCGGGTAATTTTCGCCTTCTGCTCCAGCGTGGGATTTATAATTATGGCCGCGTCGGTAACGGCAAAAAGTTTGTGATAGTTGGACAGTTCAAAAAGCACAAAATGACTAAGCACCGTCCCTTCGGCCACCGCGCCCACTTCCTTGCGCAGTATGGCCTTCATGTAAAATTTAGTGTCCACCAGGCCTTTCACAAGAAAATCTCCCTTGCCGGCTTTCACAAGGTCCACGGCCTTATTGCACATCTCCGCGCAATCGGACATATCTATTATTTCAAAAATATCCAGTTTAACTCCGACCTTCTCCGCTACGGCCTCAACCTGGGTTTTCGGCCCTACCAGAATGCCGCCGGAAATTATGCGGTGTTCAACTCCCATTTTTATAGCTTGCATCACCTCGTCATTATTTGCGCCGGGCACCACTATGCGGTTCGGTTTATCTTTAACCAGCTTCATCAGTTCTTCAAAATTGCGAAACTTCATACTTTTCTCCTTGTTGATTTTAAAATCGTCGCCGCGAATTCCCGACTTCCGGCTTCTGAATTCTGTATTCTAACTTCTACAATTCTCCTAATACACCTTTACCGCGGCGGGACGCTTAAGGCCGGTTTGCGCCGCCGCGCGCAGGGCGCTCATTTCATCGCCGCCGGGATAGCTTAGCACCGGGGCTATCCAGCCCACTCTACGCTTGATTTCGGGTATCACTATCTGGTCGTAGGCGAGCCCGCCTGTAAGCACTATAGCGTCCACCTTGCCTTCAAGCACAGAGGCCATGGCCGCTATTTCCTTTGAAATCTGATAAGCCATGGCAAGCACCGCCTCTTTGGCTTTTTCGCGGGAAATTTTTGCCGGATCAAGGCCGGAATTAGGCTTTACCTCGCCGGTCAGGATATATTTTTCAAGAGCCAGGCAGTCGGAGGTGCCGGTATAAGCCACAAGGCCGCCGCGGCCTTTAAGCTTTAGTTTCATGTCGGCCAATGTGTATTTGCCGGAGAAACACATTTTTATCAGCCCGCTGGCCGGCACTCCGCCCGAGCGCTGCGGCGTGAAAGGCCCGTCACCCTCAAGCCCGTTATTCACGTCCACCACCCTGCCGCCCGCGTGCGCGCCAACCGAGACGCCGCCGCCGCCGTGCATGACGATCAGGCGGCAGTCTGCGTATGGTTTACCAAGCTGGCGGGCCGCGTGGCGGGCCACCCTTTTCTGATTAAGCGCGTGAAAAATTGAAATTCTGGGGTTCTCAGGCATCCCCGAATACCTGGCCAAAGGCTCCATCTCATCAACCGTTACCGGATCGGCTATAAACGCCGCGGCGCCGCACATGCCGGCTATGTTGTGGGCTAGTATTCCTCCCAAATTTGAAGGGTGGTCTCCCATTACGCCTTCTTTCAAGTCTTTAAGCATGTTATCACTAACCGCGTAGACCCCGCCCTCTATGGGCCGAAGCACTCCGCCGCGGCCTATAACGGCGTGCAGCTCCGACAGCTCCACCTTGTGCTCTTTCAGGGCGTCAAGCACCAGGCCTTTCCTGAATTTATACTGGGAGGTTACTTTTTTAAACTCGTAGGCTTTCAGGTCTTCCGGGCTGTACCGGACGATCTTATGAAAAACCAGTTTTTCGCCGCGGAAAAAACTCACCTCGTCGGAAGTGGAGCCGGGATTTATCACCAGTATGTTGTATTCAGACATGGACTTCTCTCTGCAACAGGGTAGGTAATATACTGTCTGCCATTCCCTACATACCGCCTACTACCTACTATCTACTTCACTGTGAATGTGAGCTCGTAGATATACGGCATATTCTTTTTTTCAAGCGTGAAAAAGATCTTTTTCCCGTCCTCCAGGGAGAACAGGGGTTGTTCCTTGGCGCCTGAACAGTATTCCTCTTTGGAGCAGGCCATTATTTTCACAGGGTCTTTCCACGGCCCCCAGGGATAGTCGGCTTTCATTAATAAAATTTCAGTATCCTCAATGTCCAGGTAAAGCGCCAGGTAACTTTTCAGGTATTCATTGTAGGAAACAGAAAACTCTTCGGGCATGTTTTCCATAACCGGCGTAGTTTCCGTCAGGTCGGAAGTCCACACGCCGCTTGAAACATCCAGGCTGTAATAGTCGTATTTTTCCCTGCTCTCCATATTTTCAGGCCTTACACGGGCAAGCGCCGCCGAATACTTACCCGGCTCGGTCATTACCCGGCCATAAATGTACAGCCAGCCGTCGCTGTCGGAGAGGACAGCCGAGCCGAAAGCCGGTTCCACATCGCTCCAAAGGGCGTACCCCCCCCCGACTTCCACTTTTTTATATGAACCGGAGGGATTATCGGAAAAAGCGAGCCCCTGGCCTACGCGGAAATAATCGTAAGGACCGCTGCCGAAATTATTCAGGATTGAATAGAACACATAATACTTTTTTTCATTTTTAAAGCCGGCGCGCGGCCAGAATTTACGCACCTGGATATATTCCCTGAAATCCGATGAAAGAAACGGTATCGGCCAGCGGTTTTCATCCAGCACATGATTCAAAGCGCCTTTCAAAGAATAGGGGGAACTGGAAGCTGACAGGGCCACTCCGCCCTCAATTATGCCCCAACGGGCCGGCTGACCGGACGAGGGAACCTCTCCCGTCCAGATATTGTTTAAAAACCAGACCGTTTTACCGGGGCCGTCCGTAACCGCGTAATTTCCGCCCTGGCCTATTACCTGGGTGGAGGACTCTTTTACCTCAAGGATCGGGCCTATCTGTTTTACGGAAAATTTAAGGCTTTTTGGCTTCTGCGCGGAAGGTTTGCGGTCCGCCGACGGACCTATAGTAGTTTCACGGCGTCCGCCTGAAGCGGACAGACCCGCCGAAAACCAGCAGCAAACGGCTAACGCGAAAAAAAGGATATTTTTTACTTTCATAAATGCAGTTTTTTATTTCCACTGCGCGGCGCTGACCCTATAATATAATAGAAACCGCAGGCATTTCAACAAAAGCATAGAACTCAAAAGGCGGCGACATCCCGTAACATATTGTCTATTGATTTTTAATGGCCCTGTGCTAGACTATGTCGGTATGCATGCGTACCATTCGCCTTTGCGCGGATTTCGGGCCTCTTTTTTAGCGGCGGGGTTGTTTTTTATTTGCCAGGCCTGGCTGTCAGCCCAAACCGATTTACACCCGGTCAACATTGGAGTCACCTCTAACACCCTCTCTTTCAACTGGGACGTAAACGCGCCTTATGAAACGGCGCTTTCAACTGTAAGTGATTTCTCCGCCCTGACAGCCGGCGGCGCGCCGGGCTCAAACACCACAACTTATATAAATCTGGACCCTGACACCATTTATTACTTCCGGGTAAAAAAACAAAGCGATGGTTCCTATAACCCGCTTTATATTTCAACCGTAACTCACGCCGCAGCGCCGACTCTTCCGGAGTTTGTGTATGATTTTTTTGCTTCAGATTCTTCAGATACAGCTCAAATAAGCGTTCAGGTAAACCGCAACGGCAATCCCGATTGGACCGAATATAAAATAGAATACGCCGACAATCCGGGTTTCACAGATTCAAAATTTTACTCCGATTATTATCCCCCGCTTACCTTGCCGGGACTTGCCGCCAACACCACTTATTTTTTACATGTGGCGGCGGTAAACCTCTCCGGAACTCAAACCGCCCCCACCACCGACATTTCCACGGCGACTCTTGCCATTAAACTTGACGGTCTTGGCGAAACCTTTGGCGAAACCAGCGCCACGGTTACCTGGACGGCTGTTTCAGGCCCCGCGCAGGCAATGGACTCGGAGGGCTACCGGCTTAGATATTCAACCGTGAGCGTTTATGACAGGGGCGTAATTGTTGTATGGAGCAGTACGGACCACGACACTTCAAGCGCTACTCTGACCGACCTGGAGCGCAACACCACGTACTATTATGAAGCGGGAGCGCTTAACTGGAACGGAGCCGCCAATGATTCCGGCCGTTCCTTTACCACGCTGTCTTCAAAGCCGCAGAATTTACAGCTGCTAGGGGTAGCCGCCGACTCGGCGACGCTCGGCTGGGCGGCGCTCCCGCCAGGCCCCTCAACAGCCTCCGCGCTCGGCTACCGCCTTGAGGCCTCCACCGCTTCAAATTTCACCGGCGCGATTTTTTCCTCCTCAACTTTCAACTCACAACTCTCAACTCTCACTGTTTCCGGCCTTGCCATGAACACCACCTGGTACTTCAGGGCGGCTTCGCTTAACAAAAATTTCGACCCTAACTACACAGCGGAGCCTTACACTTCCGCCATAACGCTCGCTTCGCAGTTCAGCGCCAACACCGTAACAACGATCTCCGGCATGAATTTGATCACGGTAAGTTTTCACCCCCTGGACGCTTCGCCCCAAAGTTCTTCCTGCGAGGGATACCTCTTTGAAGGCTCCACCGCTCCATTTGACGAAGGCGGAGAGATAATATCTTCCGTTACCTACCAGAACCAGCTGAACCAGCTTACCCTTTCAAGCCTGGGGTCGTATACAAGTTATTATCTTCGCTTAGCCACTCTTAATTGGGAATTTACTCCCAATTATACCGCCCTTGACGTCCTGAGAACCGCCTCTCCCGGTCCGCCTACCGTGGTTATTCTGGCGTATGTAGGGCTGTCCAGCGCGACCTTGAATTTTACTACCAGCCTGGCGGACGGTTACGTTGTTGAGGCCGCCGCCTACCCCGATTGGCGCTTCCAGGACCTGATCCTGAGTTCTTCAACCTCCGACCCGGGCGCCGAAAGCCTCTCGGTTACCCTGAACGAAAACACAAAATACTACTACCGGGCCGGAGCCCTGTTTAATGGTACCACGTTTTACACTAACTCCACGCCGTGGCTGCAATCCACATTAGCCCTGCCTCTAAACGTCCAACCTATAACCGGGGTATTTTCTTCAAGCATTACCGTTCCCTGGATCCCGCTGGCCCCAAGTCCTCCAAACGCGACGGCGGAAAGATACCGGCTTGAAGCCTCCGCCAGCCCGGCATTTGAGCCCGTGCTTTTTTCCTCCTACACGGACACCATCTCCGCAACGCAGTTGTCGCTTACGGGACTGGATCCCAATACAACTTACTATCTCCGGGCCGGCACGCTTAACTGGGACGGCGCGGCTAATTATGTAAATATTGCGGCCACCTCAACTTTAGCCGACGCCCCTACCCCGGCCGCGCCGCCTTTCAGTTTTACCACCGACGCCATTACAGTTAACTGGCTGACGCATTCAAACCCGGCTGACACTGTTTACGTAGTGGATTTGTCCTCACATTCCGATTTTTCAAACCCCGTCTCCACCTCAACCACTGGTTCTTCCGCCACATTTTTAACCGCGGATGGTTTGCTGCCTAACACGACATATTATCCGCGCGTAACGGCCATGAACCGCTTTAACCGCGCCACACCCGGAGGGATATTTCCCACCGCGGCCACAAGCGCCTTTGATCCTGCTTTTGATAATTATTCGGACATTGGCGTTTCCTCCATTACCATCAACTGGCTGCAGGGATTAAACGGGAGCGGCACCAAATACAGGGCGCAGATTTCTTCAGAAGCGGCTTTCTCCGGAACGGTGCTGTCTTCCGTTACAACGGCGCTGGCGGCTTCGTTTACAGGCCTGGTTTCAAACGCTTCATATTACCTGCGGGTTTCCGCCCTTAACATGGTGGACGAGCCCAAAGTTCCGCCCCTGCCGCTGGGAACGGCGCTGACACTGCCCGCCACTCCGTACGTGCCGGCCCCCGCGCAAACTTTTCCTGCTCCGGATTTTCTAATCGACGGATTTTCAGTCAATTGGGGAGATAACGGCAATTCCTCCAGCACGCTCTACCGGGTGCAGGTTTCTACAGCCCCTGATTTCTCAGTCATTAACGCCTCCGTTTCAGTAAACGCAGAAACCGCGGTTTTCTCAAACCTGTTTATAAACACCACCTACTGGGTACAAATACAGGCCGTGGGGCAGTCGGGGCTGGTTTCGGATTTCGTAAGCGCCGGTTCGGCCGCCACTTTGCTTGAAGAGGTAAAAAATTCAGTGGCCTTTCAGGACAACACCATAACACTTGCCTCCTCATACGGCCCCATCTCCATATTTTTGCCAAGCGGTTCTATAGGCAGCTCCACCCGGATGACGCTGGCTGTAAAAACTTCCGGCTTCGCCCCTCCCGTTTCAGCGCTAACAGCGCTTAAAGCGACCAATATAGGCGTTGAAATTACCTATGACCCGCCGACGCTGCTTTTCAAACCGGTTACCATTACCATCTCTTACCGCGAAACCGACCTGCCGCCGGGCATGGACCGCAGCAGGCTGATAATCGCGCTTTACGATGAAACCAGCCAGACCTGGGCGCCGCTGCCCTCGGTTTCCGATACCGCAGGAAATCGCGTTACCGCCCAAAGCTGGCACCTTTCAACTTTTCAGATAATGGAGACGGCTACAAGCGCCGGCCTTGCCAACGTTAAAATTTACCCGAATCCTTACAAACCGTCCAGCGTTTCGGATGTAATGCATTTCACTAACATGCCCCCTTACGCGAAAATAAAAGTTTACACTTTCCTGGGCGAGCTGGTACGCGTTATAAAAGCCGATATAAACGGAATGGCCTTATGGGCGGGAGAGAACGACTCCGGGCGCAAAGCCGCCAGCGGCGTTTATCTGGCGCTGATACAAACCCAGGACAAGAAAACGGACAAGCTTTTTAAAGTGGTAATTGAACGGTGACAGGATAGGGTAGCAGGTAGTAGGTGGTATGTGGCAGGTAGCAGGCAGGGCGGAAGAAAAGGGTTTCAGAGGAAAACGTATGGGCTTTACACGTTTTAAAAGCAATATAAAACCGGGAACCTCTCCTGTCTGTTTCTCTTTGACTCTTTCTTTCTGCCTTTTCCTATATATTACCTACTGCCTACTGCCTACTGCCTCCTATGCCGAAGGTTTCGACGGCGGATCCGCGGGCACCTCCGGCGGGCAATTTTTAAAAGTTACCGCGGGGGCGCGCGGCGCGGCGCTTGGCGAGGCCTACTCGGCCCTTGCCGACGACGCCTTCGCGCTTGACTGGAACCCTGCCGGCATTATAAACGTAAAAAAGAATTCCATGGTCTTTATGCACGCTCCCTATCTGGCGGAAACTTTTGTGGATTATTTCGCTTACGCCGAAAACGCGGGGGATGTAGGGGCCTGGGGCGTGGCGGTAAAATATATGAACTTCGGGTCCATCCGCAAAACAAACTCCGGCGGCATTGATCTGGGCGGATTCACTCCTTACGATATTTCCGCCGCCGTGGGTTTTGCCACCTATATCACCGGCTACAATAAAGATCCGGAAGAACGCTTCATACTGGGCGCTACGGGCAAGTTCATCCGTTCAGAATTGGAATCCTCCGCCAACACTATTTCAGCCGACATCGGCGTGTTGTTTCCGTATTTTTTTGACAACCGCTTCCGCCTGGCCATGTCGGCCCAGAACATAATGGGCGCGCTCCGCTACGACAAGGAAGAGTCACTCCTGCCCCTGATATTGCGTCTTGGCAGTATGACGGAACTTAACAAGTACCTCACAATAACAGCCGATGTGGTGGCCCCAAAAGATAATTTACCCTACCTAGCGATGGGTAGTGAACTCAAAATCGGGTTTTCGGAAAAAATTGACGCAGCCCTTCGCGCCGGCTTTAATACCCGCGCCATCAGCGATATCGGAGGGCTCCGCAATATAACCTTCGGCACGGGGCTGCGATACAGCGACTACTGCATAGACTACGCCTTCTCGCCTTTCGGGGACCTGGGCTCAGTGCACAGGATTTCAGCCGGCATTAATTTTTAACAGGAGCACAAGGGCACAGGAACACAAGCACACAAGCAAGATTTGTTTTCTTTCATTTGCGCAATATTTTCTTCTCAGCCTCTTACTTGTGTTCCTGTGCTCTTGCGCTCTTGTGCTCTTTTCGCTGTCAGCGGAAAGGAGAAACCAAACCAGACGGTTGAAAACGCCAGGCCCGTGGCGGCGTAGACCGCAACCGGTATGGCGATGAAAGATTTAACAATGGAAAGTACGATGGAAGTAAAACCCTTGGAAAACCTGTAAGTAAACGCGTCAGCCACCTGCTTGGCGCGGTAACGCGTATCGTAAGAGAAAGGTATATAAAGAGTTTCTTTTGAAGCCCTGAAAATGGAATAATCCATTCCCTTAAACAACAGAAAAGCCGCCGAAGCAAGCCCCAGACTTGGATAGACAAGCAGCATAGCGCAGGTGGCTATATGAACTACCGGGATGGCGGTCAGGATGCGGCGCGCCGACAGGTAACGCAGCAAAAGCGGCGTAAACAAAAACTGCATTGAAAAAGAAAAAATATTCACTTTCATCCAAAAACCGCCGAGGAACGCAGTACGCAGATCCTTATCCGGCAGGGCGTCCTGCACAAGCAGCGAGAACCGCAGGTCTAGGGCGGTGGCCACAACCTGCGCGGAAAAAATAGTTAAAGCTATAAAGAGAACGGTGCGGTTCTCCCTGAGTATGCCCAGATGAATATGGCCCTTTTTACCGCCTTCCTCATCAGCCGCCGGCTTAGGCTCCCCGGCACGGCCGTAAGCCTTCCACATCAGCGCCATGGCCGGCAGAAAACACAGGGCTGACAGCAGTATGAAAGTTTCAGTGTGCAGCCGCACAGCGTAACGGCCAAGCAGGAAACCGCCCACTAAAGAACCAAGAGCGCCAAAACCGGCCACCGGCCCGTTAAACACCCTGCCTTCCTCGTCCCTGACTACGCTGTCTATAAAAGACCAGTACTGCTCTGAAATTATCACCACATAAGATTCCTTGAAAACAAACAAAAAAAACACCATCGGCCCGCCAAGCCGGTCCAAAGAAAAATATGCGGCGACAAACACCGCGCTGGACAAAAGCATGGACCCCGCCATGGACCGCGCGCCGCCGAAGGCGGACAAAGACCTGCCGTAGAGGTATATAAGCAGGCCCATCATCACCGGCACGCAGCTGAGGGCGTAAGGTTTTGCCGCCGCTCCGAAATTGTCAATAAATATGGATTCTATGGGCGAGCGTATGAACTCGTAGCCGCAGAAAAGGAAGGACGCCGAAAGGCCGGCGAGTCCCACCGCAGCGGCCACATGCCGCCCCCTTCCAGTTCTCAAAGCCGCGAGAAGTGTTGCCATATGGGGAAGTGGACAGTGAACAGTGGTCAGTGGTTAGCAATTTAAAAGATACGAATCTCTCCTTAACTCCGTT
The DNA here is from genome assembly GCA_001799565.1 of Elusimicrobia bacterium GWA2_51_34. Lineage (GTDB taxonomy): Bacteria > Elusimicrobiota > Elusimicrobia > Elusimicrobiales > UBA9959 > UBA9634. The sequence continues at coordinate 44,138 of MGTS01000024.1, read as the reverse complement.
ACTAACCACTACCCACTAACCACTCGCCACTTTCGTTAGTACCTGAACTGTCCCTTTTCGTAGATGACGGTCTTTTTGCCGTTCTTAAGCGTTGCGGTCACTTTTTTATCTTCAGTGTTAATCATATCCCAATGTATGGCCGAGTTGTTATAGCCCAGTTTTACTTTTATCTTTTCAGTGAGCTTTGAGACGTCTCCGGCATAGGTGTCGCAATAGGCGTCGCCTACGGCCACATGGCAGTTGCCGTGCCTGCCGCCATAGTTTTCATCAAACAGGGTATCGGCCATAAACTTGTCTATTCTGGAAAAGCGGCGGTCCGTAAGCGAATATTCCCCTATCCGGGAAGCGCCCTTATCGGTGGCCATTATTTTCTTCACGTACTCTTCGCCTTTTTTGGCAGAGATCTTTACCGCGCTGCCGGACTTGAACTCTAAACGGATGCCTTTAACATAATTGCCGCCGCGGAATGCCGGAAGGTTAGCGAAATACACGCCTTTAGTGCCGCGCCAGTCCGGCGAGGTGAATATCTCAAAAGAGGGGATGTTATGGCCGCTCACACCCAGGAAGCGCCGCATGTCTCCCACTTTTATTTCAAAGTCCATGGATCTGGACTCAGTACGGATAGTATCTATCTTAAGCCCCTTAAGCCATTTCTTTATAGCCATGGAATTTTTGTAAATCTCCGCCCATTTTTTGACCGGATTCTTTTCGCCAAGGAAGCAGGCTCTGGCTATCTGGGCCGCATATTCCTTAAGCGGCAGCCTGGCCTGGCGGGCCAGTTCTTCGGTAGGATAAGTGCAAAGCGTCCAGCCGAACTTCCCCTTATCCTCGTTCCTGGTCATCAGGTCACGGAACGGCTTCCTGGCTATGGCCACCTGTGACTGGCGTTTTGTGTCTATTCCCTTAAGATGCGTCAGCGAAGCGGGCGCGTGAATGTAAATATTGCCGTTCAAGGCTGAGTAAAACTCCTTGTCTCCGGCCGCCACGAAAGCGCGCTGTCTGTCGTCTGAAAATTCATAAAAGTCCCGTTCCAGCCGCGGATTCATTATAAAGCGGAAAGTTACGTTGTACCCGGCCCGCACAAGCTTGCGGTGCACCACCTCTCCAAGCTCGCGGCCTTCAAGGTCGCAGCGGATAAGTATGGCGTCGTATTTTTTAAACCCCGTCCGCGCGGTTTTAAGCCCCCATATAAGCGCATCCGCGTATTTTTCAAGCTGCTCACTGGAATATATAGCCATTACGGCCTCCTTGTCCTTTGAAATTGTAACTATTCCGGTAGTCAGAAACCAGAATTCAGGAGTCACAATAAGAATGCCCGCGCCGAAAAAGATTCTGCCATTCTGAATTCTGACTTCTGAATCCTGTCTACTTGAGCAGTTACTTAAAATTACAGAAAATAATCAAAGTCCTGTTCGGTCTTTACGTAACGGCGCAGGCGGAAGATGTGGGCCGGGCACACTTTCGGATCAAGCTCCACATAATTACGCGCACCCCGCCACAAATAACGCTTATCATCCAGCAGATCGTGCATCTGGTACAGTTTGTCGGCGGTCAGCCCCAGCTCGCTAAGCGGAAGGTCCACCCAGCCGGATTGTTTATAGTTCGGGTCCAGGTTAACCACCATAATCACAATATCTCCGGCGGCCTGTTTACCGTAACAGATGAGCTGCTCGTTGTCCACATGGAAGAATCGCAGGCTCGCGTCGTTGTGCAGCGGGAGATTTTCACCGCGGACGCGGTTGACGCGGGCGATAAAATCACGGATGCTGTCCGCCCGGTTAAGATCCCAGCTCTTAATCTCGTACTTTTCAGAATTCAGGTACTCCTCCTGGCCCGGATCCCTGGGCGCGCGTTCACACAGTTCAAACGCCGGACCGTATATCCCGTAACTGGCGCCCAACGTGGCCGCCAGAACATGACGGATCATGAAAGCAGGACGCCCGCCGAACTGCAGATACTCCGTAAGGATATCCGGAGTATTGGGCCACAGGTTCGGCCGCAGGTACTCGCTCACCTCGGTGCGGGTCAGCTCGGTGAAATAGCTTTCAAGTTCCCGCCTGGAATTGCGCCAGGGAAAGTAGTTATAGGACTGGCTGAAACCAGCCTTGGCCAGGCGGCACATTACCCTTGGCCGGGTGAAAGCTTCGGCGAGGAAAATAAGGTCGGGGTTCCCACGCCGGAGTTCCCGGATGAGCCAGTCCCAGAAAGTGAAGGGTTTGGTATGCGGGTTGTCCACGCGAAAGATCCGCACTCCCTGCTCCATCCAGAACTGAAATACGCTTTTCACCTCGTCCCACAAAGGCCGCCAATCCCGGCAGGCGAAATCCAGCGGATATATGTCTTCGTATTTTTTAGGCGGGTTCTCTGCGTGGCGCAGGCTTCCGTCCGGCCTGCGCCGGAACCACTGCGGATGCTCTCGCAGCCAGGGATGGTCGGGAGAGCACTGCAAAGCGATGTCCAAGGCCAGTTCCAGGCCGTTCTCTTTGGCCGCCGCGATCAGCAGCTGAAAATCACGCAAAGTTCCAAGCTCCGTATGTATGGCCTTATGACCGCCGGTCTTGTCGCCGATGGCCCAGGGGCTGCCCGGCTCACCCGGCCTGGCCGATAGGGAATTGTTCCTGCCTTTGCGATGGGTGCGGCCTACAGGATGGATAGGCGGCAGGTAAAACACGTCAAAACCCATTCCAGCTATATACGGCAGACGCGCTAAAAGATCCTTAAACGTCCCGTGCCGGCCAGGTTTGGACGAGCAGGAACGGGGAAACAGTTCATACCACGCGCTGAAACGGGCCCTGACACGCTCCACCCACACCTCAAGCTCGCGGGCGAACCGGACATAATCTTTGTCGTCGCCCCAGATGGAGACCAGTGCGCTCAGTTCCGGGTCCGACAAACGCTCCGCCAAAGCGCGCGGATCGCCGCCGGACGCAAAGTCACGCGCCAGCTCTTTAAGCCGCCGGGAATCCGCTTTTCCGGAGATGGCCCTGGCCGCGGCCGCGGCAATAAGTTCAGCGCCGGCCGGAATTTCCAAACGCGCGTCCTGACCGGCATCCAGCCGTTTCTTTAAATCCCTCAACCATGTCGCGAAGTGATCAATGCAGACCTCAACAGTGTAGCGATACGAACCCAGCTGCGTCACTTTAAATTCAGCCCGCCAGCGGTCATTGCCCAAAGGCCGCATCGGAACCCGCTTCCATACCCCGCCCTTTTGCCTGATGCTGTTTAACTCTGTTGGCAAAAGGGCGGGGCGCTCCCTGCGGTAAAGCAGGAAGCACGCCAACTCGTCGTGCCCGTCCGCGAAAATATCCGCTTCAACCCGGATCTGTTCTCCAATAACGCGCTTGATGGGAAACAGCCCGCCGTCTATTTGGGGGCGTACATTCTCAATAGCAACGCGCCGGGGGCTTTCCACAGAGATATTTTCTAACACCGTCGCGCGCTTAACAATTTTCCCGGGTTTCTTTGGCATAATTCCTCCTTGAAAGAGATTACAGTGATAGCATTAAGAGATTGTAGTGATAATAAACAAATGATTTTGGCAATTCCCCTTTTATCACTGTTATCCATTCTTTAATCACTGTAATCACTCCTTCATCGTTTTAATCTCTTTACCGTAAAGCACTACGCTAAGCGGCGCCAGAGACAGTTCCGCCTGAGCGCCGGTGAGACACTCCGCGGCAGGGCTGCCAGGCCCGCCCCATTGCGGCTGCGCCGAATCCAGAAGCCTGGTCCATTTCCCGCCGGGCAGTTCCAGTTTCACACGGCCGGGTTTTTTCGCTAAATTCAGGATAAAGAACGCTTCATCCCCGCCGGCACGGCGCCGCACCGTAAGCATCCCGGCCTCTTCATAAAGCGCCACTTCAATATTTTCCCGGTCAGGTTTTGCCAGCGCGGGATGGCCGCGGCGCAAAGCGTAGAGGCGGCGGTAGAAACGCTCAAGAACGGCATGTCTTCCTTTACGGCGAAGCCTATGATTAAGCCGGGAGCGAAGAAAGGCGCTCTCCGAATTAGGATCCGGAATTTTCACTTTACCCGCGGCCAAATTAAATTCCCTGCGTCTCCCCAGACGAACGGCTTCGGCGAGCCGCTTATCTGAATGGCTGGTGAAATAAAGGAACGGCGACTCTTCCCCATATTCCTCGCCCATGAACAGGAACGGAATGAAGGGCGACAGGGCCACCGCGCCGGCCGCAAGCTTAAGGGCCTCAAAATCCGCCAGAGCGGCCAGCCGCTCGCCATGCGGTCTGTTACCCGCCTCGTCGTGGTCCTGCGCGAAAACCAGGAACTGCGCGGCGGGCCTTCCGGCCGCGCTGCGGCCGTGTTTGCTGCGCCGACAAGCCGAATACTGACCGGTGTAAACGAAAGCGTCGCGGTATGACCGGGCCAGGTCACGTAGCCCCGCAAAATCCCGGTATTGTCCCGAACGTTCGCCTGTCAGCGCTACATGCAGGGAATGATGAAAATCCTTGCAGTATTGCGCGTCGCAGCCCCAGCCGCCAACGGCGGGAGACCGGATGACGCGCGGGTCGTTAAGGCTGCTCTCCGCTATTACCTGTATCATGCGGCCCCGGGCGCGGGCAATTTTATGCGCGGCCGCGGCCAGTTCCTCCACAAAGTGCCGCGCGGAAAAATCACGTATGGCGTGAACGGAGTCAAGGCGCAAAGCGTCAATATGAAATTCATCCAGCCAGCGCACGGCGCTTTCAATAAAAAAGCGGCGCACTTCGTCGGAACCGGGACCTTCAAAATTCAGCGCTTCTCCCCACGGCGTCCGGTAATCGCGCGTAAAATAAGGACCGAAATCCCGCAGATAGTTGCCCTCAGGCCCCACGTGATTGTATACGACATCAAGCATTACAGCTATCCCGCGCTTGTGGCAGGCGTCCACCAGGCGCTTAAGTTCCGGCGCGCCGCCGTAGGATTGCTGCGCCGCAAATGGATATACCCCATCATATCCCCAATTGCGCGCGCCTGGAAATTGCGCCACTGGCATAATCCCCAGAACGGTCACGCCAAGGTCTTTGAGGGTATCCAGCCTGGGGATAATTCCGGCAAAGGTCCCCTCGGGCGAGAAGGTTCCTGTGTGCAGTTCATAAATGACGAAACGTTCAAGGGGCAGACCGTTCCAGGCCTTGTCATGCCAGTTATAGGCCGGGTCCACTACCTCCGACGGACCATGAACGCCGTGCGGCTGACAATGGGAGGCAGGGTCGGGCCTTTCCAGACCGCCGCCCAGGCGGAAGAGATATTCCGTTCCCGGCTCCACATCCGAAAGGACCGTCCAGTGATAACCGGAACCGTCCGTAACCATAGGAAGCAGTTTACGGCGCGGAGTGAGAAGTCTCAATTGTACCCGCCTGGCCTGCGGAGCCCATACCAGAAATTCGCAGCGGTTTACCCCGCATCCGCCTAAGGCGGAGGCGGGATCCGCCCCAAAGTAGCGCGCTCCGAGGCTGGACGGCATTTCCCTTTTTTTGGGCAACTCCGGACGCGGGCGGCAGGATTCAATATGCCGGCTTTTCAAAACTCCTCCATATTGCGGCTAAAACAAATCAGATCAGACTGCGGTATAGGGCCTGCGTCTTTTTAGCGACGCCGGCCCAGCTGAAGTGCGTCTCGGCACGGCGGCGGCCAAGGCTTGAGAATCGGCTCCGCAGAGACGGCTGGCGCAGAACACGGTTCAGCGCGCGGGCCAGGTCACGAGAGAATTTTTCGGGATTACGCGGTTCGTAAGATCCGTCCCTACGCGCCGCGAAAGGCACCAGCAGTCCGGTCCGTTCCGGCACTACTACTTCCTTGATTCCGCCCACGGCCGAGGCCACTACCGGCGTGCCGCACGCCATGGCCTCAACGTTGATTATGCCGAAAGGCTCGTAAATAGACGGACAGCAGAAAACAGCGGCATGGCTGTAAAGTTCTATTATTTCATTTTTGGGAAGCATCTTCCGTATCCAGATTACATTTTTTCGGGTCCTCTGTATTTTCGCGACTCTGGCTTCCATCTCGGCCGCTATCTCTTTGGTGTCAGGCGCCCCAGCGCAAAGAACAACTTGCGCTTCGGGGTCCAGGTGGGCGATGGCATTAACAAGGTGGATAATACCCTTCTGCCTTGTTATGCGTCCTACGAAAAGAATATAGGGTTTGTTTGGGTCCACCCCCCAACGGCGGAGCGCTTTAACGCTGCCGCTTTGGCGATACTCGGCAAGGTCTATGCCGTTGTGAATTACGTGTATCTTAGAGGCGGGAATATCGTAGCAGGAAAGAATATCATCCTTCATGCCCTGGGAAACCGCGATGACGGCGTCGGCTGAACGCGCCGCGTTCTCCTCTATCCAGCTGCTGAGGTCGTAGGCGCGGCCCAACTGCTCGCGTTTCCAGGGCCGCAGCGGTTCAAGCGAGTGGGTTGTCATTACAAAAGGGATATTGTGCAGGATCTTCGCGAAGAACCCGCCCAGATTAGTATACCAGGTGTGGCAGTGGACAATGTCGGCCGTATTGTTCTTACAGAACTGAAGGTTGACGCTTAAAGCCTCAAGCGCCTTATCAAAACCTTTATGCGCGCCCCGCGCGAGTTCGGCCCAAGGCTGATAGCCGGCGACCGAAAGACGCGGCCGCTTCACGCGCTGGTCGCCGAAACAGCGTACTTCCACTTCCATGAGCTTCGCAAGTTCGCGCGTAAGGTACTCAACCGCTACTCCCGCTCCGCCGTAGGTATAGGGAGGATATTCGTTAGTGTAAAAAACCACTTTCATGGCAAACCTCCTGCAAATCGCCACCGGCTATTTGCGCTGGTAGGCGGGTATGCTGGTATGCTTTTCAGAGCCCACAAGATTACTCGCTGGTAGCCGGGTAAGATTGCCAGCTAGTATGCCAGTAGGAATGTACGCTTGTGTCTTGATTTAGGAACTCCACAGAAAGCCTACCAGCTTACCAGCCTACTAGCCTATGGCTGCCTTCCCGATATCACCATGCCCTTTTCAACATCGCGGTAATCCGCGCCTTTAAGCAGCAGCGCTATTACCATACCCGCCGAAGCCGTCTGACGGTCCCCGTCCCCTTCGCCTCCGGCCTGGACATCCGCGTCACAGACTATCTTATTGCCGGTTTTAGTCGTAAAGCAGACCTTATCTCCGGAAGAAATAGTTCCGTTTTCAACTACGCCCGTCACCACCACTCCCAGCCCCATTACCGGGAATACATCCTTGTTCACTTTCATAACAAACGCCTCAAGCAGCGCGACTGCGCCTGATCCATCCTGTTTTTTTGTTCCGCCGAAAACCTTTGTCAAAATACCCATAATCCCCCCTTGTTTTATTGGATGTGAGGTTGCAGGTGTCAGGTGGCAGGCAACCAGTCTGAGAGTCGAAGGGTCTAAGAGTCTTAGAGTCGTTGAATCTGAATTTTGACCCCTGCCCTCTGCCTGCAACCTGCCACCTGTTACCTAGCCAATTTACCCTTACAACTGCTTCTTCTGATATGCGATGTTAAAAAGTTTTAAATATTCCTGCGCGGACCTGGTCCAGGAAAAATCGGTTTTCATGGCGTTCCTTACCATAATGTCCCAGTTTTCACGCCAGCCATAAAGCGAAATGATGTGGCCCAGCACGGATTTAAGCTCGCCCTCATCCGCGTTGTTAATGGCAAAACCGTTTGAGTCTTTAGGCTCTCCGTTGTAGTTCACGGTGTCTTTAAGTCCGCCGGTGCGCGTTACCACCGGAAGCGCCCCATAGCGCATGGCTATCATCTGCGAGAGGCCGCAGGGCTCAAAGCGCGAGGGCATAATAAAAATATCGGAAGCCGCGTATATCCTGTGCGCAAGGCTGTCATGGAAACCGGTTTCAAAAAATATTTTCTTAGGCTCGGCCTTGGCCAGGTTCGCGAAGGCCTCGCTAAGCCCGGGGTCACCCGCGCCAAGCACCGCGAACTGTATTTTTCCAAGGTATTCGGGCATCGCTTTACAAAGAATATCAAGCCCCTTTTGCTGTTCCAGGCGCGACACCACGCCCGCAAGCAGCATATCTTTGTTTTCATCAAAACCCAACTCCCGCTGAAGGGCTATTTTGGCCGCGGCCTTGCCGCGCTGGAAACTTTTAATATCGTAACCGCGCTCCAGGAAGGCGTCCGTGGCGGGGTCCCATATTTCCTCGTCTATGCCGTTTAAAACTCCGAAGAGGTCAACGCTGCGCGAGCGCAAAACCCCCTCAAGCCCCTTGCCGAAGTCCGGCTTGAACTGGATCTCGCCGGCGTAAGTTGGGCTGACCGTGGTGAGAATATCCGAAAACACAAGCCCCGCTTTCATAAAGTTCATCCCGCCGTAAAACTCAAGCTTATCGGGCGTAAAGTCCGCCCACGGGAACCCGGCTTTTAAAAGGGTTTCTTTGGGAAACATCCCCTGGTAGGCGATGTTGTTTATGGTAAACACGGTGGCGGTTTTGGAGAAAAAGGAATCTATGCGGTAAATGGTTTTAAGATAGGCGCTTACAAGCCCGGTCTGCCAGTCGTGGCAGTGAATGACATCAGGTTTGAAACCTATAAACTTAGCGCCTTCAAGCACGGCGCGGGAAAAGAAAATAAACCTTTCGTCATTGTCTTCATAGTCGCCGAAATTAGCCCGGTACATACCTGGCCTGTCAAAATACTTGCGGTTTTCAATAAAATAAACCGACACACGGCCCCACTGCACCTGGGACATGGTAGCCGTTTCAACGCGGCCGGACATGGGGATCAGGAAATTGCCGCCTACGGCCTTAAGCGAGAACGCCCCCCCGCCGATATTTCGGTATTTGGGAAGGAAAAGCGCCACTTCCACGCCCTCAGCGCGGGAAAACACCTGGGAGAGAGCGCCCACCACATCGGCAAGCCCGCCTGTTTTAGCGAAAGGGAAAGCCTCGCTCGCGGCAATAAGAATTTTCATGATGTCTCCGGTTGTGCAGTCAAGAGTCGTAGAGTCTTAGAGTCTGGGAGTCTAGGTATTTTCTGATCTTGAATCTTAATTTTTTGACTCTTTGACTCTTGACACTCAGACTCTTCGACTCTCAGACTACCCTAAAGTTTATACTTCTTCCCATCGTTGAGCATCGCAGCCGCGTCTTCGGGCGGAACCGTATTGATGTAGAAACCGGTACCCCATTCAAAACCCGCCACATGACTTAACTTAGGCATTATTTCAATGTGCCAGTGGTAATGAGCCGCTTCCGGGGCCTGGACAGGCATGGTATGAACTATCAGGTTATAGGAAAGGTCTGGAAGCGTTGCGTGAAGCTTGCACAGAGTATTTTTTAAAATAGAAGACAGATCCGAAACCTGCGACTCCGGCATATCCTCAAAATGGCTGAGATGTTTTTTCGGCAGCAGCCAGGTTTCAAAAGAGAACCGGCTGGCATACGGCTCAATGGCCATAAAATTCCCGTTTTCCGCCACCACCCTCTTCTTAAAGCCTGTTTCTTCTTTTAAAATATCGCAGAACACGCAGGCGCCTTTTTCCTTAAAGTAATGTCCGGCTCCGGTTATTTCCTCCTCCACCATTATAGGAACCATGGGCAGGGCTATTATCTGCGAATGCGGGTGCGCGAGACTGGCGCCGGCGTTCATGCCATGATTTTTAAAGATCATCACATACTTTACGCCGGGGTCCTTTTTTATCTCACGCGTTCTAAGGCTGAAGGTACGCACAACATCGGCTATAGCCTCAATGTCCATTTCCTCAAGCCGAAGGCCGTGGCGCGAGTTTTCTATCAGCACCTCGTGACAACCTATGCCATCCATGCGGTTATAAATACCGTCGGACTGTCCGCAGCCGTTGCCTCCGGGAACCAGCGCCGGATATTTATTGCGCACCACCCTCAGCCGCCAACTCTTGCCGCCTGCGACAGGAAGCGAATAGACCGCTGGAGGAGTAAGATGCTCATTACCGTGGCAGAATGGGCATTTATAAACGCCATTGCAGTCGTCGGAAGCGGTTTTAAACTCATTAGGCCGCAGTCCGCGCTCGGAGGCGACGATAACCCAACGTCCGAAAACCGGGTCTTTTCTTATCTCAGGCATAGTAAAATTTTTTGCTGCAAAAATTTTTAGTCACAGGTCACAAGTTGCAAGTCACAAGTATGCGGCTGCGGGGAACAGGTGACAAGCGCAAATGGCGGTAACAACTCGGCAACCGGTTACTGGTTACTGGTTACTGGTTACTTCCCTTCTTCATCTACGGATTCGGGGTTCTGTCCCGTTTCAACAGGTGACGGAGAGGCAACGGCTTCCGGTGAAGCCGGCTGGTGTTCCTCGGCGTTCGGATTGTCCTCCGTTTCTCCGGCCAAGCGGGCTTCTTCACGGGCCGCTTCGGATTCCTCTTCCACCAGTTCCAGCGCCGTGGCCTGGGCCGAGGCCGCCGGATTCTCAATAACAAAGCTTTCAAGCTTCGGCAGATCCGAAAGAGTGTTAAGCCCGAACTGGCGCAGGAATTCGGTTGTAGTGCCGTAAAGTATCGGGCGGCCCGTGGTCTCACGCCTGCCTACCACGGTAATCAGCCTGCGCTCGGTAAGAGTGTCAAGCGGACCTATTACTTCAACACCCCTTATGGCCTCTATTTCCGCGCGGGTGAGCGGTTGTTTGTAAGCGACAATGCAAAGCGTTTCCAACGCCGCCTGTGTAAGGCGCACGGTCATTTTATTGTGATAAAGCTTTCTTACCCACAGGCTGTAAGCGGGCCTGGTGGACATCTGCCAGCCGCCGGCCACCTGCATAATTTGCAAAGCCCTTTCCTCACCGTCATAGACCGCCTTTAATTCATCCAAAAGCGACTTTACGCGCTCCTGGTTTTTCACCTCGCAGAGCTGCGCCAGGCCCTCAACGGGTAAAGGATGGTCCGCTATAAAAAGTAAAGTTTCAAGCGCTTTTTTAAGTTCAGTGTCTTCCATATGTACCTCGCAGAAAGTGACTAGTGGACAGTGGCTAGTGGCGAGTGAACAGCGGGTAAGTAACAGTAACACCTCCCGCCTATTTTATTTGCTTCGCACTCGCCACTAGCCACTCACCACTTATTTAACCACCGGTTCCGGTGCCGGATAAACACGCACCTCGCCGCAGACATCGTCCTGGGAAACAACTATTTTACGCAGTTTTATAAGCTCAAGCATGGCCATAAAACAGGTAATGACGCCCAGCTTATGCGTTTCTCCGGCGAAAATATCATCCAGCAGCAGCCACTCGCGGCCGCTTAACATATTAAGCACTTTCTCCACGCGCGATTCTATGGGAAAGCGGTCCGCCTCAACTTCTTTTGAGCTTTCCACCCGGTCAAAGGCGCGCTTTACGGCGTCAACGAGCGAATAAAAATCCAGTTCCAAAAATTTTTCCTCACTTGTAAACACGGGGGAACCCCTGTAAAAAACATCTTTATAACTCGCAAAACGCCGGGAGATGTCCTTTGAGGCTTCTTTGTAACGCTGGTATTCTTCAAGCATTGACACCAGGGCGCCCCGCGGGTCTGGGCCCGCGCCTTCTTCACCCGGCATTTCACGGGCGGGTAAAAGCATTTTGGCCTTTATCTGCATAAGGGTTGTGGCCATTACCAGAAATTCACCCGCCACTTCCAGATTTAAATTCTTCATCACTTCAAGGTAAGACAGGTATTCTTTTGTTATCTGGGAAATGGGTATATCGTAAATATCAAGATTGTTCTTGCGGATAAGGTGCATCAGAAGGTCTAGCGGGCCTTCAAAAATATCAATGTGAATATCTAGATCGTTCATAATTTGTTGCCACATCATTAAGAAGACAGAATTCAGAAGTCAGAATCCAGAATGGTCTACAAACAGACATCCAACAACTTGTTGACCGCTTCAACATTCTGACTTCTGAATTCTGACTACTGACTCCCCGAAGATTTATCATAACTTAATTACACTATTTATTTTTGACAGCGCGGAGGCGGCTGCAACCCGGGTCCTGGCTGAACCGGCTGCGAGCAGCGCGTCCACTTTGTCGGGGTTTCCCTCGTAAGCCGCGCGGCGCGCGGCAAAAGCCTCAAGGCCTGGAGCCATAAGCTCAAAAAGATGCTTCTTGCAGGCGCCGCAGCCTATAGCGCCGCCCCGGCATTCTTTTTCGCGCGCGGCCCAGGCCGTATTATAAATTTTATGGAAAGCGAATACCACGCAGCCCTCCGGGTGCCCTTTATCGTCAACTTTCAGCTTAAGCGGATCGGTAAACATCCGCTTTATTTTGGCCTCAACTGATTTAGGCGCTTCGCCAAGTTCTATGGAATTATTGAAGGACTTTGACATTTTACGGCCGTCAAGGCCCGGCACCATGGGCGACGGGGTCAAAAGCGCGTCCGGCTCTTTCAACAGACCCGCGCCGAAAACGCGGTTAAACTTACGGGCTATTTCCCTGGTAAGCTCAAGGTGCGGAAGCTGGTCCCTGCCTACCGGCACAAAATCGGCCCCGTACATAACAATATCAGCCGCCTGCAAAACAGGATAGCCCAGAAACCCGTAGGTTGACAGCTCGGAGGAGACGGCCAGATCTTCCTCGCCTCCGGAGTGGGCTTCCAGCAGTTTTTTTGCCGCGCCCTCGGCGCCTTTCGCTTTATCTTCCTGACCCTTGTATTTTTGCCTGTGCAGTTCAAGCAGCTGTTCTTTGAAGGTTGGGTTGCGCAAAAGCCAGCTGACCGGGGTTACCATGGAAAGCAGCAGATAAAGTTCGGCGTGCTCTTTTATTTCAGACTGCCTGAAAAACACGCACTTTTGGGGGTCAAGGCCGGCCGCCAGCCAGTCAATTACCATAAGACGGGCGTTTTCCCTTATGGTTTCAGTTTTCCCTGTTTCCGTGGTAAGAACATGCCAGTCTGCCACAAAGAAAAAACAATCGTATTTTTCCTGAAGGTCCACCCAGTTTTTCAAGGCCCCCCAGTAATTGCCTAGATGCAGCCTCCCCGTAGGACGCATACCGGAAACCACAATTTTCTTTTTCCCATTTTCCATAAATTAAAATGACATAGGAACAAAACCAAGCCCTCCCAGAAACGCAATAGCAAGCAAAAGGGGCGGCAATATCAGATATTTTACCAGCCCGGTAAGCACAAGGGCGAGTATAATATACATCCCGTAAGGGATGTGTTTTTCATAATTTTCAAGCCAGCGCCCTGAAAGCCAACCGAGCAATATATTGCTGCCGTCCAGCGGGGATACCGGAATAAGATTAAAAAAAGCAAGCGCAAGATTTATGATCACCCCAAACTGCAAGGCCTTCAAAAGTGTCAAAGTCAGATCCGCGCCCAAAAAATTCAAAGCGAATATTTTCCAGAGCGCAAAAGAAAGCATTGCAAGCAGCAGGTTGGAAACCGGGCCGCTTAAGGCCACCAGCGCCATGTCGCGCCTGGGATTTGCCATCCGGTAAGGATTTACCGGCACCGGCTTTGCCCAGCCTATAATGGGAAAACCCGACACAGCGCAAATAACCGGCATCACCACAGTGCCCATAAAGTCAATGTGCGGCAGGGGGTTTAAGGTCAGCCTGCCGGATAAATACGCGGTATCGTCCCCTTTCTCGTAAGCGATAAAGCCATGGGCGAATTCATGCACGATCACGGAGAAGAAAAGCACCGGAGCCTGTAAAATCCATTCCATTGCCATAATTATATTATTATATGCCCCTCTAAATAAAGAGCAGCGTGGGCGGCACATAAATTTTGAATCCTGTCGACCACTGAAACGCCAGGATTAGAACTCCTGAGTTTCATATAGTTCCGTGAAAGGGTGATAAGGCCCTTTCCCCCTCATACCTGGCTATCCGGAACAGTTCCAGGGAAATGAACGGGTTCTTCCAATAAAGTGCGAATGTGAAAAATTCTTATTTGCCCCCAGTTGACCGCGCCACCCTTTATACCCGCAGTAAATATTTGACCCGAATTTGACAAGGATTTGCGCCCAATTTTTAGTGCTTTGCCTACACTATTATTGACAAGGATATTGACATGCTCCGCTCAATCGCCATGTTTTTTTTAGGACTTACCGGGACGATGCCGATGACAACGCCTACGGATTTGGCTTTATACACCAAATGCCAACCAGACCGCATAAGCCATTGGATAGGACAACGTATTATCTACGAACGGACTGACAAATGGGAGTCAGCAGAAACATGCATGACCCGCGGCGTTGGGGACTGCAAGTGCATGGCCGTAGTGGCAGAGGAAACGCTTAATTCGTGCGCGGGGGTAGAAGCCCGGGTCGTTACGCTTAAAAATGACGCCGGAAACCTTCACGCTGTCACACTTTATACCAACCATAAAGGGAAAAAGGGATTTATAGACGAAATAAACAGGAAGCAATACGAGCCAGAAACTGCCTGGCGCAATATAGTTGCTGATATCGGCGGAGGCCCGTGGACAATAGTAGAGTGGCAGGCATTTAATCAAGCAGGCGGCAGTTCCCCTCCGTCCCTTTCAGGACTATCGGCTATCGCAACCGCTGTTCCCGCGGAACCGGTGGCGGAAAACCCGGCGGCGAAAGCGAATGTACATGCAAGCGCAACGGCAGGCGACCTGCCGCCATCCCTTTTGGTTGACATTGCCTCACAATAACCATCCCATTGCGCCGTTGTTCACCCCTCCACAAGACCGGACTTGCGGTTTACTCATGTCCGGCGCTACCGTCCCCAAATAACCAGGCCCCTGGTTTGGGATTTTCGTTGTTTCAAGTCCTCTTTTTGCAGACTTCGGCCTGGAATGGACGGGGACTTTCCCGCACGTTTTCCTTCGGCTTTACCGGCTTTACCGCCCTGCTTCCGATGCAAAGCCCGTCAGTGCCGGGCAACGGGTTAATGCGGAAGTTTATTTTGTACAATGGGTTTATTGAACTTGCATGGATCGTTTTCATGACGAAAAAAGCCAGAATACTTGTGGTGGACGACGAAGAACAGATATCTGAAATTATCTGCGCCGCGCTTTCGTCCGACGGATACGTCCTGTCCAGGGCTTTTAGCGGAGAACAGGGTGTAAACGCCGTACGCAAGGAAAAATTCGATCTTGTAATAATGGACATACAGATGCCCGGCATGGACGGCATAAGCGCCCTCGGCGAGATAAAGAAAATAGATCCGGAAACCGAAGCTATAATAATCACCGCCTATGGGAGCATGAGTACGGCCATCCAGAGCATGCGCAAGGGCGCCTTTGATTACCTGCACAAGCCCTTCAATATAGCCGAACTGCGCACTGTGGTAGAGCGGGCGCTAGAAAAGAAAAAATTCAACGACATAACAAAAGCCATCTTTTCCACTATCCGATCCGAGGAACTGCTCAGTATAATCATCGATTCGGTTACGCGGATACTCAAAGCCGACGAATCGCTACTGGTGCTGATAAACAAAACCGGAAAACCTTATATCGCCGTCTCCTACGGGCTGGATGGACAAGCCCGGGAAAAATCAAGGCTTGAAGTATGCACACGCATACTACACCGGCTGCCGGTAGATGACATTAACGCAATTACACTGGTTGATGAGCCGTTCAATGACGCCAAATTCACGGACATCGCCCTGATAGGGGAAATAAAATTTGCGATGATACTGCCATTAATGGAAGGGAACAGGCTTACCGGACTTATAAACATAAACCGCAAACGGCCTAACGCATATTTTACCGAGAACGACACACAGCGGGCAAAAGTCTTCGGTTCGCTTGTAAATCTGGCCCTCCGGAACGCCAACCTCTACCGCCAACTGCAGGAAACACAGTCCCAGCTGATACAGGCTGAAAAAATGTCCGTACTGGGACAGATGTCCGGAGGACTGGCGCATGAAATCAACAACCCGATTTCCGGCATACTCGGCCTAACGCAGCTGCTGCTTGAAAAGGAAGAGCGATCTACCCAGAGCTATAAGGACCTCAAGGATATTGAAAAAGCCGTGTTCCGCTGTAAGAAAATAATCACCTCGCTCCTGTCTTTCGCCAGGCAGGATGAATCCCTCATGTCACCGATAAACGTGAACGAACCCCTTGAGGAAACACTGACACTCTGCGCTCACCAGATGGAACTTCAACGCATAACGATCGTCAGGAAGTCAGCGGAAGGTCTTCCTATGATCAACGCCGACTTCCAGCAGCTTATGCAGGTGTTCCTCAACCTGCTTACAAACGCCCGTGACGCCATGCCGGACGGGGGAACGATAACCATCTCCACGCGCCCCGCGCAGGTCGGCGACAAAGAGGGCGTGGAAATAACCATTGCCGACACTGGTGTCGGGATACCCACGAATATGTTGACCAGGGTCTTTGACCCTTTTTTCACCACCAAACCCGTGGGAAGAGGCACGGGACTTGGCCTCTCGGTCTGCCTCGGCATAATCAACAAGCACTCCGGCACAATAACCGCGCAAAGCGAACCTGGAAAAGGTTCTGCTTTCACATTAATCATTCCCACATAATATGCACAAGAAGATCCTTATTGTTGACGACGAAGATATCGTAAGGAATTACGCGCGACGCGCGCTTTCAAGCCGTGGATGGGCCGTTTCCGAGGCGGCCGACGGGACATCCGCCCTGGCCCTTATTGAAAAAGAAGATTTCACCGCGGTGATCTGCGACCTTAAAATGCCGGATATGCGCGGCGAAGAAGTCATAAAAAAGATAAAAGCCCGCCGCCCCGCCGTTAAGATCATAGTTGTAACCGGTTCTTTCTCAAAACTCGCCAACCCCATAGTGCCGGGAGTGGAAGTTTACGGTTTCCTGATAAAACCGTTCGGCATAAACGAGATACGGGACATAATGGAAAAGATGTTAAAAGAAGAATAACAGATAAAGACCGCATCACTCTCCGTCTTTACATGGACATCTTCAGCGGCATGGGTCTGCGGGCCACCCGGGCACAGAGCGAACACGGACGTTAAAAGTAGAGACGAGAGGGGCGGCAAACCTATTTAAATTTATACCCGTGGCCGAGGACGCTTATTATGTGGCTGCCTATTTCAGGCCCCAGTTTTTTTCGCAGGGAAGAGACGTGGACCCTTACGGTATGCGGGTCGTTATAGCTGGCCGGATCATAGCCCCACACTGTGTCGAGCAAATACGTTATGCTTAGAAGGCGGTTCTCCCCCGTTATAAGCGCCGTCAGCAAATCAAACTCCTTGCGCGTAAGGTTTATAGTCCGCCCCCCCATAACGACCGTCCTGTCGGAAGGATCTATCACCATCCCCAATTTTAAAATCCTTTCATTCTTTCCCAGGAATGCTTCGTAACGCTTCATCACAGCATTGATCTTGGCCAATAGAACGGGCAAGGAAACCGGCTTTAAGATGTAGTCATCCGCTCCCCTGTTATAACCAGCCAGTATATTTTCATCGCTTATTTTGTTGCCGGAAATTATTATTACCGGCACTTTCGAGAAGCCATCGGTTCCCTTTATGATCTTGCACAGCGCGAAACCGTCCAAACCTGTCATTTCCACATCCGTTATAACAAGGGCGGGGTGCAAATCGCCGGCAAGGACTACCGCCTCAGTGCCGTTCTCCGCGCAGACCACGTCAAACCCATGGCCCTGTAAATACCTCCGGGTGGTGTTGAGCACAAGTTTATCGTCATCTACCAGCAGTATTTTCTTTAACATTGGGAAAGGAACAGAGGATGCTTCCTACTTTCTTACTTTTTGGCGAGGGCGCCCCAATATCAACCATGGCGCAATCACGGGGTTGTACCCGGTTAATTATTTTTCAACAAAGTTGTCGGGCCCTCCGTAGGGGACGTAAAAACCGTTATGGGCTCCACCGCATCTGAAGCTTTGTCGCTCGCCGAAAGATCGCAAAAAACCGATCTCTACCGTTATAATACAAAAAGTTATAACGTTTTGTGAAATTCCCCGGTTAAGTCATTTAAGATATTCCAGAACTTTAGATTGGAATTATTAATTAATCGTCTTTGGTGAAGATTAATTATGGACTTGCCAAAAGAAACGACTGATGACGGCATTCTTCTTTCAGTAACATGTTTAAGATGACTTGGCACGGAGGTGAGAAAATGACAAGCGGACTTTTTTAGTATAATTTTTAAGAATGAAAGAACTGGAAAATGCCATAAAGACCAGGCGCTTTAAAGTGGGCGTGATAGGCCTGGGCTATGTCGGTCTGCCGCTGGCGGTGGAATTCGCCAAGGGCGGATTTATCACCACCGGTTTTGAAGTGGACTCAAAAAAAGTAAAAGCCATAGCTAAAGGCGTTTCCTACATAGGCGACATAACCTCCGGCGAAGTGTCCGCCCTTTCAAAAGCGGGAAAGCTTAAAGCCAGCCTGGATTTTTCGGGGCTTAAAAAAATGGACGCGGTAATAGTCTGCGTTCCCACCCCTTTAAGGAAGAGCAAAGACCCGGATGTTTCCTACATCGTGTCATCCGCCCTGCAGATAAAAAAATATCTGCGCAGAAAACAGGTTATCATCCTTGAAAGCACCACCTACCCCGGCACTACCCGGGACCTGGTAAAGCCTATCCTTGAAGAAACCGGCCTTAAAGCCGGCAGGGATTTTTATCTGGCCTTCTCACCCGAGCGCGTTGACCCCGGCAACCCGAAATACGGCATCAAAAATACCCCGAAAGTAGTGGGCGGGCTTACCAAAACCTGCACGCGACTGGCCGGCCTGCTTTACGGCCAGGTAATAGACACGGTGCATGAAGTTTCAAGCGCCGAAGCGGCTGAACTGGTAAAGCTCCTTGAAAACACCTTCCGCGCGGTAAACATCGCCATGATGAACGAAATGGCGCTTATGTGCCACAAGCTGGGCCTTGACGTTTGGGAAGTGATAAAAGCCGCGTCCTCAAAACCTTTCGGATTCATGCCTTTTTATCCGGGCCCCGGCATCGGCGGGCACTGCATCCCGCTAGACCCGCATTATCTGGGCTGGAAAATGAAAACCCTTAATTTTGAGCCGCGTTTCATAGACCTTGCGGGCGTTATAAATTCTTCCATGCCGGAGCATGTGGTGGCGCGCCTGGGCGAGCTTCTTAATTTAAAAGGCAAGGCGCTTAAAACTTCAAAAATACTCATGATAGGCATGGCCTATAAGCCGGATATTTCCGACCCGCGCGAATCCCCCGCCAAAGATGTATTTACGCTGCTCGGAAAAACCGGCGCAAGAACCGATTATCACGACCCCTTTGTTCCAGAGATAAAGATAGAAAACGGAATTTACCGTTCAAAACCTCTCACCGCAAAAATGATAGGCGCCTACGACTGCGTGCTGATAATAACCCCCCATTCAGCCATTGATTACGCCAAACTGATAAAGAATTCAAAGCTTGTTTTTGATACCAGAAACGCCTCCAAGGGGCTTAAAGCAGGGAATCTTTACCGTCTATGACAGAAGAAACGGAAGAAAAAGATGAACGCCTGCTTTGGCTCGGGTTCCTTAAGGCTTTCACAAGGGCTTTAGTTCAGATAAACCTCTACAAGCCGGATCACCCGCAGGTGCGCATGGCCCTGGATGAAGGCCAGTCTTTACTTGAAAAAATCACAACCGCCTCACCCGGCGGGGAGTTATCCCTGACGCTTGACAACAATAAACTTATAGTCAACGGCTCCCCTCTTCTGACAGCCGATAAACTGCCCAACTCCCTGAAGAATCTTTTTTCCAGATTCCACATCCAGACGCTCTCTTTCCTGAACGGAGTCTCCAAAGATGATCTGCTCGCTCTCTGCCAGATGCAGGCCTTCAAAGTTGACGCCGCCGCCTATCTTAAAGAACACGGGATAGAAAAAATTTCTGTCAGTCTGGCAATT
Organism: Elusimicrobia bacterium GWA2_51_34; assembly: GCA_001799565.1. Classification (GTDB taxonomy): domain Bacteria; phylum Elusimicrobiota; class Elusimicrobia; order Elusimicrobiales; family UBA9959; genus UBA9634. Next base: position 24,381 of record MGTS01000024.1, on the reverse strand, counting down.
TACGCGAAGGTTGACAAAGCACAGGCGCAAACAACGGAAGCCGTGGTAAACCCGTCCCTCCCGGGCGCGGAGGAGCGGGGACAGGCTGAACCGCTGGATAAAGCGCTCTCCGACCTTACCCTTAACGACGCTCTGTCCACATTGGCGGCCAAAGCGACGCCTGATACCGGTGAACAGCGCGCCGTGACTGAGCTTCTGATCAAAAAAATAAAAAATGAGATGGAAGCCAATATTTCTAAAGCCGTTGAAGGGATAAGGCGTGAGAAAAAGAAAATAGAAAACGACATAGCCCGCACTGAGTCCGTTATTTCAAATATAGCCGAAGGCGTGGTGGTAGTGGACAAGGACGGCAAGATTTTAATGATGAACCCGCAGGCGGAGACTATTTCCGGCAAGGCGCTCAGCGAACTCTCCGGCAAGAAAATTTTTGACATCAACCAGCTTGAAAACCAGGTAGTGTCGCTCGCAAAAGAAATAGGAAGCGTGAACCAGCGCGAAATTTCAAAGGATGTGGAACAAAAAGGCGGAAAGGATCTCAGTGAGGCCATAAAAAAATCCACCGCCATAATACAAAACGAGGACGGCAAGGTGGTGGGATCGGTCTCAGTTCCTACCGACTCAACAAAGCTGAAACAGGTGGAACAACTCCAGCGGGATTTTATAGCCAACATGACCCACGAGTTACGTTCGCCTCTTACCTCCATACACATGGCGCTTGACCTGCTTTCCAGGGAAAGCGGAATTGGAGACGGCACCAAAAACATGCTCAATACCGCCATACGCAACTCGGAACGCCTCAATTCCATCATCACTGATATACTTGACTTCTCTAAATTACAGTCAGGCAAGCTGGTTTTACACCAAGAGAGCGTCTCCGCGGAGGAAATAATAAAAGAGGCGACTGAATCAATGAAGGCCTGGACCGCCTCAAAAGGCGTAATGCTCTCTACATTTCCCGAACCGGGTCTTGGCCACATTTACGCGGATAAACGCCGCACCGTGCAGATACTGATAAACCTGATATCTAACTCTATCAAGTTCACTCCGTCCGGAGGCAAAATAGAGGTAAGCGCCGATACAGGCAAAGGAACTCTGGCAAACTTCATCTTCTTCTCCGTGAAAGATACCGGTTGCGGCATAAAAAAAGAAGACCAGGGCAAAATTTTTGAAAAATTCGTGCAGGTGGCCGCCGGGGAAAAAGTGGGCGGCACGGGACTAGGTCTTGCCATCACAAAGGCTATGACCGTAATGCAGGGCGGCCGCATAACGGTTGAAAGCGAGCCGGGCAGAGGCTCCACCTTCCGCGTGGGCCTTCCCGTTTACAAAAGACAGTCCGAACGCCAGGTTCCGGACCAGCTCACGGAAGTTAAAGAAGAAAAAATCTGGTGGCGCAGGCTGCTGGGAATATAGCGGCAAGAGTAAAGAGTATCCAGTAATCGGTAATCAGTAACCGGTAAAACATAATTTATAGAACACCGGCGTTTTCATCCTCCGAAAACCTGATTCGCGAAACATACATTGTATCCTGCCCGTTATAATTATAAAATGTACAAAGCAGCGGTAAGCGGCGCTCTTTCTTACCGCTTGTTACCGGTTACCGATTACTGGCCTATGGCCGTGCCGTATAAAGGGCTATGACCATCAGACAGCCTGGCTACCGGCAACAGAGGCGCCCATATCTCAACGGGTAGAGTCCCAGCCTGCGAAACCATCAAATCCCCAATGAAAATCCGGCGTTCCCTATGGAAAACCCTGTTGGGGTATGATGGGATATGACCGTTTTGGACACCCGATGGACACCTATATGGACACCAAAGAAGTGAGCGTTCGCACTTCCTAAATAGTGGCGAGAAACCGTCGTTTCGGATTTTCAAAAACGACCCCCAACATCAAGGGAAAAACATTTTCTTGGGCAGTTTCTTGGGTAATTTCTTGGGTAAGCCAGCCCGGTCTAATAGCCGTCGAATACAAACCCTTATATTTTAGGGGATTACTACATGAAAATTAGGATTTTCTCCACAGTTTTCTCCACAGTCTCCTCCCAACCTTATCAATATATTAAGAACCGTGCTGTATCTTCTCCTACAAATTATTGATGCTCCTCAATAGCGCCACGTCTTTGTTGTTGCTCTTCGGTTTGATGCTGCTCAACACTTTCTTTTCAACTTCAGGCGTCCAATAAATCTTGAGCTTGTTCCTCGCGCGGGTGATAGCTGTATAGAAAATATTATGAGAAATCAACTCGTCTACCTCATCTGTAATTACGATCTTTACCGAGTTGTATTCTAATCCCTGTGCTTTATGAATCGACACCGCATAGGCCACCTGAAACGGGACGACCGCCGAAGATAATATATCGTCATCTTCATCCGTGCTTTTGTATTTATTTACAAAAAAACTAATCACTGAATGTCCAGTTGCAGAATCCTCTAGCAAGGTGAAGTCATACCTGGCGGCATCCATCCCGTTAATTACCTTGTCCAACTCAATGTCGAACTGGATTTGATTTTCAAAAACTTTAATCCCGGCAATTCGACCTTTTGTGTTGTTATATATCAAAGGTGCAAATCGTTCAGACTCATTAAACAAGATTGGATCATTGACCTTATAGAACTGAATACCCCACTGGATGGCGGGATTAAGGTTCGATTCCTGCAAGAAACGGTTAATGTTGTTTATCCCGTAAAGGCCGTCATAGTTCAGACATAGAATTATTTCGTCAGCTTCAGCAGGTTCAAAAATTGACGCATCAAGCCTGGCGGAATAACCATTCTTAGCGATATGTTCAAGAATAGTCTCGTCCATGTGGCGCACTCTTCTCCACAACTCAAGCAAACCAGTGTTCTTAGTTCTATAAGGCATGGTCAACTCAAACACGGAATTTTTCTGAATGAAACTCCGAGCAGTGCTAAACCAGTTGCCAAAACGAATTGATTCTATCTGATAAATGTCGCCGACTAAAACCAGGAGCTTGAATGTTGCTTTCTCCAAAACATTCCGCATATCTCTGTTGTTAACAGTGCTACATTCGTCAATTATCAGTAAGTCATATTCCGTGGATGTATCTTGTCTCTTCAAAAACTTTGCGATAGTTTCGAAGGTGCAATTTGAAGCAGTTACCCTACGCTTCAGGTTATCCACCGCTGGATTTGTATTCGCTAAATACAACTTTTTATTCCCGGAAAACAAATGCGATATGTGATTAATCAGTGTTGATTTGCCCGTACCAGCGGAGCCATAAATTAGCACGACAGTAGACTTCTCAAACATCTCTGTCAAAGCTGCTTTCTTTTCGTCACTGTCGATTTTATGATCTGTCGATTGTAACCAAGAAATGACCGACTTGGAGTAGTTTGTGATACCTTTTTGCACCAGTTCATTAAGCTTTTTGATGATAAAAAGCGTGTCCTCCTGGTACCCTCGGATGTAAATTTGTCCGTTTTGAGTTTCTAAGCGGCGATCTGTATGCCCCCACCACAATGCATCATTATATTTTTGAATAAGCGCATTGGAGTCACTAAAGCTGGAAACATCTTCAACAGGGGTATAGAGTTGCCCCTGAATTTCAGCGCTGTTCTTTATACGTCGTGCAAATAACTCGTGTTCCTTGGCGGTTGAATCGGTGCACTCAAACAAATCCGAGAGTTTTGGATTATGATTAATCAATGATGTATTGAATGGCATCTTATCAAAAGGGATGCAGCCATTCTTTAAACAAAGGTTAGACAGCTTTCTGTTGCCACCCGTTATTTCATACTGTGATTTTATGATTTTGTTGTTCAGATGATAGAGCAAATAACGAATAACATTACCGCCGGCACCAGAGCTTTGCGTTATCTTACGGCATTCATCCAGGAGATCGATGAAAGGCAAAGCAACGGTTTTCTTGGCTATTCTTTGCCGCACAGCACTATAATCACCGTCAGGGAAATCAATGAGTTCGACCAGACTGAACCCTGTTCCCGTCAAAAAGCCCATCAACTCACGGTATTCCGGATTCGCGCTAGTCATCTTCAGGTCTACACCGAAAATCTTCGCAAAATTATTTAGCTCACAAGGGCGTATAGATGTTTCCCATCTAACGATGATGAGAATGGGCATAATTTTGCCGAGAATTTCTATGCGGTCACTAACTGTGTATAACCTCGCCGCATAGAACTGGGAAATATCCAAAGCAGTGAAGGCGATAATTCTATCGAACTTGCTCGATTTCTCATTGGCAAGAGTAAAGGTTACCTCGTAGTAAATCCTTTGACCAACAAAGAATGGCTTTATCTTTCTGATATAAAACCTCTCGTGCCGCGTCTTGCCAGAATCGAATACGTTGTGCCGATTTACCTTATCGGCAATCTTTTCATAATACTCTTTTAGGTCTGAATCCGTATTTATCGGAAATTTATCCAGATTCCCGAGAATATCAAGAGAATATCTTGCTTTCAGGTATTCTCGGATTTTCAGAAGGAACTCATAATATTTAAGCATCAGCCGCTCGGAGTCCTCTTCGCCTTGAGTATAGTGGGATACGACTATTTGCAGAAAATAATGAAAACGCCGTAAGAACTTTAATTCACCCCTTGTTTTTACAAAGGCGATTGCAGCGCAGATATTGGGGTATGTGATATCTATATCCCGCCCGTCGGCGTAGGCCTTGAGCATGATGTGCTCAACAAGATTCCGAAGCTGTTGCAGAATCGCCTGAGAGAGTGCGCCCCTTTCAGAAGCGTCGAACTTGTTGATATAACCACAAATGGCTTTATCAATTACTAAAATCTGTACATCTATTTTAGAACACATTTTTGCCGGCTTTGTCATCTTCGTCCACCACACTTAACAAGTGATTCTGTCATAATTGTTTTAATAGGTAGCAATCACTAATTTCCCACATTCTTAAATGCTGCCCCTTTTCAATAAGAAACCGTAAACGTTCACATGGCGACATACCTTTCAACTGTGCTTTAGCAATGATTACCAGCAATCCGCCAAGGCGCTCTCGTTGTTCTGGGGTAAATACTTGCGAATATGGGCTCATGCTATTCGGGTTGATTCCTTTACACAAAAAGCTTCCCGCTTGACGAGCAAATTCGGAATTTGGATTGTTTATGGCAAAATTGGACGCACTTGCCACAGTATCTGCCAATTGAAGGCCAGGTGTAACTTTTGAGTTTTTTAATTCAATTCCTTTTATAAGCGAAAAAATCTTCATCTTTCTCCCTGAAGGCATTTCAAAATCCTCTGTTTTAGCGGCAACTCTCGCCTGCAATTCAGGCACTAACTGAGTTAAGGGCTTTGATTCATCACAATAAACCTCCAATGATGAGCCATTCTCCGACCAACCACACAAAAGGGAAAACAACGATGTAAAAGTCGGATCCATCAACCATCGCGTGTGCTCATTAGTTTGGAGCATCTCAAATTCTTTCAGTATTGCAGTTCGGTTGTTGGTAACCAGTTCCTTGATGACACTAAAAATAGTGCCCTCCTTACCAAGATCAGGAACCTTTTTTAAAGTCTCAAATATTAAAGCCGTATTACGTGCTCGTATTCCTAAAGAAATTCCTTTAAGTATTTCTTCCGAGTCTATTGCTGCCTGAGAATATATTAAATCCGCCACATAGTAATTCAGCTTTTGTGCGTAAAAATACCAATTGCATTCTGATATTGCTGGCTCAACTAAGTATTCAAATACATTGCAAGCGGCGGCATATTTTTTATTAACCGCAATAAATTGGAATCTTTTGTCGAGTTTCGACAAAATCTTAAGTATTACCCGCTGGCCTTTAGAAGATCTGCAAAGTTTCGCCCCTTTAAGCTCAGTAGCAGTAAGACTGAATTCTTTTGAAATCTCGACAACCAGCTGCGAAGCTTCCTCTGGAGAAATTTCTACCGAACTGTAAACAAATATTGGTTGGTCTTTATCAAGCAGATTATTGCCGGTATATCCAGATTCATCCAAGTACAATGTAGGATGTTTGTTTTGCATAGAATGCAATGAACTTGTGACGTTCCCCCGAAAACCAGACCACCCACTGGTTTGGAATTTTTAAGTATGATGATGATTTTCTCAACTCCCGCAAGACTTAAACTAATGGTTTCCGTAATTTGTTGTGTAGCAATCGCGGGATTCTCAGCCATTACTGAGAATTTTCTCCTTACTTTTCTCTTTACCCTTCTCCATACTTAATCCCCCTGTTAGGATTCATTCAATGACTAAAAACCATCAGGGACCTACACCTCTCTATGATGCATCCTCTATCTCCCCTGCTTCGCCGGACAACTCCTAAATTATTTTTGAAGCATAGTTTTTCCTAACGACACTGCTGATATAACTATTCAATCCCTGCCCAGCACCGGCCAAACCTTTCATATGTTCAACATCTGAACGTCCAGGGCGCTGATAATTATAAAGATAAACTGATCCATCACTGAATTGCACCTTTATATAGTCAACGCCAGTCTCATAGGTAGCCACACCAGAATTTCCACCTATATTTTGATAATGTTCCATTCTACCTCCATAACCCGATCATTTTCTGAATCCCAAAAAAAGAAAATTTTATTCCCAAGAATATTTTTTCCCGACAGGACAGCCACAACTAATTTTCTTATCTGCCAGAGTGTAATTTCTCCCTGAAATCAGGCGTCCACAATGGGCGCACCGGAATGCAACCTCCAGCTTCTGGACATCTGCATAAAAAGTCCTAAGATCTGGAATTGTTGCATTAAAATCACTGTCATGGGACTCCTTATTCCCGACAAAAGAAGAGTTAAAAAGGGATTCAAACACGGAATTGTCCAACAGGTCTGATTTCTTTCGCTTAAGCACAGCCTTAAGCCCGGTCAATAATTCATAAGACATTCTATTTTCATTTTCGCTGTTATAAAGGAATCGGAGTTCCACCTGCAAATTGAAACAGATATCTTTCAGCAATTGTTCGAGATATTTCCGGGTCAGATTTCCCAATCCCTCCGGGTCTGATCCCGAGAACTTTGCCTCAATTTTTGCCTTCAAATCCATCAAAGGCGGCGCTTCCAAACATGCGCCACCTTCAGGAGTCCAGCGTATTTTATTTACAAACCAGTTTTTACCTTTGATTGCATTGGCAAAATACCCAAACCAACTCGTGTTGTGGGTAAAAACCAAAATTTGATAATTCGAAAATTTTTCCAGCAGCAGATTCACAAAGCGTAACCGATGATTCGCATCAAAACTTGAAACAACATCATCAAGAACGAAATATCTATTGCCCTTGCTAAAAACTTTTGCGGATGCAAGGAACAGGCATATACCAAGACAGTTGAGATGGGACTCGCTCAAATATTTATCTGGAGGAGAAACCAGATTGCCATGAAACTTAAACTGAAGGGTTAGGCCGAGTAATTCGCCATCAGATTCAATTGGGATAAGCTGTATCTCATCAACCCCCTCGGAAGTGTTCATGTAGCCGTAAAAGTCATTAATATCTTTAGAAATTGCCGTCAAAAATGCGGCAAGCCCCGCGCTTTGCTTGCTGACGAATGCGGAATACATCAATTCCATAGAAGCAAGTTGGCGAGACAGAATGTCCCGTTCTTTTTTTAAAGTTCTGATTTCGAGATATGCTGTTTTTGTCAACAGCAGTTTGTTATTTATCAAAAACTTAAGATCATCTTTTTTTACAGCGTATGTTTCCTGTTTGAGTTCAAGCAACTCGGAACGGAGCTTTGCCAGTCCCTCCGCATCAAGCGGGAAATATTTAGCTGGCGGAATGGGTGAGGCCTCTGCTGTTTTCATTGCCTGTAAAGATTCGGAATTCAAATTCCTGAGCGATTCAATAAACAATTTTGGCTCAGCATTTTCCTTTTTACCCCAAAGAGGCTCTCGCAAAACATTCTCACACAGCAGGCCTATTGCTTCATGGATGGAAACTATCTCCTGTTTTAGCTCATCCAGCTCCTGCTTTTCTTTTTTATAAGCTGTTAGCGCCTGAATTCTCGCTTTCAATCCTGATATAAGGTCTTTTCTGTTCTTCTCCTGACGGCAAAGAGGACAAACATCCTCATTAAAATCATCCCGTTTTAAAAGAGATAGTCCCTCCGCCAGCAGCCGTTCTAGGGCAATATTTTTCAGCTTACTCTTATCCGAGAAAACAGCCTGATATTTTTCGAAGAATCGCGCGTATATTTCAGAGGCGGTTTGCCTGCGCGCGGCAAAGACTAATATAAATTCGAGTGCCTTCTCGCAGGAAAGCTGGAGCTTCAAGGTCTCTTCATTTTCCGGCAACTTTATCCGTTCAAGAATCTTGTCTACACTCTCCATATCCCTTACATCTGCCTGGAGTTTCAGCGGGACAACCAATTCGGAAATAGCCTCAAGATATTGGACATCATCATTAATATTCCTGGACACCTGCTCCAATATTACAGACTGCTTCGCATTAATCTGGGAATCATAATCCCGTAGTTTAATTTCTTTTTTTAAATCCCCAACTGCTTTTTTCAGGACATCTCTTGTTTTTGTAACCTCTTCGAAACCGATAATCAGTGAAATTTCCCTGAGTTTGTCATTCTTCGCACACAATATGAATTCCAAAAGAGCCTGATATCTTAAAATCAGATTTTTAATATTAGAAGCGGCAAGGTATTGACCGAATTCCTCTCCTGAATTCGAGTGTTCACCAAGCAGGACGCCCCTCTTCAAATATAGCCTCTTCTTTGAATCATATTTATTATCCGAGAACTTGATATCAACAGATGCCTCTTTATCTTCTGGTAAAAATATATTCCTCAATGCCGCTATGCCGCCACGCCCAATTTCGCCAGTTGACAGGTGTTTAACCTCGTCAGCATAAAACCACTCCAGTCCATCTGTAATGGAACTCTTTCCACTTCCGTTCTCTCCATAAATCAACATTGATTTCCCTTCTAAAGGCAAAGAGAGCTGGTCTTTTACACCTCTTAATCCAGAAATCTCAATGTTTTTTATTTTCATTTTGAGACTCCTTCCGGATAAGAGTAAGCGCATTAGAGATATTTATGTTGCTCAGCTTCCCATCGGCATAAAGTTTCTTTAAAGCATCTGCGATGCTTTTATCAATACCATCCAGACTGTTTATGCCGGAGAAAAAGTCTGCGACAATTTCCGCACCGCTTTTAAGATTTTCTGTCATTAGAAATCTCCTTCTTATCAAAATACTTCCAGTCAATAAGGAGCCTTAAATCGATATCCCGCTTCTGAACCTCAAACCCGGTTTTATTATTGCAGATTGGGTACACCCCGAATTTTTCCACAAAATCTAATATAAAATAGCTTTCCAGATCTTCAATACTGTAACTCCATAAATCCTTCAGCATGGCAAAATTCAGATATGTGAAATTTAGTTGCTCAACGGAACGATAATTTACCAGGCCCTGGTTCCCCGAAATCCCGTCATAATGGTCGGAAAGTCTTTTGCCTATGCTATTGGTTTTCTTCTCACTCATTCCGATATAAATAAGCCTAGACTTCCCAAACGGATACTGGATATCCGTTTTTTCCAAAAAAATAAAATATAAGCCGCAAATGCCGGCCAATGGTTTAATATTCTTTAGTGCAAAGCACTGATGCCTATCAAAAAAAAACTTGATTTCTCTCATAAATAATATAATTATGGAATGGCTTGAGTGTTAAACATTAAATCCAAATAGAAGTCCTTGACTCAGCCTTTATTATAATTTTTCTCTTTCTCGCCTGATGGAAACACCTTTCGAAATAGTTGGACGAAAAAGATGTCTTTTATAATTACACACTGCCTACCCCAACACGGAAGCTTAACGAATTAACCCATTTTTGCAAAGAGTTTGCCAGTTTGCTTGCGGCAAATGCTTGTCTTTGGACATTTTAAGCAATTCTATGGCTTTTAGACCGGAGCAAGGGATCTTAGTGGCATTAAATATTTTTACAGCTTCACTAGGGAATGATTCCGCAAAACCACCCGCAACATATGAACAGAATGCAAGATTAAACCTCTGGCCGGCAACGGCTCGATAGTTGGGAATATAGTTGGAAATCATTTTCGCATAATCAGCAGAGGGTAGGTTGTATCTAACCACGGCTTTTGTGTCAACTATACCGCAGGCATCTTTGAGCGGAGAGTATACCACAATGTCGGTAAATGCCCCTTTCTCTGTACGGCTTTTGCGTTTACTCCCAGTCCACTGCGATTTCAAACCAAGACCGGAGTTGAACAAATTGTTCGTTGCCTGTTCAAACTCAGCAGCGCATAAGACGCCGCCCACCGAAAGTTCCAGATACTTTGTCTCAAAAATATCAAGGGATTGTGGAATAAGTTTTTCGACCACCGAAAGCACTTCTTCTTTCGGCCCGCCGATTCTCTCTAGGATGTATGTTACCAATGGTTCTGAGACTTCGGTTACCGCATGGGTGCCGCAATATTCGTAGAATCCAGCCTTAATAAAAGATTCTTTTAAAACAGGCGTGCTTCGCCCCTCCGCAACAACACGTCTTGTGTCTTTGTTCCTATTCCATGCCCCATAAGCCCGTTGGAAGCCCTCTTCATTTTCCGGATTCGCAAAGTAATTATTTTCATCTTTTAGTGCGGCTTGATACGCGGGCTCAATCTCTGGGTTAAATGCGTATGCGCCGCGGACTTGTTCGACCGGGACAATAAGCAGACAGGATTCCAAATAATTTTTGCAGGTATTGGCTATGGTTAAAACATCAACGATTCTTGACTCAACAGTGTTATCTGCGGTCCGTGGGGTGAAAAGATCTTCTGCGGGATTTAAAAGTAAATCTTTAAGCCTGGTTCCAGATCGAAGCTGTAAAATCTTTTCCACACAATAATCTTCACATGAGTGGCTATGGCCGTATATAACTGGGACAGCCATTTCTTCGGCAGTTAAATATGAGATTTCCGGCCGCTTAAGAAGATTGAGGATAAAAAGAAAAGGCTTAACTTTGATTTCGGGGTTAATTTTGACCTGGGTCCCGAACGAATATGGGCTTGGATACTGAAGGTTCAACAACTGGCGCTGCAAAATCTTCAGCGGCGCCCCAGTCTCGCAGATATCGTCTCCGGCAATAGTAAACTCGATTCCGCCGCCCGGCGTTTTGTATATTAAGCCTAAACATCGAAGCTGTGCTTCATATGTCCGGGGCCCGCCGCTATGCGGATCATAGGGACCATAATCTCTTACAATACCTATAGACACCAATTTACCTCTGAACTCATTTTGCAGGCTTTGATTGCCGGTCCAAATAAGCCCTTTTAAAGGCTCTAAAAAAGAAAGACCTTGCGCCACTTTCCAAGGCTCAATTTTTCTGACGTTTCTAGGAAACATCCATAAACGTCTAAACCGTGTATTATGGCTGGCGAATTTGGGAGTTTGGGCCATATGATCTCAAATAAAAAATATAGGAATTTATCTACTTTAGATATTTTACTATTCGTGCGACGCTTTTTGAGAAGTTTTTATATATATCATGTTCCCAAATGCGGATTACCTTCCAGCCGGACTGCCGCAGGGTGCCAGTAACTTCCTTGTCCCGGGATCTGTTCCTGCTGATTTTAGCTTTCCAATAGCGTATATTGGATTTTGGCATTTTGAAATGGTCAGGATTGCCGTGCCAGAAATCCGAATCGATAAATACCGCGATTTTCTTTCTTCGGAAAAGGATATCCGGCTTGCCGAGGACTGTTTTTGAGTGGGTGGAAAAGTAGATGTGCCTGCGCTTTAATTCTCTGGCTATCTTGAGTTCCGGCCGGGTGCCTTCCGACCGGATATTTTTCATGTTTTTAGTTCGTTGTTCTGGCGTCAGGTTGTCCACATTTAAGAGGGTTCAGAAAAATCCATGTAGTAGGTTTCATCTTCAATTTTGTAGAAGCCTATATCCGATCTGCCATATTTTTCAAGGTACTCTTTTTTTACAAATTCCCCTTCGGCGAGTCCAAGCCTGTTCCTAAAATACTGGCCGAGCAGACTGTTATTAGACGTATGGATTCCTTTTCCGTTCTGCTGGGCGCGGTGGCAGGTTAATATTTTCCGGTCATCTGTTCGGACTATAAAATCCTGTCCGATAGGCGGAAAGAAATCTGTTTTATATATTTCTGCCGGGAGTCTTATGTATGCCTGATCAGGCTGCCGGCGCTCTTCCGGACGCTGTCCCCAATTTAAACCGGAACGTTCTGGAAGTGTTCCGTCTTTAGCGAGAAGCGGAACTTTAACAAAGGGAACTCCAGCAATTTTTAACTCCGGGGTTTCGTCTGCAAGAATTTCTTTCGCCTTTGAAGGACGTTTAAAACGTGCAAAAGCTGCATCAGGGTATATCCGAATACTGCTTCCAGCCTCTATGTGATTGCAGTATATAGTGTCTTTAATGAGCGACTTGAAATATTTCAGGCATTGGGCCGGGTCGGTTTTAACGAGGCATTCACGTTGTTTTTCATAAAAGGCAGTTTGGGTGTAATTTGCCGAGCCGACAAATCCTGCTACGGGTGTTTTACCTTTGCACCATGAGTAGACTTTTGAGTGCAATTGCGGAGTGTTCGTGATATAGCGGCAGGTAAAGCTGCCTTTGAAATCCTCATTCATTATTTTCTTAAAACCGAGGTGATTACTTTCTGAAAGGCCGTCAAGCACACACATGCCTATAATGAGGTTCACCTTAACATCTTTGTGCAGTTCGGTTTTAAGATTGTTGAGGTGATGGAAGGCCATGGCAGATGTTGCATAACCCGAAACTATAAAAAGCTCATCCGCTCCTGCGCTGACCGGATCGAGCAAAACTCTTTTGAAAAGCTTGTCGTTTAGCATTTTATTTGTGCGTTAAAACCGGGAGGGAAGCCTGCACAAAAGGATATTCAACCCCGGCAAAAGTTTTTAAAATTGACTCAAATATAATTTTTACGCCCTTGGCGGGCACAGCCATTCCGATTTGCTTTCTTACACTTTCTTTTGCGCCTTCGAAAACAAAATTATCCGGAAAAGTCTGAAGTCTTGCGCGTTCGCGGTTCGTTAAAGCCCTATTATCGGCCCAATGATAGACATGTGTGCCGCCGCCGCCGCTGCCGGTGACAGTGTATGCCGGTTTATTCGGGTCTAAGCGCTTATATATCTGGCTTATTTTGGCCCCATTTATTTGCAACGTCAAGTGTGCCGGCAGAGTGGCAGTGAAGGCATTTTGTCCAGGTTTTATGTAGGAAAGGCGCTCCATAACATGCGCGGACTGCTTGGTCCGCTCGTTATTGGGGGCATTTTTTGGTATCGGCGGGTTTTCAATGGCTTGTCTGCTTGTAACTGGACCGCTTTTAAGCGGGGCAGGAACCACAAATGTTTTCCCGAGATCCTTTCGAATCCCCACAATTATTATCCGGTGTCTCGCTTGAGGAACTCCGTAATTTTCGAATTTGTACAGATGCGGTACTACATTGTAACCACAATCAAACATTTCCCGGGTTATTTGTTCAAAAGCACTTCCATCGTTTGCGTTCTTAAGACCGCCCACATTTTCCGCAAGGAACCAATCCGGGTTAAAAATTTTTATTGCTTTAATCCCATAAGAATACAGCGGGCCAAAAACTCCGGCCATTCCTTTTTGTTCCCCGACAACACTGTAGTCGTTGCAGGGGAAGCCAAAGGCTAGCGCGTTAATATCGTCCAGCTTGTTAAAATCAAGTTTGCGGATGTCTCTGCAAATAACGGTATCGTCTGCGCCAGGGCAGATGTTTTTGCAGTATGTGGCGCAAGTGTCTTTGTCGTAGTCATTCGCCCACTGATGTGCAATATTATAAGTTTCTTTTCTTGAATTTGTCGCAGAAGCGGACGTTGCACCGATAGCAATTCCGCCGGGCCCGGAGAACAACTCTCCAAGTTTAAAAGTGATGGTTTTGGGCTTAGTTTGACTGACTTTTTGCTTCTTGTTTTTTAGTGTTTGCAGGCTCATATTTCCCCCCGAAATTATACTATATTGGTCCATCTTTTGCAGCTTCCCCTACGGACCTCTGCCCATAACAGAGGCCGTACAGGGTGCTTTTTAAGCTTCCAGTATACGCTTTATTTTATCGTCATCTATTCCGCGTTTCTTTAATTTTTCATCGACCGTTTCAACAAATAAATCATCCAGATTTATTTTGTCTATATCGGAAGTATTTTTCAGGGCAGCAGATACTGTTTTTGCCAGACCTAAAAGGCCTTTTACGACCGCAAATGCGGGGTTCGCCGCCAACATCAAGCCCGCCGCGTTGCCAAAAGCATCAAGCAGTTTTATGGCTCCGGTCTTTTGGCCTTCGTCTTTAGCAATTTCCGACAATGCCGCTTTAAGTATTTCGTTGTGCTTCATTGTGTTCTCTCCTTAGGGAAGTTTTATCCCCAGCTTATCGCAGTAGTCAATGATCTGGCTGCTCATTATTGCCAGTTCACGGGCTTGTTTGCCGACATCATTGGTTTTCGTGGAGGAAGTCTCCGCGATTTTCAATGCTGTTATATAAGTGTTGTGAGCTTCTGCGTACTTGTTGAGAATTTTTTTAAACTCGCTCAAGTCGGCAAGAGTTTTGCGCTGTACACTGGTAATAGTCCCAGCATCTGCCGCTTTTACGATTTCAGTTATTTGCTCAACCACAGTATTACTCACTTCTTCATATATCTGCTGGCTTATCATTGCGCCTTGCTTCGCTTTATTGGTAGTTGCACATGCTGATACCATAAAGAGAAGTGCTGGGAACAAAAATATCCAGGCTGTTGCCATCGTCTTCTTCATTTGTTTATGCCTCCTTTAGGCAGTTTCTCTTCCGGATATTCGGTTAAGAGGCATGGAACTATCTGTGCCATGCAAGAATAGTGTAGCAGACCAACGCGACAGCGTATTGTCGCGTTGAAATAGTTTTTTCAGGCACAGCTGTCCGGGGAAAGTTTTAAACTGGGGTGGGGTGTAAACCGAGTCGGACCTTAGAATAGGCCAAATCTCCTATGAGAAAGGGATTTTATGTCAATTTAGCGGTGCTGTCCGGTAAGGCGGCAAAACCGGGAAATGCAGAATCATGTCCATTTTGGGGGATGGCTTGCGTCGTTGAGCATTTTAAAAGTCAAGCATGACGGTTTCCGCAGGGAAATACGCATAAATACGGCTGTTTACGCCAATTTTTTGTGATATGTGGCGGAATTTCCCCGGACAGATGTGTTTTCAGGGCCCAAAAAGACCATAAAGACACCGGCTTGGGAGCCGGGATATATCAGGGATTCCAAATCAGGCAAACCAAGAGAAATCCCCATTATCAAGCAGTTATACGATGTTTTAATGAAGCTGCCTCGGGACACCGAAAAAGTATTCACTGTCCCAAAGATCACGCTTGTACGGTATTTTCAAAAAGCCCTTGAAGGAGCAAATATACAGGATTTTCGCTTTCATGACCTGCGCCACACCTTTGCCAGCCACTTTATCATGAAGACCAGGGACCTACCAGCGCTCCAGAAAATCCTGGGGCATTATTCCCCGGTCATGACACAAAGATACGCGCATCTAACCAACGGCCATATCAGGGCGGAAATGGAGATACTCTCGGCTGTATGGACACCTATATGGACACCAAGCGAAAAAAGCGTTCCTTGTGAAGTTCAAAAAAGCTTTGTAAAATAAGGTGAAGCGCCCATATCTCAACGGATAGAGTCCCAGCCTGCGAAGCTGGTTGTCCTGGTTCGATTCCAGGTGGGCGCACCAATTTTTGATACATCTAAGGCAACAGAGGGCAAAAGAAGGCGACAGAACGCCACTGAAAGTAAAAACCAGCTTTTCGTTGCATTCCGTAACTTTCTTTAGCTCTCAGTAGCTTTCCGTTGCCAACAGTTAAGCTGAACTTCCTTATGGACAAACCTAAAGAGAAACAAGAAGAAAAGGCCACCGGACGCTATGTTTACGACAAGAAACTGGGCAAGGTGGTGAAAGTTTCGGACGAAGTTGTGGGACTTAAAAAAGGCGGTTCCGCGCCTGAAAGCGGCTGTCCCATGAATCCCGGCGGCGGCCATAACTGCAGCGGTTGCTGCGGCCACGGATAAGTTAAGGGTAGGGGGTAGAGGGTGCAGAAGTAAAGAACTCCTTACCCTGAACCCAATCCTCTGGAGGTGCCGTCTCAAAGGCCTTTGGCCCGCAAACGGCCTCTACCCTTTAAATTTATGTCTGACTTATTCAAAGACCTGTTCGCCAGGCACGATACCCGCATCCTTGCCGCTCTCAAGGCCGGCACGGTAGGCATCGCGGGGGCGGGCGGACTTGGCTCCAATGTGGCGGTTTCCCTGGCCAGGGCGGGCGTGGGCAGGCTCATCATAGCCGATTTCGACAAAATAGAACCCTCCAATCTCAACCGGCAGCAGTATTTCATTAAACAGATAGGCCGCCGCAAAGTTGAAGCCCTGCAGGAGAACCTTAAAAAAATAAATCCGTTTTCGGAATATATCGTCCACGATGTGAAGGTGATCCGCGCCAACACCGGCCGGCTCTTCGGTGAGGCGGATATTTTAATAGAAGCTTTTGATAAGGCCGGGCAAAAGAGCATATTGATAAACACCTGGCTGTCGCTTTATCCTAAAAAGCCCATAATAGCGGCATCGGGCCTGGCCGGTTACGGTAAAAACTCCAAACTTCATACACGTAAAATAGGCAGCCTTTATGTTTGCGGTGACGGCGAAACCGAATGCCCGAAGGGAATAAGCCCCATGGCGCCGCGCGTAGCGATAGTAGCTAATATGCAGGCCAATCTGGCGGTTGAACTTTTAGTAAAAATAAAAAGAAGTAGATAGTGTAGAGTTGAGAGTTTGGAGTTGGGAGTTTAAAATTCCGGACCTTAAAACTCTAACTCTAAACTCCAAAACTCCGCACTGATACAATTATGGATTCAAAAACAAAAACCAGGTTTTTAGTCGGCATTGCCGGAGGATCGGGTTCCGGCAAGACTACTCTGGCCAGGAAATTAATAGAGGAATGCGGAAAAATCGGGATTATCGGTCAGATATTATCTCTTGACAACTACTACAGGCCGCTTGACCATCTGAAATTTGAGAAGAGGAAGACTTACAATTTCGACCACCCGAACGCTATAGATTCCACACTGGCCTTAAAACATATAAAAGCGCTCCGGGCAGGCAAGTCCATACGCCAGCCTATATACGACTTCAAACTCCACACCCGGGGAAAAGAACCCATTGTCTGCCGCCCGACAAAGCTGATTATCGTTGAGGGGCTCTACACTCTTTATTTCCCGAAGCTCCTGTCCCTTTGCGACTATAAGATATTCGTTTCCACCGGAATGGTAACCGGCGTTTTACGCAGAGTCCAGAGGGATATCACCGAAAGGGGCCGTACCATTGAAGATACTAAGCACCAGATTTTAACCACGGTATTGCCAATGTATGAAACTTATGTAAAACCCACCCAGAGGAACGCCCACTTTTCCATAAACTGGGAAGGCGAGGAGATTCCAAGCAAAGCCACCGAAGGCCTGGTAAGAATGCTCCGGGACCACTTCCGCTGACACAATTTTCGTTTTCCCTTTTTTTCGCTGAAAAACCTGCACATATGGTTTCCCGGTAATCGCTCATACGATTAAAAGCCCGCCTTATGGCGCTCAATACTGAGCGCCACCATTCATTGGACGAAACGCGGATCGCCTGTGGCAGCGTGATTTATCACCAACAACAGGGAAAAAACCTATACAGATACCGTCAAACATTTATAAGGATATTTGTTTACCACTGGGTGGGTAAATATGGACGTACCGATATTGAGGGCGGGGAAATGTTATTTAAAAAGGGAGACGGCGGATTTTCTGCGCGCTCCATTTGAGGGTTTCCCGCCAAACAACCCGGCGGGTCCGCCTTCGGCGGAACGGCCTGGGCCGGGGTCTGGAGCGAATCCCTGTCATTGGGGACGGCGAGGACCGTTCAAGCCGTCCGCCTTAGGCGGACGGCGCGTTCCGGAGCCGGCGGAAGACCCCGTCCGTCTTCGCCAAACCCGGTCTTGGAGCGCGCAGAGAATTTGCCGGCTCCCTATCAGGAATCAATTTCCATTAACAGTTACTGTGCCTATTTTTTATGGATTCCTGCTTACGGATTGCGGGAATGACAATGCATGGATTCCCGCTTACGACTTGCGGGAATGACAGCGTTGCGGATTGTTATTTTTTTACTTCAATCATAAACCCGTCCGAATGCGCGGCGAATTCTGGGGCGTACATGGACTGCATTACTGACGCGCCTATCCTGTATGTGCCGGGGGTTGTGGGACGGACACGGTATTTAAGGATATATTCGCCATGCGGCAGCCATGCCACGAAGAAGTTGGTTAAAGAATCCCTTGGCTCCTCGTAACGTGATAGCTGGTCCCACTTCCAGCCGCTTGTGAGCTCTTCCGCCTCAAAGCCGGCGCCGCGCGGGTCTTTAATGTGCACATATTCAAACTGGCTCCGTGTAGTTACGGTAAGCTGAACCTCTATCTGGTCCCCCACCGAGACCGAAGCGCCGGAAATTAAAGGTTTAAGCACATAATCCGTGCCCTCTTTGGCGCGCAGAAAATATTTGCGCGAGATGTTCATCATGCCGGACGGAGATTCGGCGGCAAGCTTATTGGTTGTATATATACCGGTAAGCGAAGCGAACGCGAGGCCCGGCCCGGTCTTTTCAATAGTCGCCGACGCGTCTCGCGCGGTTATATCCTTGCCGTATTTGGACCAGCGCAAGGGCTTTGATACCCAGTCAAACGGCTGCAGCGCCGCTTCCTCTCGCGTGTCGTCCCATTTTATTTTGAACACATCGCCTTTATCCAGCGCACCCCTGGTTTTCATAACATCCAGCAGGGAATATATGGCCGCGGCGGTCGCCCTGGTGGATTTCCACTCGCTTGACTTGCGACTGAACATCAGCCATTTCACCATGCCACCGATACGCGGATCTTTAGGTTTGAGAGCCAGCAGGGTGCGCAAGATGAAAGCGTGCTTTTCCACGGAGTCATTGTACCAGAGCCAGGATATTTTTTCAGGCGTCCAGTAAAGGCCGGCTATTTCATCTTCGCGCGAGCCGTCCATGGCCCGGGCAAGATAACTTCCCGCTTTCACGTTATCGCCCAGCCGATGGTAAACATAGGCCGCGTAGGCCTTGCCGAACGGCGTTATGGCGTTCGCGTGCTTATCTGCGAAATCGGCCCAGAGCTTGGCGTATGAAAGCGCGGTTTTATGTTCCGTCCATTTTTCCGGGAACGAAGTGACTACATAAGCGGCGTAGAGTATAAACGAGGTCTCACCCTCTTCCGCTTTCATGTGGCGCGGAATCTCCGCGAACACATAATTCAGCGCTCTTTTCGCCACATCTTCGGGTATAGCCACATTGTAGCGGGCTGCCTCAGCCAGGCCCTCAAGCGCGTAGAGCGTCATGTACAGGTCCGGATGCCCGCCGGGAAACCACGGAAATGAGCCGTCCGAATTCTGATAGGCCTTAAGCTTTGTAATCG
Organism: Elusimicrobia bacterium GWA2_51_34; assembly: GCA_001799565.1. Lineage (GTDB taxonomy): Bacteria > Elusimicrobiota > Elusimicrobia > Elusimicrobiales > UBA9959 > UBA9634. The sequence continues at coordinate 4,913 of MGTS01000024.1, read as the reverse complement.
CGTCCTCTTTTTCAGCGGCGACCGCTTTCGGATCCAGCATATCTATGGAGGGCAAGTATGATTTTATACCTTTTGAAGTTTCTACCCACGGAGTTTCCACCAGCGACATCATCCTCTCCGGGTTATCCCGTTCCCAGGCCGGAGTTATGGTATCGCGTTTTGGAATTTTTGCGACCGCGTTTTTAAGCTCCGGATAGCGGTTATAGAAACTGTTGGTTATAGCCAGCGGCACATAGCGGTTAAGCAGCTGTTCGGTGCATTCATACGGATAATGCACAAGGAAAGGCAGGCTGTTTAAAACCGTAAGTATAAGCTGCGGCTGAACCTCCAGGTGCATAGACTCCATAATTCTGCTATTGTCTGCCTCCTGAAGTTCCTTGAGTTTCAGCTCTTTTGAAACCTTGCCGTCCATCATGGCGGTCAACGTTGCGATAAGACGTTCCCTTGAAGGAAGCACAGGCAGGTCGTTTTCCTGCGCGTCGGAAAGGGCGCCCGAGCGCGCGATGGCGCGCACCTTGTAAGCGCCGGTTGCGAGCGGAGCCGCAATATCCCAGTAAACGGGAGTGGTGCCATGCGCCTTGACGGTAAACGGCTTTGAAAGCTCCGTAAGCGCGAAGCTGCTCTCGGCGGAATCCCCTTCTTTGGTAACTGATACGGCCACATTTCCTGAAAGCTCGCTTTCAGTCTCATTGTTTACTACTGCTGTAAGAACGGATTTATCCCCCTCCCTGAAAAAGCGCGGTATATCTAACCTGACCATAAGATCTTTCTTTGTTACCGTCAAAGCTTCGGCTTTCCCGCGCTTCACGTCTTTGGTTATCATGTAGGAACTCACCTTCCAGCTTGTGAGCCGCTCGGGGATAGTAAAAGAAAATCTGCCCGTTCCTTTTACCACCTTAAGCTGGGGGTTAAAATAAGCTGTTTCTGAAAAATCTTTCCTTACCCGCACCGGAGCGGGTTCTTCGCGCGACGAAGCCGGAGCGGCCTCACCCTTAAAGCTTTTTGTCATTGTCATCATATCCGCCATCTGCGGAACCACGCTCCGGGCCGCCGCAGCCCCGGCCCCGCCGCCCGAAACATCGGCTGCGGGGCTTGACATTACGGCGCTCTCGGATTCTTCCATGGCTCCCAGAGCGAACATACTCTTCATCCCGCGAAATCTCCCCCCGCTGTAGACCCTTGAGGAATTTATCCTGAAAGCCGCCATGCGCTCTTCCTTCGCCGCTTGATTGAACGCGTCGGACATAAGCTTTATAAGGCCGGCCTTTATAGGCAGGGTCAGGGCGTGTGGGGTGAACAGCGAGCCGCGGCCTTCTGAAGAAGACCGGCGTTTTTCGTATAGCCCGTCGCTCCAGAAACCGGCGTCTTTCTGGTAATATTCAAGCGAGCGGTCAAATATCCGCACAGTCCCCTCGCCGCCGACGGGCTTTCCCTGATAATCCCTGGCTTTAAGCGCCCAACTGGCCTTCTGGCCGGGCAGCAGGGTTTTGTCGTAGTCAAGCGAAAGCGATAATTCCCTGTCGCGCTTAGGAACATCAGCCTCTGCCATCGCGGAATATACTTTAAAATCGCCCGCGCCGAACCAGCGCAGACCGAAACCGCCGCGATGCTCCGGCCCGACTTTGATTTCAACCAGGGATAAGCCGCCGGAAGATATCATTTTCTTATCAAGCAGGAAATTACCGGCCAGCGTTTCCATGTACTTTACGCCTTTAAGGGCCGAGGCGCCTATAAGTATCCTGGCCTTCTCGCCAGGCTGATAAGAGGAATGCTCAAACAGCGCTACCGGCGGGAGTTTAAGGCCTGAGCTTTTTGCCGTGGGATCGGCCGAAACAATTATTATCCAGGATTCGCACTCGCCGCCCCATGGGTCTTTGGTTTTCAGCCTGAGCCTGTAAACACCTTCGGGGAGCGCCTTGAGTTTGACTGTGGATCGGGCTTTTTCAGTGAATTCAATACTGCCTCCGGCCACACGTTTTCCATCCGGCGCCTTCGCGAACGCCTGCTCCAGGGAAGGGTTATGCCCGAAGGAACCCCACACGCCGTTTACTCCCGTGAACTCGGGCGGCTTTTCAATTTTAAAAACGCTGTAAGCGCCGGAGCCCGCAACCTGCGCGTCGTTTAAATTCATCAGGCGGGCATTGAACACAGCCGGGGAGTCGCTTGTAAAGAAACCCGCGGCGGGAGAGATATCAAATATATACGCCTTTGAACCGGCATTATACGAGCGCGAATCACTGATGGTGCGCCCGCCGGCGTCGCGCGCCTCAACTTCAACCTGGAAAGAGGACGGATAATCACCGTAAGTTTCGCTTTCCGGTGACGGCGTGAAATTTATGGAGAATTTACCATTCTCATCCGTGCGGGTCTCACCCGACGCCGTTTCCACCAAACCCGACACGCTGTAACACCAGCGCCACCACCAGGCGTACCAGGGAATATAGCGCGACCTTGTAACGCGGTAAGTTACCCGCGCGTTCGGCACCGGCGAGCCAAAATAATATTTTACGGCGCCGTCAATTTTGGCGTTTTCGCCGTATTTAAAAGCGGTATCCGCGTCTTCAAGTTTCACCTCAAATTCCGGGCGCTTGTATTCCTCTGCCCGGAAAGAATGGCGCGCGCTGAAATCATGGCCGTACTCCTGAAGTTCCGCCGTTATGGAGTATTGCCCAAGCAGCCGCCCCTGCGGCACTATAAAAGAGCCGGCGGCGCTGCCAAGCCCCGTAAAAGGCATAGTTTTGGCGAACACTTCCTGCCAGTTCTGGTCCCTGGCCGTAACTTTCAGCTTGCTTTTCCCGTCATAAGCCCGGAAACCCCGCGGCTCTCTTATCAGCGCCGTAACCTTGAATTTTACTTCCTGGGCGGGACGATAGACAGGCCGGTCCGTTTCTATAAATATGCTTACCGGCTCCGGCACGTAAAGCCCAGCTCCCTGCGCGCCGTTCCAGTAGGCGTACCCCCCGCCGAACGACAACAGCGGGTCTATTGAAAAATTTTCATCGGAAGGATATGCGACATGCAGCGGAAACCCCAGCGCGCTGTAGCCGCCAGCGCCGGTGGTAAGGGTCGTGCGTTCCCAGTCGCCGTACCTCTTTGTATAAAACGTATCTATAACACCTTCCTGAACAGGCTTGCCGCTTAGAGCGTTTACGGCATACAGGTGGAAGATATCTGCGTTTTCCTCACGCCCGGGCCGGGCCGGATCATACACAAAATTTTCGGGGTCGCCCTTTATGCCGGAAGTTCCAAGCAGAAAAATATCGGTTATATTCACCGTTACGGCTTTCATTAAAGATGAACCCGCTTCAAAATCCGCGTCGCCAGAAGCCGCTATCACATATATACCTTTTTTAAATTCGGGGGACTCTATCTCTTTGTTCAGATACTCGTACGGGGCCGGATATTCCATTTTGGCTTGCCACGAAATGTCGGGCCCGCGGGCGATGAAATGCTCAACCGCCTCGCTCTGTAGAGAACGCACCCTGCCCCAGGCTTTTTCCGCGTATTTACCCAGCGTGATAAGTTCCGCCGGGTCGGTTTTGAAAGCGCGAAAATAGATAACCGGCAGGTTGCGCGCGTTCACGCTCAGTATTTTTTTCCCGCCGGGCGGGGCGAATTTTGCGGAGATATCCAGTCGAGGCATCTCTATCTGCGCCCGGAGTTTAGCGCATTCGGCTGCCGGCCTTGAACGGGGGGCGATATCCTCCGCTTTTTTGCACAGGTCCACAGCTCCTTTATAGTCCGGCTTTGCGTGCAATAGAACGGCGGCTTCATGCGCCGCCGAGGCGCGGGCAACCGGCGCGGTCATGGAATCCGACCATTTTTTTAAAACAGGAACCGCCAGGCCGCGAAGTTTGGCCATATCTCCGCCGGAAGTTTTATCGCCGTGTTTAAAAGGTATAAGCAGCCTTTCCAGCTTCCAACGCTCGGCGGCAAATTCCCCGCCTTTTGCGCCTAAGGCGGCGGCCTCCTCATAAATGGCGGCGGCTTTCTCTGCGGCGGGAGCGGAAAGGCTGTAATCCCCCTTATAAATCTCGGAAACAAATTTGATTCCGTCAGGGAATGGTTTTTTCCGGTCAGCGGATTCACCCAAAAGATAATCCCCCCACCGGAGGGCAGCGAAATCCCATAAAGTCGGAGTATAATCGAGCTCGGCTTTTTTTATATCAATAAAATAGGCTTCCTTGTTCATGTCGGAACCGGAGAGCGCGCTCCTGACGTCCCAAAGCCCGTCGTAATCGGCCTCAATACGTTTTCTCCATTCGTCACCGGTGAGCTTTGTTACATCAGTAGTTCCCTGCTGAATATCGGCCGGCAGGTTATAGCCATACTGTTTTAGAAATTCCCTGCCCAGTTCCGCCCGGAGCAGCAGAAAACGCCCGCGCCAAAGCGGGTCTTTCGGCAGTTTAAGGGCGGAAAACCGCTGGGCCGCCTGGCTGTAGCGGAATAAAAGGCCTTCACATTCAGCCGCGCGGTACCGTGCCTTCAGGCCGGCGTCACCCGGCAACCCGGCCGCTTTGTCATAAAGGCCGAGGGCCTCCTGGTACAGCGACTTTTCAAAAAGCTCATCTGCCTTTTGAAGGTCCGCCTGACCCCGTCCGGGAAGACCGGCGAAGGAAAATGACGACATGGCAAGCACAAGCAAAATAATTTTCATGTTATAACCCCTCTTCGCTATCCGCGAATCTTCAGAATATTAAAATTGTCACGAGAGAAAGCAAACTTCATTCCTATCACCCCGCCTGGTCTACATGGCAAACCTTCGTAAGATGTTCCAACCGTATGTTACAAAATCTTTCCGGATGAGACTATATATAGAATTATCCAATGCAAGATGATGGTGAAAATATCCCCATTTCCAACGCAACATGATGGTGAAATTGGCGCAATCTTGAAAAAGCGTTGGATTCCGT
>MGTS01000023.1 GCA_001799565.1 Elusimicrobia bacterium GWA2_51_34 | reverse complement strand
TAATGGGCTTTAGTTCCGCCGCTAAGTATTATGGCGACGGTTCCGCCCTTACCGGGGTAACGGCCCCGGGCGCGGTGCTGAAAGCCGGCGATAACATGACCGGGTCGCTTGCGCTGCTGAATGATTCCACTATCACTGTAACCGGCAACGCGTTTTCAGTTGGCGGGTCCACGCTGGTGGTTTTAAACGGAAATGTAGGTATTGGAGTCACAAATCCATCTGCAAAGCTGGAAGTGAACGGCGGTATTTCTCTGGTAAATGCCCTGGATATTCAAGGCGCCGGGCCGTTGATCCAAGCGCCGGCCGGCACTTTAAATTTCAACGCGGCTTCTGGTGGTAACCTGGTTTTTAAGGGAAATAATGCCGACATAATGGTAATGCAAAACGGCGGCAATGTAGGCATTTCTTCCGCGACGCCGTCTTACCGTCTTGTTATTTCAAGCGGGGCGGGAGAAAGCGGTACGATAATGACGGTTTCCACCGGAACTACTGATTTGTTCTGGGTGGCAGGCAATGGGGCCCACGCAACGAAGTATTATGGCGACGGTTCCGCTTTGACAAGCGTAACGGCCGCCGGAGCAGTTTCAAAGACCGGTGATACCATGACCGGCTGGCTTAATATGAGCGGTTCATCCGTTACAATAACCACTGACGGCGCGTTACAATACGCCCTTTACACTAACAGCCTTGTAATTTCCACCTATGGAGCGGTACAGACCATCGGTGGCAACTCCAGAGGCCTGGGTGCCGTGGACTTGCAAACCGCCAGGGGTTCCGTCTCGCAGGTCGCCGGCGGTCTTTATTCCTCGCTTAGCGGCGGTGTTAACAATACAGCCTCGGGTAATTTTTCAGCGGTAGGCGGGGGAAATACCAACAACGCTACCGGCCATTATTCCACGGTGCAGGGCGGCCAGTCCAATCAGGCCACGGGAGATCAATCCGCGGTGAGTGGCGGCATGAACAACCTCACTACCGGAGTATATGCCGCCGTAGGCGGCGGATATAACAATAATGCTGCAACGGATCATTCCGTTGTGGGCGGAGGTTGGAATAATAGCGCCACGGGGCTGCATTCCGCCGTAGGCGGCGGAGGCTATAATACAGCCAGCGGACTGTATTCGGCGATACCGGGCGGCTCCACTAATACCGCCAATGGCGCTTATTCATTTGCTGCGGGGTATATGTCCAGCTCTACCGTACAGGGCGCTTTCACCTGGTCTGACAGTGAGGGGATAGTGATGGAGAACACGGTTATGGACCGTACGGTGTTTAAGAACCGAGGCGGGTTCCTGGTTACGGGGTCCACAAGAACAACCATGAGCGCCGCTTCTGACCGCGGGGTGTTGATAACAGGCGACGGCCTTGTGGGTATTTCCACCGGCACGCCCGGCGCGGCGCTGGACGTGGTTTCCACCGGCACAGCCTCAACAATTTACGCGCAGATCTGGCGCAACGGGTCCGGCGACATAGTTTCATCCATGACCTCGCAGGGCGTGTTGTATCCGCAGATTGCCGCGCTTGGCGATAACCTGGGCAGCCATATCGCCACCACCACGCTGGAGATGAAGACTTTTGGCATTAACACTTCAAGCGCCATAAGTGCGGCATTCTACCAGATAAACGGTAGTACTGTTTTGGCGGCACTGCCAGGGAATAGTATCGGGCTGGGGTTAAACGCAGGTAACGTTAACACCGGCGGTGTTAATACTTTCCTGGGGCATTATGCCGGATCTGCCAACACTACCGGCAGTTATAATAACCTCCTTGGCGGCCTAGCCGGTAATTCCAATACCACCGGCGAATATAATAATTTTCTGGGTTACTGGGCAGGTTATTTCAATGTCAGTGGAAGCAATAATAATTTTCTGGGTGCGCTTGCCGGCAGATCGAATAGCATAGGCAGCTACAACAACATCATTGGTAATAACGCCGGGTTTGGCGCAAATGGAAGCCATAACAACTTCATGGGGTACAGGGCCGGGTATTACAATTCAACTGGGTACTCAAACGTTGTGCTTGGTTCCGAGGCTGGCGGCTATGGTTCAGGGGCGGCCAATCCCTTCTCAAGTTCAACGCTTATGGGCTACCAGGCTGGGTATAAATTGGCCACCGGATCCGGAGATAACGTCTTCCTGGGCTATCAGGCTGGCTACAATGTTATCACCGGCACGGGAAATATTCTTATCGGCTATAGTTCCGGCGCTTATGCTTCGTCTTCCGGCGCCAACAACGAGCTTAACATCGGCGGCTTGCTTTACGGCGATCTTTCCGCTAAAACTATAGGCATCTCCACGCGCTCTCCGCAGGCGGCGCTGGACGTGGTGTCAACGGGCACAGCCTCAACAATTTACGCGCAGATCTGGCGCAATGCCAGCGGTACTGCGGTTGCCACTATGACTTCTGAAGGCAATTTTAGCGCGCTTTCAATGCAAGGCGATAACCTTGGCAACCATATAGCCACCACCACGCTTACCGCAAATTACGGCATAACAAGTTCCACGCTTACCATCACAGGCAGCGAATTTATGGTAGGCGGGTCAACTTTTGTGGTTAAAAACGGCAGGGTCGGTATAGGCACGGGAACGCCATCCGCGCTGCTTGAAGTGCGGGACAACAACGCTACCTCCGCCCCCTATGTGCTGCTGGTCGGTACAGGCACACGCGCTTCGCTGGTGGTTACCACTGGCGGCGTGGTGGGAGTGGGCACTTTTGATCCTTCCACAAGTACGCTTTTTAATGTGCGAGCCAACGTGATTGGCAGCACTCCAGGCGAGGGTTATAATACGGCTATCATGGGCGAGATACATGCTGCGGGAACTGACAGTAATGATGGCGTAGTGGGCGGCCATTTTATGGCTTCCGTAGACGGCGACAGTCCGTTGAAATATCTGGTCGGCTTGTATTCGCGTTTAGAGCGCAAAAGCGGCTCAGGTAACGCATGGGTGGACAGTGCTGTCGGGGTATATATAGATACGCCTGACAATATGTCTTCAGGCGCCGGCAAGATAACAAACACTTTCGGTCTGTACATAACCACACTTACCGCTGGTGCGCAGCAGAACCCCCCTTATGCTATTTATTCCGAAGACCCCAACGCGCGCTCATATTTCGCTGGCAGCGTAGGTATTTCCACTGATAACCCTCAGGCAGCGCTGGATGTAAAATCCACGGGAGCTACCGCCGGCTATATACAGATCTGGCGCAATTCCGGCGGAACGATTGTTTCTTCAATAAGTGCCGCCGGCATAATGAGTGCCAGTACTTTCAATGCCGTCGGTTCGGCTTATATGATGAACGGTGTGGTTGTGATTGACAAAGACCGTAATGTGTTTGCCAAGGCTTTGTCCGTGGAGCAACCGCTGGTTTTTTCCTCGCTTACTATAACAGGCAGCGAATTCACGGTAGGCGGGTCAACTTTTGTGGTGCGAAACGGTATGGTAGGAATAGGCACCGGCACGCCGCAGGCTGCGCTGGATGTGGTGTCGCAGCCGGGCGCCAGCTTCGCCCTTAAAGTTTCCACAGGCGGTTTTAACCCCATTCTTACCGTTTCAAGTTCTGGTGTGGCTATAGGAAGCCTGGACTATTCCACAGGGGCTTTTCTGAGCGTCGACGCGATTGCGCCAAACACTGTAGGAACGGAAGAATGGACCGAAGGTATCAGGAGTAGTATACACGGCATCGGAACCGATGCCAGTGATGTGCTGGTAGCAGGTAACTTCGAGTCTGAACTTTATAGTGGGAGCGCAGACGGTATTGCCGGCTTGCGCACGGCGGTAAAGGTTAAAGCCGGCAGCACGGTTGCCGATGTAATGGGTCTTATGGTGGAAGATTTTAAGATTTTAGGCACGGTAGCAGGAGATGTCTACGGCATTTTCATCGACACGCTTACAACAGTTGGTCAGCTGAAACCGTCGTACGCTATCTATTCAGCTGATTCGCAGGCAAATACTTATTTAGCGGGCAATACCGGCATCGGTGTAAGCAGCCCTATAGCCAGGCTGGATGTCGTGCAAAAAGACAGGCTGGACACGCAGGAGTACATAATGCGCGTGAGCACAGACCCCAATGCTTATACGTTGACAGTTTCCACACAGAATATGGTCGGCGTGGGCACGGGTTCGCCATGGGGAACCCTGCACGTCATGTCGGGCAGCGAAAGCGATTATCCCGGCTTGCTCCTTGACCAGCGTGGCAACTGGGAATTCCTGGTAAATATTCTCAGGGCGCGGGGTACCAAAGACAATCCCATGCCAGTACAGGCCGATGACGGGATCGGGAACATATCTTTCCTCGGCTATGACGGCAGTGTTAATCAGTACGCGGAATCGGCGCAAATAACCGCGTCCGTGGATGGAACGCCCGGCGCTGGCAGCGATATGCCGGGCAGGCTGGAATTCGCCACCGCCCCGGACGGCACAGCCAGCCCTGTGACCAGGATGGTGATAAGAAGCGACGGCGCAGTAGTTATTTCTAGCGATACTATCTACCCGCAGGCCGCGCTGGATGTGAAGTCCACGGGCCCGGCTGCCGGCTACGTGCAGATATGGCGCGATTCCACGGGGTTGGCCGTGGCTACAATGACGTCCACCGGCCGGCTTTACGCGATGGTAGTTTCTAGCGCCGTAAACACCGCCGCCCTTACGGTTTCTACCGGTGGCGTTAATCCCATTTTTACCGTTTCAACCGCCGGTGTGACGGTAGGCGGCCTGACATTTTCTACCATGAGTTTCTTCAGTGTCAACGCGGTCGCGCCAAATCTGCTCCCCGGCGGACAGAAGGAAATATCAATAGGAACGCTCGGGTACATGCACGGCGCCGGTACGGATGTAGACGATATCCTGGTAGCCGGCAATTTTGAGACCGAGCTGAACGGCGGGAACGCCGCCTATATCGCCGGTCTGCGCACGGCGGTAAATGTGAAGTCCGGTACCGCTGACCGTGCGGTAGGCCTTGAGGTGGGTGAATTTAAAATAGACGGCACCGCAACTAACGTGTACGGTATTTACATCTCCACTCTAACCAAGGCCGGCCAGCCGAATCCTTCTTACTCAATCTTTTCTGAAGACGCTCAGGCGTTAAGCTATTTTGCCGGTCCGGTGGGAATAGGGGGTTCTCCGGATAAGGAGACAATGTTGATGGTTATTTCCACCAGTGCCAACAGCGATACCCCTATGGCAAGTGTAAAAATAGGATCTAATAATTACCCCGCCGGTGTAACAGGGATAAGGGCGAGAGGTACTATGGAGTCGCTTGCGCCGGTAGAAAACGGGGACAGGTTGTTTGCCATACGAATGATGGGAATTGTTACGGGGGGGGAACCTGGTGATGGCGCGGCTATTGAAAGCGTTGTTGACGGTGCGGTTGTCGGAGGCACTGTGCCCGCGCGTATTGAATTCCAGACCGCTGATATCGGTGTGGGTCTCAAATCCAGGATGGTAATAAAGAGCGACGGCGCGGTGGGCATTTCCACCGGCAACCCGCAGGCAGCGCTGGACGTGATGTCCACGGGCACGGCTGCCGGCTATATCCAGATCTGGCGCGATTATAACGGGAATCCGGTTTCGTCCATAAGTGCCGCAGGCATGATGACGGCAAGCACGTTCAACGCGGTGGGCTCGGCCTACATGATGAACGGCCAGGTGGTAATAGACTCAAACCGCAATGTTTTCGCCAAGGCTTTGTCCGTGGAACAACCGATGGCTTTGTCCTCTCTTACCATCACAGGCAGCGAATTCACGGTAGGCGGGTCAACTTTTGTCGTTAAGAACGGCCTGGTCGGCATAGGCACCGGCACGCCGCAGGCTACGCTGGATGTGGTGTCGCAGCCGGGCGCCAGCTTCGCCTTTAAAGTTTCCACAGGCGGTTTTAACCCCATTCTTACCGTCTCAAGTTCTGGTGTGGCTATAGGAAGCCTGGACTATTCCACAGGGGCTTTACTGAGCGTAAGCGCGGTAGCCCCTAATCTTTCCGGGTCGGAAGAAAACGCCGTGGGCGTGCAGGGTTTTATAGCTGGTAAAAATACAGACAGCCAGGATTCCATAGTCGGCGGAAATTTTGAGTCCGAATTATACAGCGGCAATGCGAATTATGTCGGCGGCGCACGCGTAACCGCTAGAGTTGACGCAGGCGCGGCCGCTACAAATCTGGTAGGCCTTTTTGTAGATAGCTTTGATGTTGGAGGTTCGGCGTCCAACCGTTACGGAATTATGATCGCCACGCTTACCTCTTCCGCCCAGATGAAACCGTCTTACGCCATATATTCCCAGGACCCTCAAGCGGTCAGTTATTTCGCCGGCCCGGTGGGAATAGGGACGGATAATGTGAAAGGAATGCTGACAGTGGTGTCCACTGATTCTGACAACGATTACCCGGTGGAGATCGCGCAGATAGGGTCTGCCCAGTCCAACGGCATTATTGCGTTAAGAGCAAAGGGAACACCCGAGGTGCTTGCGTCGGTAAGCAGCGGGGATAAGCTGTTCTCCATACGCACGCTGGGGTATGACGGGTCCGACTACAAGGATGGCGCTACCATTGAAAGCGTTGTGGACCAAACGCCATCCGGCAACGGCGTGCCGACGCGGCTGGAGTTCCTCACTACCCCGGACGGCACAGCTACGCCGGTTACGCGGATGGTTATAAAGAACGACGGCGCGGTGGGCATATCGACCGGCAACCCGCAGGCGGCGCTGGACGTGAAGTCTACGGGCCCGGCCGCGGGCTATATCCAGATCTGGCGGGATTCCACAGGCGCTGCGGTGGCCTCCATGACTGTGACCGGAAGACTTTACTCCGGTGGCGGCGACAACTTAGGCGACCATATAGCTACCACCACGCTGCAGATGAAAGGTTTTGGGATTAACACTTCAAGCGCCGTAAGCGCGGCACATTACCAGATAAACGGTAGCACGGTGCTAGCGGTATTGCTTGGCGATAGCTTGGGCGTAGGAGTGGGCGCCGGTAAATATCATACTGGTTCCCGCGACACTTACGTTGGTTACTATACTGGTTACAACGCGGGTGATGACAACACTTTCCTTGGCTATAACGCGGGCACCACTGCCACGGGGAATTCTAATACTTTCGTGGGCTCTTATGCGGGCCAAGCCAACAACACGGCTGCAGATAATACTTTCCTGGGCCACCGCGCGGGCTTCACTAATACCTCTGGCGCCCGGAACATATCCGTGGGGAGCCAGGCCGGTTACCTGACTACTACCGGGTCCTATAATTCGATCCTGGGCTATTTTGCAGGCTACGAGAACACTACAGGGGAATACAATTCCCTGCTGGGTTCTTATGCCGGATATTACAACCAGGCCGGATCCGGCAATACCATTGTCGGTTACAAAGCTGGAAGCTGGGGTTCCTCTACTCCAAGTTCATTTTCCAGTTCCACCATTATGGGTTATCAGGCCGGTTATCAACTTACCACAGGCAATAATAACATCTTCCTGGGCTGGCAGGCGGGTTACAATATAACCACCGGCACGGGAAATATAGTGATTGGTTACGATGCAGGTCTGCCAAACCCATCGGACAACTACAAACTTAATATCGGCGGGGTGATTTTCGGGGACCTGGCCACCGGTAAAATAGGCGTAGGTACGCCAGTGCCGCAGGAAAAACTGGATATCACGAACGGCAATATCCTGCTCAGCAATGATTATAAACTTACCTGGGGCGCTCCTCCGGCGCCCTATATAACGGCCAACGATGGTTCCGACCTGCTCGCGTTCGGTCTACTGAGCGGTGAAAAGATGAAGCTGACCGCCAGTTCTTTCACGGTCTCAAACGCCAATATCGTTATTTCCACGACCACGGGTGACCGTGGCATAGTGTTCCAGGACGGCACCACGCTGAATACCGCGCCGTTGAGAACAGTGGTGGTGGTCACAACTTTCACCCAAACGCTTTCCAACGATAGCACGGCAAATCCGGACCCCTACCTGAAATTCTTTGTGGGCCCGGGGGAAAGGTGGACCTTTGAGGCCGTGCTTTACGCCTGGACCAATGATAGTTCTGGTTGGACGACGGGCTTCAGGGTCGGGGTCAGCGGCCCTGCCGCGCCCACACCGTGCCGGTGGGACTTCGCCTACTATACATATGACGGAACTGCCGTTCAGGCCGTGGGTATCCGTAATAACTATGCGGATAGTATTATCACCTGGGCCGCTACCATGGCGACTCCTACCGTGATAAAAATTAACGGCGTCATCAATAATTCCAGCACAGGCGGCTTTTTGAATATCACCTGGGCTCAAAATATTGCGACCGCGTTTACCAATTATGTGGAGCCGGGCAGCTACTTGATAGCGCATAAGATGCCGTGACCGGAATAAGGCGGCAGCAGAAGTGGGAGGGCAGCAGGGACGTTACTTACTTTCTTTCTTGTTGCGCTGGTGTGTACGGTAAATTGGAATCAGTAAGCCGTAACAGGTACGCGGTAAGCAGGGAAAAAATGGAAATGCCCGCAGACGATAAGCTCAATTAGTTGCGGGAAACAGCCGGGTTTTTGCAGAAAATAACGCCGGCTGGTAGCAAAAAAATCTGGAAAAAATTGAAAAATAAAGGTTTTTGATAGCACGCCTGCCCTGCGCTATAAATGAGACGGGTCTGCTTCGCTTAACAATATCTTCGCAGCACCACGTCCCTTCGAAGCTCCGTGCAAAAGCGACGGAGCGAAGAAGGACGGTTTAGTCGCTTGTCGGCAGTTGTTTGGTGGAAGAAATGACGATACGCATTGTTGCAGCCTCATTATTATCCCTTCTTTTTCCGGTTTGCGCCTCGGCTGTAAAAACAGCGGGCAATATAGCCGTGCTGGGCGACGGGTTGGAATTTCCCGCCGGGTCCGCGGGCCAGCAGGACGGCGGTTTTGTTTTCATGCTGGACGGTTCATTTGGCGGGGTGGCCTACGGTTCTTCCAGCGTCAACAACGCGGACCTTGAATCCGGATTTTATTCCCGCATGGTCAGCAGCCCCGCCGCGTTTGATTATACCGGCGTCGGCATAAGCAGTTACGCTCTTTCCTGGTCCGTTTCCAACCCCGCCGGCACAACTTACGATGTTATTGTTTCCACCTGGGCGCAGGCCGACCCGTACATGGTTTTTTATTCCACCGATGCCGCCGGGTACCCGGTTGAAAGCCTTTACCCGAACACCAGCTTTTATAACTTTATTTACTCCAATTATATGGAGGGGGATTATTCCGCTTTCACAGCCACCACCGCCGTAACCTTGGCGGCGCCGGTCTCATCCGGCACTTTTCATTTTAACGATGTAGGTCATAATACGCTGAATTTGTCTTTTTCTGCGTTTGAGAACCCCGGTCCCGTTTCCGGCTCCGCCTGGGCGAGCGCTTCCTTGGCCATGCCCGCTTCGCGCTCCGGCCAGGATTGTGTGGTTTACGGTACGCATGTGTTTGTCTCCGGCGGGTTCGACGGTGTTTATTATTCAAGCGCGGTATACCGCGCGGAAATAAACGCGGCGGGGCTCTCGGCCTGGCAGGCGGCGGGCTACATGCCGGAGCCGCTTTCCGGCCATCAGCTGGTTGCCGCGCGCGGCCGCCTGTATATTGTAGGAGGTTATAACCAAGGCGGAACCCATGCGGCGGTGTGGTCCTCCGATATTTCTTCAACCGGCATTTTGGGCGCGTGGGAGGCCGAAACGTCTCTGCCCGCCACGCTTTATTCCCACGCCGCCGCTTTAGCGGGAAACAAGCTGTATGTTTCGGGCGGCTATACCAGCGGTTCCGGAGTTTCGGCGGCGGTTTACAAAACCACGGTGGGTGATGACGGCGCCTTGACTTCCTGGTCGGCCATTGATCCCCTGCCCGCTCCAAGGTATAACCATACCATGACTTTCCTGGCCAACCGCCTTTACGCGGTAGGCGGCAAAGACGGCCCTTCCGCCAAAAGTTCGGTGTGGGTAATGAAGCTCAAGGCCCTGGACGCAGAGCCTGACGGTACCTGGACGGCTTTGACGTCGCTTCCCGCTGCGCGCTATGGCCATAAAACTTTAGCCGCGGCAAACACTCTTTACGTGATAGGAGGAAATAACGGGGGGGCGGTTGTAAATTCGGTTTTTATAAGCACGGTTTCCTCCAACGCCGCAAGCCCCGCCGCCTGGCTGGCGTATCAGTCTTTGTCGTCGGCACGGCAATTTTCGGCTGCCGCGGCTTTTGGCGACGTCCTTTACGTTCTTGGCGGTTCCGACGGGATTTCGGCAAAAAATGATATTTTTATCTCCACACTCAGCGGTACCAGGTATATGGTGGAAATATCTTCTGACGACGCTTTTGCCGTAGGCAATAAATCCTCCGGCTGGATGAGCGCCTATAACTGGAGTTTCGGCGAATTGGAACCGGCTGTCACTTATTATCTCAGGTCCAAAGCCGTAAGCCATTCGGGCGTTGAAACCGCTTATTCGGCTTACGCCGCCACCATCACCTACGCGGCAGTGCCGGGCACGGCCGCCTGGACGGGTATTGGCGTGACCAGCGCAACGGCGCACTGGCTTGCGAACGGGAATTTGGGAGCGGACTATCAGATCTACTATTCAAGTTACGCGAATTACACGCCGTTAGCTGGTACGCAAAATACTGCCGGCCTATCCGCCGATCTTTCACCACTTCAACCCAACACAACTTACTACGCGAAAGTCAGGGTTTTCAACGCAGCCGGGCGTGTTTCGCGGTTTATTGAGCTGCCTCCGTTCAAAACAGTGTTTGACCCCGCGCTTGATACCTCAAGCCCCACTATAACCGATAATCAGGCCGATGACACTTTATGGCGCAGCACGAACGCTTTTGCCTACAATGTGGATTTTAACGATACCGGCGGTTCCGGTCTTGATAAATTTCAGGTGCAGGCGGCCACTGACGCCGGCGGTGTTTCCGGTATAGTGGCCCCCTGGAGCGACGCGGTAAGCGCAATAGACGCGGATTCTTATTCCCAGAACTGGACGATACCGAACGCCGTATGGAATAATATGACGGAAGGCGCCTCTAATTATATTTCCGTGAGGGCTTTTGATAATGTGGGGCTGTCCTCCGCCTCATTTGATGTTTTCTCGGTGATGAAAGACACCACGCCGCCTTTCATAGCCGTTATCTCCAGCCCGTCCTGGGCATGGTACAGCCAATACCCGGGCGATGTCAGCCTGCGTTTTGACGACGCCCTTTCCGGGCTTTACCGGCTGCAATACAGCGTAAGCGTAAACGAGGGCTTTGCCGACGCCGGCGTTATCGGCTGGACGGATATTGCCGGGCTTACTTTGGGCGCCACGTACTATGAATCCGTCATTAATGACTATAATTTTTCACTGTTCGCCAACGGTGTAGCCAACTATTTCAGTCTGCGCGCGTTGGACGTAGCGGGTTCCACCCGCACATTGGTAGACGTTTTCGCCGTAGGTAAAAACGTAACCGGGCCGATGGTGGTAATAAGCACCCCAAGCCACACCTTTATATCCACTTGTATATTTGTGGCGGGTACTACCTCCGAGACAAACGGCCACGCGGTAATGGGCACCGAGGTCTCGATGCGGGATAAATCAACAGGGCTTTACTGGAACGGCTCCGCGTTCCTTTCCGCTTCGCGGATCTGGTATGACGCTTCCGACGCGGCCAATATTTTTACTGTCGCCTTTGAGAATTTAGCTTTAATAAGCGGCAGGCAGTACGAGGCGGTGGCCCGCTCTTCCGACGCGGTGGGGGAGTACTCGCAGGTGTTTGCCACTTACACCTTTACCTACGATTCCCAGCCGCCCTCGGCCCAGGTGCTTGCGCCCGCGGACAGCGCAGACGCTTATTCCATAGCTTCCATCAGCGGCACTGCTGCCGACTCCGCGTCAGGCGTCTCGTCGGACGAAGTGGTTTTAAAGCGGCTGTCGGACGGCAGGTGGTGGAAGAACTCGGCTTCTTCCTGGGACACGGCGGCCGAGCCGCTTCAGGCCGGAACAACCCCCTACTGGACATGGAATTTTACGGATATCCTGCGTGACAGCCTTGCTAACGGGGCTTCTTATTATGTCAGTGTCCGGGCTTCCGATAAGTCGTTCCCGGCGAACACGGGTGTTTTCGGAGTTTATGGCGCCACTTTCACTTATTACGATGATAACCCGCCTCCGCCAGCGTCTACGCTTTCCGCCTCCGCGGCAGAACTACCCGGGGCCGCGGTTTTATCCTGGGTTTCAGCCGGAGACAACGGCGCCACGGGGTACCTGTTCAACGGAACTTATAAAATAGCCTATTCCACTTTCAGCGGGGCCGCCCTGTCCACTTCAAACGCCCAGGTTACATTAACCACCACAGCGGTAACCGCCGGCACTATACGCGCATACTCCGTAACCGGGCTTACGCCGTCTGTTACACACTATTTCACCCTTTGGACCGCCGACGACGCCCTTAACTGGTCAGGCGCCTCCAACGAGGCTGTTTCCCTGACCGGCTCCAGCAATTCAGGGGGCATCAGCGGTTTAATAAAAGACGGCGCCGGCCAGCTTGTTACGGGAGTGCTTCTTGAGGCGTTCGCGCCTTCCGGAGCGCTAGAGGGGTCAGATTATACCAATACCTCAGGCATTTATTCGATAACGGGCCTGACTTCCGACGAGTTTACGGTTAAAGCCACCTGGGCGGCGGAGGATATAGAAAGCTCTGTTTCAAAGGATGGGGTGGGAAGCGGAGCGGAGGGCGTTAACTTCAGCCTTAGCGTAACTTACCAGCTTGCGAGCATTTCCGGCTTTATCCCCGCAAATTTTCTGCCGGCCGCGCGCCTTAAAACCGCGGCTGCCTACACTACACGGGAGATCCGTCCGGCTGAAAATACGGCTTTTGTTGAAATATACCGCAAGGGCCGCCGTATAGGAGCTGCCTTCGTTGACCCGCGCGGCGCTTTCAAGGTGCCCAATCTTTTGCCCGGCACGTACTCTATCCGCGTGTATAACGGTTCAGATTACAGCAAAATGGAAACGGTATCGCTGAAAGCGGGGCAGAATTTTGTGTTCTCGGCCAAGTGGGCGCTGCTTGATAAAGACAAGGTTTACGCCTATCCGAATCCCGCCGGGAAAATTGTTAACTTCCATTTCAGCTCTTCCTTCGAGAAGGATACCTTTGCGGCCGAAGTGGAAGTGTTTGATATAAGCGGCCGCCTGGTAAAAAAACTGAATAATGTCGTGTCCGACTCCGTGGCCGGAGGGTCCAAAATAACCTGGGATATGTCCGCGGAAAAAGTTGCATCGGGGGTGTATATTTACATACTGCGCCTGAAGGACCCGGCTACCGGAGACACTGAAAAAGCGATTAAAAAATTTGCCATAATAAGATGAATTGTATCATCCAATTGTCAGGTTCAGCGGTTCAAGGTTCACAGTTTCCGCCAGAGGCGGACCCGCCGGCTGTTTGGTGGGCACGGTTATTTTTTCCACGAGCTTGTTGTGTTTCTGATTTTCACCCGCTGAACCGTGAACCTGAGCAGTTACGATAAGCCTTTAAAAAGGAGCGGTGGAAATATGTGGAAAAAGCGCAAACTTCTTATCATCGACGATAACAACATGATCAGGGCTCTCTTAATGTCCGATTTTGAGGATGAGTATGAAGTATCCGAGGCTTGCAGCGGGGCTGAGGGTATTGATATGGCGATAAAGATCCTGCCGGATATAATTCTGCTTGACGTGAATATGCCCGATATGACCGGGATACAGGTGCTCCGGCAGCTTGCAGGTGGTACTGACACATGCAAAATACCGGTAATTATACTTACAGCCAGCGAATATAATTCCGCTGTAAAAAACGAGACTGAAAAATATCCGAATTTAAAAGGTTTTATGTCCAAACTTGTCCCGCTTGAAACAATAAGGGAGAATGTAAAGGCGGCCCTCGGAAAATAAAACCATCCGCGCCAGGCCGCAACGGAAAGATATTGGTTTGCCCAAAAATGAAAAATAAGGCGCTTTTTTTTATTTTAACCTCAATGGCGTTAAGCACCGCGGCTTTTGCCGGGGATTTCGCGAGCCTGCAGTTTACGGTGGCGGCTCCGGATCCGGTAATGGCCGGTGACACGGTAAAACTTCAGACGCTTGTGGTCAACACCGGTTCCAGCGCCTGGCTTAAGGGGACTTATTACTGGACGGGAGAAATATATACCCTTGAGGGAGAAAACCGGAAATTCCTGGCTCAGACCGAATCGGTTTCACCGCCGGAAGATGTGGCTCCGGGCGCGGCCCACGGGGGGCAGCTTTCGTTTACTGTTCCAGACAACATGCGCGGCCACCGCCTGCTTTACCGGGTTTTCCTGGTGAAAGACGGCAAGCGTATTTTGGAAACGGATTACAAGGGCTTCCAGGTGATAGAAAAGGAATTCACTATGCCGGCGCCGCAGGATTTTAAGATAGGCGGCGATGTAACCTTCAGTTATAAAAATTCAAGCCCCGACGGCTGGGACCACAGCCAGGCGGTAACGGCCGCAAATCTGGTGGGAAAGATACGGCGGTCGTCTTTTCTTTTTAATACTTATATCGTGCACACCTACCACCGCCCCATAACGCCGAACATCGTACTTCTTAATTATTACGCGCCATGGGGTACCTTAAGCGTGGGGGATATTTCGCCCTCGCTGACCGCGCTTTCCCTGGATGGAGCGGGTATGCGGGGTGTTTCACTTGAAAGGGCCCGCGAGAAGATCTCGTGGACGGCTTTGATCGGACGCATAGTGCCACCCGAAGAACCCGGGCCTTCCACAGGCGGCAGGTTCGCGCGCTATACGGGGGGGGTTAAGGCGGCCTATCATGTACACCCCGCTTTTAAGCTTGCTGCCGACGCCGTGCTGAACCGGGACGACGAACATTCCATTACCATTTCAACATCGTCAAATGTATTAAAACCCCAGCAGAATATGGTTTACGGCCTTAGCGCGGAATGGAAATTTATGAACCATTTTACTTTTAACGGGGAGTATCAGTTAAGTTCTTCAAAAGTGGATATTAACGCTTCCGAAAAAGCGCTTAAAGGCTCGGCCTGGAAACAGGAGCTTAAATACCGCGGAACTTACGCCACGGCGCGGGCCGCGCTTTCGCGCATAGAACCGGATTTCACTTCGCTGGCAAGTCCCTCCGTTATCTCTGATCGTGTGCTTATGGATTCAGAACTGGGGTTGTTCCCGGCTGATTGGACTACTTTTACCCTGGGTTATAATAAATACAGCGACAACCTTGAAGGCGACCCCGCAAAAACCACTACCGACCACGTGCAGACAAGCCTCTCCAACACCCTTAATCCCATCGGCAGGACGCTTTTAAGCACCTCGCTTCTGGTAAATACCGCTAAAGGCAAGCCGGCGGCAGTGCAGGACAATAAAACCGACACAATAAATCTTTCACTGACCCAGCCCTGGGGATTGCATACGCTTAATCTGGGATATCAGCTGAATAGTTTTAAGGATAACACGGGTATGTCCCACAACCTGGACACTACGCTCATGTCTTTTAGCGGGGCTTTCAGGCTTTCCCCGAAGCTTTCAATGTCGGCGGGAGCTGTGAATTCAAGCACAAAAGACAAGGTGGATTTAAGTGTCGGTAAAAATGACAGTCTTACCGGAAATTTTACTTATTCAATGCCGCGCAAGGCTATGGCCTTTCAGCTTTGGGCCACGCTGTCTTCCAATAAAAACGATTCTCTTTTATATCCGTCGGACTACGGCTCGCTTTCTGTTAATTTTGAAACGGTGTGGGCAAAAAGCCAGGAATCCCGCTTCACTTTCGGCGTGGGCGCTCTTTCCAGGAGCGATAAACTAAATCCCGCCAGCGACTCCAGCGAAATTAATATTCTTACCAGATATAGTTATTCGTTCTAAACTGCAGCGAATAGCGAAGTGGCGAATAGTTAATAGGGTGAAAATTATTTACTGCTTCTATCGCTTAACTCTTCTCTAGTTGCAGCCTCGCCGTTTCGCTGCCGGTTTTTTTGCGCTTTGGGTTTGAGGCGGCGTTTTTTTCGGACGCGGGGAGCGTCCGGGGAGGACGGCGCAACTTTATCTAGCGCCGCAAGGTATTGCGTCAATTGCTCGTCGCCAGGCGAGAGCTTGGCCGCTTTCTGCCAGGCGGTTTTAGCCCTGGGGTAGTCTTTAAGCTGAAGGTAGGCCGAACCCAGGCGTTTAAGTGAGGTTACGTCACCGGGTTCAAGCCGTAGAGCGCTCTCAAGTTCTTTAACGGCCTGATAAAATTTTGAATCGTAAATATAGTGCAGCGCCACATCTTTTTTATTCTCCAAAACGCCTACGTTCGGCGGCTTGGTGTCGTTCAGTTTTAGTTGCGGATTTTCTTCCTCAAGCGCGGAAATCAGACGCTGGAATCTGCTTTCAGCCGGAGAAAACTCAAGGGCGTAACGCAGGGCGTCGTAAGCGAAGGGCTTGTCTTCTTTTTCGTTAAGCCAGGCCGCCAGGCCCTCTGCGGCTATTTTCCAGTGTTTTGCGGCGGAGATTTTTCGGGGTACGATGCCCGATACCGTTCTCAGGCGGTTTTGAAGCTTTTGATAGTCCTGGTTGGTGGGGTCCGCAGCCAGGATGCTTTCCATCGTAATAAGCGCGTCCGCATAAGCGCCTTTTTTTATAAGCGCGTAAAAAGCGCCTTTTAGCTTAGTTGAAGAGCCGGCCATTTTTTTCCTGGCTTCCTGTATCATATTCCTGGCCGTCACCTGCTTGGGATCCAGGCGAAGCACCATGTTCCAGTATTCCATGGCCTTCTGATAGTTGCCTTCCATGTAAAAACTGAAAGCTTTATCGTAGTGTTCGCGCAATTGGACGGCCTGGGGATCAGGCGACGCGCCGGGCTCAACTGCCCAGCCGACCGTAGACAAAAACAATATGGTCAAAACTATAAGTCTCATGTTTTTTTCTCTCCAGTGGTTTCCTGCCTCATTATAATTATTTCTATTCTGCGGTTCCTGGCGCGGTTTTCCTCGGTGTCATTTAGAGCGAGGGGCCGGAATTCCCCATATCCGAAGGCTGTAAGACGGCCCGGAGGGACACCGCTTCTGATTAAGTAATCTATGACCGAAAAAGAGCGCATAAGCGAAAGCTGCCGGTTTGAAGAAAATTTTTTACCCAGCATCCGCGAAGCGTCGGTGTGACCTTCCACTGTTACCTGGGTGTCTATTTTTATCAGGCTTTTTGCCACCTGGTCTAGCGCGGCTATAGCCGAGCCCTTGAGTTCGGCGGAGCCGGAGTCAAAAAGCACGGGCGAGGAAAAGGTAAGTTTTATGCGCGAGGTGGTGATTTCCACCCCCAGATTGCCTTCCTGTATCTGTTTTTTCAGGTCTTCCTCTACCTGCTTGGCAGCTTGTATTTCCTCTATCTTTTTTGCCGCCCCTTCCGCTCCCAGTTCTTTTTGCATAACCGCCATGGCGGCCTCGTAGTCCGATTTTTTTATATTGACCGAGAAGCCGTACAGTGAAAGAAAAAAAATCACCATAATGGACATCAGATCGGCGTAAGGAATCATCCATAGCTGGGTTTTGTCTTTTTGGTCGCTCATTTTAGTAAAGAGATTACAGTGATTAAAGAGAGATTACAGTGATTTTTATCGGAGCAGTATCTCCGTAATCCTTTCTTCATTACTGTAATCATGGTTCCCGCGCCTTTTAAAGCGGGAACTATTTTCTTGAAACTATTATCTCTATGCGCCTGTTTTGCGCCCTGCCTTTGGCGGTGGCGTTTGAGGCCACCGGGCGGTACTCGCCGTAAGCCGCGCAAATTATCCGGTTGTTTTGAATGGCGAAATTACCGGAGAGAAAGTCAGCCACGGCGGTGGACCGGGCCGAGGAAAGTTCCCAGTTGGTGGCGTAATCGCCGGAGCGTATCGGCACATTGTCGGTATGCCCCTCAATTATTATATCGTTCGGCAGGCGCGTCAGAACTTTTGCCAAAGCTCCCAGTATGCCTGCGGAGCCTGGATTCAGCCCGGCTTTTCCGGAGGTAAAAAGGACCGGAGCGGCCACGTTTATTTTTATCTGCTTTTCCGTTATCTGTACTTCGGCGGCGTTCTTAAGGCCGGCTTTAGCCAGTTCTTCTTCCAGGTTTTTGGCCGCTTCCTGTTCATTGAATTTTTGTATGATCCCGTTTGCGTTTTTCTCTTTCTGCGTTTCGGACTTCTCTTTCTCAAAGCTCTGCATGAATAGAGTTTTTGCCGAACTCTCGGACTGCGTATTAAAAACATACAGTATCATGAAAAAAAGCATCAGGTTGGTCATAAGGCCGGCGAGCACGATCAGCCAAAGGGGGTTTTCGCGCGTTCCTGATGAATACCTTTTAACAAAAAAATTCATAAATCCGCTCTTCTTTCGGGTTCGTCCTTAGTTGCGTACACTCTACCCGTGATGTGCGGGGGGATCATTTTTTCGCCCTGGCTTTGCGCCTGAGCGCCAGCGACAGATATCCCTCAAGTTTTTTTGAGACCAGCCACGGCACGTCGCCTTCATAAACCGAAATAATGCCCTTGGCTATGATCTCGCGGCTGAGGATGTCTTCTTCGGAATAATAACCGAGCTTGCTGGCGATAGGCAGAAAGATGAAATTGGCGGAAAAAATCCCGTAGAATGACGCGGTCATGGCTATGGCCATGGATGAGCCCATCATCTGGGGGTTCTGAATATTTCTGAGCACCTGTACTACGCCGATCAGTGTGCCAAGCAGACCAAAAATAGGGGCGAAGGTTCCCGCGGAAGTGAAGATGTTGGTCTGCTGTTGATGACGCAGGCGCGTGGTGTTGATGTCGTGTTCCATCCGTTCCGTGAGGATATGCAGGTCAACGCCGTCCACTATCATCTGGCATGCGTCCGCCATAAAAGGATGTGGAAGGCTGGATATCCCGGCCGCAATGGACTCAATGCCGTTCTTCCTGGATATTTCCGCAAGGCTCACAAGCGCCCTGATAAGCTCCGTTATGGGGGGGCGTTTGGGCGGAAAAAAAACTATCCTTATTGAGGTTGAGAGCCATTTGAGCGCCGCCCAGGGGTAGGAAATCATTATTGAGCCAAGGGTTCCTCCGAATATAAGAACGATGGCTTCCCAGTTCAGCAGGAATTTCAGCATTCCGCCGGCGGCAAGCACGAAAACTATGACCCCTAAACCGATAACGGCGCCAAATATTGTCATCAGGTCCATGAAAGTTCACCTCAATACTCACTATGATTGATTACTGGATCAACTCTGATTCCGCCAAAATTTACGTCTACAGCTGTCTGATAAATGCCGAAAAGTCAGGTTTTTGCCGGTGCGGAAGGAGGCTTTCCGCCGGACGGCACAATCTTTGCCTGATCCGAAGGCGAGGTCGGAGCCGCGGGCCTGGCGCTATCGGGAACAGTTGTTGTAGCTGCCGTCCTGCTTGCCGCCGCCGCGTGCGGCGGGGGCGGTTCCGCTGCGGTTTTTGTGTTCAGCGAAACAAGGCCTTCTTTTATAAGTTGGCGCAGAGCCTCTGTTACTTTCGCGCGTTCCGCTTTATACGCTCCCGCCGGAAGATCGCGGGTAAGTTCCATTTCCTGATTCAGGCGTTCCTGCATGCCGGAGCTTAGTTTTGCGACAAAAGCGTTTGTATAGGCGGATCCTTTTAAAGCCGCGGCGATAATCCGCATTGACAGGCGGCGCGCCAGCATTTGCGCGTGGGCGGGCTCAAGGCGGGCCAGGTCGGCCAGCTTGACTATGGAGGATCTTGCTTTTATGGAAAACAGGGGATTAAATCTGGTGAAATCCGCCATAGCTTTCTCCTGCACGGTTTCGTCAAGAATTTCCACTATGCCAAGCGTTTTATCCTCGCCTCCCACCACATAATCAAGCGCGGCCATGATCTCCGCCTCCAGGGCGCGTATATCTTTTTCCGGCATGAGCGCTACTTTGGGCAGGGCGGCCAAAGCCTCTATGCTTCTGGGATACAGCGCTTCAACCAACTTTGCCGAAACATCTTTCGGGGCGTAATTCAGAATTATCGTAAGGTCCTGAGTAGTTCTTGTGCCCATCAGGAATATCAGGCTTGAAATATTTTCCGCCGATAGAAAACCAAAAACGGGCTTTTTTCCTCCCTGGACTGAATCCGCCAGGGATGCCGTTTTAATTTCCGCTATTTCAACTTCGCGCCTCTCTTCATGATGTTGTCCGTCCGCCAGCGTGGTTTTGGCGGCAAAGGCCTCAACAAAGGCTTTTGCCGCGCGGGACAGGGGGGAAAGAAACACCACAATGGCTGTTACCATCAGAACAGCAACCAGTGTAATCCAGGCCAGATTCCAAATATTCGGCGGGGCAAGCAGATCTCCTGCGGTGAAGGGGCGGGTTTTGCGGAAATTCATTTTCTCAATGGTTATCAGATCCTCCCGTTCCGGAGGCAGGCCAAGCAGCCCCGCCGTAAGTTTTCTGGCCAGTTTGCTATCCTCATCGGGAATACTCTTGTCAAGTATAAGGCTCGCGGAAAGCTTTTTTAGCATAGTGAGCGTGCTTGAAAGGGAAAGTTCACCCATCTTTTCTTCTTTGGGAATACCCGGAAGGATATCTGAGGCTGTTTTTTTCTCCTCTTCCTGCAGTTCGGCCGAGATTATAACGATTATATCCTCCGTGCCTAATGCCTCCGATAAAACCGTTTTCAGCCTTTTTTCCAGGGAATTTTCAAGGGCCAGTTTTGCCTCTATGGACGAACGGGATGAAACTATTTCGGCCCGGACGGAGAGGGTCGCGCAAAAAGCCAGCGGCACCAGGAGTGAAAGCAGTATTGTTTTTTTCATAGTGTTATAGTCCCCCGCATATCGTTGTAACGTCCTGAATCCATCCATTATATTATTATTACCGTATCCCGCACAATCTCTAGAATTATCCAATGCAGGATGAGCATGAGAAAAAGCCCGTTTCCAACGCAAGATGAGCATGAAACCGGCTTTAGCTTGCAA
>MGTS01000022.1 GCA_001799565.1 Elusimicrobia bacterium GWA2_51_34 | reverse complement strand
TGAAGCTGTTTCGCCGGTCAGTATGTGGAAAATCATGTCTTTTACCCTGAATTTGTAGTCGCTTATAACCGGGTCGGAACCGGATTCCTCCAGGCTTATTTTATATTGCGAAAGCTCGCTGTTCAATGTGGAACTGCTTTTTGCCTGCGCATGCGCGTTCAGCGCGGCGCCAGATAACAGAGAGAAAACAAGGAGTTTAACCAGCGGTGCTTTTTTCATTTTATCTTTTCGGCCGCTCTGAACAGGGGTTGTGCATATTCTTCGGAGTACCTGTAGGCGCGGTATATATCAGGGCTATTGTGCCATCTGCCGAACGGGCTTATGAATTCCCAGACTATTTCTCCTTCAGCGGTTACTTCAAAAATTCTGCCTGTCTGTCCCCCGCAGATCAGCGTGTTGCCGTTCGGCAGGCGCGTCGCATTTGAAAGCATCCCGCTGTGAAATGATTCAGTCGGCTGCGGGGGATATTTCCAGACTATTTGTCCTGACAGCGGGTCAAGCTCTATTACTCTTGAAAAAAGTTCGCCGTTGTCAAAAAGAAGGATATGCCCGTTGTTTAGCATCTCAGGCGCGTGCTGTTTCCACAGCATGCCTTTCCCCCAGGCCCATACGATTTTACCGGAGGGATAATCTATTATGCCGATAGTGTCCAGACTGGAGAAACTGAACATTATATTGCCTTCCTTAAAGCGCGGGTCCTTTTTCGCAAGCGGGTTTTTGCCAAGAAATATAGCGGTATTGTTGTGCGCCCAGTCCCGGGATGCGGTTATTTTGGCGCCGGTCAGTTCCTCAAGTTCGCCTATGTGATCAACGCTTTTCCAGGTCCATAAAACCTTATTGCCCCGCGTAACTATCTTTATTTCAGGGTTGCCCTCGTCATATTCTGAAATCAGGAATGTGTCATTATCAATAACCTGGAAATCATGGCTGATATCTCCTGGTAAATGCCAACCCACGTTGCTGTTCGGATCCAGTTCATAAAGCCCGTAATCGGTGGAACCCAAGAGAGTGCCGCCGGTTGTATTATAAAACAAGTTCCCGTCAGGCATCAGGCGGGCATGAATAGCCGGAATTTCGGTCATCCACTGATGCTTCACTTCTCCGCGCATGTCTATAAGGTAAATCGGTGAAAAAAGAATATTATTGCCGATCGGATCGTGTGTGAACAGCGTATAGCCGTTATAACATTTCTCAGGTTTATACACGCGCAGTCCGGCTGTTTCTTCAGCTGCCAATCCCGGAGCAATGGTTGCTATTTTATCCTGCAACACGGGCTTACCGGAACCGCGCGGCCCGGGTGCGGTTTGCCCATTTACCGGGTTGCAGGCTGCGGATATGGCCAAAACTCCGCACGCTAGCAGATGGGAGGGGGGGGACGGGAAATATTTATATCTCATGACGCTGAATCCGGCTAAGATGCAGGTTCAATGTTACAAAAAAGAACGGTAGCATAAAAAGCGAGGTGGTTCGGCAGGGGGCTTTGGCCTGCTTCAGCTCCTCCCAGCTCGTATACGTGTCGCGATATTTTTCTGAATATAATGTAAAATAGGGGTAAATATGAAGTCGGAAAAAACTGCAGATTCCTGTCGTTGTAACAGCGCTTCCCTATGCGGCTTTATTCACTGTCCCAACTTCGCTTTTCTGCCGCTATTTTTCTTTTCTGTTCTCTGTTCCCTGTTCCCTGTTCCCTGTTCCCTGACAGCTGTCCTGCACGCTCAGGCCGGCCCGGGGTTTGAAGGCGGCCTGGCCATTCCCGGCACGGGCGGCACCGCGCACGCCGGCGCTGTTGTAGGCCCCGGCAATACTGCGGTAAACGGAGTATTGTCTGTATCTTCCGGCGCCTACGTTATCAGTTCCACGCTGATGGGTTATCCGGCCGGTTACGGATTATCCTCCGGCAATGGTCATCTGTTCATCGGATTTCAGGCGGGATATAATGTTATCGGCGCAGCATGCAATGTTGTTATAATCTACGACAGTAACACCTCCGCTCCAACTGCCGGTAATCAGTTCAAGCTCGGAGGCATGCTTTATGGAGATCTCCCCGACAAAATTATGGATATAAGAGCCGGCGCGCAGCAGGCTGCTTTTGACATAGTTTCAGCCGGCACGCTCCAGATCCGATCTGGATCAAAAAGTTCTGTCATGGGCGGGAATCCGGGGCGGGTTAACGCGGTGGGGGGCTATCTGGCCGGTTATTCTTTATGCACCGGCTCCGCAGACAATATATTCGTCGGATTTCAGGCGGGATATAGCGTTACAAGCGGAACAGACGATATCGTTATCTGCGACAACAAAGATGCTTCCGGGGGCGCCGCCAATAATGAGTTTAATGCCGGCGGCGGAATTTGCGCCCAGTACGCCCAGATATGGTGCATTTCCACCGGCCTTATGGCGGAGTCTATGACCGCAACCGGCAAACTTTACGCAGCTATCCCGCCAACCGGCGACAATCCGGGTGATCATATAGCTGCATCCACGCCGCAAATGGCGGCTTACGACGTGGGTATAGACAACTTCCCTATCGGGTCCTTCCTTTACGGCGGTTTTCCCACGGGAATGATGGACTCAAATGGCGGCTTAGGCTTACCGCGGGACGCTTGGGATGTAGTCTCAACCAGCACTGCCCGACGCAAAATTTCGCGGATCGGGCAATCTGAGTGCTGGTCGAAAATAACACCTTCTCCACCGTTTGCTGTCATGTCTTACGGCGGCGAGATCGCATGGCTATTCCGTCTGTGGTGGGCTGTGGAAGCTCAGCTGTTTAAGCCGTTCTGGAACTTGCAGTGTGGTCCATACACTTTTATGGAGTGATTGTGGTAATGGAATAGGCAAGTTTCATATAATTCCGGTAAGGACTAAGTGTGGTTCAGCCTGCCGCGATACGACGGGATGTCTGTTTTAACCGCAAGCCATCCGCCTGCCATGCAAGGGATACAATGCCGTACAAAAAAAATATTTTATTTCTATTGGTTTTCGCATTTCCATGTTTTACCCCCTCCCTGAGCGCGGCGGGACAAACCCTTTACTGGTTCGTACCGGATGGGTTGCGGGGGGCCGGCGGAGAATTTGACGTCTTCAAACTGGCGCGCGAGGGGAAGCTCCCAAATATTAAAAAAATGATGGAAAAAGGATCTTACGGCTATTCCGTGCCGGTCTATCCTTCACATACCCCCGCCAATTTCGCGGCATTGATGACAGGCGCCTATCCTGAAGTTAATGGCGTGCCGGATGGCTCGATACGCATCGAGGGCTATCCGCTTGCTAAACCGTCGGTTACCGGTTTTTCCTCCACAGCAAAGAAAGTTCCTCCGGTCTGGAAAATACTGGAAAAAGCCGGAAAACGCACAGTGGTGCTTTCGGTTCCAGGTTCCACCCCGCCGGAAATAGATTACGGTACGGTGATCAGGGGACGCTGGGCTAACTGGGGAGCCGATTTTTTTGCTGTCAATTTTGAATCCCCGCTGGAAGACTCGCTGCGTTCTTTGAAAAGCGGGAACAACCGTCTGTTCCAGTCGGGTCCGGAACTCACCAAGTACCCGGCAATGGTTCATGCAACCGGGTGGGAGATTCCGTTAAAAAGTTTCTCCCCGCCTCTTGAAATGACGCTGCTGGCGCATGGGGCCGCTATTTACGCCCGCATAACAGATTCTTCGGACGACGGAAAGACCTCGTACGATTCCGTGCTTTTCTCTTTTGACAAAAAAAACACCCTCGCCGTACTGACGCGCAGCGGCGAGTGGTCCGGCTGGATCCCGGTAAAGTTCGACTGGAATGGCGTTGAGATTGATTCAAAGATGCGCCTTGCCCTTATCCGGCTTGGGCCGGCCGGATTCCTTAAAGTGCGGGCTTTTTATGACCTGCTCAACCCCACCGTGGTGCACCCGGCCGACGCTTATGAAGAACTTTACAATTATACCGGCCCGATGGCCGATTTCCCGGATAATTGGCCGGCCCAGCTTAATAACTACCCGGAAGAAAAAGGCGTCTTCTATACTGAAGCGCTGATGACGCTGGACTGGCACAGAAAAGCCGCGCGTTACTTTATATCGGAGGATATGTCCGACGTCTTTATCCATGACATATACACGCCGAATCAGATGCTGGAAAGCCGCTGGTGGCTGCCATATCTGGACAAGGCCAGCGACCGGTATGCCGATATAAATGAAGAAAAACGCAAAGTACTGCGTGATGAAGTCTTGCAAATATACAAAGGGATAGATGCCATATTGGGGGAGGCGCTAAAAGCGGCTGGTAAAGATTCCGTGATAGTGCTGAGTTCGGACCACGGGATCATTCCGCTGAATAAAAAAGTTCTGATAAATAATCTGTTCGCTAAAAAAGGACTTTTAAAGTCCACGCTGGATCCAAAAACAGGCGAGCCGGTAATAGACTGGCCGACGGCGAAAGCGATACATCTTAAGATGCACGGTATATATCTGCACCCCGGAGGCCTTGCCGGCAACTGGAAGCGCGGCGCCGGCCCCGAATATGAGGCGCTGCGCGAGACGATAATCGAACTGCTTGCCGGGCTGAGGGACGGGGAAACCGTCCCTTTCAGCGAGGTTCTAAAAAAGGAGGAAGCGGCTGTAAAATATCACCTGCCTCCGGACAGGATAGCCGATATAGTGCTGGTAATGCGGCCGGGATACGGCCTTACCGAGGATTTGACAGAGGATTTGGAAGTCTTTAAACCGGCCGTGGAAGGCGGATACAAGCAGGGGCTGGTTTCCGCCGGACAGCCGGGTATGTGGACGCCTTTTGTGGTTGTGGGCCCCGGTGTGAAGAAGAACCACCGCATCACCGAAAATATAAGCAACGTAGACCAGGCGCCGACTCTGCTTAAAATAATGGGTATTGAGCGTCCCGGCTACATGCAGGGGGAAACCGTAGATGAGATATTTGATAATTAACATTATTCTGGTTGGAATGCTTGCCGGGCCGGTCTTTTCCTCCGGAGCCGGGGGCGGCTCTGTGGCGCAGGCCCTGTCCGGTTTTGGATTGTCCTTGAAAGACGCGGGGGCCTGCACGCTTGGGAAAAAATATACGCGGGGAGACTGTTCCGCCGGCAGGAGGTGCTTTTCAACCGTCACCGCGGCCTGCGCCGGTTTCCAACTGAGGTTCGAGATAGTATCCGCAATAGAGGAGAAAGACGCCCGCAAGTATATGATATCCCGGCTTACCCGGGTACGGACGCTTTACTGGGGGCACGCGGATTACCCTGGCATGATAACGGCCCGGACTGAAGTGCCGCCGGAACTGACCGCCCGCTACGTGGAAACGGGGCCGCTGGGTTTTGAAGCGCTTTATATGCCCGCCGCGGAAAATATGACTTACGGCGTAGGCGCAAGCGACCTGATTAAATATTCCGCCGCAATGAGTTACAGGTATTGCGCGGGCGCAAAGACGCTTGGCCAAATTGAGGTGTTTGCGCCCAGGGATACCGGCCTTGAGGCGCTTAACGCAATCTTTGAGAAATTTTCCTGTGCGGCAAAGTAAATCCGCTTTATTCAATCAGCCAGTCAAAAAGCTCGTTTTCAAGCCGTCCGGCTATCTCCGGTTCCTTTTCAAAGAGATTTTTCTTTTCCTCCGGATCTGTTTTCAGGTTATAAAGTTCCCTGGCAGAGGTCGGAGAATCATATATCAGCTTCCAGCCCGAGCAGGTCCTTATCGCGTTTTTCTGGTATATAAACTGGAAATCCGTTTCTGAAAAAACGTTCCGGCACTTGTTCTTTTTTCCGGCGAAGGGATAAAGCGCGATTCCCCGTGACTGCGCCGCGAATTTTTTATCTTCTTTCATGCCGGCCGCGGCAATAAGCGTGGGTCCCAGGTCAAGAAGGCTTATCTGGGATTCTATCGCGGAGGGGGGGGTGCCGGGCCGGTAGATTATGAGCGGCACGCGAATGAGTTCCTCGTAAAGCGAACTGCCGTGTACGCCGCGAACCTGGGCGCTGAGGTCTTCTCCGTGATGCGACAGGAAGGCTATCACGGTATTTTTTAAAAGCCCTTTTTTTTCAAGGAACGCAAAAAAGTCTCCGAAGGCTGTGTCGGCGGAGCGTATCCGTTTATCGTAGACCATGACACGTTTTTGCTCCGGAAGAAGATGCATCAGATCAAACCCCTGTATCAATAAAAAAAACGGTCTCCGGCCGGAACGCGTGTCAAGCAGCGTTTTTGCGCGATGCAACGAATCTTTTATTGTGGCAGAGCTCTCTTCGTAGGAATCAAATCCCCGGTTAAATCCGTATTGCCCCCCAAAAGACATGCCCCCGGTAAAAGCGGCTGTTTCATACCCCCTGTTTTTGAAAACCTCCGGCAGCGTCATCAGGCCGGATTTCAGGCTGACTTTTACCCACATATCCTCGCACTGATCATGGCACTGATCAGGGGCCTGGCCATATTTTCTATTCGGGACGATCACTTTATGCTGCTTTGGATAAAGCCCCGTGAAAACAGACATGGCGGCCGGCAGCGTCCAGCTTGCGGGGCTGATGGCGTTCAGGAAGACCACAGATTTTCCGGAGAAAGCGTCAATATTCGGGGCGAGGTTTTTGTCGCGGCCGTAGGCCGCAAGCCTGTCCGTACGTAACAGGTCAAAAGAAATGAGTATAACATTCAGGTTATCACCGGCCGCAGCTGCGCCGCAACTCCATAAAAACAGCGTAACGGCGGCCGCCGCGCGGACCAGCCTGGAATTTGCGCCTGACATGCGGATATTCTAACAAATTACAATTGGCGCTTATGGATTTTCACCTGCCGGAACTAACCGCCCGCTACGTGGAAACGGGGACGCTGGGTTTTAAAGCGCTTTATATGCCCGCCGCGGAGAATATGTCTTACGGCGCAGGCGCAAGCGACCTGATTAAATATTCCGCCGCAGTGAGTTGCAGGTATTGCGCGGGCGCAAAGACGCTTGGTCAAATTGAGGTGTTTGCGCCCAGAGATACCGGCCTTGAGGCGCTTAACGCCGTCCTTGATAAATTTTCCTGCGCGGCAAAGTAAATCCGCTTTATTCAATCAGCCAGTCAAAAAGCTCGTTTTCAAGGCGTCCGGCTATTTCCGGTTCCTTTTCAAAGAGATTTTTCTTTTCCTCCGGATCTGTTTTCAGATCATAAAGTTCCCTGGCGGAGGTCTGTGAGTCATATATCAGCTTCCAGCCGGAGCAGGTCCTTATCGCGCTTTTCTGGTATATGAACCGGAAATCCGTTTCTGAAAAAACATTCCGGCACTTGTTCTCTTTTACGGCGAAGGGATAAAGCGCGATTCCCCGTGACTGTGCCGCGAATTTTTCATTTTTCCCCACTCCGGCCGCGGCTATAAGCGTGGGGCCCAGGTCAAGAAGGCTTACTTGGGATTCTATCGCGGAGGGGGGGATGCCGGGCCGGTAGATCATGAGCGGAACGTGAATGAGTTCCTCATAAAGCGCAGTGCCGTGTGACGCCGCATGGGCGGGGTTGCCGTCGCCCAGAACGTGGGCGCCGAAGCCGTCGCCGTGATGCGACAGGAAGGCTATCACGGTATTTTTTAAAAGCCCTTTTTTTTCAAGGAACGCTAAAAAATCTCCAAAGGCAAGGTCAACGGCGGTTACCTCATTGCCCTCCACAAACCCCTGTATCAGTAAAAAAAACGGCCGCTGGTCGGAACGCGTGTTGAGCCGCTCTTTTGCGTAATAAAGAGAGTCCTTTATCAGGGTGGGATCGTCTTTGGTAGAGTCATATTTATGAAAATCAAATCCCCGGCGAAATCCGTATCGTCCCCAAATAGCTCCGCCCCCTGTAAAAGCCCCCGTTTCATATCCCCGGCTTTTAAAAACCTCGGGCAATGTGACAAGGCCGGGGTCCAGGCTGTTATCTTCCATCCGACCCGGCCCGTTTTGTTTTGCTTCATTGATTATTTCGTGCTGCTTCGGGTAAAGCCCCGTGAAAACTGACATAGCGGCCGGCAGCGTCCAGCTTGCGGGGCTGATGGCGTTCAGGAAGACCACCGATTTTCTGGAGAAAGCGTCAAGGTTAGGGGCGAGGTTTTTGTCGCAGCCGTAGGCCGCAAGCCTGTCCGTACGCAACAGGTCAAAAGAAATGATTATAACATTCAGTTTGTCTCCGGCCGCGGCTATGCCGCAACTCCATAAAAACAGCGTAACGGCGGCCGCCGCGCGGACCAGCGTGAAATTTACGCTTAACATAACGGATATTCTAACAAATTGTGGTTATAGCGCATTGGGGGCCAGCCGGCAGCAATTTTGTATAATCAAAAATACAATGCACACGCGACGTTCGGGCCTTAGCCGGATTGATCCTTATGAAGGTGTCATGGCGGGCCTGTCAAAATCAGCCGTTTCCCCGGCCCGGCGCGAAACCATAGCGCTTGTTATACCGCCTTCTCCCCAGATTCCGACTCCCGGCAGGGAATTTTTGATTAGCGGCCCCTTTGAGGGTTTTACGGCGGTGGCTACCCTGGTAAAGAAGCTTGGGTATAAGCTTAAGGTGGTGGATTGCCGCCCCCGCGGCAGGGACTCCCTGGAGTTTGTGCTGGCTGAGACATCGGACGCGGCCGCCGTGGGCATAGCGTCGTATTGCGATTCTTTCGTTTTCCTGCGGGATATTGCAAAAGTTCTAAAACAAGCCTGCCCGGAGAAGCTGGTTTTTCTGGGAGGGCCGCTGGTTACCTCTCTGCCGGAATTTATAATGGACGCTGTTGCTGCGGACTGCGCCGTTCTCGGCGAGGCGGAATTAACGCTGATAGAGTTTCTTGAAACGGTTTTTGACCGCGGGCAGCGGGACTTCTCAGCTATAAAAGGCATGGCGTATAAAAGCGGCGGCGCCGTCAGGCTTGCGCCGCCGAGGCCGCAGGTTCAAAACCTGGATAACCTGCCTTTCCCGGATTACACCATCTGGCCCGATTACGCTGGTATTGTGAAAAACGGCCAGATAATCATTTCATCCTCCCGCGGCTGCCCCTGCGCCTGTTCGTTCTGTTTTAAGACGATCCCGGCGCTAAGGCTGAAGAGCCTGGCGCGGTTTGAGGCCGAAGTAGCGTATCTCAAAGAAACTACCGGTTTTACCTACACCTGGCTTAACGACCTTACCTTCAATGTAGACGCAGAACGCGCCATGAAAGTGGCTGACATCATGTTTAAGTATGACGTGAAATACCACTGCTTTGCCCGGGTGGCCGGCGTAACGGAACAGTTAGCGCGGAAACTGAAAACCACCGGCTGCCAGGGCGTCTGGTTCGGCATAGAGTCTTATGACCAGCGCGTGCTTGAACTGTGCCGCAAGAACACCACCATAGCGCAGATAAACAGCGCGCTGAAGACAGCCGCAGGCGCAGGGCTTGCGGCCAGAGGCCTTTTTATGGTGGGTCTGCCGGGTGAAACGGAAGCTTCGCTGAAAGGGATGCTGGATTTTATACGCGGCGGAGATTTTATACCGTTGGTTAAATACCTTGTGCCTTTTCCCGGCACCGAGCTTTATGATGACGCGGCTTTGTCCGGGCGGATAAGCGATACGGGCCGTTTTCTGGAAGAACTTTCCGAAAGGCGCGTGGGAGACCATGACGACAAGATAGTGAATTTGACGGAGCTTGAAGAAAAACTGCTGCGGGATTATTTTCACAGAATTTGGGATCTCACCCGGGAAAAGACGCCTGTTTGATCCCGGGAGGATGATCAGTTAAAGGGGAGATAGTAATGAGAAAAACAATGAGCGGTGTGATAACGGCGGCTGGGATTTATTTACTGTTTGCCGCGGGAGGAGCGCTCGCGGCGGATAATAAGATGAACATCAAGGGGTATATGCAGCCTATGTACACCGCGTCCAGCAACAGCACCGCGGATTCCTTTTCCCTGCGTATCGCCCGGCTGGTCTTTTCCGGCAAGCCCAACGACGACTGGTCATACCAGTTTCAGATAGACGCGCTGGCCCAGACTCCGCTGCTGGACGCCTACATGGATTTCAACCGGGAGAAATTCCTGCCCGAACCTTTTGCCTTTAATGTCAGGGTTGGCCAGTTCAAGGTTCCGTTCAGTATGGAAAGCCTGGCGTCGGATACCGAGCTGGACACGTTAAACCGGTCGCAGGTTGTAAACGCACTGGCTCCGGGCAGAGACACAGGGACCAAGGGGCGCGATATCGGAGCTTCGCTCCAGTTCACCGCGTCTCCCTGGGATATTAAAAAGCTGGTGGAGCTGACGGCGGGGCAGTTTAACGGCGAAGGCGCGAATGCCGCAGATAAGAACACCCATAAGGGCCTGGCGTTGCGCGGCGTGATCAACCCGTCCAAGGCCGTGAGCCTTGGCGCGTCGTATTATGAGGGCAACCGTTTTTCCACTTCCACCGTCTCCAACCGCTTTGGCACCGAGATCTCTCTGATCTGCGGCGGGGTCACCCTGAAGGGCGAATACCTGCGCGGCAGGGACACTTCCGTGAAAGAAGAGGGCTGGTACGCTCAATCCTCTTTTTTCGTGCTGCCGAAGGTCCTGCAGGCCGTGGCTAAATATGACGTTTACAATCCGGACCTAAAAAAGTCTGGGGACAAGACCGCGGTGTCCACCGCCGGGCTGAGCTGGTATTTTACCGACGGCCTGCGCCTGCAGAGTAATTACGAGTGGAAGTATTGGGAAAAAGTCGGGAAAATGTGCAACACCTGGTCTACCATATTGGCGCTGACCTTTTAACCGCAGTCAGGCTGATTGTTGAAGACTATGTGCTAGTAGGCGAGTAAGCTTGTAGGCTAGGCCGGCATAGCCCCTGTTACGGCACGGCCATAGGCCAGTAGGCTCTGAAAAGCATACCCGCATACCAGCCTACAAGCCTGCCAGCATACATATTCACAGGAGGACTTGTATCATGAAAAATTTTCTGATGGTTGTTATACTGGCGGTTTTTTGTTCAGCCGCCGGCTCCGAAAGCAACCATATACGGATAGGCTATCCTTCGGCCGGCGCGCTTATAAACGGGCAGGTCGGAACGGTGTTGGCCAATACGGATATTCTGGAGAAGAACGGCCTGGACGCCGAAGTGACGCCGTTCCTGTATGGTTCGCAGATGCAGGAAGCCCTGTTGGCCGGGAAAATAGACATAGCGCTGACCAGCGAGGCTAATTTTGTGAATATTACCGCTAAATTCCCCTGTAAGCTTATCGCCACGCTGGGCTCCGCGGGGCGTATAGCCATTATGGTGCGTGCGGATTCACCGGTAAAAAAGATATCGGACCTGAAGGGCAAGACCGTTACTACGGTGTTCGGCACTTCGGCGCATTACCCGGCAGTGCAATGGGTGCTAAAGGCCGGGCTTATCCCGGACAAGGACGTGAAGGTGGTGCACATGGCGGCGGCCGAAGGCCGCGCGGCGCTCGTGAAAGGCGACGTGGAAGCGATAGTCATCTGGGACCCGTTCGTGGAGGACTTTGTGCGGAAAAAGGCCGCCCGTGTGCTGGACTCCAACCCGTCCTTCCTTACTACCACGGTCGCGTCTTCGGAGTTCCTTAAAAATAACCCGGAGGCCGCGGTAAACTTCCTGGTGGCTCTTAACCAGGCCGCGCTCTATATGGCAAAAAACCACGCTCTGGTAAACGGCTGGATCTCTAAGACGATGGGCGTGCCGGCGGAGATAATTGACAAAGGCTCAAGCTATAATGCCGCCTATTCAAAGGCAAAACAGCTCAAGGATATAAAACTCGCCCCGGGGCCTGACCTCATGACCCGCCTGGAACAGATAGCCGACTTTAA
This sequence comes from Elusimicrobia bacterium GWA2_51_34, assembly GCA_001799565.1. Taxonomy (GTDB): domain Bacteria; phylum Elusimicrobiota; class Elusimicrobia; order Elusimicrobiales; family UBA9959; genus UBA9634. The sequence continues at coordinate 11,874 of MGTS01000022.1, read as the reverse complement.
TCTTAAGAGCGGGCTGCTGAAGGAAAAATCTCCGGTTAAAGAAAACACCGATGTGACTTTCGCCAAAACCGCAAGGGAGAAAGCCTTGGCTGGAAAGTTCGCCCCGGCAGGCGTTTCAGTAAAGGAAAAGTGAAAGGCTTAATATCCGTAATCCTGATAATCGTTTCCTGGCAGGCCGCGAGCATGCTGGGCTGGCTTAACCCGTACCTGCTGCCGCCTCCCTCAAAGGTGCTTTACGCCTTTAGCGACGAGGCCGCCGGCGGGATGCTGTTTGTCCATCTGGCTGCCAGCCTCAAGCGGGTATTGTCCGGCCTTTCCCTGGCTTTCATCGCCGCTGTCCCGCTTGGGGTGCTGGCCGCCTCCAGCGCAGCAATACGCGCCTACCTGCTTCCGGTCCTGGAAATGCTGCGCCCGATACCTCCGATCGCCTGGATCCCGCTGGCCATACTCTGGTTCGGCATCAAAGGCAGCGGGGCCAGCGCTTTCATAACTTTTATAGCCGCTTTTTTCCCGCTTTTCCTGCATACCTTTTCCGGCGTGCGCCACATAGAAGAAATACATCTTAATGCTGCCAGAACGCTTGGCGCCGGTAGAAAAATGCTGCTGCTGGACGTCGCCCTCCCGTCCGCCCTCCCATTTATTGTTACCGGCTTGCGCGTCAGCCTCGGTTTCGCCTGGATGAGCGTTATAGCGGCCGAGCTTATGGCCGCCACTTCCGGCCTGGGTTATATGATAGAAATGAACCGGTCCATGATGAATATTCCGAATGTGATGTGCGGGATGATAACCATAGGCGCTACCGGCTATATCATGAACGATGCGATATTACGGCTTGAGCGGCGCTTCTCATGGAAGCCGGAACGGCAGGAAGAATGATGAAACCGATTTTTACTGCTGAAGCCGTCCATAAGTCTTTTAACGATCCAAAAAACGGGGTATCGCTGCGCGCGCTGGGGGGGCTGTCCCTTGAGATACGGCAGGGCGAGTTTGTCAGCATCATCGGGCCCAGCGGCAGCGGAAAGACCACGCTGCTTTACCTGCTGGCCGGTTTCCTGCGGCCTGACTCCGGCAAACTCCTTTATAGGGGGGAAGAAGTGCGCGGTCCATCCCCTGAACGCACCGTGATCTTCCAGGAATACGGCCTTTTTCCGTGGAAGACTGCTGCCGGCAACGTTGAGTTCCCGCTGAAGGCCCGGTGTATGCCGGCCGCTGCCCGCCGGGCTGAGGCGCTGAAATATATTTCCATGGTCCACCTGGACGGTTTCGCCGACAAGTACCCGCACCAGCTTTCCGGCGGCATGAAGCAGCGCGTGGGAATCGCGCGCGCGCTTGCCTGTGACCCTAAGGTGGTGCTGATGGACGAGCCTTTTGCCGCGCTGGACAATATAACCAGGGAGCTGCTTCAGGAGGAGATACTGCGCCTCTGGAGCGGGCTTGGAAAAACTTTCGTGCTGGTTACCCATCATCTTGAAGAAGCCATTTTTATGAGCCGCCGCATAATTTTAATGAGTTCCCGCCCCGGCAGGGTAAAGGAAGTAGTGGATATAGACCTGCCCGAGCCGCGCACCGCAGACATTAAAACACATCCGCGCTTCGTGGAATTAAAAAGCCGGCTGACGCGCAGCCTGCGCGAGGAAGTGGAAAAGAGCATCGCCGCCGGCATTGAGCCGGAACTGGTAAAAGATAAGGGTGTAATACGGGTTTCCCGGTAAAACTTTTGTATGGCTACAAATGATCTGGTGGATTTCAGGGGTAAGGTCAACTGCGGCGGAGGGTACCGGCGCTGGGAGGAACTTATTTCGGCTACGGCCGCGGCGCCGTTAAAGCCGGACGCTGCCAGGCCGCTGATTGCGCTGGTGGTTCCGCCCAGTCCGTTCACGTCCCCCCGGGGCTGGGGTTATTATCTTGAGCGGCCTTTTGAAGGGGTTTCGTATATAGCCACCGTGCTGTCCAACTCCGGATACAGGGTGAAAATAGTAGACGCAAGGTTCAAGCCGGCGCCGCTTGCCTACGCCGCCGCCGGTATACGCGGCGCCGACGCGGTTGGTGTGGCCACCTTTGAGGACGGGTTCCCCTTTATAGAGGGGATATGCTCCCTTGCCAAGGAGGAGGCTCCGCTGCGTCCGGTGATACTTGGAGGATCGCTCGTAACCTCGGTGCCGGAACTGGTTATGCGAAATACACGCGCCGATATCGCCGTGATCGGTGAGGGTGAAATAACAATACTGGAACTGATGGCCGCATTCAGTCGCGGCACACTTGACGGTGAAGCACAGACTATCCCCGGCCTGGCCCTGCGCCTGCCGGACGGCGGCTTGCGCCTTACAACGCCGAGAAAACAGCTTTCAAATCTTGACGTCCTGCCTGTTCCGGATTTCAGGCTATGGGGGGGGCGCGACGAGAACTTCCTGCGGCAGGCGCTGGTAAGTTCGGGCCGCGGCTGCCACATGAACTGTTCTTTTTGCTACCGCACCACCCCGCGGCTGGGGCTGAAATCACCGGAGAAGCTGGGGCGCGAACTCGCCGTGCTTAAGGCGCGGCACAAGGCGGAATTTTTCCAGTTTACGGACCTGACTTTCACTTTTTCTAAAAAAAGGACGCTGGCCCTGTGCGAAGTGCTTAAAGCGCTGCGGGTAAAATGGTGGTGTATGACACGGGTGCAGAACGTGGACGCGGAGGTTCTGCGCGCCATGGCGGAGGCCGGCTGCGACCAGATACTTTACGGCGTGGAAACCTTAAGTCAGGCCGCGCTGGACGGAGCGGGTAAAGGCTTCAGCGGGTACGAAACGGCGCGCGCCATGCGGCTTACCCGCGACGCAGGCATAACCGTGGGCGCGGCTTACGTGATAGGCCTGCCTGGGGAAACACGCGAGGCTCTTGCCGCAGCGGCGGCTTTTTCCTCAACGCTGGGCACACCATGCCGGGTTAAGTATCTTTCGGCCATACCCGGCACGGGGGTGTACTCCGGCGCGGTCGCCTCCGGCATCATAAAAGACGAACTTGCCCACCTGCGCGGCATACTGGCCCGCGAGCGCGGCGCTGAAGATGACGATTTTCTTAACCTGTCTGGCTTGCCGGAGGATTTATGCCGCGAAACCTATCGTAAGATTGAAGCCAACTATGTTCCGGGGCCTTACGGAACGGCGGCCTTGGTGCGCGACAAACGGCTTTACGCCTACCCGGACCGTCCCATTTCCGACACTGAAGTTAATTTGGTTTTGGAAGAGGACGCCCGGCTCTGCCGGGGATCCCTTATCACCAATGAAAAATAAGGCTATACAAAAACAGTTTGATGCCCGTTCCGCCATATTTTCCAAATCGGCTTCCTGGGTAACCAACCGCGGACTGCTGGCCGCCCACCGCCGCGCCATAAAAGGCCTGCTGCCGGAGAAGGGGCGCATGCTTGAGGCCTGCTGCGGCACCGGCGAGATTACCGGCGCTTTGAAGCGGCGGGGACTGGAGACCCACGGTCTGGATATTTCCACCGGTATGCTGAGCAAGGCCGCCAGGCACATCAGACGCCTGCGCCGGGGCGACGCGCACAGCCTCCCCTATCCTGACGGTTTTTTTGACGCCGTGGTGATGCGCCAGGCAATGCAGTTCCTTACCCCCCGGCTTTTTTTGAAGGAGGCGGCGCGGGTGCTGAAGCCGGGCGGTACGCTTTTGCTCAGCCACCACGTTCCGCAAAACAGGGCGGAACGCGTCCGCCTTCTGCGCATCTACAGGCTTATTCAGCCGTCCGGTATTTTTAAGGACCCGTCAAAGCTTTACCTGGCTTGTGACCTGCGCGCGCACATTCTGTGCTCAGGCCTGCGCCTGAAGAGGGAACTCCCGCATTTTTCCACGGAATCTATCACGGCTTTGCTGAAGTGCTATCCGAACCTTTCCAAAGAGCGGAAAAGCAGGATATTCAAGGCGTATCTGGGCGCCGGCCCCGCCTGCGGTATAGCCACAAAAAAAGGCGAATTGCTGGCCAGGTGGAAATGGGTCATTTTCGCCGCGCAGAAACCCGCCTGAGCGCCGCGGTATTACGGAAGCGGTCGGTCCGGCGGCGCCTGAAGCGGAAAAACAGCGCGCCTATTTAATGAGGCGTTACATGAAAATCCGTTTCAAAATTCCCGCAGAAAAAATCACCATACCGCTGGCGATAATTCTTGCCGGTTTTGTCGCGCTTTTTTCCGCTCTGGAAATCAGCCTTCGTATGATAAGCCGCAGCTTTGACAACCGGTTTTTAACCAGTGTGAAAGCGGCTGACGGAGCGGATATAGCCATTCTGTGCCTGGGGGATTCCTATACGGTGGGGGGACAGGGGAATTTTGAAGACTCGTATCCCAAAATACTGGAAGAAAAGCTCAACAGCGCGTATCCGCGGAAATACAAGGTCTTCAATGGCGGGGTTTGCGAGTCTAATTCCACGCAGGCGCTTCTTCGACTTAAAAAAATAATCGCTTTGCGGCATATAGACCATGTTATACTGGGGGTCGGCTCAGCAAACCGCTTCAACCTGGTCGGATATAATCTTTACAAAAACAAGAAACGCGCCTTCGGGGAAGAATTACGTGTGTATAAAATGGCCCGCATCCTGTTCACAAATATAAAAGGCAGCATATTAAAGTTTCAGGCGGCCCGCTTTTTTGAGCGCCGGCCCGCCTATACTGACGCGCAGACGAATCTGTTTAAGACAACAGCCAATGGACCAATGGCCCCCTCCGGCCCGGACAACAGCCCTTATCGAATGGCGCTCAAATATATGGAGCAAAACGATTACGCAAAGGCCGAGGCAATCCTTAAACAGGCCGTCAACAAAGATTCCGCCAATGATGGGCTGGCCGGGCATCTGGGCCGGTTCTATGCGCGGCGTCTAAGGTTTACCGAGGCCGAAGCCATCTTCCGAAAGCGTATTGAACGCTCCCCCAAAAACTATACGCATTATCTTGATTTGGCCGACTGTTATCAAAATCATCACAACTATTCCTTACTGGAAAGCAATTTCATGCCGGGGGATGAACTCCTCCCTATTCAGGGCCAGCCCTATTACATGATCACAGATGAGAATTCAGGCGCGCCTGTCCCGGATAAAATTGAGAACCTTCTCAAAAAAGCCGTAGAACTTGCCCCGGGTAATAAACTCCCCCGGATCAAACTAGCCGGTTTCTACGCGATCACTTCCAGAAACATGGAAGCTAAAGCGATCCTGAGGGACATCCGTAAAAAATGGCCCGGCAGTTACGATGCATGCATTGCATTCTCAGAGCTTTATAAATCCTGGAGGACGCTGGAACCGGAACGGGAAATGCTCAACGCAGCCTGCGGCAGCTTCAGGAATGTTCCAGACACTACGCTGGCGGATATTTATGAGGGCACGGGCGAATACGCCAAAATGCGGCCGGGAGAAGAGATGCTGGAATGGCTGGACGGGATAAGGGCCAACCCCCGCAATTTTCATACCTATTATTTCGTGTCAAAAGCCTATGAGCTGCAAAATAAATTTAACGCCGGTCAGGTGCTGGCCGTTCTGGAAGAGGTCAAACGAAACGACCCCGATATCATGAAAAACTCGACGTTTATACATTACTGCTCTTTCTTCAGTGACCGGGAAAAATGGGAAAAGAAGTTGTATGAATGGCTGGCGAACGATCTGGATGAAATAGCGGAGCTGTGTTCAAAAGCCGGCATTAACCTGATTATCCAGAATTACCCCTACCCTTACTACGCCGTAAATAAAACGCTGAAACGCGCGAGTGAAAAGCACGGTCTGTTATTTGTGGACAACCAATCCATTTTCGACGAATTAACGCGTAAAAATTACCGGGGTCAATACTTCAACGATGATGACCACTGTACCGCCTTGGGGCACCGGATCATATCGGATAATATCATCCGCGCAATGAAGGATGGAAATCTTATCGCCGCCGGTCATGCCGCGGCGAATTGAGGGGTGGTTTAACGGGTATACGCAGCTTTCTCAGTAAAAACGTCAGCAGGATCAACGCATAAATCCGCAATAAATTTCCCGCAAAAAGAGACTTTCTGGGAGCGGTTACGAACCCCCGCGCGATCCTCCTAATATCCAGATAAAACCGCTGTTGAGCCGCCATCACGATCCCGTTCAACTCGTCCCCGGATAAGCCGCCCGCTGTTCCAGCCGTGGTAAAAAAATGCAGATCCTCCTCTTTCGGACCTCCTGCCGCGCCATGCCCCGCGCGCTGATAACCCAGAAAATCGGTGAATTTGAAAAAATAAGCGTTGTCCAGCGGGGATTTAAGGGCGAAGTCCACGGTGCGCTGTATTTCTTCCCGCGTTTCCGTCGGGAATCCCAGTATGAAATATCCGCTGGCGATTATTCCTTTTGATACCGTTATCCGGATAGTCTTCAGCGTTTTATCCAGGTCAAGCTCCTTCTTTATCATTTTCTGAATACGCGGAGACGCCGACTCTATTCCGTAGTGGATCTTATATGTTCCGGTTTTTTTTAAATTTGTGAGCACATCATCATCCATCAAATCCGCCCGGAGCCCGTTGGGAAAAGACAGATTCCACTTGTGCCCGGTTCTTTTCAACAGCGCGCAGATATTCCTGACGCGTTCCTTGTCTAAATTAAACACATCATCAAAAAAATGAACCTCGCTTATATGATATTTTTCCGAAAGCGACTTGATCTCTTCAACAAAACTTTCGGCGGACCGCATGCGGAATTGCTGTCCGAAATTGTCCTTGCTCCGGCAAAACGTGCAATGAAAAGGGCACCCCCGCGAACTCATGGCCGGAATATAATATTTTTCTTTTTGGGCTCCGTTCCAATTGGAATACCGGCCATAGGCGTAAATATCAATCAGGTCCCACACATGCAGGGGGATCGTCAGGGAATCCAGGTTCTGAAGAAGTGGCTGCGGCTCTGTGAGCGCCGCCTTTCCCTGTTCGCGGTAGACAATGCCTTTGACACAACCCGGATCCGTTTTCTCTTCCACGGCAGCCAGGAGATCAACGATTGTCTTATCGCCTTCACCGTACACTACGACATCAACGTGGGGATTGTCCAGCACCCTCTCTTTTGCCAGTGTGGCATGAGCCCCGCCCACAATAATGAGCGTGTCGCTTTTATTTTGTTTCACCAGGGCGGCCATGTCGTTCATCAGGCTTGATTCACAACTAAGTGTGCTGAACCCCACAATATCCGGTTTTATCTCCCGCATAGCCGCGGAAAGGCCGGCTAACGGGTCCTCTGAAATTCCCGTATCTATGATCTTAACTCTGTATTTTTCTCCAAACGCCTTATAAATTGCACCCGCAATATGCAGCAAACCCAGAGGCGGGACAGGCCCTCCCGCGGATAAGGTTATGTGAGTTCTTATGAGCAGTATGTCTTTTCTCGCCATATCAGGGGGATACAGGACAGCGCCGTTAAATTTTATCCTCAATAAAAGTGATTTATAAGATTACGCAAAGTCTTCACGAATAGCTCCGCTTCCCGGTTTGTGTTGTAAAAATACAAGGACAGCCTTACTGAGGGGGGGGTGCCTGAACTATTATACCAGGCATGTGAACAAAGTTTCCCGGCCCGCACCATGATACGTGCGGTCTTGTCCAGCATTTCAGCCAGTTCAACGCTGTCAATCCCTTCGGCGGTAAAGTTTAAAATATTGCTTCTCAGCGCCGGGTCATCGGGGCCGATAATGCTCAGCCCCTGGATACCAGAAATGCCCGCTGTAATCATCGCGTTCAGTGACGCGATGTGCGCCCTGATGGCGCGGGGGTCGGCCTTCGCAAGGTAATCAACAGCCGCTTCCAGGCCAAGCGCTCCGGCATAATTCTGGAGCCCCGCTTCATAACAATACGGAGGCTCCGTTAACGAATATGCGCCGCCGGACACATCATCAACTGTTTCACCTCCGAGTATCAGCGGGGCAAGCCGCGGCTGGTGTTCTTTGTCCGCGTAAAGAGCGCCAAAGCCGGAAGGCCCCAGCATCTTGTGGGCCGAAAACGCATAAAAATCAGCTCCAAGCGCATGCACATCTATTTTACCGTAAGACACCCCCTGCGCTCCGTCCAGTAACAGCAGCGCTCCGGCTTCGTGCGCCATATCGGCTATTTCCCGTACGGGATATTCGCAGCCGGTCACATGAGATTTATGCGGGATACTGACAAGATCGGCGCCTTTTGTTAAGGCGGCACGGAAGCGCTCCTTGTCAAAAGTAAGGTTATCGGCCAATTTAAAGCAAGAGAGCTGCAGCAGACCTTGCCGGGAAAGTTCCATCCATGGGATCAGGTTTGAATTGTGCTCAAGTTCCGTGGTTAAAACCCTGGCTGGGCGGCGCGAGCCGGCAAATGAGCGTGCCACAAGGTTGATCGCCTCGGTCGTGTTTCTTAAAAAAATTATTTCGGAAGGTTCTGTCGCGCCGAGAAAGGCGGCAACGGAAGCCCGTGCCCTTTCAAAACGCGATGCCGTCTCCCGGGCGAAAGCATGATAAGCCCGTCTGTGGCACCCGGAAAACTTTTCGTAATATTCATTCATGGCGCGGATCACTGAATACGGGCGCAGTGTTACACACGCGTTATCAAAATATACGGGAAGTCCGACGTCCGTTTTCCGGTTCAGCGCCGGAAAATCTTCGCGAAGTTGCGCGACATTCATAAAAAAAGCCTCATAAGGCAAATACCGATCATCCACAATAGCGTGAGCAGCAGAATATTCAGATATTTGTAAAAAAGCCCCGCGGCCCATGGGGAATAACGGAATAATACGGCGGCGATCGTTCTTCGAAAAGAAACGGTCAGCTTATAATTTATCAGTTTGAGGGCCGCCCGCAGCGCGCCCATTGCGCGGCATGTAAAGTTTATCTTTGTCAGCCATTCAAGGGGTATCCAAAGGGGGAGACTAAGGGCCGACAGCATGAACACCGGATAAGCGAATGTGATTACGGCCATGAAAGTAACTCTCTCATTGCGGGTGTTAAAACCACAGCACTTCTTGTCCTCCCGCATGGCTATATCCCCAGATATCCGGCTAACTCGCTTAAATGTCCCTTTGCCCGGTATTCCTTAAGTAAAGCGGTGAAGCGGTCGATCTTTTCCAGAAAGAAACTGTCGCCTTCCCGTACATAACGGTCCATGTCCGCAAACGGCAGGTAATACCAATGCAGCCATGTGTTAAAAAGAATAAACTGAAAACACCGCGGCTGCATCCCCCGATCCTGAGCCGTGCCTTTGACATTGTCCGACGGCATCATTCCCATCTCGTAAAGCCTGTGACCGGTTGTCTTCTTTTTATTCTCCGCGAAAGCAGCATCACGTTCTGCCGCAAGATCCGGAATGCGCTCAAGATGAAACCGGTCGGCGAACTCTATATCCTGCGGACCTTCAAATTCGAAAACCGGATTGGAATAGTCAATTCCGAACTTCGCGTACATAGCCCTGATCATGGCGATGACTCCCGGCTGCTGATCCGGGAAAAGATTCATCCCTTTATTGGCGCCGTCGCTGACATTGCGGATGCCTTCTTCAAGACAATAAATAAGCGCTCGCACGTGCATGGCGAGCTTGCATAAGCCGCATGTGGACAACAGGAAGAAACCATGTTTGAATAAGTTTGTGAAAAATCTGTCGTAAGAGACTTTACGGAAGATCCCGTCTATGGGAATGATTTCATGGCTGAAGCGATCCTGTCCATAACGGGCCTTCAGTCTGGCCACATTTGAAAGGGAGTTTGCGGCGGAAAAAAGGCCAAAACGTTTAAAGGTAAGCAGCCTAACCTTATCGTATTTTTCCGCCAGCAGGCAGGCCGCCAGGGTGGAATCGGTCCCTCCGGAATACAGGAGAACAACTTCTTTGCCCGGCATGGAGCCCTCCCTTTAGTTAAATCGCTTTTCCGCACAGGCGCTGACAGGCGAGTACACTGAACAACCGCGGGAAACTTCCCCGTATTTCAACAAGCGCAGTCAGGCAGGGGATCATTGTTTTTTACCGCTGTTTTTCGCCTTCTCCAGTTCTTTCAATATAAATCTGAGCGTGTAGATGTAATTCATATAAATAAATTGAATGATCCACCCCACGCACTCGGAAAATATCACTCGGAGCCGCCAGGGCAGCAGCACTCCGACCAGACACAGGGGGAAGGCCATTATCCTTCGCAGTATTTTCATTTTCAGAAAAGCGCGTATATTGCGGGGAGAATGGCCTGGTTGCCCGACAAACTGACAAATATGGATAAAAACGCAAGGACAAAAAGGAAAGGCAACAGCCACCATTTTTTATTTTGCCGTATCAGAACGAATAAATATAAGAGTATGTCCCGGTTGGAATTTTTTTCGGGGTTTTTGCCGTCTGCCGATTTTTTTTTATACTCATTTTCGGGGGTCATGGCCTGTGCCTCCTTTTCCCCGGTCCTTCCAGGAACGAGTTTCTGGAAATCACGCGGTAAAGCTCTTCGGCAGCAATTCTATGCCCGAGCGGACTCAGGTGTACAATATCCCTCTCAGGTTCAACAAAAAGAGAGGCGACGTTCTTGCGGGGTATGGCCGTAAATCGGGCCGAAACGTCAGCTATCGGAACGCCGGTCTGCGTACTGACTTTCTTCATCATGGTCCCGTATCCCCTTATATTTTTAATACACGCTCGGAGTTCCATTTTTTTTTCTTTATCAAAATAAAACCGGGATTCCTTCTTGTTGTCCAAACGATAATACAGACGTCCGAGCATATTGTACATTTTCGCCGAATAGGGCGCATACTTAAGAGCCTCTGTAATGGCGCCGAGCTCCGCGGCGGAGTCGCCGGATTCGGCCTGGCGAAGGCCTGCAGTAAACATTTTTTCAGCTTCCAACCGGTCCGCTTCAGAACCGGCAGCGTGATCCGGAAAGGGGTTGTACACGGGCATCTTCATAAGTATAGTTTTTGCGCCTTGTTGCCTGGCCGTCTGCACAATGGCCAAAAGATTGTTGTAATAATCATCCGCGGAAACCCGCAGCGTATCCGTAAAAGGAAGACGGCTTTTTATCTTAAGTTCGGCGCGGTCAGTGTTCCAGCCAAAAATAATACGCTTCAAAACTGTCGCCAGCCCGCTCCTGGCAAGGCTGTTCTCTATGAACAGCCTGACACGGGATGGAGACACAGCTTTTCTATCTGCCTTCCCATCGTTCAGGAATAATCTGTATTTATCAACGTCATTAACCACAAATGGGACGGTCACAATGTCAGGTTTTAAAATCGGCATGATTTTTTTCAACAGGACGGAGCCCTGATATGACGAATACCCGATGATCCCTGCATTGATCACTTCAAAGTTTTCTCCGGGGAAGGAAGACTCCAGCAGCATCTTTTGTAATACGTTTGAATACCTGTCCGTCTCCTCCACTCCCCATCCGAATGTGGGCGACGCGCCAAGACAAAGGATTCTTAGTGCGCCGGACTTTTTCACTAGCGGAATCTCTTTTTCGCGGAACCCCATTTCATTCGTCACTACGCGGACACCATGAAAGACGACGTTGAGACGCGGACGCATTTTCCAGAACAAATCGTAGTCCAGTTCAAGAAGGTTAAGTATCTTGTATATTTCCCTGTCTTCGCGGCAAAGCATCCTTGCGGAAATTTCAATGACAGCCAGCAGGCATAGCGATAAAACAATAGAAACCAACCTAGCTTTCAGCGGGTTGAGTTGAAAGCGTATCGTTTTTGACTCCATTGCTCTCCTGGTTCACGCCGGATTCAGTCTGATGTACGGCCGCTAAGGCGGACGTTGGCGCAAGTATTCTATTATAGCGGTAGAGGCTTGCTGTTTGCAACTTTTAGAATTATCCAATGCAAGATGATGGTGAAAATATCCCCATTTCCAACGCAACATGATGGTGAAATTGGCGCAATCTTGAAAAAGCGTTGGATT
>MGTS01000021.1:33983-270604 GCA_001799565.1 Elusimicrobia bacterium GWA2_51_34 | reverse complement strand
CAAGCATGACGGTTTCCGCAGGGAAATACGCATAAATACGGCTGTTTACGCCAATTTTTTGTGATATGTGGCGGAATTTCCCCGGACAGATGTGGGGGCATAACACTATTTTTGAGATTGAACAAGAACCTAAAAACAAGGTAAGGAACTCCTTACCCTAAACCCTATCCCCTGAACCCTCTACCCTAAGATTAAGATTTTAAAGCGCCCCTGACCGGCCGAAGCGGCGGGCGATTTCGGAGGGGGAAAGATAAAAAAGCGTTGGGCGGCCGTGGGGGCAGTGGAAGCTGTCTTTGGCGCTTTTCAGGTCCTCAAGCAGGCGCAAGGCCTCCTGCGGCTTTATGAAATCGTGCGCCTTCACCGATTTTTTGCAGGCCATAACGGCTATGGTGTTCCGTTTAAGGTCCTCCGCGGATTTTAACGGGTCGCCCAGAACCTCGGAAAGATAGCCGAGAAATTCGTTAAACGCTTCCGGGGTAAAATAAAAAAGCGACGGGGTGGCGCGCAAAAGCGCCGTGGCCGGCCCGCCCTGCTCTATTTCAAAACCGGCCGTGCCAAGCCAGTCTTTCCACTTTAAAATAGTTTCCAGCTGGGAACGGCTGAGCTCGACTGAAAGCGGAATTATCAGCGGCTGAACTTTTATCGCCCCTTTTGAAAATTCCTCAAGATATTTTTCAAAAAGCAGCCGTTCCTGCGCCGCGTGCTGGTCAACCACCAGAAGACCGCCGGCCGATTCAAAAAGCAAATAACTTTTGGCCACCTGGCCAAGGTAGGCGATAGGCGGGGCGTACCAATCCGGCCTGGTTTCCGCCGCAAAAGCGGCTCCGCCCGATATGGCCGCCGGCTCAAAAAGGGAATCCTCACCGGGAACAGCGGGGATGTCCCCGCTTCGGTTTTGACTATGCGCGGGCGGGAACACCTTCACTCCCTCCGGCAAGTCCGGCGGACTGAACTTATTTTGGGCGGCTTCACCAGAAAAGCGCACTTCGCCCGTCTGCTTTTTTAAAAGCTCAGAGTAAATAGCTCCCGAAACAGCCTTGAAGATCTCGGTGTCATTTGAGAATTTAACGTCTCTTTTCTGCGGATGAATATTGGCGTCAAAAACGGAGGGATCAAGCTCAATAAAAAGAGCGCAGGCGGGATGTTTGCCGCTGAGCATGTGCTCGTAGCCGCGGTAAAGAGCCTGCCGCAGCAGCGTTGAGACCACCGGCCGTTTATTTACGAAAAAATGCTGGTTGAAACGCGTGGCGCTTAAAGCGTCCGGCCGTGAAAAAAGGCCGTAAACGGCAAGGCCGGGGCGGCGGCTTTCGGCGGTTATAAGCCCGCCGTAAACGCTTTTGCCGAAAATAATGGCCGCCCTGTTTTTAAGGTTTTCCATTTCTCCACCGGCAATTACCGGCAGAGAGAACATTTCGGCCCCGTCAATTTTAAGCATGAACGCGGTGTTTAAATTCGCCAGCGCGGCCTCTTCCACCGTCTTCATAAGCTGGCCGCGTTCCGTATTGTCGCTTTTAAGGAATTTGGCGCGCGCGGGGATATTAAAAAAAAGCCCGGCTGCCTCCACAGTGGTGCCCTTAACCGGGGTGGCGGGCATTTCCTTTGTTACTTTACCGCCCTCCCCGATTACGGCGCAGCCGCACTCGGCGCCCTTTTTTGCGCTTGCGATGGACAGTTTTGAAACGGCAAAAATGGAATACAGGGCCTCGCCCCGGAAGCCGAAAGTGTTTAACTTGTCCAGGTCCTCAAAAGAGTTTATCTTGCTGGTGGCGTGGCGGCCGAGAGAGAGAAGCAGATCTTCTCTGTCCATGCCTTTTCCGTCATCACGCACACGGATAAGCTTTTTACCGGCTTTTTCTATTTCTATTTCAATTTTAGAGGCGCCGGCATCCAGGGCATTTTCAATTAATTCCTTAAGCGCCGAAGCAGGCCGCTCTATAACCTCGCCCGCCGCGATCTTTGCCACCACTTCTTCAGGCAGAACTTTAATTTCCGGCATATCTTTATTTTACAATACTTGGAATACGCGGGAACAATACCTATTCACTCCTGGAAATCCGGTGACATGAAATCCGGTGATATAATACCTATAACTGCTACCTGAATCGGTATTGTGTTACCATATTGCAGTTTTATGTGGAATTCGGGTCAGTCCAGGCGCTTTTTCCAGTCCTCCACGGTCTGGAGGGCCTGCATGGGGGTCATATTCTTCGGGTCGCACATCTTTATTTCATCAAGCACAGGGTGGCTTGAGAAAATAGGCAGCATGGGAGCCGCGTTATCTTCTGCGGCTCCGGCCTGTATGTTGCCCTTGGTTTCAAGCACGCGCAGAATTTCGCGCGCACGCTGAATGGCAGAGTCGGGAAGCCCTGCCAGCTGGGCCACATGTATGCCGTAGGATTTGTCGGCGGGACCGGGAGTTATTTTGTGCAGGAACACCACCTCTGTCTTACCAGCGGTGCTGGTCCATTCCTTAACGGCGATATTGAAATTTTTAATACCGGCGAATTTTTCCGCAAGCTCAGTGAGCTCGAAATAATGCGTGGCAAAAAGCACTTTCGCCCCGGAAGAGGGAACATCGCAGCTGCGGTGTCCCCCATACAGCCGCTCCACCACAGCCCAGGCGATGGAAATGCCGTCAAAGGTTGAAGTGCCGCGCCCCACCTCATCAAGAAGTATCAGGCTTTTTGGCGTGGCAAGGTTTAAGATGGAAGCTGTTTCGCGCATTTCCACCATGAAGGTAGACTCGCCCCTGGCCAGGCGGTCCTGCGCGCCTATGCGCGTCATTATCCGGTCCACAACCCCTACGGTGGCGGCCTTAGCCGGCACAAAAGAGCCTATTTGCGCGAGTATCACTATAACGGCGGTCTGCCGTAAATACACGCTTTTGCCGCTCATGTTAGGGCCGGTAAGAATAATTATCTGTGGGTCCTTGCCGCTGATGCGTAAATCGTTTGGTACGAACGCTCCCGCGCTCAGGTATTTCTCCACAACGGGGTGGCGCCCTTCCTCTATTATCAGCTCGTCCCCGCTTGTTATAACGGGGCGGACAAAATCGTATTTAACGGCGGCCTCGGCGAGAGAGAAGAACACGTCCAGCTCAGCCGCACTGACCGCGAAGACACGTAATTCCTTTAAGGCCCCGGCCGTTGTTTCCTTCAGTTCCGAAAAAAGCAGGCTTTCCAGTTTACTGATGCGCTCTTCCGCTCCCAGTATCTTACCTTCAAGTATTTTAAGCTCCTCGGTAATGAACCGTTCGGCGTTAACAAGTGTCTGCTTGCGGGTGTAATAATGCGGCACTTTCGGCAAGTGGCTTTTGGTGACCTCTATATAGTAGCCGAACACGCTGTTATAGCCCACCTTAAGCGAGGAAATCTGGGTTTTATTCCTCTCGCGCATTTCTATTTCCGACAGCAGTTTCTGGCTGTTCCTGCGGGTTGAACGGAGTTCGTCAAGCTCGGCGCTGAAACCTTCCCTTATCACCCCGCCGTCGTAAACTCTGGCGGGAGGATTATCCGCGAGCGCGGCTTCAATTTTTTCCCGCAGCGCCGTGAGGGCGGGGGAAACCGCGGCAAGACGGCCGGCAAGCTCCGGCACGCACTCAAAGAAATCGGCGGAACTTAAAAGCAGTTTCAGGCGCGGCAGCTGGCCAAGCGCCTTGCGCGCAGCCGCCAGATCCCTCGGGCTAGCGCTGCGCGCCAGCACCCTGCCGAGCAGCCGCTCAATGTCAGGTATCTGGGAAAGTATCGCGGAAAGGTTCTCCCTGGATTCACGGTTTTCAGCGAGGAACGCGGTAAAGTTCTGACGAAGGTTTATGGCGTGCGGTTCGGCCAGCGGCTCAAGCAGCCATCTTTTGAGCAGACGCGAACCCATTGAAGTTTTTGCCATATCAAGCGCGCCCCACAGCGTTTTTGAGTCATCTTCGTATTGCGCGTCCACAAGCTCCAGCGTTTTTATAGCCGATTCGTCCAGTTGAAGGCGGTTTGAAGGCTCGGAAAAAGAGGGGGAAAAGGCCTCTATAAGGCCGGGCTGGTTCTGGCGCAGATAGGCGGCCGCTGCGGCGGCCGTATCCGCGGCCAGCCCGTGCTTCTGCCACACGCGTTCAAGCGCCCAGCCGGGAACCTTGGCCTGCGCCGGCTCATATTCGGTTATTTCCGCTCCGGAAAAAGAGATATTCCTTTTTTTCAGCGCGGCCAGGGTAAGCGGCCCTGTTATAATTTCCGAAGGAGCCAGGCGCGAAACCATAGCAAGCAGGCAGGATAAATCAGGGTCGTTCAAGTTCTGGGTGGCGAAAAACTCGCCGGTGGAAGCGTCAATATAGGCAAGTCCCCAGCCCACAATATCAATTTTAAGCGCGAGCAGATAATTGGAAGACCTGGTTTGCAGTAATTCGTCTTCCACTATGGTTCCGGGCGTTATAAGACGCACCACTTCCCGTTTGAAAAGCTTTGTTTTTTTTGCGTCGCCGGAGGGCGCGGTCTGCTCGCAAATAGCCACTTTGCGGCCGGCCGCGAGTAATTTTGAAATGTACCCTGAAGCGGAGTGGTAAGGTATCCCGCACATGGGCACGCCATTGCGGGCGGTAAGGGTAAGGCCGAGAAGCGCGCTGGCCGTGACGGCGTCTTCAGAGAACATTTCGTAAAAATCGCCGAGCCTGAAAAAAAGTATGGCGTGCTGGTACGAACTTTTTAAAGTCTGGTATTGCTGCATTAAAGGCGTTTCAGGAGTTTCAATGTGGGCCATAAAATTAAATGAGGCAAGGTTGCAGGGAACAGGTGGCCGGCTGAGAGGCAACTATTTAAACATTTCCGCCAGAGACGGACCCGCCGCCGTTTGGCGGGAAAATCGGAAGGCCACCCTCTGCCTGTCACCTGTGACCTGCTACCTGCAACCTTAGCAATCGCTATCCGCTTCTCCAGTATATTGTATCAAAAGGGCCCTGGCCTCTTTAAGGGTTTTAAGGCTCATAAAGGCGGAGCGCGCGGCCGCGCTGCCGGGCAGACCTTTAAGCCAGTAGCCCACAAGCTTCCGGGCGGAGGCAAGGCCGCGCTCTTCCCCGTAAAGCCCGGCGTTCAGCTCAAGAAACCTTAAAAACAGCTTTATCCGGCCGCCGCTATCAAGCCGCCGGGCAGCAAGCCCCCCAAGGTCACAGGCAATTTCCCTGAATATGGCGGGGTTATGAACCGCCCCCCGGCCTATGGCCACACCGGCACAGCCGGTTTCAAGTATGGCGCGCGCCTCTGCCGGACCATTTACCCCGCCGTTGCCTATAACCGGTATTTTAACGGCGGCTGCCGTCAGGCGCAGGGCTTCAAGATTTATAGGCCCGCAATGCATACTGGAAACAGAACGCCCATGCAGCGTTATGGCGGAAACCCCTTCTTCCTCCATCATTTTTGCCAGTTCAGGGCTTAAAAGCTCTTTTTCGGTCCAGCCCGGCCTGAACTTTATCATTACCGGCACTTTAACGCATTTGCGGACTGTGCGCGCTATTTCAGCAAGTAGAAGCGGTTTTTTCATCAAGGCGGCGCCGGAGCCGCTGCGCAGTATTTTTTTAACCGGGCAGCCGGCGTTTATATCTATGGCGTCGGCCCCTGCCTCAACCGCGGCCCGGGCCGCAAGCCCCAGAGCAGCCGGTTCCGCGCCGAAAAGCTGCACCGCCACCGGATGCTCCGCCGGGGAAAGTTCCAGCATTTTAAAGGATTTCCTGTTGGCATAGCGTATACTGTCGGCAGAAATCATTTCCGTTACCACCAGGCCCGCTCCACCCTCAGAGGCCAGAACTCTGAATGCCTGGCTGGTTATGCCCGCCATGGGGGCAAGAAAAAGATTGCTTTTAAGTTTTAACGACCCGATGTTTAATTCCTTGATTAACGGCATAATTAGAGGGTAGAGGGTTTAGGGTTTAGGGTTTAGGAGTTACTGACTTCTTCACCCTCCACCCTCTACCCTATTTTTATGGTTTTATGGAATAATTGCCGTCGTGGGAAACGCTGAAATCGCGCGGGGCCCTTTTAAGCAAAGCGTTAATTTCCATGCGCGGCGCGCCTATTTTACGAAGTATTTCCACTTGAAAAGAGCAGGCCCTGGCTTCCATATCAATAATGCTGTTAAGGCTGGTGTAATTGATAACCGCCGGATTAATAAAAAGTTTTCGCTCGTCTTTATCGCCGGGAAGAGGCGGCCGGACCTTTTGTTGTTTTTTTTGGGAGTGAAATTTAATGTAGGCGTGGAAGGCCTGGTGGGCTATAAGCCCGGCGCACCAGGTAAGAGAACGGTTTGCCTGAGCTTTTGAAAGCGCGGCGACCGGCCGGCCGTTATCAAGGTAAAATCCCGTCTTATCCTCATTTCTTATAACAGAAAGGTATTTTTTAACAAATAAAAAATCTTCCCTGTCGGAAAGCCAGATAAGTTTAAGCGAATGCATAACCTGACTTTTAAAACTACTGTCGCCCTTCACCTCAAAGGCGGCCTCAATAACAAAAGGGCCGGCCACCGGCGCTGG
Organism: Elusimicrobia bacterium GWA2_51_34; assembly: GCA_001799565.1. Taxonomy (GTDB): domain Bacteria; phylum Elusimicrobiota; class Elusimicrobia; order Elusimicrobiales; family UBA9959; genus UBA9634. Next base: position 264,102 of record MGTS01000021.1, on the reverse strand, counting down.
CCCGTCCTTCTTCGCCAAGGCTTCGAAGGGACGTGGTCCTGCGAAGCTATTATTAAGCGAAGCAGGCCCATCCGCCTTAGACAGAGTCCCGGTCACCAGCGCCTTACCGCCAAAATCGAAATCAGCGGAAACTGGGACTGGGGCCGGGCCGTCCCCGCCGTGTTTGGCGGCATAATACCACACCCCCGCCGCCAGAAGCATCAGCGGCAACAGGGTGACAAGCAGAGGGATCCTGGAAAAACTTTTATGCTCAGTTTCAGCCATGATTAGGGCCGCTGAAAGCAGACCCTTATTTCATCGCTTTCAGGTAGGACTTGTAAAAAGCCTGCACTTCATTGTCCGGGTTCTGAAACTCAAGAAGATGTTTTTTGCAGCCGCGCTTTGAACAAAACTGCACCTGGCCGCCCTCTTTAAGGTCAAAAGCCACCATCTGCGCGCCGCAGGCCTCGCATTTCCTGGGTATTTTCAGGTCAGCCTTGCAGTGGGGGCAGCGAAAACCGGCCACTTTACCGAGCGGCACATTAAGTCCGGTCTCAACCATATAGCTGCCGTAGAGTGAGCTGAGATACAGGGGGGCGTGTTTTCCCGCGTAGGTCAGATTCACTTCAAGCGCCGGAGCATTATCCAGCTTTTTATTGGCGCTCACAAGCGATTTGCCGCAACGCGGGCATTTAACGGAAATACTTATCATTATTGCCTCCAAAAACCACACTTAGGGGTGGGACATTTAGAACCTTCCGGCACACCGGTTCAGGCCGTGTCCCATCGTTCAAGCCTACATAATACTAAATTACCCCGCCGCCCGCGCTTTTTATAACACAAATAATTCACCATTTCCCCCGACAAAACAACATACACCCTGCAAACGGGGCGCTCCCATGGGACGACGGGGACCTGATTATTGAATTATGCTCCGCTGATATAATTTAAGGACGTACCAGCATCAGTAAAAGTGTTTTAGTGAACCTGTCCCTGTCAAATTTAAGAATAGGGCCGGTGCTCATAACTGTTACAAAGTGATCGGGGCCTTCTATACTTATATAACCCGCTCCCGGAAGTAGCGTACTGTAAATTGGAACCTGTCCGTCATTTTTGAAACCCATCCTCAGCAACACATCCCTGAGAGGCTTCAGTATTGTGTCAATTTTTGAATACTCTTTATCTTTCCATGACCCGAACGATATTACGGGAACTGCCGCGACTATTTCATTTATGTCGGCAAGATGTTCCTGGCAATACTTTTCCCGCTGCACAGCGGTAATGCTGAGCAAACAATCCAACGCCCCGCCCATACTCTGCAAAAGACTGGCGGCTATCTGTTTTAGAACCGGGTCTTTGAGGATACTGTCGGCAATAGGGGAACCGAAATAAGGAGTCTGAATAGTGATTATCCCCCTGACTTTGGATATAAGGTCTTTCCTGTGAATAAGGGTCTCAAGTGTGTCCAGACCGCCTTTACTGTGTCCCATTATTATTACCGGTTTATCCGACGAGTCTATCTCACGGGCTATTTTAGCGGCATTATCCGCGGGGATCGCTTCGGATTCTATCTCAACCAGTTTATAATCAATTCCCAGTTCCCTGAAGACTTTCATCTGGTCGGTAAAGTAGTGACCGATAGTTACCTTAATTCCCAGTACCACCACTGGTTTTGTGACGATGTTGGAAAGGAAACCGGGGACCAGCAGTATTTTGAATTTTCTGAGCTCCGCCTTCTCCTGGTCGCTCAGCGCCAGATGCGCGGCAGACGAGATGCGCCAGAACTTTTCAGTAAGGTCCAACCCCGCTTTCACGGGGGACGCGACAGGCGCCTGAGCGGGAAGCGGACCGCCGGGAAGCACCTGTATGCTTTGAGTGATTTCACCAAGCTGGTCAAAAGAGGATTGTTCCCCGATTGCGCCAGCTGAGTGGGAGTTTATCAAGAGAAGACTGATAATGAAAGTTGCCGGCAATATATTTATGAACTTCATAATCTATTACCTCGTAATTGTATTTGATACCTGCCTTTATATATAAAGTCTAGTACACCGGAGCTTAATTGTCCAGTGCCAAAGACATTTTTGCACAAATAATCTATTTTTGCACCATAACCGGCTTTGTGTTTCCAAACAGATTAAAAACGGCAGAATCTAATTTAAATTCAGAAACAAGGTTACTTCAGCGCTTTAAATCCGGCTTATGACTTCCTGCCTATTCATACCTCAGAGCGTCTATGGGAGAAAGGAGCGAAGCCTTTTTTGCCGGCCAGAAGCCGAAAACAATGCCCACCCCGGCCGAGAAACCGAAAGCCAGCGCGACGGAAAATGGCGAGATATAAACAGCCCAGCCGGAAATTTTTGAAAGTATCAGCGAACTGGCCGCACCGGCAATTATTCCAAGCACTCCCCCCAACACGGAAACTATTACCGCCTCTATAAGGAACTGCAGCAGCACGGCCCGGCTGGTAGCGCCGATAGCTTTCCTTAGTCCTATCTCCTTGGTGCGCTCGCTTACGCTCACCAGCATGATGTTCATGATGCCTATGCCGCCCACTATCAGCGAGATGCCGGCTATCATGCCAAGCAGCGTACTGAAGGTTTTTATGGTGCCGGTCATCATGGTCTGCATCTCGGCCATGTTCATCAGCATCACATCGTCGTCCTTGTGGGCCGGCACATTGTGCCGCTTGCGCATCAGCGCCTTTATTTTCTCCTGCACATCGGGCATAAGACTGAAGTCGGACACCTCCACCCAGACCGAATCTATATAGGTTTTCCCCAGCACAATTTTCATGGCGGTCTGCAGCGGCACTATCACCACGTCGTCCCGATCGCGCGGGCCCTGCGCGCCTTTCAGCGGCAGCACGCCTATAACGGTAAAATATTTACTGTTTATCTTTATGGTCTTGCCCACCGGATTCGCGCCGCCGAAGAGCTCCTTTACAACGGTATTACCCACCAGCGCCACCTTGGCCAGCCGGGCGCCCTCAGCATCGGAAAAGAAGCGGCCGTAATAAGGCTGGGCGTTACGCATTGTGGCGTAAACGGCGGTAACCCCGGTAATATTAGTGCGCTGGTTGTTTGCGCCGTAGGCCACCTGGGCGTTGCCGGAAACATTGGAATCGGTCCTGGTGATATTCGGGACCTGCTCCCTTATGGCCCTGGCGTCCTCTATGGTAAGACGGCTGACGGCTCCGGCGCCCAGTCCCGCGCCGCCCTGGCGAAACATGCCGGGCATCACTGCCAGCAGATTGGTGCCAAGCGAAGACATCTGCTTCTGTATGGACCGCTGGGCCCCGGTACCCACGGCCAGCATGGCGATAAGCGCGCCGACGCCTATAATTATCCCCAGCATGGTCAGCAGCGAGCGGGTCTTGTTGCTGATAATAGAGTTGACTGAAGAGCGCAGGTTCTCGCCCACCTCGCGCCAGCTCAAAAAAAACGTTTTAGGAATGCTCAGCCTCATTTCAACCGCGGTTTTTTTTGCCGGGCCTTTTTTGGAAACATCCTCGACTATAAGGCCGTCCTTGAGTTTTATTATACGGTCGGCCCAGGCAGCGATTTCGGGCTCGTGGGTTACTATGACTATGGTGATGCCGCGCTCGTTGAGCTTGCGGAAAATAGCCATTATCTCGTTGGACTGGTCCGAAGCAAGGTTGCCGGTAGGTTCGTCGGCGAAAATTATCTTGGGGGAGTTCACCAGCGAACGGGCAATGGCAACACGCTGCTGCTGGCCGCCGGAGAGCTGGTTGGGCTTATGGTCTGTGCGGTCCGCAAGTCCCACCTGTTCCAGGTACTTTACGGCTTCATGCGGACGGGCCTTCTCTCCCAGGTATATCTGAGGCAGGGCCACGTTGGCGGCGGCGCTGATGCGCGGCAGCAAGTTGAACTGCTGGAACACGAAACCTAGTATGCGCGCCCGCAGGTAGGACAATTCCACGTCGTTCAGATCGGATATTTCCCTGCCGAAAAGCTTATAGGAACCGGAGCTGGGCCGGTCAAGAAGTCCCAGTATGTGCATCAGCGTGGACTTGCCGGAGCCGGACGGGCCCATGATAGCCACGAATTCGCCTTCTTTAACTGACAGGTCCACTCCTTTCAGAATCTCAAGCGGCTCGTCTCCCATCTGGTATTTTTTTTTGATGCCTTTAAGTTCAATCATAAGTGCTCAATCTCGCCGCCGTAGGCCATAAGCCTTAGGCCATACACAACAAGAGAACTCCTAAAAAACATATGGCAACCTTTCTGCCTATGGCATATGGCGGGCGCGGCGCTCTTATGGCGCGGCTGTAACAGCAGCATATGGCAGAACTGCGCCGCGCGGCGTAGTTCCCTAGTGCATCGCCCTGCGGGCGCCGCGCGGGATATTCGGCCGGCTGGGCATCAGGGGATTCTTGCCGGAAGAATCTACCTGCGCTGTATACCCATTTTCAGGGTAAAGGACCGTCTCCCCGGCTTTCAACCCGGAAACTATCTCAATTTTGTCGCCCTCGTTCCGGCCGGTCTCCACCGCGGCGTAGACCGGAACGCCGTCCTTAAATTCTCTTATCACCGCCGTCTCGCCCTGCGGGTTGGTGGTAACCGCTATGCCCGGCAGCAGCAGAATATTTTTGCGCTCGGAAATGGTTATTTTTATATTAGCTGTCATCTGCGAACGGAAGAATGCCGGCACTTTATCCGGACGTATTTTTACGGTATAGGTGACCACGTTGCTCTTGATGGTTCCCTCGTCTAGTATTTTAAAAACCGTGCCGCGAACCTTTTTATCCGGGTAAGAATCCAGCACTATGACGGCCCGCTGGCCCGGTTTTACCCTGCCCACATCCGACTCATCAAGGCTGGCCGCAACCAGCAGCTTGTCGGATATGGCGAACAGCACGGTACCCGAGTTCACGGTCTGACCTTCCACTATATTCTTGAGTATCAGCGTCCCGCTTATCGGGGAAATAATTTTAATGGGCTTGTAGGTTTCCTTCCACTGGTTGTACTGGTCATCGCCCGCGGCGCGCGCGGCGTCCAGTATGGCTACCCGGTCCGAAGAGCTCATCAGCGCCAGCACTTCCCCGGCCTTTATAGTTTCGCCTTCGTCTACAAGTATCTCCTCTATGCGGCCCGAAGCGGAGGGCTCTATCTCCACGCGGTTTTCCGGGGCTATCACGCCGGTGGTATCCACCACCTCCGAAAGGTCCGTCAGCTCCGCCTGCGCGCTGATATATTTCGGCTTGCCGTTGCCGCTCTTTTTTTTGAAAGCGTACCAGCCGCCGCCGGCCAGCGCGGCAACCATAAGGATGATGATAAATTTCTTCATATTATTTACTCCTCTATACCCACACCCAGCATCTGCTCCAGCGAGAGCTTTCGGCTATGAGCGGTGCGGGCGTAATCCAACTGGTTTAAATCCGAATCCACAAAATTCTGTTCCACGTTCTCCAGGTCTATAAAGCTTATCTTGCCGGCCATATATTTTATCCGGGCTTCCTTGAAGCGCTCATCGTTGGCCTTTAACAGAGAAATGCCGGCGAGCGCCGTTTCGGCGGCGCTCAGGTAGTCGTCGTAGCCGGAGCGCAGCGAAGCGGCAAGAGCTATCCTTTCGGCCTTGAAATTCTCCTCGGCGGCGGTCAGGGATTTTTTTGCGGCCGACAGCGTGTTAAAATAATAGGTAGGCCCGCCGGAAAAGATGGGGATGCTCAGGCTTAATCCAAGAGACCATTGTCCGTCCTGCGGGAATTCAGTGTCGCCGCTCCATCCGTAGGACTGGCTGGCCCGCAGGGTGGGCATCGCGTAATAGCGGGCGGAACTGGTTCTCTCATTTGCTGACTCCAGGGTCTTCCTGGCCGATACGATGCGGGGGGATTTCTCCAGCGCCCGGTTCACGCGCGCCTCGTCCAGCGTGAAGGAAGGAACGCTTATATCGCCGCTCACTGTTACCTGGGCATTGCCTTCCAAACCTATGGCCTCTAGAAGGGCGCGCTGCCCCATGACCAGCTGACGCTCAGCTCTTTTAACGGAAACAGCGGAATTTTCGGCCAGGGCCTCGGTGTATAGCGCGTTGCCCTTGGACTCCATGCCGCTTTCATACTTCAGCCGTATAAGCCTGGCGTTTTCCTGCCTTATGCTGAGAATTTTTTTCTGCACCTCTATTCTTTTCTGTGCGAAGAGCAGATCCACGAAGGCTCCGGCCAGCGTCTGCCGGGCCGAAGCCGATGCGTCCAGGTAGTCGGCCTCCGCCTTTTCCTTGGCTATACGGCTGGCCCTGACGCTGGAAACCGTCCTCAGGTTCAGCAGGTCCTCGGAAGCCGAGATGGAGGCACTCCAGCCGGTGGACGGAGAAGAATTATCCCCGCCGCTCCTGGATACCGAATGCGAAATACCCACCTGCGGCAGGTAGGAATTAAGCCCGGCCAGGTAATTATAGCCGGCCTGTTCCCTTAAGGCGCGCGCGGCTTTAACTGAGGGGTTATGCTCCGCGGCCAGCCGCCGGGCATCGTCCCAGTTAAGGTCAAGCCGCTTCTGCGCTGCCGCGCTGCCGGTCAGCAGTAAAACCACAGGCAGTATGAGGAATTTTTTATTAATGGTCATAATAATAGCGACTCAGATTGTTTGGACTGTTAAGATAGGCTTAAGGCTGCAGGCTATTAGGCTGCTAGTCAAATCGGATTCTGTCCTAAATGGTCTAATTGCCTATGCCTAATACCTACTGCCTATCCGCCTGGTTGTTGTGTTCCACAATATAACGCGCCGATGCCCGGTTTTATTGCATTGTGCCTGCCGGCAGACAACAAAATCACAAGTTTTAATTACAGGCTTAATCGCTATTTACTTCAATTTTTCCTGACCGGAAAAATTGCGCTCAAGGCGGAAACCCGCCAATATTTCTTTATCGTCCGCGGAGGGTTTTCCCGCTATATGGGCGGCGATGGCTTCGCCGAGGCCGGGACCCAGCATAAAACCCTGGCCGCACATACCCACCGCCAGCGCGTAGCCCTTAAGCGCCGCCGGGAAATCAACTATGGGAAATCCGTCCGGCGTCATGGGGTACAGGCCGCGCCAGGTACGGCGCACCTTAATGTTTGCCAGGTTCGGCATAAGCGCTGTCATGCGCTTTGAAACTTCTGGCAGGAATTGGGAAGTGGAGCGCGTGTCTTTGCCCCAGATTGGCGGCCGCGGCGTGAGACAGAATACTATCTGCCCCTCGGAATTCTGGTAAAAATAATAATTCTTGGACTTGTCTCCGGGCCGTATGTCCACCACCATCGGCTCAAAAAATCTTTCAACCGGCTCGGTAATTCCGGCTTCGTGGCAGTCGGGGTTTACAGGAACTTTTACGCCGGCCATGTCCGACACCTCCGCGGCGTCAGCCCCGGCGGCGTTTACCACCCACCTGGCGCGGTAACGGCCCAGCGCGGTAACAACCCCTGTTACCATGCCGTTTCCGGAAATTATCTCCGTCACCGGCTCCTTAAAGCGGAACTCAGCTCCCAAAACCAGCGCCCTCCTGTAAAACGCGTTTATAGCCAGCAGCGGCGAGGCCGAGCCGTCGTCGGGCGCGTAGGTGCCGCCGCGCAGCTCCTTTTCGGTGATGCCGGGCAGCAGAACGCGCATTTTATCCGGCGCCAGCCAGCCGATATTCAGGCCGAAGCTGAGCTGTATCTTAAGCAGCTCTTTCAGCACAGCCTCGTCAGCCTCCTCATAAACCGGGAAGGCGTAACCGCCCCTGATCCAGCCTATATCGTCGCCGCGCTTTTCCTTCCAGGTGGAAAAAATTTCAAGGCTGCGCAGGCAGGCCTTTATTTTGGCGCCGTCGGAATGGGTGGCGCGCACGCCCCCTATGGCGCATTTATTCTGCCCCTGTCCCACCGAGGGCCCTCCCTCAAGGACCAGCGTTTTCAACTTGCGTTCGGCCAAGGACATGGCAAGCGGCACACCCACGGAACCAGCGCCAATAATTATTACATCGTAATCGTTTCCACTCATAAAATCTCCATTTTTCAGTGGTTAGTGGTTAGTGATCGGTGGTCAGCATAATACTGTCCACTGAGCACTGCCTACTTTCCTAAAACCCGCTCCAGGAGGCCTTTTCTTCTTCCTCTGTACGGCACTTGATATTTGAGAACGTTCCGAGCGGCACTTCCGCGAAAAGCGGCCTTTGGCTTAATGCCGTAACTTCTTTAAGGTCCACGCCCTCGCTTTTATAAATTCCAGCAATAAGTGAAGCGCAGGTTTTAGCCCCGCAGGCGCCCATGCCGGCGCGTGTAACGGCTTTAAGCTGGTTTAAATCCCGTATGCCGGAACGGATAGCCTTGCGGATCTCGCCCAGGCTCACCCGTTCACAGCGGCAGATAATCACCTCGTCGGACATGCTGGAAAAATCACCGCCCGCTGTTTGCGGATTCTGCGCCTTATAAAGCTTAAGCCCGGCAGCCTTATCGGCTGCGGCGGCCGTTGTTTTGGCTATTACTATCAGAGTATTCTCAGCCTTAAAATCCTTCACGTCCACCACCTGCGCGTCCCCAAGCTCCGCGCCTTCGCAGTCAGTAAGTTTTACAGAGTCGCCTTTTTTTACTAGGCCGCGGCCTATTTCAAACGGAAGCGCTACCGTGGGTAATTGCCGGTCTTTACGCTTGTCAACAATGGTAACGGCAAGCCCCGGGCAGATAAGCAGGCATTTAAAGCACCCTATGCACTCCCCCTCAAATTTTGGGACGGCCATCATGTCGTTCTTCGGTATTTTTATGGATTTTTTAGGGCAGACCGTAGCGCACGGGTCGCAGGGGATTTCCTGGCGGCAGTGAAGCACGGGATAAACCGCCTTATCCTTGTCCGTTACGGCGCGTTCCTGAGTAATACCCGGGCGCGATTTCAGGGTTTGCAGGCGCTCAAACCAGAACTGCGGCACGGGACCCGTCATCACACCAAGGCTTTTAAGCACCTTGTGCGCGGTTATCCTGCCGCTGAACATCGCGGCCGACGCCTCAGCTATTTCCTCGGCGTCTCCGCACACGAACGCGTTCATACCGAAAGCTGTTGCCTGGTCGTGAAATTCGCTCACAGAATTTAAGCCCACCGCCACCAGCAGGGTGTCGGCCGCGAAGGTTTTTTCTGTGCCTTTAACCGGCTTGAAATCAGCGTCCACCTGCGCCATGGTAACGGACTCCACCCCGTTTTTCCCATTGGCACTGACTACGGTGTGACGGGTATAAACCGGCACGCCCAGGCGCTTTATTTTATCCAGATGCACCTTGTAGCCGCCGCAATGGTCCAGGGCTTCTATAAGGCCGGCCACTTTTATTCCGGCCTGTAACGCGTGGTACGCGGCGATAAGCCCCACATTGCCGCCGCCGGCTATAAACAGATTTTTTGAGGGCCGCACCAGGTCGCGGTTGACTAAAGTCTGAAAAGCCCCCGCGCCGTAAACTCCGGGCAGGGTGTTGCCGGCGAAAGCCAGAGTTTTTTCCCTCGCGCCGGTGGCGCTTATAAAAGCCCTGGGCTTTATAAGGTAATAGACCCCGTTGTAAACCACCCCCGCGCGCTTGTCGGAAAAAACGGCAGCGCAGACGGCGTTCGTCCACACTTTAACGGAAGGATACGCCTTAAGCCGGTCTTCAAGCTTGTCGGCGATATCTATGCCTCTCGTGCCGGCGAAACAATCCTCCACCGACCCGAAAAATTTATGCGTCTGCAGCACAAGCTTGCCGCCAAGCTTGTGTTTGTCGTCTATTATAAGCGTAGGGATGTTAAGCTTTCCAAGCTCCGCCGCGGCGGCAAGCCCCGAGGGCCCTCCCCCCACTATAAGCGCGTCCGTTTCAATTTCCTCAACGCGCCCTAATTCCTGCACGCATACGGTCCGCGGCATTTTCGGCAGGCCGTTAAGCGCGGCAACCTTCATACCTTCCTTTACTTTGGTGACGCAGGCCTTAACCGGCAGACCATCGGCGACCACGGTGCATTGGGCGCATTGGCCGTTCGCGCAAAAGATGCCCTGCGGGCTGCCGTCTTTTTTATGATGGCTGAAAATCTTAATTCCCGCGGCGATCAAAGCGGAAGAAATAACCTCATCTTCAAAGGCCTCCAGTTCCCTTCCTTCAAAAGTAAAACGGAGTTTCTTTTTTTCTTCCGGCTCAAGCACGGGGTGTTCGATTATTCTTTCCGTAAATCGCCTCTTTAAACGACAAAATCCGGCTTATTTCAACAATAGTATAATAAAAAAACCGGCATGTTTTTGAATGCGGCCTTTAATTTTATAACATATAGTCAATGCAGCTGCTTGAGGGAAAAACCCTTTCAAACTCCATTTTAAACTCACTGCCGCCCAGAATAGCCGCCGTAACCGCCAGGCTTGGGCGCTCTCCCGCGCTTGCGGTAATAAACTATTTTGAAAATTCCCCCTCGGCCGTTTACGTGAAAATGAAAATAGCCGCCTGCGAGAAACTGGGAATAAAGGTTAAACTGCTCAAACCGGAAGAAAAAGAGGGTTACGCCGGGTTTAAGCGGCTGCTTGCCGCCCTTGGCTCCGACGCGGGCTGCGACGCCATAATGATAGAGCGTCCCCTGCCGGACGGTTTTGAAATACCGGAAACCTGGGACTGCCTGCCGGCGTCAAAAGATGTGGACGGCATGTCCTCCCTGAATCTCGGACGGCTTTTAATCGCGAAAAAATACAGCGAAATTGAAACCGGCGGATTTTTCACGCCCTGCACGGCTTTAGCCGTTACACGGCTGCTGAAGCATTACGCCATAGACCCGCGCGGGAAAAATGTGGCGCTGGCGGGCCGCTCAGCGGTGGTGGGCAAGCCGCTCGCGCTGATGCTCACAATGATTGACGCCACCGTTACGCTTTGCCATACAAAAACGCCGGACTTGCCCGGGGTTTTTAAAAGAAGCGATATAGTGATAAGCGCGGCGGGCAAACCGCGCTGGATAAAAAAAGAAATGCTTTCAAAGGGCGCGGTTATAATAGATGTGGGCACAAATTTTGACGAGAACGGGAAAATGTGCGGAGACACGGATTTTGAGGATATAAAAGGCTCCGTTGCCGCCGCCACGCCCGTTCCGGGCGGGGTGGGCCCGGTAACGCTGGCCTGCCTGCTTGAGGCGGTTGTAAAAGCCGCGGAATTTGCTCCTAAAACCGGGAAAGAGGGTATAATACTCACATGAAGAATCTATTAAAATTTTTTTTAACTGCGTTCGCCCTCACGGCGGTCTGCGGGCCCGTTTTGGCGCAGGATGAAACCGCGGCGCCGCCTGATGAAGGATTTAAAATGTCCGCGCCAGCCAAGCCCGCGCCCAAAAAAGCGGCGGCGAAGAAAAAAAAGGCCAAAAAGAAAAAAAAGGCGCCGGAGCCGGCCTCCGAATATAAATTCAAGTCCGTGGGTACGCCGCCGTCATACAAATTTGACAAGAAGGCAGACCCCATAATAAAGGGCAAACCAAAAACCAAAGCCGCCTCAAAAAAAATAAAAAAAAGAAAAAAGTCCGCGGCCGGGAATATTAAAAAAAAGGCCGGACAGCCCTCTCAAAACCCGCAAACAGCCTCCGACTTAAGTCAGGAGCCGCCGGCAGATAACCCCGCATATTTCCAGGAGAATAACTCCACAGATACCGTTGAGGAGGACCAGTAATGGCTGACCTGCTGGTAAAGCTTTACACCCTGCCGGAAAGCGGCGGGCTTTACTCCGCGCTTAAAGAAAAAGGCGTTGAGATAAAACGGGCCATCGGCCCCGAAAAAATAGCGGTGGCCGGCTGGGTGCAGGCGAATTTCTCAAAGGCATGGGCAAGCGAGGCGGAAGTGGCATTTTCGCAAAACCCTCCCGGCATTTTTATCGCTGTTAAGAACGGCCGCATGCTTGGTTTTGCCTGCTACGATTCCACAGCCAGGGGCTTTTTCGGACCAATAGGCGTGGCGGAGGGGGAACGCGCGGGGGGGCTTGGCAAGGGGCTGCTTTTAAGAACACTTGAAGCCATGCGCGAAGCGGGTTACGGCTACGCCATAGTAGGCTGGGCGGGGCCCGTGGATTTCTTCAAAAAAACCGTGGGAGCGTCGGTTATTGAAGACTCGGAACCTGGTGTTTATAAGAATATGGTAAGAGATCAGTTAAGTGACGATTAATTCAGTGATTAAGCAATTGAAAAATTCATTAAAACAGGAAAGAGAATCAGAATCTCTTGCAACTAAATCACGAATCACTTAATCACTCAATTACTGACTAATGAAATTGAAGAACGACTGGCATAAAAAATTTTTCAAAAACTCTTTTTATAACCCTGCCTCACCGGCGGCAGTGGAGCGCGCCCCACATGAGGCGCGTTTTGTTTTAAGGCAGTTGAAACTAAAAAAAGGGTCCGCGCTGCTTGACCTCTGCTGCGGACCGGGCCGGCACGCAGTGGAGTTCGCGAAAAAAGGCCTGAAAGTCACCGGCTATGATTTTTCAAAAGAATATCTGAAAGAAGCCGCTGCCCGCGCCAAAAAACACAAAATACCGCTCCGTCTGACGCGCGGCGATATGCGCGCTCTTAAATATAAAAGCGAATTCGACGCCGCCGTTAACCTTTTTACCAGTTTCGGCTATTTCCGGAAATTATCGGACGATGTAAAAGTTTTGAAAGGCCTGGCCCGCGCGCTGAAACCCGGAGGCAGGCTGATGATAGACGTTATCCACGGCGATTTTGTGCGCACACACTTCCACCCCCGCAACTGGACAGAACTGCCGGGAGGGGGATTTCACCTTGAACATGCCTCTTTACAAAAAAACCGGCAAGGGGTTTTCAACACCTGGACTGTGCTAAAGCCCGGCAGGAAACCGGCCAGCCGCAGTTTTTATACCCGCCTCTACGACAAAAAAAACATGAGCGCGGCGCTTAAAAAAGCCGGTTTTAAGCCCCTTAAATTCTGGGGAGATTTCAAAGGCCGCCCGCTCACCGCGCAAAAGAACCGCCTGATAGTGCTGGCGGCAAAAGTAGGCAAGTAATTAAACGTCTTATTTATAAAAAGGTACCAGGTACCTTTTTATAAAAGCTCTGCAATAATCGGAAAAAAGTGCTTGTGAAATAAGGGTTTTGGCGTAAAAGACGGCGTTACGGCGTAAGAAGGTACCTGCTACCTTTTTGGAACTTTTTGGGCATCAAAAAGAAAGGAAAAAGTCAGAATGCTTTCAAAACAAAAAGCAGCCCATCCTGAAATTACGGGATTTAAAATAATCGGCGTGCTGGAATCATGTTTTCAGGAAAAATTCGGGACTCCGCGCCAGCCGCAACTGGTGCCCGGAGCTTCGGCGAAGCTGCGCATTTATCCGCAATACTCACCCGCGCACTCACTTGCGGGACTCGCCGAATTCAGCCATGTGTGGTTGCTCTCCTGGTTCCATTTAAACACAAATAAAACCTTTCACCCGAAAATTCATCCCCCGCGCCTGAAAGGCGGCAAGATAGGGGTTTTTGCCTCGCGCTCGCCCCACCGCCCAAGTCCCATCGGGCTATCGCTCGCGAAACTTGAGCGTATGGAGAATGATACGCTTTATTTGTCGGGGTTGGACCTTGTAAACGGCACGCCGGTTCTTGACATTAAACCATACCTTCCCGCGGGTGACAGCGCGGCGCACGCGCTCGCCGGCTGGACGACGCGCAACGCTTTCCCTGAATTAAAAGTGGTGTTTTCAACGCAGGCGCGCAAGGACATCGCGGTAATTGAAATGGCGGGCGGAAAAAATTTCGGAAAGCTGGTGGCCGATACGCTCCGGCATGACCCGCGGAACGCCCGGGACCTGGCGCAGATGAAAGACGGCATGGACCTGGGATTTTTCCTGTGGAACCACGACGTGCATTTCGCGGTAACCGGGGACACGGCCGCCGTTTTACGCGTAGAAACCGGAACAAAATTTGAAAAAAAATTCCGCCGTGAAAAACCGCGTTGAATTGCGCTTCACACCCCGCAAATTTCATTAAAATGCCCCGTTTTTGTATCATAGAGAGCGCAGCCCGCTGCAGGACATATATTTCCCGCAGAGCTGGAATACAAGGTGAAACATTTGTGGATATTCACATAGAAGAAGTAAAAACAAAAAAACAGTTAAAACAATTTATAGTATTCCCGGATACTCTTTATAGAAACAATCCTTATTGGGTCCCGTCCCTATATTTTGATGAAATTAACACATTGGACCCCAAAAAAAATCCCGCTTTTGAATTTTGCAAAGCCAGGTATTTTCTTGCATTCAGGGGAAAAGAAATTGTGGGGAGAATAGCGGGCATTATAAATGACCGTTATATAGAGTTATGGAAAAATAAATACGCGCGTTTCGGCTGGGTTGATTTTATAGAAGATTTCAGCGTGGCGGAAGCATTGTTTAATACTGTTGAGACCTGGGCAAAAGAGCGGGGCATGACAGGGATTCAGGGCCCTTTAGGTTTTACTGATTTTGATAAAGAAGGCATGCTGGTGGAAGGTTTTAATGAAACAGGAACTTTACCGACCATATATAATTATCCATATTATCCGGGATATCTGGAACGTATCGGCTATGTAAAAGAAACTGACTGGGTTGAATACAGGATAAAAATCCCGGGCGAAGTACAGCCGGATATTCTCCGCATAGCGAATATTGCCGAACGCCGTTTGAAACTTAAAGTAGTACATCTTAAAAGATCAAAAGATCTGCTTCCTTACGCAAAAAAAATATTTAAACTGCTTAATGACGGGTATAAGAATTTGTTCGGATTTGTTCCTTTAACTGATATACAGATACAAGCTTATATCAGGCAATATTTTTCTTTCGTAAATCCTGATTTTATACAGGTAGTGGTGGATAGTAATAATGAGTTAGCCGCAATAGGTATTACCATGCCGTCGTTATCAAAAGCCTTACAGAAGTCAAAAGGTAAATTGTTCCCTTTTGGTTTTATCCGTCTTTTAAGAGCAATTAAACATAATGACCTTGTGGATTTATACCTTATAACAGTCCGCCAGGACCTTCAGGGCAAAGGGGTCAATGCCATTTTAATGCGCGAAGCTCAAACAGCTTGTATAAAATATGGCGTTAAAACCGTATACGCATGTCCTGAGCTTGAAACAAATATGAATGTAAGGGGGCAATGGAAATATTACGAAAATGAACAGCACAAAAGAAGACGATGTTATACAAAACTTTTAAAGTGAAACATTGCGCTCATGGAAAATAAAAAATATGCGGTTATTACGGGCGGTTCATCGGGCCTGGGTTTAAGTTTATCAAAAGAACTGGCCTCGCAGGGATATGTCCCGGTAATTATTTCGCGCAGCGGAGACAGAGTTAATAAAGCGGTTGAGAACCTTAAAGCGCAGGGGTTTGAAGCTATAGGATTGCCGGGAGATGTAAGTTCTGCTGCTGATATGCAGACCGTTTCCCAAAAAGTCAGGGATTTATGCGGAAATATTGATTTTTTGATACTTAACGCGGGAGTCGTACATGTTGGGCTTCTTGCGGATTATACCGACATGAATGCTTTGACGGAGGACATAAAGACAGATCTTATCGGGACGGTAATTTCAACCCGTATGTTTTTGCCCCTTCTCGCTTCCGGCTCCCGTATTCTTATGATTTCATCCGCGTTCGGAATAATAGGCGGGGCGGCATATTCAACATATTGCGCGGCAAAAGCGGGCGTGGTTAATTTCGCAGGATCGCTTCGCAGGGAACTTTTATGCAAGAATATTTCCGTTTATGTCGCATGCCCGGCGGATATAGATACTCCCCAGTATGCTTATGAGCGATCAACTTCCCCGGCGTGGTTAAAATCCGCGTCCGGCAGAAAGAGTCTCTTGTCTGCGGATACCGCGGCACAACGGATATTAAAGAAAGCCCGCGGGAAAAGACATTTGATTATTATTAATCCGGAAATAAAATTTCTTCAGATATTAACAAAACTTCTTCCGGAAAGGCTTGTGTTGCTGGTGGGAGATTTAGCCATTCCAAAACCAAAAGCTTAAACCGCTATTGCGGCGTTCACGCGCCCGAAACCGCGCCCTGACCGGCAAGCTGCCCGCAGGCGGCCATTATATCCGCGCCTTTTTCCAGGCGCAGGTAAGTCCTTACCCCGGCCGCTATCATCAGTTTCTGGAATTGTTTGACTCGCACGGACTGGGGCAAGGTGCTTATCGCGCCATACACCGGATTATGCGGTATCAGGTTTACCCGGCAATCAATACCCTTTATAAGCCGAATGAACTTCTCCGCATCCGCGGGAGAATCGTTTTCCCCGTCAAAAATAATATATTCAAAGAATACCTGCGCCTTCCGGGCCAGACAGTAATACCGCGCGGCTTCAACAACTTCCGCCAGGGGATATTTTGCTTCCATCGGCACTAATTCGGCCCTCTGCTTCTCATCGGCGGTTATTATGGATACCGCCAGCTTGATCTTAAGGTCGGACTGCGCCAACTCCTTTATCACCGGCACGATACCTACCGTTGACACCGTCATTTTTGACTGGGGGAAATTATATCCTTTATTATCAGAAAGCATAATAATGCTTTTTTTAACGTTGTCCCAGTTTAAAAAAGGCTCACCCATTCCCATAAACACCACGCTGTTTAAAACACCGCCCGCTTCGCGCAGGCAGGCGGCGAACTGGCCCAGTATTTCGGAGGGTTTGAGGTCCCGCTTAAACCCAAGCCCGCCTGTGGCACAAAAAACGCAGCCGCAGGCGCACCCCGCCTGTGAAGACAAGCAGGCGGAAACTCTGCCTTTACCCGGCACCACAACGCTTTCAACCGTCGCGCCGTCATGGAAGGCGAAAAGTAGTTTAATCGTGCCGTCAATCTTTGAAACCTGCCTGCCAATTACCGGAAACTGGGCAAACGAATACCCTGCCGCAAGTTTGCCTTTAACACTTTCAGAAATGCCGGACATCGCGTCAAAACTTTCGGCGTTTTTCCTGTACAAACAGTCAAACACCCGCGCCGCGCAGGTTTTTTTTCCGCCCAGCGAACCTATTATTTCCGCAAGCTCAGAGCGGGTATAATCCCTAAGATCCGGTTTTACCATTTATTATTCTTAAGCGGCGAGTTTGAACATTTTTTCTATGGCTACGCGGGCTTTGTCAGCCGTATCGGGGGGGACTGTTACAAGCTTTTCCTTTGAGGGGTTTTCAAGCGTTTGAAGAACATTCTCAAGCGTGACCGCCTTCATGTACGGGCACAGCCGGCACATGGCTATAAAATTTTTATCCGGGAATTTTATGCGCGCCAGCTCCCCGAAACCGCACTCGGTGACCAGCAGATAAGCCGGGGCGTTGGTATTTTCCACATAGCGCATCATGTCTCCGGTTCCACCCATGTAATCTACGGCGTTTATTATGTCGGAGGGGCACTCCGCGTGCGCTAGCACCGCCAAACCGGGGTAATTTTTACGGTACAGCGCTATCACGCGCGCGTCAAAATGTTCGTGCACCACACAGGTGCCGTTCCATAAGATCATATCTTCACCCGGCTTTTTAGCCAGAACTTTAGCCAGGTTTGCGCCCATAAACTTATCCGGTATAAAAATAACCTCTTTATTCTTTTCGTAGATGCGGCGCAGTATCTTTTCGGCGTTGGCGCTTGTTACAATGCAATCGGACTCCGCCTTAACTTCGGCGGAGGTGTTTATGTAAGTAACCACCGGCGCGCCGGGATGGGCGGCCTTAAGCGCGCGCACATCTTCGGCTTTAACGCTTTCACTTAGCGAGCAACCGGCGTCAAGCGACGGGATATAAACTTTCTTTGAGGGGTTTAAAATGGCCGCCGTCTCGGCCATAAAACGCACGCCGCAGAAAACAATAATATCGGCCGCGGTCCCGCGCGAATCGTCAGCCAGCTTGTAGGAGTCGCCGACAAAATCCCCTATTCCCAGTATTATTTCCGGCACCTGGTAGACATGCGCGCAGATCACGGCGTTTTTTTCTTTTTTAAGCCTGTTTATTTTAAGCGTAAGCGCCGCTATATGGTCCCGGCGGCCTTCCACGCACTTACTGTGAAGCCCAAGCGCCATCAGTCGCGCGGATTCCTGGTTAATTTCGCTTTCAGTAACGGAAGTAGTCATAAAATTGGTAGTTAGTTGAATGCGCAGCAGTCCAGAGGCGTAGCAACTTAGATGCGTAGCAGTTTGGAAATGGGAATCCCCTGAATTTCTATTTTCCTTCCTCTTTGCATCTTTGCCTCTACGCATCTACGCATCTAGTCATTATATCCGGATAATTGCTGAAAATACCGTCCGCTCCTATTTCTTTCATACGCAGGGCGTCTTTACTGTTATTTACCGTATAAACGCAGACGCGGAAACCGGCTTTTTTTATTTTAGCCACATTAAGCTTGAAAGCCAGGCGCAAATTGATGTGGAAGTTCACCGCACCGATAGCTTTGGCTTTTTTAAGAGCCGGCGTAAGCAGCATAGCGCTTAAACCATGGCTCAAATAGGCCAGCCGCAGTTCCGGCGAAAGCTCGCGAAAACGCCTGACAGTACCCTGATCAAAACTGGAAACCACCGCTTTTTCAAAAAGTCCGGGCTTGCTTCTCAGAAAAGCCAGCAGCTGTTCCTCTACTCCGGGGTAGACATTGCCGTCATTTTTTATCTCAAAATTCAGCCAGCGCGCGGCCGGCTCTATAATATCCAGCACCTCCTCAAGCCGTGGCGTCCGCTGGAAAG
Organism: Elusimicrobia bacterium GWA2_51_34; assembly: GCA_001799565.1. Classification (GTDB taxonomy): domain Bacteria; phylum Elusimicrobiota; class Elusimicrobia; order Elusimicrobiales; family UBA9959; genus UBA9634. The sequence goes on along the minus strand of MGTS01000021.1, from coordinate 245,471 downwards.
ACGGGTTTTTGGCGAAATGCGCGGCCACATTTATTTTTTTAAGTTCCTCGTATGCGAGCTCCGCTATTTTGGCCTCTTTCGCGGCCGTCCGCTTCAGGTCATAATCGTGGTGCACCACCAGAATGCCGTCTTTAGTACGGTGTATGTCAAACTCAAAATCACGGGCGCCCATTTTAACGGCCAGTTCAAAAGCTTTAAGCGTATTTTCCGGAGCATAGCCTGAAGCCCCGCGATGAGCTATTATTTTCACACAAACGCCTTTTTGATCCCCTTAAACATTTCTTCGCTGTATTCAAACCCGAACATTTTGTCGCGGTCCGTACCGGGGCCGTGAAAATCCACGCCGGCGGTAACTAAAAGGCCGTAGCGCGCGGCAAGCGTGACAAGTTCGCGCGTAAAAACGTTGGTATGCGCCGGATAAAAGGCCTCAATGCCGTCAAGACCCGCGTCCTTCCAGCGGGGCAGGTCCAGCACATCTTTTACAACACCCGGATGCGCCAGCACGGCCAGCCCACCGGCCTTTTTCACTGCGCGTATGGCGTCTTCAACCTCCGGCCCGGACGGCGGCACGTAGGCGGGCCGGCCGGAGGCGATATACTGCTGAAAACCCTGCTTACGGCTTTTAACTATACCTTTCTTTTTAAGCAGCTCCGCTATGTGCGGGCGCCCCACGGTGCGGCCGGCGTCTGCGGGCAACTCTTCAAAATTGACATCCAGTCCTTGAGCGCGCAGCAGGCCCACGATCTTTTTCAGGCGCTCCAGCCTTTTTTGCCTGTAGCCCGCCATCCCTGAAAGAAATTCCGGGTTTAAAATATCCACTCCATAGCCCAAAATATGGAGGTTGTCGTGGAAATTTGTGGTAAGCTCCACTCCGCGGCAGTAGTTTATGCCGGCATCTTTTAAAGCCGGCTCTATTTCCGCCCAGCCGCCAACCGTGTCGTGGTCCGTGAGCGAAAAATACTTTATGCCGGCCCTGGCAGCCTCGCGGGCCAGGGCGCCGGGCTCAAGCGTGCCGTCGGAGTGAGTGGAATGGTTGTGAAGATTTATAAGCGGGAACATAAGGAAGATGTAACGACCAAGGTTCACGGTTCAACGGTTCAATAGTTCAACGGTTGGGAACCAGGGAACATAAAAAGATCGTGAAAAAATAACCGTGCCCGCAAAACAGCCGGCGGGTCCTCCCCCGGCGGAAACTGTGAACCGTTGAACCGTGAACCTGACAACCTGAGCAATTGCTCAGCCTGCCAGAACTTCTTTTACTCCCGGCACTTCCTCTTTTATCTTCTTTTCCACCATGTGTTTCAGGGTCATGGCGGCATGCGGACAGCAACCGCAGGCGCCGGTAAGCTTCACTGTCACCACGCCTTTCGTTTCATCCACACTTACAAGCTCCACCGAGCCGCCATCGGCCTCCAGCATGGGCTTTATCTGCTCTATCACCTTTTCAATGTCTTTTTTCACGGGCCCTCCTGTTTTAAGTAGATTATAGCAAGTCTGCCGCAAAAGCCGCTAAAAATGCCGCCGGTTCGGGATATGAAGCCGTAAAATATTTGTAAAATAAAAGGATATGCCAAAAAAATTTAAACCGGCCATGGGCAGAGGCGATGACGGCACAACCGGCCTGCTTCTGGGCAGACGGGTTTTAAAAACCGATGTGCGCGTTAAGGCAAACGCCCTTATAGATGAGCTGAGCGCCTGGCTTGGTCTTGCCAGAACATTGAAAGGTCCGGCCGCCAGGGAGCGGGCAGGGCTTCAAGGCGAGCAAAAAACCTTGTTTTTGCTTTCCGCCCATATAGCCGGGGCTGATAATTTAAAAATAATTGAATCCGGAACCCGCAGGCTTGAAAAAGAAATAGCCTGCCTGTCCGAAAACCTGCCTGAAATTAAATCTTTTATGACCCCGGGTAGAAACGAAGCCGAAGCCGTGCTGCATTTAGCCCGCGCGAGATGCCGCTCAGCCGAAATACTCACCTGGCATGTAAAAAAAGCCAGACCCTGCGCCGTTTACCTTAACCGCCTGTCCGATTACCTGTTCCTGCTGGCCCAGGCAAGCTGCAAGGCGCACAATACAAGTCACAAGACACATGTCACAGGTCACAAGTAAAAAGCGCCCGCTCACAGACCAAAACACATCGCTCCTGGTTAACAACTCACATTTTTTCGGGGGAGGAAACACCAAGCAGGGTCAGGCCGTCCGAGATCACGGTTTTTACGGCTTTAAGCAGGAACAGCCGCATGGCCGTGGTTTGCGGTTGCTCGGGGACAAGCACCTTGTGCTTTGTGTAGAAGGAATGAAACAACGCCGAAAGCTCGGTGAGGTAGGTTGTAAGATAGTGGGGGGAAAAGTCTTCGGCGCAGGTTTCAAGCGTTTTTTCAAACCACAGGAGTTTTAAAATCAGGGCGCGCTCTTCCGGATTAAAAGTTATTTCAGCTTCCTCAAAACCGGCCTTAACATCCACGCCTTTTTCTGCGGCGTTAGCGAAAATTGAGCAAATACGCGCGTGCACATACTGCACATAGTAAACCGGGTTCTCGTTTGAACGTTTTTTCGCCAGGTCTATATCAAAAATCAAGTGCGTGTTGGGGCCGCGCATGGCAAAAAAGAACCGGCAGGCGTCGGCGCCTACTTCTTCCACCAACTCTTTCAGCGGGATGAAATTGCCGGCGCGCTTGGACATCTTGATCAGTTCCTGGCCGCGCTTCAGCGCCACCTGCTGGTGTATTATTACCTTGAAGCCCCCCTTGCCTCCTCCCAACGCGCCCACCGCCGCCTCCATGCGCGAGACGTAACCGTGATGGTCGGCCCCCCAGATATCTATCAGGCGCGTGAAACCGCGGGAAAATTTGTTCAGGTGGTAGGCGATATCGTTGAGAAAATAAGTATTGCGCCCGTCGGCTTTCACCAACACCCGGTCCTTGTCGTCGGACTTCAGCTCCGAGGCCGCGCCGAACCACACCGCGCCTTCTTTCTCGTAAACCATACCGCGCTCTTTTAAAGCGGCCAGTGCCTTGGCAGGCCCGCCCGCCGCATGCAGTTCCGACTCCAGGAACCAGCGGTTGAAATTCACACCGAAAGCCTTCATGTCGGCCTTATGAAGACTCAGCATCTCCGTCACAGCATATTCCGAGAATTGCGCGTCTGTCCAACTGGCGGCTTCCCCCGGCATCACCGCAACCAGTTCCTTAAGGTATTCGCCCTGGTAACCGTCTTCAGGCGGCTCCTTGCCTTCTAAACGGGCCCTCAGCGAGAGGCCCAGCAGCTCAACCTGCCTGCCCACGTTGTTAACGTAATACTCAGTGGAGACATCCGCGCCAAGAGTCCGGAATATACGGGCCAGGCTGTCGCCAAGAGTCGCTCCACAGCCGCTGCCCAGGTGCATCGGCCCGGTGGGATTGGCGGAAACAAACTCTATGTTTATTTTCTGACCCGCGCGCTCCGGGTTTTTAAAATAAGCGGGCCCCGAAACGATGCCCCTTAGCGCCTCAAAAAGTAATTCATTTTTTAGATTTATATTTACAAACCCTGGCGCGGCTATCCCCGCCTCAAAATCAGGTTCCAAAGCCGTTTTCAGTTCTTCGGCTATTTTTAAAGGCGGCTTTTTCAGCAGTTTCGCGGCCGCTATGGGCCAGGCTACAGAGATGTCGGAATGGATATGCGGCGGAGAGGCGCAAAGGCTGAAAGCGGCTGCCTGGTTCTGGTCAAGCGCGAAAGCGCGCAAGGCGCGCTTTTTCAGTTCCGCTTCAAGCGCAGACAGTTTCATCCCACCACCTTCTTTAGGGCAGAGGGTAGAGGGTAGAGGGTAGAGGGTAGAAATAAAAAACTTCTTGTCCCAAACCCTATACCCCAAACCCTATACCCTATACCCTTGCACAATAGTGGGGTCATTTTTTCCGGGAAGCCTTTTTTGCCGGTTTAATTTTTTTGCGCGCGGCAGCACCGGTCTTCTTTTTCGCGGCAGGTTTGGCTTTTTTTCCGGTCGCCGGTTTTGATTTGGGCTTGGCCGTGGATACGGTTTTTTTTGCGTCAATTTTTTGCCGGGCGGCGGCCTCACGCCAGGGTATCCGGGGGCAAGAGGCGTAAAGCAGGTCCATAGTGTAAAATTCCCTGGCCCCGGTTTCAAAAATATGTACAAGCACCCCGCCGTAATCCAGCACTTTCCAGGCATGGCTGGAGCCGCCTTCCTTGTAAAGCACAAAAAGGCCCCGATCCTTAAACGCTTTGTTCACGGCTTCTTCCACAGCTTCAAGCTGGGGGGCGGAATCGGCGCTCATCAGCACCGCGTAATCCGCGAGCGATGAGTTTTTTCCCAGCTCATAAATTACTATGTTCTCCGCTTTTTTTGAGTCGCCAAGCCTTGCGGCTTCAATAGCTATTTTTTTGGCCGTTGTGAGGGCCAGAGGCCTTTGAGACGGCACCTCCAGAGGATTGAATTCTGTGTTTTTCATATAAGGTGTTTCTGATTTTTAAGTTTAAGCAACATTTCAGCTTCCACGCGGTGCTCAATATTTTCCGTGGCGGAACTGATAATGGATGACAGTGTGTTAAATATCGTACCGAGATTGTTTTTTTCATAACTTGAAACATCCAAAGACCTGGAAAAACGGACATACCCTAGCGGTTTTCCGCGGCGCGAACAGGCCATTATGTAGGTCCGGGCGTCAATCCAGCCGTCTTTTGGCGAACTTTGCGCCGCCACAACCGCGGGCTCGTTAAAACTTGTTTTTGACCCGGCCGGCTCGTATTCCTCGTTGAACTTGTTGTAGGAATAGGCGTTTATATTCCAGGAGCCCTCAAAAAAAATGCTTATTTCATCCACCGTCCTTGCCATAAAGGCCGCCGCGGACGTGTGCTCTTCCATTATAACCCGGCTCATATCAAACAGCATGGTAAGTTCATTTGAGGTATGACGCAGACGCCGTAAAACCACTTTCATTATCTCTATAAAAACGCTTATGCCGGTCTCAGGATGTTCCTTAATAAAGCTAAGGAACTCCGAGCGCTTTATCTCGTAAAGCGAGGTCTCCCTGGAAGCCCTTGCCTGCGCCGTGCGGCTCTGGTCCTCAAGAACCGCCATCTCGCCGAAAAATTCGCCCCTGGCCAGCACGGCGAGCGGCTTGAATTCTTTGCCTTCCTCATCCAGCCGCTTTTCTATTACAATTTCTCCGGAAATAATAATAAAAATAGTGTCGCCTTCGCTTTTCTCCCTGAAAACCACAGTGTCGGGGGCGTAGGAAATCAGCTTAAAATACCTGGAAAATTCTTCCAGCATTTCTGCGGAGAAATTTTTAAAGATAGCTATGTCTTTAAACCCGCTGATCTCGGTCATAAACCGCCCGCCATACCGCAGAGTTTTTTAAACATTTCCTGGTCATGCGCTTTGGCCACCGCACTTTCAAAAGATATCAGTTTCTGCGCTACCAGGTTTGAGAGCGCCTTATCCATGGGAATCATGCCGAACTTGGCGCCGGTTTCTATGGCGCTGTAAATCATGTGCGTCTTGCCTTCGCGTATAAGATTCGCTATAGCCGGCGTCATAACCATTATCTCGCGCACGGCTACGCGGCCTTTTCCGTCCATACGCGGCAGCAGCAGCTGCGACACCACCGCCTGCAGCGAAGCCGCCAGCTGCACGCGCACCTGCGTCTGCTGATGAGGGGGAAAAACGTCTATTATGCGGTCTATAGTTGAAGGGGCGTCCTGCGTGTGCAGGGTGGCGAACGTCAGGTGGCCGGTTTCCGCCGCGGTGATAGTCAGCTGAATAGTTTCAAGGTCGCGCATTTCGCCGACTAAAATAACATTAGGATCCTCGCGCAGGGCGGCCCTGAGCGCGTTGTTAAAAGACTTCGTATGCTGGCCTATTTCGCGCTGACGGACTATGCATTCCTTGCTTTCGTAGGTGAATTCTATCGGATCCTCTATGGTAAGGATATGGCCTTTTTTCTTCTGGTTTATAAGGTCCAGAATGGCAGCAAGCGTTGTGGATTTGCCGGAGCCGGTGGGACCGGTAACCAGCACCAGCCCTTTTGGAAGGGTGGAAAGATTTACTATGGTCGGCTGAAGGCCCAGTTGCTCGGGAGTCGGAATAATGGAGGGAATAACGCGCATTACCGCGTCCACTCCGCCTCTTGTGATAAGAACATTCAGGCGGAACCGGGACACGCCTTTCACGGCGAAAGAAGAGTCCAGTTCCCAATTCTCTTCAAACTTAGCCCGCTGTTCGTCGTACAGCGCGGAATACACCAGCAACTTTGTTTCCTCCGCTTTAAGCGGAGCCAAACTCGCGTTTACCGGCATTATCTGCCCGTTAAGGCGCATCATTGGCGGCTTGCCGGCGCAGATATGAATGTCAGACGCACCCTGTTGCACCGCAGCGCCGAGTATAGTTACCAGATCCATAATAAAAACCCCCTGAGCATTTATCTACTTTTTATTATCTCTTCATTAAAATCCTCGCCAAGGATCACCGAAACTTCAGCGACATTGCCCGCTTCAAACTTGGAATATATTTCAAGCGCGGTAAGCCCCAAAGCCGAACGAACGGCTTTGGCGGCGGCCACATTGCCAGAACAGTTTACTATTTTTGTAAGCTTCCCGGTACCCGTGTAAGTGCCGAAATCAATTACGTCAAAACCTTTTTTACGGAGATATTTGGTAACCTGCATGGCCAGGTCTTTTTTGCCGGAGGCGTTTAACACCTCTACCCGTATGACCGCCCCCACACGTGCCGCTGGTGTGGGGAAGACACCGGCCTGCCCCGCACTTTTTCCGAAAGGGCCAAAGTGCGGGGCCTGTTCCGCCTTAGGCGGACTGTCCGCGACTGTGACACTGGCCTGTCGCGGGCTTCTGCCTCCGGCGTGCCGGTGGCCTCTGGCGCTATCATCCGGCCTGGCGCTGTCCGCGACTGTGACACTGGCCTGTCGCGGGCCTCTGGCGCTGTCCGCGACTGAACCGTCCGCCTGCGGTTTTGGGCCGGCCCCGCGTTCAAAATCGGTAACAACAAAGTCGGAGGAGTTAAGGCGCGACAATTCAAGAACCGTGAGCAGCAGATCATGGAAAGAGATATTGGTTCGTTCCTCTTTTTTCAGCCGCCACAGCCAGCGCGCGGCTTTTAAAACCAGCCTGGGCCGTGAACGCCACGAATTTAAAGTTTCATAAAAGGCGCTTAAATCAACCCCCGGCGCGTCCGGCGCCAGGTAAAAAACATCTTCCCGTTGAACCTGCGGTCCGCCGGAAACCAGGGCCAGCGCCGCGCAGGCTTTTTGATAGTTTGAGCCGCCGCTTCTCCACCGCTCGCGGGGCAGGTGCACGGCAGTCACAGTTTTTGAAAAGGAATGATAAACAAACACCATCGGCGCATTGCCGCCGATCAGCGCTACTGAAAGGTCTCGGCCGGCGGCAAGGTTTCGAGACAAGCCGGAAAGATAATGCCCCGTAAGCAGGGCCGCGCACAGGGTAAAGCCAAAGATCAGCAGCAGTCTTTCTTTTTTTGGCACAGTTTCCATGGTGTTAACCCGTCCGCCTTAGGCGGCCGGGAGTTTATCCGCCTGGGGCGGACCCGCCGGTTGTTTGGCGGGCAGGTATCAGGCAACAGGTCACAGGTCACAGGTTGCAGGTATCAGGTTACAGGATTTTCCTGTTACCTGATACCTGCCACCTGTCACATACTATCGCTGCCTGTTGCCTGTAACCTGCGACCTGATGACTTTCCTCCAACTACGGCCTGCCGTTTAGCCGCGTATTTGAGTTTAACATAATTGGCCGCGAGGAAAGCCTCGTCAAGGTCCCGCCGCGCAAGGCGCGCTATTTTTTTTGCCTGCGAAAACTTCCTGTCTTCCGACGCCAGATCCGCCACATATATGATTTTAGACAACGTGTCCATGCGGGCGGCTCCCGAAGTATGCAGAGCGATGGCGCGTAAAACAGTTTTATCCCTCACACCGAAACGCCCGCGGGCAACCTCCGCGGACGCGTAAGAATGCAAAAGAATCGGCGCGGCTGTCCGCGCAAAACAGGGAATTTTCAGTTTTTTTGAAACGGCGTAGCGCATAAGGCGGACTTCCCCGAAGTCTCTGGCGGCGTCATGCAAAAGTCCGGCCAATGCCGCTCTCTGCGGGCTTTCGCCGTGCAGGGCGGCGAGTTCCGCGGCTAGGCGGGCGACTGAAAGGCTGTGAACGTAGCGCGCGGGCGTAAGCAGCTGTTTTAAAAACCGCCTTTCCTTTGAAAAATAAAGCTTTTTTTGCCTGATATAGCGTTTTACCGGGGCCGCTATAAACCGGCTATCGACCCCTGTCAATAATCCGACGCGCAAAGACGTGGAGGAAATTTCAGGAAAAAAACCTTTAAGCCGCCTGAAAGGAACCCGCCGCACGGCGCTGCCGGGCAAGTTGGAGTAATTTTTAAACGGAAATCCGCGCCGCGCTCCCACAAGTAAAACGGCGTTTTTAAGTATCCCCCGGCGGTTTTTCCAGCGCCAAAAGCCGGCCAGGCAGTCGGAACCCAGCAGAAAATAAATTTTTGCCCCAGGGTGCAAACGCCTGAAATGCTTTATGGTTTCAAAAGTGTAAGTAACGCGCTTTTTTTGGCCCTCAAAACGGCTTGCCCTTGTTGTCCGTATCGGGCGGACGGCGCCCAAAGAGAGCTTCAGCATGTTGAAACGGTTTAAAAAAGAAACCGGAGCCGCGTCTTTAAACGGTGATTGGAACGCAGGAACCACGTAGATGCGACGCGGCTTGATTTCCCTCAGGGCCGCGCAAAGCAGCGCAGTGTGCCCTTTGTGCGGAGGGTCAAAACTGCCACCGTAAATTATAATGTCGTCTTTGGCCTGTTCCATGAAAAAATTGTCGGGTTCACGGTTCAGCGGTTTCAAAGGTTCACGGTTTAAGGTTGTTTTTAGAATATTCTTGTGTTTCCTGATTCCCAACCGTTGAACCATTGAAACCGCTGAACCTTGAACCTTAGCCGCAACTTATTTTAGTATAATATACTTTTGAGGCTTTACAAAACAGCTTTATGGACGATAAAAGAAAAAACTGCATCATTCTGCTTGTGGATCCGCCCGAATCAGGAAAAGCCAACTACGAACTGCGGACAGCCCTTGGCGAAGAACGAGCGCTGCATATTTCCGCGGATTTGATGAAAAACTCCTATGCCATATCCAAAAAATTCAAGAACGCGATATCGCTCCTTTCCTATGAAAGCGTCCCCTCCCACCCCAACCTTACCTGGCTTGACCCGGAGGATCCGGGGTTCCTTGATGTAGCGGGGAAAAAACCGGCCGAAAGACTTGCCGGCGCTTTCGCGCTGGCTTTCAATACCGGCGCGCAAAAAGCCCTGTTTTTAAGCCACTTGTCTCCGGCCGTCAGGCCTGATTGGCTTTACCAGGCTTTTGACGCCGCCGGAGAAAAAACAATTTCCCTGGGTCTCAATCAGGACGGATCTTTTTACCTGCTGGCCATAACGCATGATAACCTTAAAATACTTGAGGGAGTGTCTTACGAAACTCCAAATGCCGCGGCTGAAGTGGCTGAAAAGGCTAAAAAAAATAAACTGACCGTTTTTACAACGCCTGAAACCTTCGCGGTAAAAAGCGAAGAAACACTGCGCCAGTGGCTGGACTCTAAAACGCAGGAAACGGCCGTTTTCCCGGCTTCACCACCGGCGGACGTGCTTTTCGCTGACGCCAGCAAGGAAAATCACGTAAGGAAAAACCGCAGGGTCCACTCCGCTGCGAAGTTCGAGCATCCGAAAGAAAACCCTCCGCCTCACGCGGGGCCGGCCCCGCAATAACTACCGGAAATACAAATGACCAGACCTGAAAAAATCTGCGAGCGGATCTTTGCTTTGGCAAAAGGCGTGCAAACGGAAACACTTATAGAGCGCGCCTCCGGAGCTCTGACGCGGTTCGCGGACAACGAAATTTCCCAAAATGTTCACAACGGCTCCTCTACCGTTTCCATACGCTTTGTGGACAACGGCAGGACATCCAGGGTAACGCTTAATCAGTTCGATCAGGCAGCTCTTGAACGCGCCGTGAAGACCGGGCTGGAAACCCTTAAAAGACAAAAAAAAGACAAAAACCTTCCGCCTCTGGCCGGGCCGCGTCCGCTTGAACGCGGCAGCAATATTTTCTCACGGGAAACCGCGGAACTGTCCCCGCTTTACAGGGCTCAAAAAATAAAGAACCTTGTGCGGATCTGCAAAAAAGCCGGGCAGACGGCCTATGGAACGCTTGAAAACGGCCTCACCTCATACACCGTCGCCAACACCCGCGGCGTGTTCGCCAGTCACCTTGAAAGTTACGTAATTTATGATATCACGGTGAAAGCGGGCTCCGGTTTCGGCTGGGCCCAGACGCAGGCGGCGGACGTGGAAAAAATTGATTTTGAAGCCGTAAACAGAACCGCCCGCCTGAAAGCTGCCATGAGCAAAAATCCGCGCGACATAAAACCGGGCCTTTATCCTGTTATATTAGAGCCGGCGGCCGCGGCCGACCTTCTATCTTACCTGTGCGCTTACAGCTTCGGCGGCCGGTTTTACAACGAAGGTTCCAGTTTCACGAGCGGCAACCTGGGCAAAAAACTGCTTAGCGCCGGGCTTTCAATTGAGGATAACGCGCTGTACGGTCCCGCGGCCGGCATGCCTTTCGATTTTGAGGGCCAACCCAGGCGCAGGGTAGTTCTGGTGGAAAAAGGGGTGTTGAAAGCCGTGGTGCACGACCGTAAAACAGCCGCAGCGGCGGGCACAGCCTCCACCGGCCATGCCCTGCCGCAGCCGGACAATTTTACGCCTTTCCCGCTTAACCTTTCCGTGCGGCCCGGGGGAAATTCAGTTGAGGAAATGATAAAAAATTCGGAAAAGGCCATTTTAGTCACCCAGTTCCACTACACCAATCTGCTTAAACCGCTTAACATGGAAATAACCGGGATGACCAGGAACGGCACCTTTCTTATTGAAAATGGAAAAATTTCAAAGCCTCTTAAAAATATGCGTTTCACGCAGAGCATGACAAAAGCCTTCAATGAAACGGAAGCGGTTGGCCGTGATGCCGTACTCTGCCAGGTTTGGGGCAAGATCAACTGCCCCGCTTTCAAACTGAAAGCTTTTAATTTTTCTTCCGCCACTGAATTTTAGTAACAGTACCGGTTGTTTAGGCTGAAGGCTGTAGGCTATTAGGCTGTTAGTCCCGCACTTTTTCTGAAAAGGGCCAAAGTGCGGGGTTAGCCAAATCGGATTCTTACCTAATAGTCTAACTGCCTACAGCCTATTCACCTGAACAGTTGCGAATTTGAAAAGGGAAATCGACATGTTCAAACTAGCGGTAAAAGCTATTGAAATAGCCGATAAAAGAAAAGCGGATTTTGCGGACATACGTATAATAGAGGCCCGGCGTCAGAACCTGAGCGTAAAAAACGGCGAAATAGCCGGTTTAAATGACACGGTAACGCTTGGCTTCGGGGTGCGCGTGCTCCTGCGCGGGTCCTGGGGCTTTGCCTCAAGCAACAACCTGAACAGGCACTCTATTGAACTTTGCACGCTGAAAGCCATTGAAATAGCGAGAGCCGGAGCGATGATAACGGGAAAACCGGCGCGCATGGCCGCTGAACCGCCCTGGCAGGATTTCTGGCAAACGCCGTTTATAAAAGACCCTTTTGCCGTTCCTATTGAAAAAAAACTGGATTTGCTTTTTAAAACAGACGCCATTTTGCGGAAAAACCCGAGAATAAAGTCCGCCACAGGGAATATAAGCTTCATCCGCGAGCACCAATGGCACCTGACCACGGAGGGCTCAAGAATAGAGCAGATGCTGCTTTCCAGCGGCGCGGGCGCTTCCGCTACCGCCATCTCCGGCGGAGAAGTACAGATCCGCTCATACCCTTCCACCCACGGAGGCCAGGCGCTTTCCGGAGGCTACGAGCTTATAGAGACGCTGGACCTTGCCGGTAACGCCGAACGGACGCGGGAAGAGGCTTTGGCGCTTTTAACGGCGCCACAATGCCCCTCGGGCCGAAAAGACCTTATAATAGGCCAAAACCAGCTCGCTCTGCAGATCCACGAATCCGTGGGCCACGCGACCGAACTTGACCGGGTGCTCGGTTACGAGGAGTCTTACGCGGGTTCAAGTTTTGCCACCACGGAAAAATTGGGTAAATTCCGTTACGCTTCGCCCATTGTAAATCTTGTCGCTGACGCTACTTTACCGGGCGGGCTCGCCACCGCGGGGTACGACGATGACGCCGTACAGGCCCAGCGCTGGCACATAGTAAGAAACGGAATTTTAAGCGGCTACATGACTAACCGGGAATTCGCGCACGCCATAGGCGCCGCACGCAGCCGCGGCAGCTGCCGCGCCGATGGTTTTTCCAATATACCTATAACAAGAATATGCAATTTAAGCCTTATGCCCGGTAATACCCCCTACGAAGAAATAATCGCTTCAACCAAAGATGGTATTATAATGGAGAATAATAAATCCTGGAGTATAGACCAGAAGCGCCTGAATTTCCAATTCGGCTGTGAGTCGGGCTGGCTGGTAAAAAACGGCAAAAAAACAATTTTAGTTAAAAACCCTACTTACCAGGGGATAACCCCTGAATTCTGGAATTCCTGCGACGCCATAGCGGATGAAAACCACTGGCGGCTTTACGGAGTTGTAAATTGCGGCAAAGGCCAGCCGTCACAAACCGCGATGATGTGCCACGGCAGCAGCCCCGCGCGTTTTAAGAAAGTAAAAATAGGCGTAAAAAACCATTGACTTGCAACCAAAAAATGGGTAACATCATTAGAGGTTACTGGCGGCGGCAGGGTTTTAGTAAATATTCAACCTTTTTTATCGGACTTAATCGTTCAGTAACTTTTAAAAAAGTTATCAACAAAAAAAAGGCTTAAAAAACAACACTTTTTACTATATACGGCAAACTTACTAACAGTTGTGGATAACTTGTGGATAACTTAACCGATATCAAGGAATTCTGGCAGGAGCTTATTAAAAAGCTCGAAGCTGAGGTCGGTCTTGAGGCCGTGGACCTTTGGATAAGGCCTATAAGACCTTTACTCATAGAGACCGACAGATTAAAACTTGAAGTGCCTAATTCAGTAATTTACAACACGGTTAAACAGCGCTACGAAGAAAAAATTTTACAGATCGCCGCAGAATTAACGGGGAAAAGCCTTTCTATCAACTATTCAATGTCAATCGCTCCGGCCGATCCTAAACCCCTCCCCGCGCCGGAACCGGCTCAGGGAAAACGGCCGGCCTTAATGAGCCAGTTCAGTTTTAATCCGAATTATACCTTTGAAACTTTCATAGTGGGAGGTTCAAACCGGTTCGCTTACGCGCTCGCTGAAAGCGTGGCCAAAACCCCGGGACAGACGAACCCATTTTTTATCTACAGCACACCAGGCCTTGGTAAAACGCATCTGTTGCACGCCATAGCCCACGGAATCTTTAAAAATAATCCTTCAGCCAAGATCCTTTATACCGCGAGCGAAAATTTTGTAAATGAATATATAGACGCCATCGGATCAAAGTCCACCGAGAACTTCAGGAAAAAGTACAGGAACCTGGATTGTCTGCTTTTAGACGACATCCAGTTCCTTGTGGATAAGGAAAAAAGCGAAGAAGAATTTTTTAACACCTTCAACACCTTGGCTGACTCAAAAAAACAGATAATTGTTACCTCCGACCGCCCTCCGCGCGAACTAGCGTTCAACCAGCGCCTGGTTTCACGCTTCCTTTCAGGGGGACTGGCCGACATCAAAAACCCCGACTTTGAAACCCGGGTGGCCATACTGCGCCAGAAAAGGGATTTCTATAAATACGATGTTCCGGACGACATAATAACCTTTATAGCTGAAAATGTACGCAAAAACATAAGAGAGCTTGAAGGCTGCCTTATAACAGTAGGTAATTTTTTTGTAAGTATGAAGATTCAGCCCACAATAGACGCGGTAAAAGAAATAATAAAAGACCATATAACAGATTCCGACCAGACCGAAAATAAGGTTAATATAGAACTAATAAAAAAAGTGGTAGGTGAAAAATTTAACGTTGATGTAAAGGATTTTAACTCAAAGAAAAAAACAGATGCTATAGCTTTCCCACGCCAGATAGCTATGTATCTGGCCTGTGAACTTACAGATATGTCGCTTCCGGATATAGGGGAGGCTTTCAGCCGGGACCATACCACCGTAATGTATGCGCGGGATAAAATACGACAACTTTTACACACTGATGCTTATTTTAATGAGAATGTTAATTCAATAATTGCCAGGGTAAAAGTTGTTAGTAACTCTGAAAAGACAAAATAAAGCTGTTTTTTGTTGATGGTGTTAATAAAATTTAATAAATTGTTAACTGTTTCCTTTAATATAACTAACACCGCTAACACTATTAAAGTCATACTCTTATAGAAGGATACTAAGATGAAAATAAATACTACCAGAGAAACCTTAATAAAGGGAATTCAAACTATACAAGCCGGCGTTTCTTCAAAAACAGGCACCATCCCAATATTGCAGAATTTTTTAATGGAAACAGAGGACCAAGGCCTTAAAGTAGTGTTCACTGATCTTGAAATGGCTATAAAACACCATATTAATGTTGATATTAAAAATGAAGGAAGTATAACTATACCCATTAAAAAATTCATGGAAATAGTCCAGAATCTGGCTGAGGAAGCGGATGTTAATGTTTCAGTTGATGAATCAAATAAAATAGCTATAAACAGCGGTAAATCAAAATTTAAAATAAGCGGTACGCCAAAAAATGATTATCCGGTTATACCGGATCTGGATGAAACAAACTCTTTTAAAATTCCCGCCGGACTCCTGTCCGAAATGGTAAACGGCACCATTTTTTCAGCTTCCACAGAGGATGACAGGCATTTTCTTAACGGACTTTTATGGAAATATGAAAAAAATATTTTTTCTCTGGTAGCTACGGACGGCAGACGCCTGGCTATAGCGTCAAGTGATAAAGTTAAAATTAAAAAAGATTTTAAGGTTATAGTACCCTCTAAAATACTTGGAGAACTTGTTAAATTTATAAAAAGCGCTGGAATAAACGTAAAAGCCGAGATTACAGTAGGTTTATCCTCAAACCAGATAGGTTTTAAAATAGAAAAAACAGTTTTTATTTCAAGGCTTATTGAGGGGAATTTCCCGGCTTATGAACAGATTATTCCCAAAACCAAAGAAATGACGGTTGAAATAAATGCCGAAAAACTTTTAGCGGTCACAAAAAGGGCGTCTATCTGCGCGAATGAACGTAATGGTTCTGTTAAATATCTTTTTAAAAAAGGCGTTTTATGCGTGAGTTCTGAATCGCAGAATATGAATTTTGAGGATGAATTTGATATAGACTATACAGGAAAAGATTTTCAAATAAATTTTAATCCCCGTTTTGTAATGGATATTTTTAAAACTTCAGGTGAAAAGAACATTATAATGGAGTTTTCCACTCCGGCCACACCAGCTTTAATGCGGATAGAGGGCAGCGATGCGTTTGTTTATATAGTTATGCCGCTCAGAACGCAGTAATAAATAAAAAAAGGTTTAAGGTTCAGCGGTTTAATGGTTCAACGGTTGGCCATATGATAGGCATAGTCTCTGATACGGCACTGGCATAGCCTCGAAAAAATATAGTGAAAAGATAACCTTGAACCCGGAAATGTGAACCCGGAACCGCTTAAATTTTTATATGTTTTTAACCAGAAGAAGTTATAATTGGACCAGCACTTTTGACATAAAATCCTCCTGGAAATTTCTTGGCGGAATTGATCCTGACCGGCTGGTTATTCTTGACGCCGTATGGAAAAAAGAACTTGGGCGTCTCGCTCCGCATTGCCCGCTTTCCGGCGTTAATAAAGGCTGGATAATTGTAAAATCCGATTCTTCCGCTATGTCAAACGAATTACTGCTGCGTGGCAGGCAGCTGGTAAGAAGCCTTAACAGATATTTCAGGAGGCCCTGGATAAAGGGCATAAGAACGATCGGTTAAATTAAAGCAGTTCCCAAATTTAAGACGCATTATTCGAGGAGATTTCCAATGAACAAAGCAGATACTACATCTAAAAACTACGATGCATCAAAAATACAGGTGCTGGAAGGGCTTGAGGCCGTAAGAAAACGGCCGGCTATGTATATAGGCTCCACAAGCGCCGTGGGTCTGCATCATCTTATTTATGAAGTGGTGGACAACTCAATAGATGAAATTTTAGCCGGCGGCTGCAATAAAATTGAGGTGGTGCTTAAGGAAGATAATGTCTGTTCCGTGTCCGATAACGGGCGCGGTATTCCGGTGGATCCGCTGACGGACGTTAAAGACCCTAAACTTAAAGGGAAGTCGGCGCTTGAAGTGGTTTTGACCGTGCTTCACGCCGGCGGAAAATTTGACAAGGGCGGCTATAAAATTTCAGGCGGACTGCATGGAGTGGGCGTTTCGGTGGTTAACGCGCTCAGCGAATGGATGAATGTGGAAGTGCGCCGTGAAGGCAAAGTCTGGACGCAAAGCTATGACAGGGGCCGGCCGCGCGCCGCTGTTAAGCACACGGGACAGACCGAAGAGCGGGGTACCACCGTAACTTTTAAGCCGGATACGCAGATTTTCGCGGAGGCCGGTTTTTCTTTTGACACGGTTTCCAACCGGTTAAGGGAACTTGCTTTTTTAAACCCCGGCACCCGCATAAATATTATTGATGAGCGGGAAGATAAAAAACACACCTTCTTTTTTGAAGGCGGAATAAAGCAGTTTGTAAAATTTTTAAATACCAATAAGACCGTTCTGCACGAAGAGCCCATCTTTATGAGTAAGACCGAAGGCGATGTAATGCTGGATCTTGCTATACAGTACAACGGCGACTACTCCGAAAATGTTTATTCCTTTGTCAACAACATAAAAACCATAGAGGGCGGCACGCATGTGTCGGGTTTCAGGTCTTCGCTGACCCGCGCGATAAACAGCTATATTAAAAAATATGAGCTTACCAAAGACAAGGAATTTTCCGTTACAGGGGATGATGTGCGCGAGGGGCTTGCCGCGGTTATTTCGGTTAAAATTCCGCATCCTCAGTTTGAGGGCCAGACCAAAACCAAGCTCGGCAATTCCGAGGTGGAAGGCATAGTAAATTCCATAGCCGGAGAAATGCTGTCGGTTTTTTTTGAGGAACATCCTTCCGTAGCCAAGGCGATCGGCCAGAAATGCATAGGCGCCTATGAAGCCAGAGAGGCCGCCAAAAAAGCCAGGGAACTCGCCCGCAGGAAAGGTTCGCTTTCAGATTCCGGCCTGCCCGGAAAACTCGCCGATTGTCAGGAACGCGACCCGAAAAAATCCGAAATATTCATAGTTGAAGGAGATTCCGCCGGCGGTTCCGCCAAGCAGGGACGCGACCGTGTTTTTCAGGCAATACTCCCGCTCAGGGGTAAAATACTGAATGTTGAAAAATCGCAGCTGGCAAAAATAATTTCAAGCGAGCAGATACGCACCCTTATATCGGCCATAGGTACAGGCATAGGGGAGGGCGAGGACGGCTTTAATATTGAAAAGCTGCGTTACCACAAAATAGTAATAATGGCCGACGCCGATGTGGACGGACAGCACATAAGAACGCTGCTGCTTACTTTCTTCTATCGCCAGATGAGGCCGCTTATAGACGGCGGTCATGTCTACATAGCGCAGCCGCCGCTCTATAAAGTGAAAAAAGGCAAGTTTGAATGTTACTTTGAAAACGAGGAAAAGCTGCAGAAATGGATGCTTAAAGAAGCCGTTTCAGGAATAACCGTGAAGGCGAAAAATAAAAAACTGGACCCGAAAGAGCTCAGTGACCTGCTGGAATTGATTATATCTCTTGAAAATACACTGCGCAGGATGGAAATCAAGAACCTCGCCTTGAATGATTACATGAAATTCGCCGCGGCGGAAAAAATTCCGCTTTATCGGATAGAAACCGGCCCAGAGACATACCGGTATTTTTACACCGAGGGAGAATGGCTTAAATACGAAAATGAGTATATAAAAAGCCGCAAAGAAGCCCTGGCAAAGGAAGGTCCGGTGGATGAAATTTCAGACGAGGATCTTGGCCCCGAGTTTCAGGCACTGGCCGAGCTTACCAGGATTCACAACCTTTCCCAAAAGCTGAAAGCGCTTGGCTACGGCATTGAGAATTATTTTATTGAGGAAGAGACCAAGAAAACCCCGCTTTTTGAAATAGCCACCGAGAAAGCGCTGGTGCCCTCGCCCGATATGAAGAGGCTGCTTGAGAACGTGATGAAAATAGGTTCCGCTGGCTCAAATATCCAGCGTTATAAAGGTTTGGGCGAAATGAACCCGGGACAGCTGTGGGAAACAACCATGGACCCCTTCAAGCGTAAGCTTTTAAAAGTTTCGCTTGAAGATCCGGCCGAAGCCGAGGCGATTTTTACCACCCTCATGGGAGACAAGGTTGAGCCCAGGCGCTTATTTATAGAGCAAAACGCCCTGGCGGCAAGGAATCTGGACATCTAATGCAAAGGAAAGCCAGTGAAAGATACGGAACGCAAAGAAAAGTAAGAAGCTTCTTCCCTTCTGTTGCCTTTTATCGCCTTCCGTTGCTTTCTGTGGCTATAATTTTTAAGGAGTAATTTAAATGACAGAACCCAAAGACACTACGCCGAAAAATCCTGAAAATCTTTTTGTGAATATTGTGGATCGCGATATAAGCGAGGAAATGAAGTCCTCGTATATTGAATACTCCATGAGCGTTATAGTGGGCCGTGCGCTCCCCGATGTACGCGACGGGTTAAAGCCGGTGCATCGACGCGTGCTTTACACCATGGAAGACATGGGTCTCCAGCACAACAAGCCATTTAAAAAGTCCGCCCGCATAGTGGGCGATGTGATGGGAAAATATCACCCGCACGGCGATTCCGCAATTTACGACACACTTGTCCGTATGGCGCAGGATTTTTCACTTCGTTATATATTGGTGGACGGGCAGGGGAACTTCGGTTCGGTGGACGGCGACCCCGCGGCCGCCATGCGTTACACAGAGGCCAGGCTTTCGGGTATAGCCGGCGAGCTTCTGGCTGATATCGAAAAAGGAACGGTAAAATTTACCCCCAACTACGACGGTTCGCTTACCGAACCCAGCGTTTTACCCGCCAAACTCCCTAACCTTCTTGTAAACGGCTCTTCCGGCATAGCGGTAGGCATGGCCACCAATATTCCCACCCATAACCTTTCCGAGGTCTGCGACGCCACCATGGCCGTGATAGAGAACCCAGATATCGGGACTAAAGACCTGATGAAAATAATCAAGGGACCCGATTTTCCGACAGGCGGTATTATACGCGGCAGAGCGGGGATAAGGGATTATTTTGAAACAGGCCGCGGCTCCATTCAAACCCAGGCCCGGGCTGAAATAGAGGAATTGAAAGGCAACAGGGAAGCCATCATAGTAACTGAAATCCCCTATCAGGTGAACAAGGCGAATCTCATTGAGTCCATAGCCGAGCTGGTAAAAGAAAAAAAGATACCCGATATCTCGGATATACGCGATGAGTCGGACCGTCGTGGCATGCGCATATATATAGAAATAAAGCGCGACGGCAACGCCCAGGTGGTGCTTAACCAGCTTTACAAGCATACTCAGATGCATACCTCTTTCGGGGTCATCATGCTTGCCATCGTAGACGGCAGGCCCCGTGTGCTGCCGCTTAAAGAAGTTATACGGCATTATATCAGGCACCGCCAGCTTATGGTCGTTAACCGCACCAAGTTCGATTTGAACAAAGCTCTTCGGCGCGCCCATATCCTTGAAGGCTATCTGATAGCCATGCGCAATATTGACGCCGTGGTGGCCATAATCAAAAAGGCGAAAGACGCGCTTGACGCCAAGCAGAAATTGATGAGCCAGTTCTCCCTCTCTGACATCCAGGCGCAGGCCATTCTTGACATGCGCCTGCACCAGCTTACCCGCCTTGAAGTTGGCGCCATTGAGGAAGAGCATAAAGCCCTTATGAAACTTATCGGGGAATTGCGCGCGATACTTGCCGACCCCCAGAAAGTGCTGCAGATAATAATTGCCGAGCTTAAAGAGCTTAAAGAAAAATACGGAGACAAGCGAAAAACAGATATAACAGGCGAGGCCGCGGAACTTGATATTGAGGACCTCATCCCGGAAGAAAAGGTGGTTATAACGCTCTCGCACGGCGGCTACATAAAGCGCATCCCCGCCGATACCTACAAGGTGCAGGGCCGCGGCGGTAAAGGCATTATAGGCTCCGAGGTCAGGGAGGAGGATTTTATTGAAAAACTCTTTGTCACCTCAAGCCACGCCACCATTCTGATGTTCACCACGCGCGGCAAAGTATACGCCCTTAAAGGCTATGAAATACCGGAGGGAAACCGTACCTCGCGCGGCAAAGCCATAGTAAATCTTCTGCAGATAAAAGACGAAAAGGTTACCTCTGTGCTTGCGGTGGAATCTTTTGAAGAGGCCAGGGGAAAAGAAAGCTATATCGTTATGTGCACCCGCCAGGGGAACATAAAGAAAACCCCTATTGAAGACTTCGCTAATATCCGCAACTCTGGCATTATCGCCATAGGCCTTGAAGACGGAGACATTCTTACCAGCGTCGGCCACACCGACGGTAAATATGAAATTATCATCGGCACCAGGGAAGGTATGTCTATCCGTTTCAACGAATCGGATGTGCGCTCCATGGGGCGTAACGCCATGGGGGTCCGCGGTATACGCCTTGACAAGGAAGATATTGTGGTAGGCATGGAAGTGGCGGAACCGAAAACCAAAAAAACCCTTCTAACGGTATGCGCGAACGGCTACGGCAAGCGCACCAAGCTTGACGAGTATCGCAACCAGCACCGCGGCGGCTCCGGAGTTATCACCATTAAAGCCAACGACCGCAATGGCGCGGGCATTGGAATTTATCTTGTGGAAGACGATGACCACCTGATGTTGATGACGGAAAAAGGCAAGATTATCCGCATGTCCTGCAAGGATATCCGCGCTATTTCCAGGAACACCCAGGGCGTCCGCCTGGTCCGGCTTGAAGAGGGCGACAAAATAGCCTCCGTTGAACCGGTGATAGACGATGGCGCACCGGAAGCGCCAGCGGAAGGTAAAAAGTAAGAAGAAGTTTAGAGTCGGGAGTCAGGGAGTTGTGAGTTATAAGATTTTAAACTCTTAACTCCCAAACGCCTGACTCTAAAACTCTTTAACTCTACACTATTTCAGCTCCAGTTCAGCTTTAAGCACATCCAGCGCTTTTTCCCCGTCAGAAACATTCAGAAGCAGGCGTCCGGCCGCCCCGCCGACCGAAGTGCCATAAACGGTGGTGATGTTTATATTGTTCGCGCCCAGGATCATTGTAAGGCGCAGCAATTGGCCGGGTTTATCAGGCAGTTCCAGGGAAATCAGTGAGGTTTCTATGGTGGTAAAGCCGGCGCCGGTAAGAACATGGCTTAACTTGCGGTCCGCGTCTATCGCTATGCGTACCACTCCGGAATCATCGCGTATTTCGGAGGCTATTCCTATAATATTTACGCCTTCCTTGGCGAATAGCTCTACAAACTTGCTGAGCGCGCCTGGGATGTTGGGTATAAAAACGGTGTATTGTCTTATAAGTTTTACCGGCATAAATTAATTTCTCCTGAATACTGGTTACGGCACAGCCATAGCCCCGCACTTTGGCCCGTTTGAGGAAAAAGTGCGGGGCATAGGCCAGGCCGTCTGATAGGCATAGCCCCTGTTACGGCACAGCCATAGGCTAGGCCGTCTGATGAGCATAGCTCCTGTTACGGCACAGCCATAGGCTAGTAAATTTTTATCGGGGGAGGCAATGGAATTGATGGAAGATCCGGGTGAAACTGAAAAAACAATCCCACCACCTGTCCGCCTTAGGCGGACAGGTGGTGGGATAACGCCAGCCTGTCCCAACGCGGGTGGGAACAAAAGAAGCCGTTTTGTAACTCTAATCGCCGTTTTGACTCTTGTGATAGGCGGTTTTCTGAGCTTTTTTTTCGCCATGTCTAATTTGATATTTATGTCAATGTTTTCCTCGCCCGTTTTCCAGCTTTCCATGGAGAATGCTGTTGTGCCGGCGGGAACGCCCCCGGCCGTCGTTTTTCTAGCGCTGCACACCCGGGGATTTTTCTTTTTTTCCCTGATAATGTGGCTTTCCGTTACGGCGATCGGGTTTGGAGTTTTGAGGCGCGCTAAATGGGGGCGCGGCGGTTTTGTTCCATTGCTTTACATCGGCGCGGCGACTTTATTTCTTATTTTCCTGTTTCCTGAACTGTTCGTGCCTAAACCTTTGTTTTATCAGGGGGTATCGCTTGCGCCTGAGTTTAACGCGGCGGTTACAGCGGCCAGATTAGTGCTTCAGATTTTTTGCGGTTTTGGGACGGCGCTTTTTTTCTGGCTTGCCAGAAAATTTGAAAGTGAAGAGATAAAGAAAGAATTTGGCTAGTGAACGAGAATAGAATATAGAATGCAGAAGATAGAACATGGGATAATATAAAATCCCGGTATTTTCTGCGTTCTACATTCATATTCTATTTGTTGAACGGGGTCCCGGTATTTAATAAAATCAGTTACAAGGGTTGGAAGGCTAGGCCGTCTGATGGGCATCGCCCATAGGCCAGATACGGCGCAACCATAGGCCAGAGGTAAAATATGTGGAATTATACTGAAAAAGTTTATGAATACTTTAAAAACCCCCGCAATGTGGGCGAGGTGGAAAAACCCGACGCTGTGGGCGAGGTGGGCAGCATAATCTGCGGCGATGCCCTTAAGCTTACCCTTAAAGTGGAAAAAGGCACTGAAAAGATACTGGACGCGAAGTTTAAAACATTCGGCTGCGCCAGCGCCATCGCCTCTTCCTCGGCCCTTACCGAAATGCTAAAGGGCATAACCCTTGAAGCCGCCTCAAAAATAACCAACCAGCATATAGTCGAATTCCTTGGCGGGCTTCCAAGCCAAAAAATGCATTGTTCCGTAATGGGGATGGAGGCTCTTGAGGCCGCCATAAAAAGCTATAAAGGCGGCAAGCAGGAAAAAGTGATTGTCGGCGCGGGTGAACGCATTGTGTGCAAGTGTTTCAGCGTTACCGAGGCCAAAATTCTAAAGGCGATAAAAGAAAACAAGCTGCATACCGTTGAAGAGGTTGCCAATTTCACCAAAGCCGGCGGCGGCTGCCGTCAGTGCGTGGGTGAGATAGAAAAGATAATAAAGGATTACTGGGCACAGGTTGAGCATAAGAGCTTTGAAAAAATGACCGTGGTGGAAAAGATAAAAATGCTTGAAAAAGTATTGTCCGAAGACATAAACCCCAGGCTGAAAGCCGACGGAGGCTGGATAGAACTGGTGGATGTGCGCGGCAAAACGGTTGTGTTGCGTTTCCTGGGCATGTGCGCGGGCTGCCCGTCTTCCGCGCTCACCCTGAAAAATGTGGTTGAAAAAGAATTCAGGGAAAAAATAGATCCGACGCTGGAAGTGGAAGCGCAATAGCCGGCGAGTAGGCTAGTAGGCGTGTATGCCTGTAGGCCTAATTCAGGAACTCCACAGAAAGCATACCAGCATACTAGCCTACCAGCAAGCGAGAGGATGTTTTATGGATAAGATTTATTATTTTGACAACAACGCTACCAGCCGCGTGGCGCCGGAAGTGACGGAAGAAATGAGGCCCTTCTTCGGCGAGTTATACGGCAACCCCTCAAGTATGCACTTTTTCGGCGGCGGGGTGCAGGGGCACCTTGACCTGGCCCGCGAGCGTGTGGCTGCCCTTCTTGGCGCTTCGCCTGAGGAAATAATTTTTACCAGCTGCGGCACAGAGTCGGATTCCACCGCGCTTTGGTCGGCCGCCCGCGCTTTCCCCGATAAAAAACACATCATAACCACAAAAGTTGAGCACCCGGCGGTGATGAATGTGGCAAAATTCCTTGAGAGCCAGGGCTGGCGCGTAACACAGCTTCCCGTGGATGAACACGGCAGGCTGGATTTAAACGATTTAAAAACCGCGCTTACCCCCGATACCGCTTTGGTTTCAATGATGTGGGCAAACAATGAAACAGGCGTAATATTTCCGGTGGAGGAAGCGGCCCGCATAACCCGGGCCAAAGGCGTTTTATTTCATACCGACGCCGTTCAGGCGGCCGGGAAAGTGCCCATCAACCTCAAAGACGCTAAAATAGATATGCTTTCCATTTCCGGGCACAAATTACACGCGCCAAAGGGCATAGGCGCGTTCTATCTTAAAAAAGGCTCCCGTTTTATGCCCTTCATGATGGGCGGCCATCAGGAGAGCGGGCGCCGGGCCGGCACCGAGAATGTCCCCTACATAGTGGGCCTCGGTAAGGCGGCCGAGCTTGCCGCCGCGAACCTTAAGAAAGAAAACACCTATGTTAAGGGCTTGCGCGACCGCCTTGAAACCGGCTTAGCCGCCGCCATAAAGAATATCAGGATAAACGGCAGCGGGGCTGAACGTCTGCCTAATACGGTAAATATCAGCTTTGAATATGTGGAAGGAGAATCTATCCTGATCATGCTGAGCGAAAAGGGAATTTGCGCCTCTTCAGGCTCGGCCTGCACCTCCGGCTCGCTTGAGCCGTCGCATGTAATAAGGTCCATGAGCGTGCCGCATACTTTCGCACAGGGCTCCATAAGATTCTCGCTCAGCGTCTACAATACCGGAGAAGAAGTGGATTTCGTACTGAAAGAAATGCCGGCGATAATAGAACGCCTGCGAGCCATCTCGCCTTTTGCCGACGGCAAACCGCTGTTCGGCATAGACGCCTGCCAAACGCATAACCACTGAATAGCCGCAAGCCTTTAGTCACCCGGCTGACTATGGCTCTCAGCCGGACCAGCACCTCACTTTTTCCAAAAGCCAGCCATCTGCCAGATACCTGATAATCATCTGCTTCGTTCTTCCAAATACACTTGAGCAAGACTTGAGTTCTTCTTGAGGCTGACCAGAACTGCGCCCCGTATAATATAGGCGAGGCGGAGTTATAAAAAACATAAGATTAAAAATCTCGGCGGTTCTTTTCAGCGCGCCGTCTTCCCCGGCGCCTGTATTTGTAAAGGAAGACTGCCGGGATCTTTCACGGGGAATAGTGCAACCGTTAAAATTGCGGAGATATGGCGGTAGCTGCCTGATGCCTTTGTTTATTGCGCTGTCATTCCTGTCCGGCTGCGGTTTTAAAATTATTCATACCACGGACCTTGACGAATCCTGCTACGCCTGCCAAAGTGCCGGATTCGCGCAATGTCGTGCCAAAAAAGATAAGTTGGTCCCTAACCCTTTAACGCCGGAGGAGGCTAAAGAAATACTGTATTTACTTAAAGAAAAGCCGGTTGTAGGCACGTCACCATATGAGAAACTGCCGATAAATATTCAGGGGTACAGGAGACTGCAATAATAAAAACAGTCACGCAGTCAGTGCCGATCAAGCGGGCAATAATATCCGGGCAGCTTTTAAGCGCGGAACTTTAAGGTTCCATCTCCGGTTTACATCCGCTCCCTTATCTCCGCCGGGGTTTACTGCCCCGCGCCCGTGCGGACCGCGTTCCCTTCTCCGCGGGGGCCTTCTTTGAGGGGGAGGCCAGTTCCTTCAACCCTCTGCGGACTACGGAGACGATGAGGCCGATCTCGGCGCTGGTGATACTGAAGGAAGGCGTGAAGCGAAGCCCGCATTCTCCGCCGTGGATCATCTCAATGCCGTTGACGCGCATGAATTCCTCAAATCCGCCCTCGCCCTGCACGCGGTAACGTTTGGGGTTGAGCATCGCGCTCACCATCAGGCCCGTGCCCACCACCCGCTCTATAGCCCCCGGGAATTCCCCGGTCAGCGCCCGGAGCCGGGAGATAAATTCCAGGCCCCGCTCGCGTATATTATTGCGGACTTCGTCGGTAATGGCATCAAGGACGGCGCAGCCCACTTCCATGGCCCGGGGATTGCCGGTCATGGTGTTTCCATAGAGACCGGTGACATAACGTGCAGCCACCTTGCCGTTCAAAGCGATCACGGAAAGGGGGAACTGCCCCGCGTTCAGGGCCTTGGAGAACGTTTCCATGTCCGGAGGAACGCAGGTCTCAAAGCCCGGATAGTCCACGATACTGAGACAACCCTGCGCGCGCAGAGCGGCCTGGATGGAATCCACTATCAGCAGGCTCCCCATCTTCCGGGTCAGGGACCGTGCTTCGTCATAGTATTCGCGGGTGAGGGCAAGCCCGGGAATGCCTTCTCCCATCACCGGTTCCACAAAGAACGCCTCGAAAAAGACGCCTGTTTTTTTGGCCTCCGCGAACGTCCTGCGCAGGGTTGCAAGGTCATTAATGGGCACGAACAGAAGGTTGTCGGGATCCCGGAAGGAGGCCAGATGTCTGGCATAGAGCGGACGGCAGGAATGGGAGAGGCGCGCGGGCCCCTCGGTGCGTCCGTGGAAGCCTTCCACTACCGCCAGGCGCATTACCTTCTTTCCCGCGTGCCAGCCCCCCGGATCGGTAATCGTGCGGGCGTTGATGTCCGCGACCCGGCAAGTGAAGGTAACGGCCTCGGAACCGCTGTTCAGGAAAACGAATTTCTCAAAGGGGCAGTTGCCGCGTCCGCGGCCTATCTCCCTGCTGAGCCGCTCCGTCAGGCGATGATGACTGAAGGATGGCGTCATAACGTTAGCCATTACGAAGGGTTCGCTCATGGCCGCCAGAACACCCAGGGGAGCATGCCCCATGCCGAGCATACCGTAACCGCCGGAATCGTGGATCACGGCGCCATGCGAGGTGATGATCCAGGAGCCTGCAGCCGCCAGGGGTACATAGGGGTTGATGCCGGAAGCGGGATAGAAATTCAGCACCTGCCGCTGCAGCAGCCGGCAGAGGGCTTTTTCTTCCATTTTGAATAATCCCTCATGGTCGGTTGAGAGCTTGCGGCGGTTCACCGCGGCGGTCTCTATCGCCCTGGCAAGATCCTTGTCTCCGGTCAGGAAATGCCGGATAACCTCCGGGCCCAGGCCGCGGGTGCAGGCCGGTCCGGCGGAATTCCGGATATACTTCAATTGCTCCATGCAGCGCTTAGATGTCATATTACCTCCATGATCATGCGAAATAAATTGAGCGGCGCAAAACTGTCCGGTGCGGGGACCTTTACAAAATTATATAAAGCACTCCCGCTTTTGTATTATAGCGTTAGGGGAATGCTTTTGCAATTTTTTCCAGGCGGGCAAAGGGCAGCGGTAAGGGGGGAAACTGCTTATACTGCCTGCAGATTAGCGGTATTTTGGTAAAAGAACAGGGAAAAGTGATAAAATAGGGCGTCGGGTTTGGTCTGCCGGATTTCGGGCCCGTAGCTCAGTTGGTTAGAGCAAGCGACTCATAATCGCTGGGTCGTAGGTTCAAGTCCTACCGGGCCCAGTACAATATAAAAGGCTGCCTTATGTTCGGGGCAGCCTTTTTATATGGCGCCGGGCAATAGCGTGAAAGATCCGCCGGTAGTGTTATTTCTTTACAGCTTTGTCTTCCTTATAGCTGTATTCGGCTTTCAGCGCGCCGCCGGGTTCGTAGACGCGCAGAATTTTGATTTCATTTTTTTCAAAAACAAATTCTTTTTCCAGCTTTCCGTCTTTGGAGTATGCCTTAACGGCCCCATCCGGCGCTTTGCCCCCTTTGCCCACTATATTAAAATACTTATCCAAGTGCACCTTGGCCACATACTTATTGTTGAGATAAAAAGAAACGCGCTCGCCGCGGGCCAGGCTCTGCGTTTTTGCGGTTACCATTGAGTCGTTTTCGGGTTCTTTGACGGATTCCTTTTGTTTTTCCGGTTGTTGATCACTCCATTTCGGGTTTTCAGCGACAAGGCCGTTAACATACAGCGTTTCGGTTTTTACCGCGCCCAGGGCGTCGTACTGCCGGAACCAGCCGTCCGGCACGCCGTTCTTGAAACTCTGTTCAAATTGCAATATTCCTGTCGCGCCGCGTATTGTAACCGGGCCGTCAAGAACTCCGTTGCCGTATTGCGCCTCGGTTTGAACCGTTCCGTTTTCAAAAAAGGCTTTAAACGTTCCGTTGGATTTTCCGTTTAACATGGTTTTTACGGTTTTTAAAGTATCGCTGCCGTAATATTCCGTGTAGGTTCCGTCCTTAATAGTTCCTTCAAGGCCAAGCAGGGCGCCGGAGGCCGAGAAAGTTTCAGTGGCTATAATAACCGAGTCCGCGTAATAGATCCCCTGCGTGGTGGAAGTGTCGGGCGTTATGGTTTTAAAAGTTAACGCGGGCCCCGGCTTTGTGCCGGCGGACGTGGAATCAATTATTTCCGGGATGCCGGGCTGAAATATATCGTTCTTGTTTATGGTAAGCGAGCCGTATTTTGTTTTTACCAGCGCCGCGCCGTCCATTTCCCCGGTAATTTCACCGTCTATTTTTGTGCCGTCTTTAAGGAGTATAATTTCGCCGCGCGCCGCCGCGCCAAGCCCGATCAGCAGCGCAGCCAGAATAAATTTTTTCATAAAAAACCTCCGTATGGCGTATTACGTTATTTTAGCAAATGAGGCGGGCGGTCCGGTTTGCCGTATAACAGACCGGCAGCCCTTTGACGGCACATTCAGAGGATTGTATTATAGCGGTAGCGGCCGTATCGGGGCAGGCGAAAAAACGCGGAAGTTCAGCGCCGCGCGCGGCCAAATAATTGAACAGGTTTTAAAACAGGAGCCTGGGGAGAAACGATGAAACAGAAACTTTTATTCCTGGTATTTACGGACGACGCCTGCAGGCAGAATCATGCGTTCATGTACGCCCTGGAATGCCATGCGCTTGGGCATAAGGTCCGCTTGATCCTGGAAGGGCCCGCGACCGCATGCCTTAACCGGCTTGCGGAAGGAGGGAACTTCAGCCAGCTCTTTAAAAGAGCTAAAGACAGCGGCCTGCTGGAAGGCGCCTGCAAAACCGCTTCGGGCGGCTGCTCAACGAATGAAAAAGACAGAGATGTGGCAAAAATTGCCGGGAAAGAAGGTCTCAGGCTTATTTCAGATCTGGACGGCCACGCCGGCATAGGGCGTTTTGTGGAAAGCGGATACCAGATAATGATTTTTTAACCCGCGGTAAAATAAAAACAGCCGTTTCTGTAACGGCTGCTTTTCAGCGGGCTGTCAACGCGGGAAAGCCTTTATTTTTGAGACAGGCTTTTGAATTTTTCCCTGTCAGCCGCCGCCTTGCCGTGCTCGCCTTTCTTAGAATAAACATCCCCGCGCAATAAATATGAACCGATAAATTCCGGAGAGAGCTCTATCACTTTGGAAAAATCCTTAATTGCTTTGTTGTATTCGCCTGCCTGGTAATAGATATTTCCGCGCAACAAATACGTGCCGGCAAATTGGGGGTCAATTGCTATTACCCTGGAATAATCTTCAACTGCGTTGTCATACCAGCCTTTTTTGCAATAGGCATCCCCGCGTAATAAATATGCGCCGGCAAATTGGGGGTCAATTGCTATCACCCTGGAATAATCTTCAACCGCCTTCTCATGCTCATTTCTCCCGGAATAAACAGATGCGCGCAATAAATACGCGTTGGCAAGCTTTGGGTCTATTACTATCGCCCTGGAATAATCTTCAACCGCCTTGTCATACCCGCCCCCGGCATAGTAGGCGTTTCCGCGGTCGCAATATGCCTGGCCCCAACGCGGGGCGAGGGTTATCGCTTTGGAATAATCTTCAATCGCCTTGCCATGCCCGCCCCCGGCATAGCGGGCCTTCCCGCGGCCGGAATATGCCTGAGCTGACTTTGGGTTGAGGGCTATCGCTTTGGAATAATCTTCAATTGCCTTATCATATGCTCCCATTTTATCGCAGGCATTTCCCCTTCCTAAATAAGCCGCCAAATAGGCCGGATCAATACTGATCGCTGTGTCAAAGCTGTCTTCAGCGCTGTCATATTCGCCCAAATCGGCATATATTACTCCCCTTTCGTAAAATGCCTTTGCGTCATTTGAGTTTTTCTCAACCGCTTTATTTTGTTCTTTGAGGAGTTCCCTGTATTGATCCAGCCAGTCTTTTGTTATCGGGTTGTTGGCGGCTCTTATTGTTTCACCGGATTCCACACTGACCAGGCGGGTGTTCAGTTCCGACTGTTTATCAGACAGTTCAGTTAAAGTTCCCGTCACCACACAGCCGGCGCCAAGCATTTTGCCTATCGTTCCGGCGTAATCGGGATCTAGGGCGCCGGAGCGCGGAAGTTTTAATTCTTCAAGCGCTTTTTCTATTTCTTCCCGTTCTATCACCCTGGTTTTTTTTAATTTTACCAGTTCTGCGGTTATTTTTCCGGCTACCACTCCCCCGTCCCTGGAATCCCGCCCGTCGGAATAGGAAAAGCCGTACAAGGCTATTTTTTTACCCGCGCCCGCGCAGTTTCGCAGCAGTCCGGCGGCGATTGTTCTGTAAATAACGGTTTTATCTGCTGTTTCCGCCGCTTTTATCTTCTGCGCGTTCACGAAAGCCGGAACAGTAAATAAAAACAAAACGATTATTTTTTTCATCTCTTTGATTATACCGCATTTTCAAAATATATTTAACCAAGCGCTGAACACCGCTCTCCTCCCGCATTTTCCCAAAAAGAAGCGAAGTTTATGGGGCGGTTCAGGCTCTCCCCCGGAGGATGCAAAAGAAGATTTACAACGTTAAAAGATATAGAATAGTCTGAATTGCGGATTTGGAGGCTTATGATAAAAGAAACATTGTCAAAGATAGAATCAGCTATAGCCAGGATCCAGGAGGCTGACGGTAAGGAGAAAGCCAGGCTGGTTTCCCTTCTTAATCAGCTGAAGGCAGAACTCGCGGTGCTGCCCGAGTCCAGGATGGACGACGCGCGCAGCGTGGCCCATTTTACCGAAATTGCCGCCCACGAAGTCACCAGGGCCAAGATGAGCGCAGAACTTAAAGATCTTTCCATCTCCGGAATAGCGGCTTCCGTAAAAGGATTTGAAGTTTCCCACCCGAAGATGGTGGAAATAACCAATGAAATCTGCATGATGCTGGCACGTATGGGGATATGATCCCGGCGCGCGCGGCCGGGAAATCTTTATAAACAAACCATGCGCCGCTAGTTTACCGCCATGACCCAGGAACCGCCGCAATCACCGGAACCGCAGGTACCCCATAAACGCCGTGTCCGTTACAGGGGCAGGAATCCGCGCCGGTTTGAAGACAAATACAAAGAACACGATCCCGCCAGATACGCGCGGGATGTGGCGCATGTAATCGCACGCGGCCGCACCCCTGCCGGAATGCACCTGCCTATTTGCGTCAAAGAGATCCTTTCTATACTGAAGCCAAAGCCCGGCGAAACCGGCCTGGACGCCACGCTTGGTTTTGGCGGCCACGCGCAGGAAATACTGCCGCGTCTCCAGCCCGGCGGCAGGCTTTTCGGCCTTGACGTGGACCCGTTGGAACTGCCCCGTACTGAAGCCCGGCTGCGCGGCCTTGGTTTTTCAGAAAAAGCGCTTATTGCCCGCAAAATGAATTTTGCCGGTATCATAGGCCTGCTGCCCGAGGCTGGCGGCGGATTTGATCTCATACTTGCCGACCTCGGCGTTTCTTCCATGCAGTTGGACGATCCGCGGCGCGGATTTACCTATAAGTTCGAAGGGCCGCTTGACCTGCGTTTTAACCCGGCGCGCGGAGTTCCGGCTTCGGAACTGCTGAAATCTATAAGTTTCAACGCGCTTACAAAGCTGCTGTCCGGGAACTCCGACGAGCCCCACGCCGAAGTTATAGCGCGTGCGATCAAAGGCAGCCTGACGCCCATAAACACCACGGTGCAGCTGGCGGACACCGTGCGCGCCGCGCTTGAAAAACTCCCTTTAAAAGAAACTGATAACGCGATAAAGAGATCTCTGCAGCGTGTTTTTATGGCGCTGCGCATTGGCGTGAACGAAGAGTTAAGCGTATTGGACCGGTTTCTGGACGCGCTTCCCTGGTGCCTGAAACCGGGCGGACGGGCGGCTGTTTTATCTTTCCATTCGGGCGAGGACCGCAGGGTAAAAAAAGCCTTCGCGAATGGCGAAAAATCGGGTATTTATTCCGGCATAGCGCCAACCTGCCTGCGCCCCTCGCCGGAAGAGCAAAGAAATAATTCGCGTTCTTCCTGCGCGAAACTCCGCTGGGCTATCCGCTCCGCAATCCCCATCCAATAAAAAGGTTCTCCCGAAGCCGGTTTGTGAAAAGTGCTAAACTTGAGGGCGGACCGGTTTTCAGCAGGAAGGCCGTAAGCCCGCAGAATTCCAGAACCGCGCGGTCCCTACTATGGCCATACTGCTTAGTTGTCAGAATCTTTCCAAAACCTTCGGCGCACGGCCGCTGTTTGAAAATCTTTCCTTCGGCCTCTCCGAAGGCGAACGCACCGGCCTGATCGGGCCAAACGGCGCGGGCAAATCCACCCTGCTTAAAATACTGGCCGGCCGCGAGGCCCCGGACTCCGGTGCGGTTACCGCGCGGCGCGGCCTGCGCCTGGGTTATCTGCCCCAACAGGACCTCTTTGAGCCGGCTCCCGCCGGCTGGAGCGTGCGCGAGGAAGTGGTGCGGGCCCTGCAGGGCCTCGGCCTGCAGGATTATGAAATAGACATCCGCGCGGACTCAGGCCTTGCCGCGGCGGGTTTAACCGATCCGGCCCGGCAGGTGTCAGAGCTCTCCGGCGGCTGGCGCAAGCGCCTGGCTATACTGGCCCAGGCGGCGCGCGAGCCGGACCTGCTTTTGCTGGACGAGCCTACCAATCACCTGGATATAGAGGGTGTTCTCTGGCTTGAGAGGTTCATCTCTGATTTAAAGTTTTCATTCCTCGTGGTCACGCATGACCGCCGCTTCCTTGAGCGCGTGACCAACCGCGTGATAGAGCTGAACAAGCGCTACCCGGAAGGACACTTCAGCAGCGCGGGCAACTACAGTCAATTTCTTGAAAACCGTGAAGCCTTCTTTGACGCGCAGGCCGCGCGAGAAGATTCTGTGCGCAATATTGTGCGGGGGGAAATAGCCTGGCTGCGCAAAGGCCCAAGGGCCCGCGCCACCAAGCAAAAGGCCCGCATAGACCGGGCCGGCGAACTTATAAACGAACTTTCCGACCTGGAATATCACAACGCCCAGGGCCGTGCTGCGGATATAGACTTTACCGCCGGAGACCGCCAGGGCAACCGTCTGATATACGCGGTAAAGGCGGTAAAAAGCATGGGCGGGCGTAAACTGTTCGGCCCGCTGGACCTCACGCTTCGCCCCGGAGATAAGCTGGGCCTTGTGGGCGGCAACGGTTCTGGCAAGAGCACCCTGATTAAAATGCTGGCGGGGCAGTTGGCGCCCGACTCTGGAACCAGCAAGCAGGCTGAAGGCCTGCGGGTTGTAACCTTCGACCAGCACCGCGCCCAGCTGAACCTGGACCACACTCTTAAACGGGCGCTCTGCGGAAACGGCGAGCATGTGCACTACAAAGGCAGCGCCATACACGTGCGCGGCTGGGCCTCGCGGTTTTTATTCCGCCAGGAACAGCTGGACATGCCGCTCAGGCAGCTCTCTGGCGGAGAACAGGCTCGTGTGCTTATAGCCGGCTTCATGCTTCAGCCCGCCGACGTGCTGTTTTTGGACGAACCCACCAACGACCTGGACCTGCAGTCCCTTGAGGTGCTTGAGTCCAGCATGCAGGAATTTCCGGGTGCGTTAGTGCTGGTCACACACGACCGCTACCTGCTTGAACGGGTAAGCCTTCGGCTGCTGGCGCTGGACGGGCGGGGCAATGCCCGTTTTTTCGCCGATCTCCCGCAGTGGGAGAACTGGATGGCGGAGCAGGCGCAAAGCGCGCCGCCAGCGACCGCACCCGCCTACAGTGACGCCCGCTCCGGCCCTTCCGCCAAAGAAACAAGGGAGCACAAAAATGCTTTCCGGAAACTGGAAGCAGAGATTCAAACCGCAGAGAACCAGGCGCAAAAAGCCCGCTTGGCCCTTGAAGACGCCTCCATAGCCACCGACGCTGAAGAACTGGCCAGGCGTCACAAAAAACTGGACGCCGCCCTGCGCAAAGTAGAAACCCTGATCGCAAGCTGGTCAGAACTGCAAAAATAAAGCGCATAATTACGGTGACACACAACTTAATTGAACGGGAATTAAGTTGTGTGTCACCTTAACCTCCATCTTAGGAGATTTGGCCTATTCTAAGGTCCGACTCGGTTTACACCCCACCCCAGTTTAAAACTTTCCCCGGACAGCTGTGAAAAATATTTTAAAAACACCGCGACAATACGTTGTCGCGTTAGCCTGCTATGCTATGTACGCGGTAAGGAGGGGTTATGTCAAAAAAAGAAATTGAGCATGCCGGGGAGTGTCCGCCACGGCTGCTGGCCGATGTTCGCTTGCTTATTACACAGGCGCGTGTCGGGGTTGCGAGTGCGGTTACTTCCGGCATAGCGGCAATGTATTGGGCAATAGGACGCAGGATCAGCCTGGAGATTTTAGGTAGCCGCAGGGCGGGGTATGGCGAAGCTATCGTCAGGACATTGTCTGCAACTCTCACGCCGGAGTACGGCGAAGGTGTGTCTGAAAAGAATCTGCGGCACATGATACGGTTTTTTGAAGTGTTCCGTGATGAAAAGATTGTCTCCGCGCTGCGGAGACAATTGAGCTGGACCCATTTTAAAATCCTGATTTATATTAAAGACCCTTTAAAGCGGGCTTTTTACGCTGAGATGTGCCGCATAGAAAATTGGAATACCCGCACCATGGAGCGAAAGATCGGCGGTATGCTTTTTGAGCGTACGGCTTTGTCCAGGAAGCCGGCCAAACTAGCCGAACTTGAGTTGCGGAAATTGAAAGAAGAAGATACGCTCAGCCCTGACCTGGTTTTCCGTGACCCATATTTTCTTGATTTTTTGGGTTTGAAGGGCGCTTATCAGGAAAAAGACCTTGAATCCGCCATATTAAGGGAGATGGAGGCTTTTATCCTTGAACTTGGCGCCGGCTTTACTTTTGTCGCGCGGCAGAAAAGGATGCAGGTCGGCCCGGACGATTTTTACCTGGATTTGCTGTTCTTCCACCGGAAACTGCGGCGGCTGGTGGCCATAGAACTAAAGCTTGAGAAGTTTAAGCCGGAATTTAAGGGGCAGATGGAGCTTTACCTGCGCTGGCTGAATAAGCACGAGCGCCAGCCGCACGAGGAGGCTCCTATCGGGCTTATATTATGTGCCGGCAAATCCGAAGAGCAGGTGGAACTGTTGGAGCTGGACAAGAGCGGAATCAGGGTCGCGGAGTATTTAACGGAGCTTCCGCCGCGTGCCGCGCTTGAGACCCGCCTGCGCCGGGCCATAGCGCATGCCCGTGAGCGGCTGTTTGTTGGTGAGCAGATGGAAAATAAGGAGGAAAAATGAAAACTATGGATAAGCCTGGGGACCTGCCGCTGCCGTTTCCCACCCGGCTTCTTAAGGTGGAAGGCGGCTATGTGGACGAGTATATTATACCGGCGGATAAAAAGGAGGAAGTGCTGAAAAAACTTTATCCTTTTGTGCCGGTCCCTTCCCTTGACGCCGTGCTGCTGGATATCCACGAGGATAAGCAGTTCAAGGCGGGGGATTTCCGTGTTCTGCGAGGCGACGATATGGACTGGCTTGTAAGCCCGTATTATCCGAACAGCGGCGGCACGGTCATAGACTGGGTGGAGCCGGACGAAGAGTGACCAGTCTTAATTAAACACGGGTCCGGCGGTGGCAGAACCCGCCGCCGGGACGGGACGGCTATTGCACGCCAGCCCACGGATCTTCAACCCTGATTTTATATCGGCACCCTGCGCGTAACTTGAGGTCACAATTTGTTACCTCAAGTTTGCAAAAGGCAGCAGGAGCCTTTTCCCCTGTGGCGGATGCGGATTTTTTATGAGATTTACTCGCAGAATGAAAAACTCGCACCGTTGGTGCGAGAAATTGGCTGGAGCTAAAATATTATCATCCCCGAGTTTTAAAGGGGTCGAATTCGACTCCTTTATGTATAAGGCCGGAACTAATTCCTTTATGCTTTCCCCGTCAAAGCGGATTGAAACCACAGGGACCATTGGGATCATTCACAAAAACAACGCGACAATACGTTGTCGTGGTGGCCTGCTATACTATTTTGCTATCAAAAGGAGGCGCTATGTGTGAAATAAGTATTTCCAGGTACTCAACCCGTAACTATAAGGCGGAAGTGACTGGCGGAAATGACAGCGGAAGGCTGGCATCTGTCAGGACAAAAATGTTTCCCAACGGTCCGCGAAGAGAGTCCGCATTTACCGGCATACTCTGCAGCCCGGAGTTGGCCGCCCAAATAATATATCGACACAAAAGGAAACGGGGAATTCGGTGACATAATACTTAATTCCCCGCTTTGGGCTGTTTTAAAACCCCGCAATTGTGTAAATTCGCATGGCACGGCCCTGGGGGCCATGGCCTGATAGGGGTGGTTTATAGTTATAATAGATGACAGTGAAGCGCGCTTTTCGCAAATTATTTAGATGACTACCGATAAATTGAAACAGTCCACTTTGGCGGAGCGGGTGCAGGCCGCCGCTGAATTACTGGAAGCTATCGCCGGCAACCGCGGGTTGCTCATCGGCGTTTCCAAGGATGAATGCACCCGGTTGCTGTCGGCCGCCGGCCAGATTTCCCGCCCCGACGCCCGTGCCCGGCGGCAGTTGGTTAAGGCGTATGTGCGCCAGCGTAAGGCCGACAAATCCGAACGCGCCGAGAGCGTGCTGAACCGGACCGGCATCCGCAAATTGCGCCGGCAGTCCGTTTTTACCACGCCCAACGCGCAGCCGCCTTCCGGCTTCAAGCAGCTGGAATTAGCGGACAAGCCGGAACCTGGTTCGGCGCACGAGGAGCAGAACTGCTACATCTGCAAACAGAATTACACGCAACTGCATCATTTCTACGACCAGCTTTGCCTGCCGTGCGCGGAGCTGAATTTCCGCAAACGCACGGAGACGGCGGATTTGCGCGGGCGCGTGGCGCTGCTCACCGGCGGGCGCGTAAAGATAGGTTATCAGGCGGGCATCAAGCTGCTGCGCGCGGGAGCGCAGCTTATTGTCAGCACGCGGTTTCCGCGCGACTCGGCCCGGCGTTACGCGGCCGAACCTGATTTTAAGGAATGGGGGAACAGGCTGGAAATTTTCGGGCTGGACCTGCGCCATACGCCGAGCGTGGAAGCGTTCTGCGGGCACCTGCTTGCAACGCGCACGCGGCTGGATTTTATAATAAACAACGCGTGTCAGACCGTGCGGCGCCCGCCGGAATATTACGGGCACATGATGGAAGGCGAGCAGGGGCCGCTGCGCGATATGCCGGAGAGCGCACGCAAATTGCTGGGAGCTTACGAGGGCTTGCGCGGCTACCACATTTTACCTGAAGGAGCGGCGGCCCGCGGGCAAAGGCTTTCCGCCGCGCCGCTGCCGGGCATTTCGCAGATGGCCGGGCTGACGCACGCGGCGGCGCTGTCGCAGGTTCCGCTGCTGCCGGACGAACTTGCGGCGCAGAAGGATTTGTTTCCCGAAGGCAGGCTTGACCAGGATCTGCAGCAGGTGGACCTGCGCGAGCGCAATTCGTGGCGGCTGCTTATGGCGGAAGTGCCGGCGGTGGAATTGCTTGAAGTGCAGCTGGTTAATGCCGTAGCGCCGTTCATCCTGAACGCGCGGCTTAAACCCCTTATGCTCCGCGCGCCGGAACGCGACAAGCACATAGTAAACGTATCGGCGGTGGAGGGGCAATTTTACAGGAAGTTCAAAACCACGCGGCATCCGCACACGAACATGGCCAAGGCCGCGCTTAATATGATGACGCGCACTTCAGCGGCGGACTATCAGGCAGGCGGCATTCACATGAACTCCGTGGATACGGGCTGGGTAACGGACGAGGACCCGGCGCAGATAGCCGCGCGCAAAATAAAGGAGCACCGCTTTCATCCGCCGCTGGACATTGTGGACGGGGCGGCGCGCATTGTGGACCCCATTATCTCCGGCTTCAATACCGGCGTACATGTCTGGGGTAAATTTTTGAAGGATTATCAGCCGACGGATTGGTAGTATACGGAATCCGGTGACATAATACTTAGTTCCTCTCCTTGGGTTGTTTTAAAACCCCCGAAAATTCTCTCAATCAACGCGACAAGAGGGTGTCGTGTCGGTCTGCTATGCTATTTGTAATACAAGGGGGGATTATGTCAAAAGAAATTGTTCCGCGTGAATTGATTGAGTCAAAAATATTTCTTGTACGGGGACATAGAGTAATACTCGACTTCTCATTGGCGGAGATATACGGCACAACCACGAAACGGTTGAATGAGCAGATACAACGCAATATCAAACGATTCCCTGCGGATTTCAGATTTCAATTGACGCTGGCTGAGGCCAAATCTTTGAGGTCGCATTTTGCGACCTCAAAAGGACGGGGCGGCCGGCGCTATTTGCCATACGCCTTTACGGAATACGGCGCCATACAGGCGGCAAACGCCGTAAACTCAGAAGCTGCAATACAGGCCAGTATCTCCGTAGTGCGTGCCTTTGTGCGATTGAGGGAAATGGTCTCTGCCCACAAAGAACTTGCCGTTAAGCTTATGAAACTGGAACGCAGACTGGCCGGACATGACACGGAAATAAAAGCTATCGTTAATGTAATACGCCAGCTTATGAACGGGCTGCACCAGCCGGAAAACGACAAACAATCTGGTATTAAAAAGCAAATCGGGTTCCGCCCGGTGTAAAGGTGAAGGCTATACGGCGCGGGACCAGGCCTTTCATTTCATGGGTTGCACGATAGGTTGTGTTACCGGGCATAGATCAGGAAAGTTCCCATAAACCAGGTCTCCTCTCTGTTAATGTTCACTTTTAAGTGAATATTGTGGTAGGCTATAGAGGATGGAAAATGTGTTTTCAGACAAAGTGTCTAAAACAGGGCAAAAACTTCATGGATTGCCCGGGGGCCGGCCAAAAGCAAAATAAATAGCCGTGTTCCTGTTTTTATTCCAGGCTAAATCATCATTTTGTTGAGGTCAACAAAATGATGATCGAAAATCAGGAATTTGTGAAGCTGGGCTGGCCCCGCACTTTGGTCTCTTCGGAAAAAGTGAGGGGTGGAAAGAAATTTGCCGGTAAGTTAAAGGGCTTATGAAAACTAAACGAAAAATAATAAAAATAGACGAAGACAAATGCGACGGCTGCGGCCTTTGCATTCCTAACTGCCCGGAAGGGGCGCTGCAGATTATAGACGGTAAAGCCCGGCTGATCAGCGACCTTTTGTGTGACGGACTCGGGGCCTGTCTTGGAGAATGTCCGAAGGGAGCTATTACCATAGAGGAGCGCGCGGCTGTCCCCTACGATGAAAAAAAAGTGATGGAGAATATGGTGAAAATGGGCGGGAACACTGTAAAAGCGCATTTAAAACATCTTAACGACCATGGTCAGTCTGATTTTTTGAAGCAGGCGCTGGATTTTTTGAAAAAAAAGTGCATTCCAAACCCTTTGGAAGAGGAAAGCCGCAAGGCACAGGGCGCAAGTCATAAGCCGGAAGCGGCAGAGCGAACTCCATGCGGGTGTCCGGGGGCGCGGGAAATGACATTCGGCCCCAAGGCTAGCGGCGCAGAAAGCGGTTTGGTGGAAACCGCCGCGGTTGCATCACAGCTGCGCCAGTGGCCGGTGCAGCTGCACCTGGTTTCACCGCTGGCGCCTTATTTCAATAAAGCCGATGTGGTGCTGGCCGCAGACTGCGCGGCTTACGCTTATGGTGACTTCCATAATAATTTTCTCAAAGGCAAAGCCCTTGCCATAGCCTGCCCAAAGCTGGACGCCGGCCGGGAAATATATATTGAAAAAATAAAAAGCCTTATTGACGACGCCCAAATTAACACGTTGACCGTGGTAACCATGGAAGTGCCCTGCTGTCTGGGGCTGGTGGCCATGGTGCGTGAGGCGCTTGGCAGCGCCAAAAGAAAAGTCCCCGTGAAGCATGTGGTAATAAGTATGCAAGGGGACATAAAAAGTTCGGCCTGGCTTTAGTAATCCGGTGACATAATACTTAATTCCCCGCGCGCTGATTGAAACCATAAAACACTTGTATTCAACATGATGACGCATCCGAAGTCGTTTTTTTCTTTATGCCAAGTTTTGTAATATGTATCAATAACGGCGCGGTGGCCAAGTGGTAAGGCGGCAGTCTGCAAAACTGCTATTCGCGGGTTCGATTCCCGCCCGCGCCTTAAAGATTTACTAAGTGGTCAGTGAGCAGTGGCCAGTGGGCAATGGCCGGAAGTTTTCACTGCTGTTCACTAACCACTGATCACTGTCCACTAACCACTTACCCCTATGCATTTGAGCCAACTTGCCATGTCTATCGGCCAATCGGCCACCTTAAAGCTTAATGAACTGGCCGGGAACTTAAAAGCCGCGGGAAAACCGGTTATCCACCTTGGCGGGGGGGAGCCGGAAGAGATGATCCCTTCGGGCGCCCGTGAAGAGGCTGAAAAAAACCTTTCCGCCGGTTTTGTGCGCTACACTCCTACCACCGGCACGGCTGAACTTAAAAAGGAACTCTGCCTTTACACCAAAAAACATTACGGTTTGGAACCAGAACCGAAGAATATTGTGGTTTCTTCCGGCGCCAAGCAGGCTATTTACAATTTTTTAATGGCGGTCATTAATCCCGGCGACCATGTGGTTTTTCCGGCGCCCTACTGGGTAAGCTATCCTGAAATGGTAAAAATGGTTTACGGCATGCCAGTGGCGGTGCCGCCGCGGCCCGGCGAACTTGTTCCAACGGCGGAAGACATGGAAGCCCGCATAACCTCAAATACCAGAGCGGTGCTTTTAAACAGCCCCAATAATCCCTCCGGCCAGCTTTACAGCGCGGAGTTTATACGGGAGATGGTGGAAATCTGCGAATACCGCAACATCTACCTTCTTATGGATGACATTTACAACCGTCTGGTGTTTGACGGTGCCAAGGCGCCGTCCGCGTTCTCTTTTTCAACGCGCGGCCTTGAAGACTCAGTTATTGTTTCCATAAACGGTGTTTCCAAAACCTATTCCATGACGGGCTTTCGTATAGGCTGGAGCGTGGGGTCTGAGGCTGTTTCCAAAGCCATGGCTAAGGTGCAGGCGCAGGTTACCTCCTGCCCTTCCGCCTTAAGCCAGAAGGCCGCCCTTGGCGCGCTTCGCGGAACCGACGATTTTGTGGAAACTCTGCGCTCCGGCCTTGAAAAAAAGCGCGATACCATGCTGACCGAACTGGCC
Organism: Elusimicrobia bacterium GWA2_51_34; assembly: GCA_001799565.1. Lineage (GTDB taxonomy): Bacteria > Elusimicrobiota > Elusimicrobia > Elusimicrobiales > UBA9959 > UBA9634. The sequence continues at coordinate 204,199 of MGTS01000021.1, read as the reverse complement.
AAATTAAAAAAGGTTAAACTGCGCAAGCCGCAGGGCACCTTCTACTGTTTTCCCGATTTCAGCGCTTACGATTCCGATTCGGCCCGGCTTGCGGCCATGCTGCTTGAGAAAGCCCTGGTGGTTGCCGTGCCGGGCAAAGAGTTCGGGCTTGAGGGGCACTTGCGTTTAAGTTATTGCGGGTCCCTGACGGATATTATTGAAGGCGTGGAGCGCATCAGAAAGGCGTTGGAATAAGTAAAAGAGAAGACAGAATTCAGTAGTCAGTAGTCAGTAGTCGGAAGGCGGTATTCTGTATACTGTATTCTAACTTCTTGATGAGAACTTTATGGAAATAAAAGCATCAACCGCGATGGCAGACTTGAAAACTTCAAAAACAACATTTAGCAATCTGTCGGCGCCCGAGCTTTACGAGCACGCTGTCGCTAAGAAAGAGGGGCAGATAGCCGCCGGCGGCGTATTGGCGGTAAAAACCGGCCTTCACACGGCTCGGGCCGCGCAGGACAAATTTGTTGTAAAAGAGGAAACCAGCCGGAAAAATATCTGGTGGGGGGATTACAATGTCCCCTTTGAAGAGGACAAATTTGACGCGCTGGCCGCAAAAATGGCGGGCTATCTTTCGGATAAGGATATCTATGTCCGCGATTGTTTCGCGGGTTCCGACCCCAAAAACCGCCTTGGCGTGCGGATAATAACCGAGTACGCCTGGCACAGCCTGTTTGTTAAAAGCCTGCTGATAGAGCCCGCCGCCGGCGAAACAGTGAAACCTGAATTTACCATTATTGCCGCGCCGGGTTTCAAGGCCGAGCCTAAATCGGACGGCACCCGCACCGGCACTTTCATTTTAGTCAACTTCAGGCGCAAGCTTGTGCTTATAGGCGGAACAGGATACGCCGGAGAGATAAAGAAGGCCGTGTTTACCATAATGAATTACCTGCTTCCTTTGAAGGGCGTTATGCCCATGCACTGCTCCGCCAATCTGGGGCCCAAAGGCGACACGGCTATATTTTTCGGGCTTTCCGGTACCGGCAAAACCACGCTTTCCTCCGACCCGGCGCGCCGGCTGATAGGCGATGACGAACATGCCTGGTCGGATGACGGAATTTTTAACTTTGAGGGCGGCTGCTACGCCAAGGTTATAAACCTTTCCGCCGAGGCCGAACCCCAGATCTACGCTACCACCCGGCGTTTCGGCACTGTGCTTGAGAATGTGGTTTATAACCCCGCTACCAGGGAGCTTGACCTTAATGACGGCTCGCTTACCGAAAACACCCGCGCCGCTTATCCGCTTGAATTCATAAATAACGCCATAAAGGGCGCGGTATTCGCCCAGCCGAATAACATAGTTATGCTTACCTACGACGCTTTCGGCGTTTTGCCGCCGATCGCCAGGCTTTCTTATGAGCAGGCTATGTATCACTTTATTTCCGGCTACACGGCAAAGGTGGCCAATACCGAGATGGGTATTAAAGAGCCGAAAGCCACATTCAGCGCCTGCTTCGGCGCGCCTTTCATGAGCCACCATCCTTCCGTCTACGCGGAGCTGCTTGAAAAAAAAATGCGCGCGAAATCAGCTTCCTGCTGGCTTATAAACACGGGCCTGGCGGGGGGGCCGTACGGTGTGGGCAGGCGCATAAGCATTAAAAACACCAGGGCGCTGCTGAACGCGGCGTTGGAGGGGGCTCTTGTCGGCGCGAAATTCCGCAAAGATCCTGTTTTCGGCTTTGAACTGCCGCTTGAATGTCCCGGAGTGCCCTCCGATATACTCAACCCGGAAAATATCTGGCCCGATAAGGCCGCCTACAAGGCGAAATGTCTGGAACTGGCGGGCCTGTTCGCAAAAAATTTCGCCAAATTCGGCGTTACCAATGAAGCCATTGTAAAAGCCGGGCCTAAAATATAGGAAATATTAATTAATTTTTTCTATTGACAAGACAGGGGAAAAATAGGTTAATATGCTTTGCAAGACAGCAATCGCAAGGAGGAAGTACACACATGGCATCAGCTAAAACGAACTCTAAGTTCATGGCCCCCATTACACCCGACACGGTTCTCTCGGACATCATCGGCGACAAGCCGGTAGCCCGCACCGAAATCGTGAAGAAACTCTGGGCCTACATAAAGAAGAACGACCTGCAGGACAAGAAGAACAGAAGGATGATCAACGCTGACGAGAAACTTGGGAAGTTTTTCGGCGGCAAAAAGCAGGTCAGCATGTTTGAGATAGCCAAGTTTATCGGCAAACACGCGAAATAAGCGGGGATGTAAATTAAAACGCCGTCCGCCTCAGGCGGACGGCGTTTTTTTATGCGCCGGCTAGTCCTTCCTTCTGTCAATTACATAATGGCTTTTTGCGGAGGTCTTGGCCGCCTTTTTTAATTCCGCGCCTATGTTGCTGACCTGGGCGAAAGAGAGGATCGGCTGCAGCCGGTTGTGCACAATGCCTATAGCGATAGAGAGAAAGGGAAATTTTTTAATATTGCCCTGCCGGTCGGTAGAAACTATGGCGCCGCGCTCGCGGTCCTCCTTTGAATAAAAGGAAGGGGCTATTTCATCAAAAGCCGCGGTAATGTGCCTGGCCAGTTCCTCCGCTTTTTCAAAACTTGTGACAATTATAAAATCGTCTCCGCCTATGTGGCCGATAAACTCTTCGGAGCTCTCGTTGCGGATAGTGAGTTTAACTAAAAGGTTGGCCGTGGTCTTTATAACGCGGTCTCCGGACTCAAAACCGTAAGTGTCGTTGTACGCTTTAAAGTTATTCAGGTCCAGATAAAGCACGGCAAAGGGCAGGTTTTCCTGTATTTTCCTCTCCACCCGCGCCTGTATGGAGGGGTTCCCGGGGAGTTTTGAGAGCGGATTTGTGTCCAGCACCAGTTTGTTGCGCTTCAGTATCATGCGGATGCGGGCAACCAGCTCATCGGTATCTACGGGTTTTATAAGGTAGTCGTCAATGCCCATGCTGAGGCCTTTGAGCTTGGTGCTTTTCTCGCTGTAAGCGGTGCAGATTATTACCGGAATATGGGCGAACAGGGGGTTGTCCTTAAGGTTTTTCGCTACGCTTAGCCCGTCTTTTATGGGCATGTTGTAATCAAGCACCGCTATATCCGGATTGGTTTCAAAGATAACCTGAAGCGCTTCCTGGCCGTCCGAGGCGGTGACCACCTCAAAACCGGCGGTCTCCACCGTTTCTTTCATCAGCATCAGAAGTTCCATCTGGTCGTCGGCTATAAGCACCCGCGGCTTTAGAGGGCCTTTCGGCGTTTCGCTCTGGTTGTTTGGCGCGATTACGCCCGCGGTCTGTTCTTTTATCAGTTTTAAAAGCAATTCTTTCGGCATTTCCTTCGCCACTATCTCCGGAAGTCCGGTAAGTATGCCGCGTTCCTGAATATTATCAAGGCGCAGGCCGCTTAAAACTATAATCGGTATTTTTGCGGTTTCGGCCTCATCCTGCATTTCTTCTATTATCCGGAAGCCGTCTTTGCCGGGCATCATCAGGTCAAGCAGCAGCACCCGCGGACGCGTTTTTTTAATCATGTCCAGCACTTTGAAGGGATCGGTTACCGTTACCGGCCTGCAGTTATTGGATTCAAGGAACATTTTTACCAGGTCGGAAAATTCTTCGTCGTCATCGGCTATCATAACCGTCGGCTGTTCCAGGCCGCTGACCCCGCTGAGTGCTTTGGCCAGGGTAGCTTTAAGTTCTTCAAAGTCAATCGGTTTTGTAAGGTAGCCCGTCACCCTGGGGGCGGGCCCCGTTACTATATCGGTCTTCGGGGTTTTGGAGAAAATTATTATTTTCTGGTTTTCTGTGAACGGGTTTTTCTTGATGTCGCTTATCAGGTTAAGCGGATTGAAGATTTGCACCAGTATGTTTAAAATTACCAGGTCCGGTTTCCAGTTTTGTATGGTGTCAAGCGATTGCTGGTAATCCGCGGTGTGCCGGACGCTGTACTCATTTTCTTCAAGAAAAGTTTTAAGTTCTCCGGCCGCTTCGGCCTCTGTGTCCACTATCAGTATTCTTTTCCTGAACTCGGGATCCATGAGATTGATTTTAACATTTTCGCCGCCTTGGAAATCAAAATTAAAACTGCGCTTTACATTTCCTCCGCGACCTTAAGAGGGGCGTAAAAAAGGTAAAATAAGGCTTTGCGGCGCGAGGATCGCTGATGAATAGCCGGCCCGACCAAAATTATTGGAAATACGCGCAGATAGGCCTGGAATTGGCCGTAAGCGTGCTGCTTGGCTTTTGGGCCGGCTACTGGCTGGATGGGAAAATGGGCACTTCACCCTGGCTAATGCTTGGCGGGGCGGCCGGCGGCATGGCGGCGGGTTTTTACCTGGTTATGAAGGAACTTTTCAGAAAAGAGGGAGAGTAGTGTGACGGTCAACAAAAGGCGGCAGGTATCAGGTTACAGGTCACAGGCAGAGAGCCCTATCACCTGCTGCCTGCCACCTGTTACCTGTCACCTGCAACCTGGTGTCTTTTATGATTGATTCAGTCCGGATGGCTGTTCTTTCGGGGCTTGCCGCGGGGGTGTTAAACGGGGCGCTGGCACGCTGGTCGCTTAAAAAAACGCTTAACTCGCCGGATACGGTTTTTTATTCCGTGTTCGCAGGAGGGCTTTTGTACCGGCTGGTTTTCCTTGCCGGCTCAGTTTGGTTTTTGCGGCGTGAAAAATATATAATTATAGTTCCGTTCGCTGTTTCTCTTATACTGGTTCAGCTGATTTTCGAAGCCGTCCCCATTAAAAAGAATGGAATTAAAAGAGATCCTTGAGCATCATATCGTTGACCATGTGTGGGCCTGGCAAACGCTGGGGCCGTTAGAATTTCCGGTGTCAAAACATCTGCTTATGATGGGCATAGCGGCCCTCATACTGCTGGCGGTTTTCCCTCTCATAATACGCAGCCGTTCCCTGGCGCTCGCGCCGTTCCGGGCGATGATAGAGATAGTGGTTGTTTTTCTGCGCGATGAGGTGGTTGTGCCCAATCTTGGCCGCAAAGGCGCGGCTTATATGGGGTATTTCTGCACCCTGTTTTTTTTCATACTTATAATGAACCTGCTGGGCATGGTGCCTTTCGGGGCCACCGCCACCGGCAACCTGGCCGTCACGGCGGCTCTGGCGCTTACCACTTTCGCGCTTGTCAATTTCGCCGGCATAAGGGAGCAGGGGCTTTTTTCTTACCTGGCGCATATCGTCCCCAAGGGCGTGCCGTTCTGGCTTTACCCGCTGCTTTTCCCCATAGAACTTATAGGCCTTTTAACAAAAACCTTTGCCCTTTGCATCCGTCTTTTCGCCAACATGATAGCCGGGCATATAGTTATATTGGCTTTCGTAAGTTTCATTTTCATCTTCGGGGCGTTGAACACCGCCCTGGGGCTGGGCGTGGCGCCTGTTTCGGTTGCGCTGGTGCTGTTCATCCTGCTGCTGGAATTGTTCGTGGCGTTCCTGCAGGCTTATGTGTTCACATTCCTGACGGCTATTTTCACGGGCGCGGCAATGCATCCGCATTAGCGGAAAGTGGGTAGTGGTGGGTGCGAAGCACAATTCAGAGAAAGCAGGTGACCAGTGGTCAGTTTCGGATTGTTCTTTACTGATCACTGTCCACTGACAACTAGTCAATGATCGCTGTTAAATATGGGAGGTAGTATAATGAACGACATGATGTTTTTGGGACTCGGTTACATTGGCGCCGGGCTTGGCGCCGGGATCACGCTTGTGGGGGCCGGCCTTGGTATAGGCAAGCTTGCCGCAAGCGCCCTTGAAGGCACGGCCCGCCAGCCGGAAGCCGGCCCTGCGCTGCGCACCACCATGATCATCGCGGCGGCTCTGGTAGAAGGCCTCGCGTTTTTCGCGCTGGTTATCTGCCTGCTCGCGGTTATGAATTTCGGCATGCCCAAGGCGCCGGCCGGGCCCGAAGCCGCGCAGACCGAAGCGCATAAGTAAACTGAAGTCGTGAGTCATGAGAGTCTAAGAGTCTGAGAGTCTGGGAGTCTGAAAGTAATAAACTCCAAAATCTTAGGACTCTCTGACGCTAAGACTCTGTGACTCTCAGACTTCTAGACTCTCAGACTGGAGTTCCCCATGGAAGCTTTGATTAAACCGGAATTCGGCCTGGCCTTCTGGACAATAACCTGCTTTGTCCTGCTGGTCTTCTTGCTTTCAAAAACCGCCTGGAAGCCGCTTTTAAAAGCGGTGGAGGACAGGGAAAACGCGCTAAGACGCGACCGCGAGGCCGCCGAAAACGCCAGGGTTGAGGCTGAAAAAATAAAAAACGAACTGGAAATTAAATTCGCCGAGCTGAAAGCAGAGCTTTCCCGCCGTCTTGATGCGGCAAGGGCGGAAGGCGAGAAAGAAAAGGAAGTGATAGTGGAAGAGGCGCGCAGAAGCGCGGCCCTTATAGTGGCGGCGGCAAAGATAGAGATAGATTCACAGAAAAATGAGGCTGTGCGCGAGCTCAGGGAAAAGGTAGTGGGGCTTGCCCTGGCGGTTTCTGAAAAGCTGCTTGAAAAACATCTTGACCCTAAAGCAAATTCCCAGCTTGTGGCCAGGGCAATTGACGACCTTGAAAAAGCGGATAAATTTTTAAATCTTTCGGAGAACTGAAAATGAAAGCGGCCGACAAGACGCTTGCCAAACGCTACGCCAGGGCTTACATGGGCCTTGACGGCCTGGGTTTTGATCACGCTCTTGAGAGTGACGCTAAAGCCAGGATATCTGCGCTGAAGAAGGTCTTTTCCGCCGTTGAGCCTTACAGGAAGGTGCTGGTTCACCCGGTTATTAACGGAGCCGTGAAAGAAGAAATTTTAGAAAAGATCATGGGGGCTTCCGCGGCTTACGGTCCCGCCCGCGCTTTTTTGGAGTTTCTTGTAAAGGAAAACAGGTTTTTTCTTTTTGAGGAAATAGTGCAGGAAGCTTTAAGGCTTTTTGAGGCCTGGCGCGCTGTAATGAAGGCCGAGGTTTATTCCCGCTACGGCCTGAACGAAGCGGAACTCAAGCGGCTTGAAAAACTGCTGGGTAAAGTTTCCGGCAAAAAAATGCATCTGGCGCAAGTTATAACGGAACGGGTGATAGGCGGGTTTGAAATAAAAATGGGCGGCTTGCTTATAGACGCCTCGGTCAAGGGGCGCTTTGAGCGTCTTAAAAAAGAATTATTCGCGATTTAGACCAGCGCTGAAGCTCTGAAGCGCTGAAGATTATTCTCTCTTTAACTTCAGAACTTCAGTTCTTCAGCTCTATTAAAGGCGGTATTTGAAATGATACGACCGGAAGAGATAACCGAAATTATTAAGACCAGGATAGAAAAATTTGTGCCCGACGCGGAGCTTTCCGAGGCCGGCCAGGTGCTGCAGGTGGGCGACGGTATTGCCCGCGTTTACGGGCTGGAGAGCTGCGTGGTGGGTGAATTAGTGGAGTTTGAGGGCGGCGTGCACGGCATGGTTTTAAACATTGAAAGAGAAAATGTGGGCGTGGTGGTAATGGGCGCCGACTCGCGCATAAAAGAAGGGAACAGGGTAAAACGCACCGGGCGCGTTATGGACGTGCCGGTGGGGCCCGGGCTTATAGGCAGGGTGGTGGACGCTCTGGGAAATCCCCTTGACGGCAAGGGGGCCATAAAAGCGGACAAGCGGCGTCCGGTTGAGATAATAGCTCCCGGCGTGGTGGAGCGGCAGCCGGTTAAAGAGCCGCTGCAGACCGGCCTTAAAGCAATAGACGCCATGATCCCCATAGGCCGCGGACAGCGCGAACTTATAATAGGCGACCGCCAGACCGGCAAAACAGCCATAGCTATAGACACCATTATAAACCAGAAGAACGAGCCGCCTGAAAAACGCCCTATCTGTATCTATGTGGCCATAGGCCAGAAGGACTCCACAGTGGCCCGCGTGGCTAAAATCCTTGAAGATAACGGCGCCATGGAATATTCCATAATAGTTTCCGCTTCCGCCTCACAGCCGGCCTCTCTTTTGTATCTGGCGCCGTATTCCGGCTGCGCCATAGGCGAGGAATTTCTGTGGCAGGGCAGGCATGTCCTGATAGTCTATGACGACCTTTCAAAGCATGCCCAGGCTTACAGGCAGATGTCGCTTCTTTTGCGCCGTCCGCCGGGCCGCGAAGCCTATCCGGGCGATGTGTTTTATCTGCATTCAAGGCTTTTAGAGCGCGCCTGTAAGCTTAACGACAAGAACGGCGGCGGCTCTTTGACGGCGTTGCCTATAATTGAAACACAGGCGGGGGACGTGTCGGCTTATATTCCCACCAATGTTATTTCAATTACCGACGGCCAGATCTATCTTGAAGCCGCGCTGTTCCACGCGGGCCAGCGCCCGGCGGTGAATGTGGGTATTTCAGTTTCGCGCGTGGGCGGTTCGGCCCAGGTTAAGGCTATGCGCCAGGTGGCCGGCAAACTGCGGCTGGATCTGGCCCAATATAATGAGCTGGCCGCTTTCGCGCAGTTCGGTTCCGACCTTGATAAAACGAGCCTTGACCAGCTGCGCCGGGGCGAGCGCATGGTGGAACTGCTTAAACAGGACCAGTACCTCCCCCTTCCGCTCCAGGACCAGATAATAATTCTTTTCGCGGGTTCAAGAGGCTATCTGGACGACCTCGCTATGGACCAGGTAAAGAAATTTGAAGAGGGCCTGGCGCGGTTCATAAAAGGAAGCTACCCGAATTTGCTGGCGGACATTACAGCAAAAAGGGAAATTAATAAAGATCTGGAAGAAAGGCTTGCCGGCGCCGTGGCGGGATATAAGAAGAGTTTTAGCTGACAGGCTAGTAGGCTTGTAGGCTAGTAAGTTAGCAGGCTCTGAAAAGCAGACCAGCTTACTGGCTTACCCGCCTACCAGCTAGGAGGTCCTTAATATGAAATACCTGGTAACCGGCGGGGCGGGCTTTGTGGGATCGAATATTGCTCTTGCTCTTGAGCGCGAGCGCAAAGCGGAAGTTACGGTTCTGGATGATTTTTCTTCAGGGAATTTTAAGAACCTGCAGGGCTTTCAGGGGAATGTTATAGGCGAAGATATTTTAGCCCCCGGCTGGTTTGACAAAGTGGGAAAGGTTGACGCCGTGTTCCACGAAGCCGCCATCACGGACACCACCGTGACGGACCAGAAAAAAATGATGCAGGTGAATGTGGAGGGATTTAAAGCGGTGCTCGCCTTCGCCGCTCAGTACGAGGTTAAAACTGTGGTTTACGCTTCTTCCGCCGGGGTGTACGGCAACGGCCAGTGCCCTATGAAAGAGGAACAGACGCCCGAGCCGGAGAACGTTTACGGCTTTTCCAAAGCCATAATGGACAAAGCCGCGCGTGATTTTGCCGCGGTACACACGGATATGGCCTTAACGGGGCTTCGGTATTTTAACGTATACGGGCCGGGTGAAGCTTATAAAGGTAAAGTGGCGAGTATGATGTATCAGCTTTATCTGCAGATGAAAGCGGGCAGGCGCCCGCGTATTTTCAAGTTTGGCGAGCAGGCGCGGGATTTTGTTTACATAAAAGACGTGGTGCGCGCCAACCTGAACGCTCTTGACGCATCCGGATTCGGCGTGTGCAATGTGGCTTCCGGCCATCCTGAAAATTTCAACAAGGTGGTGGATTGCCTGAACAAGGCCATGGTTTCGGACCTGGCTCCGGAATATATAGAAAACCCCTACGCTTTTTACCAGAATAAAACCCATGCGGATCTGCGCCGGGCCAAAGCGCGCCTGAATTACAGACCCGAATGGAATCTGGAAGACGGCATAGCGGATTATGTGAAAGAGTTGGAGAAACTGGATAGCAAGAGAAAGATAGAGAAGGCCACTGAAGGCCAAAGAAAGTAAGAGAAGAATTCATCATTTCCGAAAACTTTCCGTAGCCTTCTGTAGCTTTCAGTTGCTAACGGTCAAATATCATGGCTTCTATACGCGACATCAGAAAACACATAGGCTCGGTTAAAAGCATAAAGCAGATAACCCATGCCATGAAAATGGTGGCTGCTGCGCGTATAAAACGCGCCCAGTCGGGCATAATGTCCGCCAGGCCTTTCTCCGATGAAATGGACAGCCTTATAGGCGACCTCTACCGGGAGATGGAAGAGGAAGATTTTATGGCGTCCCCGGCCTATAAACTGTTTGAGGAAAAACCCGTGTCCGGCGCCGTTTGTCTGGTGCTGGTAACGGCAGACAAGGGCTTATGCGGCTCTTTCAACACCAACCTGCTTAAGGCTGCGCTCGCCTGGCTGAAAGAATACCGCGGTAAAAAAATTTACGCGCTTGCGGTGGGCAGGAAGGGGCGAGATCTTTTAAAGCGGCTGAAGGGGCTTAATCTGGAATTGTATTTTGAAATGGTGAATATCTTCCCCAAGGCGGATTACGCCAAAGCGGAAATTATCGGGGAGAAAGTGCTTGAGCTGTTCCTGGGCAGGGACATTGAGCGCGTCACGCTTATTTATAACGAGTTCAAGTCAATGCTCACCCAGCGCATAGTTATAGGCGATCTGCTGCCGCTTAAAAGCCGCGCGCTTGTAAGCGGCACGGCGGTTAAATGCGGCGATTTTAATTTTGAGCCGTCAAAGACAAAGCTGCTTGAGGCGCTTTTACCGCGCCAGCTTAAAGCCCAGCTTTACAGGGTGCTGCTGGAATCGCAGGCGGCGGAACTGGCCGCGCGCATGAACGCCATGGAATCGGCCTCCAAAAACGCCGAGGAACTTATAGAAGGGCTTACGCTTAAAATGAATAAAACCCGCCAGGCCATGATCACAACCGAGTTGAGTGAAATAGTAGGCGGAGCAGAAGCACTTGGAGGATAAATAGTAATTAAGTAAAGAGTGATTAAGTGATTTGGTTAAAAACAATCGCCCCGAACTCAATTACTTAATTACTAAATCGCTGAATCACTAGATAACCACTCAACTGGAGTCTACTTATATGAATATTGGAAAAATTGTGCAGATAATAGGGCCGGTGCTGGACATTGAATTCGCCCCAGGCAAACTGCCCGGCATTTACAATGCGCTGAAAATAAAATATAAGGAAGACGGCCGCGGGGCGGTGCTGACGGCTGAAGTGGCCCAGCACCTGGGTGACAATACCGTGCGCGCCATAACCCTTGGGCCCACTACGGGCCTCGGCAAGGGGCTTGAAGCCGAAGATACCGGCTTCCCGCTTAGAGTGCCGGTGGGGGAGGCCTGCCTCGGGCGCCTGATGGATGTTCTGGGCGAACCCAAAGATTACCGGGGCCCTATAAACACCAAAGAATTCCTGCCCATTCACCGGGAGCCGCCGCTGATGACCGAGTTGAAAACGTCCCCGGAAATATTTGAAACCGGCATAAAGGTGATAGATCTGCTGGCGCCGTTCATGAAAGGCGGCAAGGTAGGACTGTTCGGCGGCGCCGGAGTGGGCAAGACCGTTGTCATCATGGAACTGATAAATAATGTGGCGCGCGAGCACCACGGTTATTCTGTATTCGGAGGCGTCGGAGAGCGTTCCAGAGAAGGAAATGATCTGTGGCTTGAAATGCAGGAATCAAAACTCTCGGACGGCAACACGGTCCTTTCAAAAACCGCCCTGGTTTACGGCCAGATGAACGAGCCTCCCGGCGCCCGTGCCAGGGTCGCCCTGACCGCGCTTACCCAGGCGGAGTATTTCAGAGATTCAAAGGGCCAGGATGTGCTGCTGTTTCTGGACAATGTCTTCCGCTATGTGCTCGCGAACGCCGAGGTTTCGGCGCTTTTGGGCCGCATGCCGTCCGCCGTGGGGTATCAACCCACGCTGACCACCGAGATAGGCTGGCTTGAGGAACGCATAGCCTCAACTAAAAAAGGCTCAATAACTTCTATACAGGCGGTTTACGTGCCGGCCGACGACCTTACCGACCCCGGCGTGGCCAATGTGTTCACACACCTTGACGCCACCATAGTGCTTTCCCGCTCTATTTCCGAGCTAGGTATTTATCCGGCTGTGGACCCGCTGGATTCAACCTCAAGAATACTTGACCCCAAAGTGCTTGGAGCCGAGCATTATGAGACCGCGCACGGCGTGCAGAAAATCCTTCAGCGCTACAAGGAATTGCAGGATATTATAGCGATACTTGGCATTGACGAGCTGTCCGACGAGGATAAACGCATCGTAAACCGGGCCAGGAAAATACAAAAATTCCTTTCGCAGCCGTTCTTTGTGGCGGAAAAGTTCACCGGCAGGGCGGGCAAGTATGTGCCGCTTAAGGACACCATACGCAGCTTTCGGGAAATACTGAGCGGAAAACTTGACGACGTACAGGAGCAGGCGTTTTATATGGCAGGCTCCGTGGATGAGGTGATAGAGAGGGCGAAAGAAACTAGTAATCAGTAATCGGTAACCGGTAACCAGTTACAAACAAACACCGGAAGGTGATTTTGATGAAGAAAAAGCTGTCGCTTTCAATAATTACGCCGGAGAAAGCCGCGCTCACCGACATGGAAGTTGACCTCGTAGTCATTCCCGCGCTTCAGGGCGAGTTGGGCGTTTTGCCTGGCCACATTTCCACGGTGGCGCAGTTGAAAGAGGGGCTGCTGCGCTATAAAGCCGGCAAAGAACACGGCGCGTTTTCCGTTCTGGGTGGATTTGCCGAGATAAATAAAAATAACGTTCTGGTGCTCGCCGAGGCGGCCGAGCTTTCCAGGGAAATAGACGAAGAGCGCGCCCGTCAGGCCTACCGCAAGGCCAAGGACGCGCTTAACGTGAAAGGCGACGACCTGGACCTGGATTCAGCGCAGGCGGCGCTTAAGCGCGCGGCTGTGCGTCTGAAAATAGCCGAGTACCGCCGCAAGCACAAATAAGCCACAAGTCAGCTTAGTCTCAGGTTTCAGGTCACAAGTCTCAAGCCCGATGAAACAGCCGAAGTTTGTGGGGAAACTCCGAAAAAATTGATAAAAATGCCGTCGCTTTTGGGGTTATAGCGGCAGGAACTTATTTTTTTCCAGTTTTTTTGGGTGTCCCATTCGCCCATAAAAGGGTTCGCAGGGCCTGCCGCCGGACCGGAACGCGGGGACAGCCGTCCACACCGTGGCCGGCTTCCACCACTCACTCTCGGCGCTTGCGCAAGCCTCATGTTCGTGAAGGCCCCGCTAACCCGGCTCCGGCGTCACCCGCTCCACTTATTGGGGAATTGGGGACGGTTCTTAATATCTTAATTATTCCCGTAAGCCATTTGCCGACGTCCAAGCTTATGCTTTTTGCGGATTTACTGCGGTGTGGACTGCTACGGCGCCGGGGAACAGTATTTTATGGGAGGGAGCCTTGAATCCGGCGTCAAGAAGCAGGGCGGAAAATTCGTCCGCGCCATAGAAATTCAGTATGGTAGTTTTTAAGAAGGTATAAGACGGCCTGTTTTTAGGCGAGATCAGGTTTATAAAACCTATAGCCGCCTGAACATAGACCCTGAACAATAAATTTATAACCTGGTTTTTTGGTCGGGTGGTTTCAAGACACATAAAAACGCCGTTCTCCTTAAGTATCCTCCTGAATTCCCTCAGGGCTCTCAGCATCCGCGCGTGGTCCAGGTTAAGGTTCCGGGCGGCGAAAGCAATTGTCACCAGGTCAAAAGAGCTGTCCGCAAAAGGCAGCGCCTTAGCTTCCGCTTCCACAAATTCAATTTTGTTTGTTTTTGAGCGCGCTTTTGAAAGCATGGCGCGGTTAAGGTCGGAACCGGTGACTTTCAGGGTTCCGCCATAGGTCTTATAAAGGACGATTGAAAAGTCCCCCGTGCCCGCGCAGACATCAAGCGCGGTGCAGGCTCCGGGGGAAAGATTTTTGAGTATTTCCGCGGCAGCGCGCCGCCACCGCCGGTCAAGGCCGAAAGTCAGCAGGGAGTTCGCCGCTTCGTAAAAACGAAAAATGCCGTCATAAAACCCGGCAACAGCCTGTTCAGTCGCGGACTGCGCCATAGGCCGGAGTCACGGTTTCAGACGGCATTTACGATGTTTCGGAGAAAAACTATTTTTTCTCTTCTTTGCTGTCGTTTTCTGCCACGAATTTCTTTATGTCTTCAATAGCTTCAATGATAAGCCTGGCCTTTGAGAGACCGAAAGAAAACGGATATTTGTCTTCTTCGTTCCTTTTTAACACCAGTACCGGCTTATCTTTGTATTCAGTTCTTTCAACGATCATAAAACTTCCTCCACGCGCCGGCGGATTTGCCGTGCGCCCTTGAGTCTCTAATGATAACACAAATTGCCGGACATTTCAATATATTTCTTGGCCATGTAACAAAAAACAGCTTGACAACGCACTGGTCCGCTTGTAATAATTATATAATATCAGCCTGTTAAGTTATTATCCGGCGTTTTAAGGCAAGACTGCGTGAGAAGGCGATTTTTTAAAAAGGCTTAAAAAACTGATGATTCCAAACCTGGCTAAGCTGATGTTTCCCGCCAAAGATATAGTGGGCGTTGACATTGGCAGCTACTCCATAAAAATAGTCTGTTTTGTGCAGGAGAAAAAACAGTTAAAGCTTAAAGACTGGGGTTGTATTCCGTTGGCCTTCAAGGCCGATACCGCTCCGGAAGAGAAGAAAGCTATTATTGCCCAGGAAATTAAGAATTACCTGAAGAAAAAAGGTATCCAGGCCAGATACGCGGCCGCCTCCGTTTCGGGTAACGCCGTTATAGTGCGATATGTCAAGCTGCCGAAACTTTCCCCTAAAGAACTGGCGCTGACTATAAATGTAGAGGCCGAACCTTTTATACCCTTTGACATCAAAGACGTCAGCCTTACCTACCACATTCTGGGCGATATCACCGAAGACGGACAGCCAAAGATGGAAACGGTGCTTGTGGCGGCAAAAAATGAGGCGGTCAACGATAAAATAGAAATTATTTCCGGCGCCGGCCTGGACCCGCTTATAATAGACGTAGATTCCTTCGCCCTTGAAACCCTTTACGAGAAACTTTTCCCTGGCCCGGACGGCAGCGCCGCGCTCCTCCTGAATATAGGCTACAAAGTGACAAATCTTTCCATTGTGGCGCAGGGCGTTACCCGCGTGGTGCGAGACATCTTTATTGCCGGGGCCACTTTTGACAAGGCTATAGCGAAAATTTTGAAGGTGGACGCGGCCTCTGCCGAGGCGGCAAAAAAGAAAAAAGGCCTTCTTGTGTCCGATGAGGACAAAGAAGCGGCCATAGGTGATTTTGACAAAGAAGCGATTTCCGTTTCCAAGGCCGCCGCGGGGGTGCTGAAGGATCTGTACACCGAGGTGTCCCGCTCCATAGATTTTTATCTTTCGCAGGGCGCGGAGCACTCCATATCAAAGATATATCTTTCGGGCGGCATGTCTAACCTGGGCAATATAGCAAAATTCATGGCGGCTGAGTTCAGGGTGCCGGTGGAAGTGGCGAACCCCTTCGCGTTCCTGGGTGAGCAGGCCAGAAATGTTCCGGCCGATGTTCTGCCCACGCTCGCCGTGGCCTCGGGGCTGGCGTTGCGCAGGCTTAAGGACTGGGAAGAATGATAAAAATAAACCTCATTCCGCCCGAGTATATAGCCAATATCAACCGCAGGGCGGTTATTGCGAAGGTTGTTCTGGGGGCGGTGCTTGCGCTTGCGGTTATGATTTTGGTTTCCGGCTGGCAGGTTACAAGGTCCGAGGCGCTTAAATTAAACATGGCGCGACGCGAGGCGGAGCTTAAATCACTGCAGGGCGATGTTGAAAAGGGGAAGGCGATAGAGGCGCAGATAGCCGAGGTGCAGCGCTACCTTGACGCCATAAACCGCATAGCCAAAGGGCGTTTTGTTTACACCAAATTTCTTCAGGATACCGCGCGCGGTCTGCCTGCCACTATCTGGTTCAACGCCATCAACACCTCGCTTTCCGGCGGCACGCTCACGGTTACTTTCGGAGTAAATTCCAGGTCGGCATACGACCTGGCGTATTGGATTAACGCGCTTGAAACAACCCCCGGCTGCTCCGGAGTGAATCTGATCGGGGGTATAGCTATAAGCGAAGATGACTCCGGAAAGCTTTTTGTCACGCAGCTTACTCTGAAGTACGCCTGCCAATAAGTTTATGGATAAAATACAACTTACTAAAGAGCAGTTGGGCAAAATAGCGGCGGGCGTTCTTTTCGGATGCCTTTTTATTTACGCCTATCTGACTTATTTCTGGCTTCCGCTTTCAAAAACTATAGCCGAAAACAGCCGGAAGATCGCTTCAATGGAGAGCGATATAAGCAATGCCAGGGCGCAGAAGGCGAAATATAAAGATCTGGAGTCCAAGCTTGAGTCGCTGAAGCTGGAAAAGGAAGCGGCGCAGAAAAAACTGCCCAAAGACAGAAAATTCCCCGACCTTCTGCGTACCATTACCGACTTGGGCAAAAAGTATGGAGTGAATGTCCGGTCCATTACTCCGACCGTGAGCAGCAAGGAGGCGTATTTTATAAAGGTCTCCTATCAGCTGAGCGTGGCCTGTGATTATCATTCCTTGGGCCGGTTTATGACAGCTTTGGGGCTTGAGGAGCGGATACTCGCCATGGAAAATCTTACGATCTCCGGCACGCCGGGTTCCGACACCTCGGTTGCGGCCTCTTTCACGCTGGTGGCCTACCAGTATAATGGCTGAGGGCCTGGATTCTGTGTGCTTGGGAAGTACCATCAGAGAAGGATATTTTATGCTCCGCTTTTTTTTGCTTTTCATGATTTTAGGCGCCCCCGCGGGAGCCCAGATCGCCGTGTCAACTCCGGCGGCCACGGTGGAACAGCTTTACCCGGGCAAAGGCCGCGACCCGCTGGTTCCCGCCACCGTGTTCGGCGATCAGACCGGTTCGCCCAGATTTCAGGCGCAGGCAACTGTGGCCGCAAGCTCTTTCACTATCTATAACCTGATGGTTACCGGCGTTTTAGAAGACGCCGGAGGCAAACAGGCCCTGCTTTCCGATGCCGCCAACGGCGCGGTGTACACCCTGAAGACGGGCAGGCTTTTTGACTCTAAAAAAAAGCCTGTGCCCGGAGTATCCGGGGTGATAAGGGGCAAACAGGTCATACTTTTAACCGACGATAAAAAAGTGCGTCAGATAAACCTTCGTGAAAAAGAATAAGGGCTCGCGCCAGAATAATACGAACCCTGACTGGAGAATTTAAAATGAAAAAAGCCTTCTCTTTGCTGGTCATGGCAGTGTTTTTCATGCAGGATCTGCCGGCGCTCTGCGCCGTTGAGAACGCGACTGTTAAATCGGTGCGCGTTTCTTCGGAAAGCGTTTATATCGCCACCGACAAGCCTGTGCTGTACAAGGCTTTTATTACGGGCCAGCCCCCGAAGCTGGTACTTGAGCTGATGGATACTCGTCTGAAAACGCTTGAAGATATTCCGGTAAACGGCTCACTCCTTAAGAGGGTGCGCACCGGCCAGTTCCGTACGGCGCCGGTGAGCATTTCAAGGGTGGTGCTGGAGCTTTCCCAAAAGACGGCTTATGAAATAACGCGCAAAGGCGCGGAACTCGCGGTAATGCTGGGCGACAGGCCGGACCAGGCGCGGCTATCGGTAAAAGATACGCCGGCGGACGCCGCTGTTCCCGCCGGGGTAAAGGTTATTGCCCCATCCGGCAGCGCGGCTCCGGACAAGGTGGTGGAAATAAAAATGGAGCCCGCGTCCGCCGTGGCTAAAGCTCTCTCAAAGGAGAAAGTGCCGGTCATAATGCCCCAAAAAAACCAGGGCGCGCGCTCGTCTTACCGCAACATTATGGAAAATCTTTCCCGCGAGCCGGTCAGCTTCGATTATAACGAGGCCAGCGTTCGCGAGGTTATCGGTATGATGGCGGCTAAGGCGGGAGTCAACGTTATTTATTCCGACGACGTTTCCGGCTCAATAACCATAAACCTTGATAAGGTGCCTTTTGACGAAGCTTTTAAGACCATACTGAGTGTCAGGGGGCTTAGCGCCCAGCAGGTGGGCGACAATATTTTAAGAATAGCTTCGCCCCAGACTTTTATTGCCGAGCAAAAAAAAGCCATGCTCCAGACCCGGGTATTTTTTCTCAACTATTCCAAGGCTTCCGAAGTTAAAACTCAGGTGGATGCCGTGGCCACGGCGGAAAACCGCAAAGCCAACTGCGTTATTGATGACGCCAATAACGCGCTCATCGTCACGGACACCCCCATGGGCCTTGAGGGAACGGCCCGCCTGCTTAAAAACCTGGACCGTGTGCCAAAGCAGGTGCTTATAGAGGCCAAACTGGTTGAAGTGTCTTTGGACAGCGAGTTTGATATGGGCGTGAACTGGGGATACAGCTTTCTGGATTCCAAGAACCGTTTTGTCGGTATGGGAGATGTAAATAACGTTGTCACAATGCGCGGAGCGGATGTTACTCTTCCGTTATCCGCCAAAGGCGGTACCGGAGTGGATCTGGCGGCTAAAAACATATACGGCGGTTTGAGGCTGGGCAGGGTGGGTTCCAATTATATTCTTGACCTTGCCATAACGGCGGCGGCTAAAAAGGGCAAGGCCAAGGTGCTTTCAAACCCCAAGGTCGCCACTTTAAACAACAAAGAGGCTAACATCAACATCACGAACCAGACGCCTTACACCACAACCGAGATCACCAACGGCACAGGAGGCTCCGTAGCCACCACTAAGGTCACTTATGTCACTACCGGCATTATCCTCAAGGTCCTTCCCACCATCAATTCCGACGGACGTATAACCATGAAGGTCAGCCCCTCCGTCAGCCAGCTTTCGCAGGCGGTGCTGTTTACCGCTCCCAGCGTGGACACCAGAAGTACCGACACGAATGTGATAGTGCGCGACGGGGAAACCATCGTAATAGGCGGCCTTATACATGATTCACAGTCGGATGTAGTTTATAAAGTCCCTGTTCTGGGTGATATCCCGCTGCTTGGCAGTCTCTTCAGGAAAAAGAGCGTAAGCAGGAGCAGAATGGAACTGTTAATATTCGTAACGCCTAAAATAATAGAAGATTAGCCAGGTTATTGCGCCGGCGCGGGATTTCAAGCGATGCTTGTCCTTCCATTTTTTTCCGTCCTCGCGCTCGCCCCGGTGCTTCAGGGCCTGTTTGATTTCCCCCTGCAGACCGCCTTCCAGGCGGTAATATTTTTCTCCTGCCTGCTTTGGGTTTTGTCCGCGCTTCGCCATAATTATACAGGAGTCCGTCCGCCTAAGGCGGGCGGCTTCGGCATAAATCCTCAATCTACAGTCTTTGATCTTCATTTTTCAATTGTCCATACAGCGGTTATTGCCGCCGCGGCGCTTTCGTTCTGTTCCATGATGGCCAGCCCCGTGCGGGCGCTGATATGGCCTGAATGGGGGAACTTGTTTGCGGGGTTCCTGCTCTTTATTTTTTCAGGTTTTTTAAGCCCTGAAGACAAAAAAATAACGAACCTTGCCCTGCGCGCCGCGGCCTGGGCAATGGCTGCCATTGCCGTGGTTCAGATCTTCGTTTTAAAAAGTCCGCAGATATCAGGTTCCCTTACAAACCCTAACGCTCTGGCTCTTTTTGTGGTAATGGTCCTGCCCCTGGCTGTGTCCTGGAAAGACTGGTGGCTTGCGGGGGCAATGCTTGTGATTCTGGTATGGACGCGGTCCATGGGGGCGGCCCTGGCGTTGACAGCGGCCGTCGGCCTTTACGCGTGGAAGCCGCATGAGCGCGCGGAGTTTAAAAAAACCATTCCGCTTCTTGTTTTGTCTGTCATAGCGCTCGCGCTGGTAATTTCGCAGGTTCCGCCGCAGTCATTCGTCCACCGCCTGCTTTGGTGGAAAAGCGCTTTTTTAATGTTCCTCGACAGGCCTCTTTTTGGTTTCGGCCATGCCGCTTTTACCTTTGTTTCTCCGGCGTACGGGGGGGCAATGTCCGTCGTTGCGAGTTCATCACCCCACCTGCAGCAGGCTATGGGATCAATTTACGCGCACAGCTATTACCTTGAATTTCTGGCTGAAAACGGAATTTTTTGCGCCGCGCTCTGGTTCGGGCTTATGGGTTACGCGGTTAAAAAAAAGACAGGTTTGGCTAAATACTCGCTAGTGGCCGCTTTAGCGCATTCCGTAATTGACTTCGGGCTTTCAGTGCCGGCTAATTTCTGGATCTTCTGCTGCCTGGCGGCCCCGGAACATCAGGGCGGAGCGGACCCCAGCAGACCACAGGAGCACAGGGGCGCAGAAGCACAAGAGCGCGCTATGGGCCGGGGCAGGCTGCTTTTTCCGGCGGCGACTTGCGTAATCGCGGCGGCCTGGTTGAATTTATGTGTCACTCATAACACGGCTTTGCGCGAGCGCTCCCGCGCCGCTGCAGCTTACGCGGAGGGTAAATTGCAGGATTCCAGGAATAAATTTACAAAAGCTCTTGAAATTGAAAATGGCCCCGCACCGCTTGAGGCGCTTGGAAAAATAGATTACCGGCTTGCTTTTGAGAGGAAAGACAGGGGCATGCTTTTCTCCTCAGCCGTATTTTTTGAACGCGCGCTGCTTTTAAACCCTTACAGCGCATCCGCCTACAGAGATCTGGCCGGGGTTTACCGCGCGGCGGGGGAAGATAAGCTGCTTACAGACCTGGAGGAAAGAAAAAAGAGGGTCTTTAAATGAGTGTCACTGATACGCTGTTGAAAGAAAGGGCCCGGGACTGTGCTCCGGCCTTCTTTCTGCTGCTTGCCGTAGCCCTTTCCGGTCTCAGGAACGCGCGGGACTGGGCGGTATTCGCGCCGGCGTTTTTTTTCTGGGCTGTATTTTTCAGGAAAGAAGGTTTTACGCTTCCGGGGGGACTTTGGCCGTGGTTCTTCGGCTGGCTTGGCATTGCTTCAGTTTTTTCACTTGAACCGCTTAACTCGCTTGCCCATTTTTCGAAATATCTTGTGTTCGCTTTTTTTCTTTCTTTAACCGCGCAAAGCGGTGAAAATCCCCGCCCCGCCCCGCCCTTTGGCCCTTTCGGAAAAAGTGCGGTGCGGGCCTGGACGCGCGCCCTTTTTGGCGCCGCGTTTATTTGCGCCTCGGTTATTTTTTACCAGCGTATCACGGGATCCGGCGTTTACGGGATAATAGGCGATAATCCCAATTACAGCGCGGCAATACTTGCCGGGGCCTTTGCGGCGGCGTGGGTGCTTGCGTTTTCAGCCGCGGACGGCGCCATAGGCCCGCGGCAGGCCAGTGTCTCAGAAAAGGAAACCCGGCGCAAAACGCTTTACGGCCTGTTTTGCGCGGTTTTTATCGCGGCTATTATAGCCGCCAATTCCCGCGGGGCGATGCTTGCTTCAATACTGGCGGCCTCGGCTTTCCTTATAGTAAGGAAAAAACGGCGTCAGCTGCTTTATACAGCCGCCGCGCTGGCTTTGGCAGCCGCGGTCGTACCCACGGACTGGCTTTCTTTTTTGTTTAAAGCCGGAGACCCCCGCGCCTACGCGCGCGTCTGGATATGGGGCAGCGCTATTGAAGCCGCGCTGGAGCGTCCTTTTTTCGGTTTCGGCCCCGGGCTTTTTGAACGGGCCTTCGAATTTTTCAAATTTCCTTATTTTAACGGTATTTCATATTATGGCCATGGCTCTACGCACGCCCATAGCGAGATTTTAAATCTGGCTGCCGAGGCGGGGCTTCCCGCCGCCGCGCTTTTTACAGGAGCTTTTTTTTATTCGGTTAAGCAAAAAAGCCGCGACGCCTTTCAGTCCGCTATGAAATTTTGCGCCATCGCGCTTTTTGTCCAGGGCGCTTTTGACATGGTTTTTTATTCAGGGGCGGTGTGCCTTTTGTTTTTCGGCTCACTTGGTTTTAGCGTGTCCGGGCCCAGGCCGGACGCCGCTTACGGCAACGCGGCCGGGCGGTTCCGCCCCGCGTTCATTGCGCTGCTGTTATTATGCGTTCTGGGTCTTTCGGCGCGTTTTGTTTTTGAGAGGGATTACGGCCTGGCGTTGCGGCCCGGCCCGGGCCTGCCCTCCGCCGACGGGCTAAGTACGGACCCGGAACGGAGCGCGTTGGCGCTTCGGAGGGCGTTGGCTTTTGCGCCTTACAACAAAGACCTTCTGCTTGAAAACGTCCGCCGGCAGCTGGCTGGTTCCGGAAATTACGCCTATGCCGCCGCCTACGTTGAAAACGCCGCCGTGTTTTGTCCTAAAGACCCGCGGTTTCCGTATATCGCGGCTGAAGCGTTTGTTTACGGCGCTAACGCTCCAGAGGCTTATGTCAGGCTTAAGGAGGCTATAACTCTTGAGCCGGAGTTCCTGGCGGCGAGATTTGCTTTGACCCGCCTGCTTTATTCCGAAGGCAACGTGAAGGCCGCGTCCGCGCAGGCTGTCGGCCTTAAGCGGACGAAAAAGGCATCTTCATCCAATGCGCGGCCCGGCTCCGTTTATGATATGCTGATCGTCAATTCCGATTTCCCGTCGTTCGGGGCTATCCGCCTCAGGCGGCCGGAGGATCGCACAATTTTTGAAAGTTTTAAAAAATAAACATGGAAGAAGAAAATAACTGGCAAAAATACTGCTTCAGGCCGGAAGGCGCGTTAAGCGGCAACAGGGTCCGGCTGCTTAAAAATAGCGATGAGGCCTTTGGCGAAATGATCGCCGCGGTGAAGGCCGCCAAAGAGTATGTTTTGCTTGAGTTCTACGCTTTTTCCGACGATGTTGCCGGACGGCTTTTTTCCGCGCTGCTTAAAGAAAAACTGCGCCAGGGGGTGGAAGTTTACCTTATCCGCGACGCGGTGGGATCCATACTTGCCGACCATAACTTCTTCTCGGACCTTGCCGCCGCGGGGGCTGGCGTAGCGGAATACCGGCCCGTAGTGCTCTGGAAACCTTACTGGAACTGGATAAAGCGCGACCACAGAAAAATTCTTTGCGTGGATGGTTTGGCGGCTTATGTGGGCGGTTTCAATATCACCGAGTCGGACCTGCCGCTCTCGCTTGGCGGGCGCGGCTGGAAAGACGCCCAGGCGCGCGTGGAAGGCCCTGCGGTAGCGGAAATTGAAAAGCTTTTTTGGGAATCATGGTCTTCAAGCCGCATAGAAGGGGCCTGCCCCGGGGAAACAGCGGGTAAATTGCCCCAACCTCTGCCTGCCATCAGGGGCAACCCCACCACCTGCTTGCACACCCAAGGTGTGTCCAGCGACACACAAGCAGGTGTTTGTGGTAATGTTCCTGTTTCCATAGTTTCCGCTTCGGGTATAAGGAATTTCAGGTCTATAAGACGCAGTTACCGTTACGCCATAGATATCGCCAAAAATTATATTTATATCACCAACGCTTACTTTCTGCCGGACCGCCTGATTTACCGCCGCCTGATACGGGCGTCGCGCCGCGGAGTGGATGTGCGCATTATAACGCCCCTTAAAACAGATCATCCCTATGTGCGCTGGGCTTCCTGGGCACAGTACGCTCACTTATTGAAAAACGGAGTAAGGCTTTACGAATGGCAGGGCGGGATTCTGCATTCAAAAACAGCCGTTATTGACGGACAATGGTCTTCGGTAGGCAGCCATAATCTTGACCACAGAAGTCTGCATTATAACCTGGAACTGAACATTAATGTTTTTAACAGGCAATTCGGCGGGGAGGTCAGGCGGCTCTTTATAGAAGACCTCAAGGGATCAAGAGAGCTTACGCTGTCAGAGGTGCGCGCGCGGCCCCTGCTTTCCAAGGCGGGCAGCAAACTTTTATATCTTTTCAGATCATGGCTGTAAGGGCAGGGTAGAGGGGTTAGGGTAATGCAGCGGATTCGGTTTGTTAATGAAAAAACACGGCAGTCGCAATAAATACCTTTTAAAAGCGGCTTTATCGGCTGCTTTAGTTTTTTCTTTTACGGACCGGGCGTTTAGCCAGGCTTTTGAAATACAACCGGGAAATGTAAATGAGGCTGAATATGCCGCGCTGAAAGACAAGTTAAGCGTAAGCCTGTTTTTCCGGGGGGAAGCGGCGGATAAGATACTGGACGCCGGTCTGCAAGGCCGTATCCTGGAACTAAAGGGCGGAGAAACCCATGCCCAAGTGAGGGAAGCGCTGATAAACTGGATTAAAAAAAATACGGCCGAAGCCGCGAATCTTTACGCTTATTTAAGCCGCAACGGAGCTGCCGGCGCGCTGCCGGCCGAAATTGAATATTACATATATTCATGGAAAATAAACCCGCACTTTTCGGGCCTTGTAAACGCGCTTACGGCGGCGGCCGGGAACAAAGCGCTTTCGGACGAAACTTTAAATTTGGCCGCCAGCAGGCTTTTTGAAGGCCCGCAACTCGTCCCGGAAAGTCCGGGAGTCGGCTCCGGCCGAGGCAGTATCGGAGAAGCTGGATTTTTTTCAGGTTACGCCGATTATAAGCTTAACCGCGCGGGCCTTGAAAAAGAGAAGATAAATCTTCGCGATTGGCTAAACGCTCTGCGTGAAGATTTTGAGCCCCGCTCTTTTGGATTAATGTCCAAACCAAAAGGGCGGGGCAGGCCAGGGCTTCAGCCCGCAGGCGGTTCACTTAAAGCCGGACCCGGAGCGGACCTGCCCTCGCCTTTGCGCCGCCGTCTTCTTGGTGAAACGCTATCGGCCTATGAAACTTTTGCCGCGTCCGCTTCCGCGCTGCGGGCGCGGAGCGCACTTACCCGCGAAGAATCCGCCGGTTTGGAAAAAGAAAGAAATTCTTTAAGGAACAAATTAGCCGCTCTGACTCTGCTGGAACTTGCCGAGCGCGTTAACCGGGCGGTACGGGGGCTTGGCGGGGAAGATGCGGGGCTTTTTAAAGATGCGGAGGTTTTATCCAGAAGTTTTGAGAAAGCGGCGCGGAATTTTGAGGAGGGCGCGCACGCTTCGGGGGACATAGCGCGCGTTCTGCCGGAGGCCGTCCGCGCCGGCGCCGGTTTTTGCGTCAGGGCCTCGGCAGCGCAGTCTTTGAGTTCCCTTCGCGTCCGCATCAGGCGGACGGGCTTTTCCTGCCTTTATGATTACTTGTACTACAGGTTCTTTGAACGGTTTTATCCCGAAACGGCTTATGTCCGGGCGAGGGGCGTTATGGCCGGAGCGGCTTCCGTTCTTTCCCGGGCGCATAGCAGGCTTCAGTTCGCAAGGCTTGAGGATATGGACGAAGATCTGGCTGGTGAAATTTCAGCAGTCAGCAGTTCGCTTGAGGTTGTTGAAAAAGCTTCCGCCGCCAACAGGCGAACGCAGTTTTTTTTGTGGGGGGTTGTTTTCAGGCCGGTGGAACTGGAATTCCTTTTTTCGGACGGAAAATTAAGTTTTGAACCCGCGTTTACTTTTTTCAGAATAATTACATCGCCCCGCCCTTTTGGATTAATGTTCAAACCAAAAGGGCGGGGTTAGCCAAATCGGGTTTTTACCTGATAGCCTGACTGCCTGCATCGCCCGGCTGCCTGACCGGTTACCCTCTACGCCGCGAGTATTTTTTTGATGGCCTCATTAGCCAGCCGGGGGTTGGCTTTGCCCCCGGATTTCTTCATTACCATCCCCACTATGGGGCCGAGGGCTTTCTCATTGCCATTTTTAAAATCTTTGGCGGCATCGGGATTGGCCGCTATGGCCTCTCTGGCCCAGGCTTCTATCTGTACGCTATCGCTTACCTGCGCCAAGCCCAGTTCGCCCATCAGGGCCTCAGGGGTTTTGCCGGTTCCCCAGGATCCGGCAAACACTGTCTTGGCGGCCGAAGCCGAAAGTTTACCCGCGGAGGTCAGCGCCGCCAGTTTAACCAGACTAACCGGTGAAATGGTTTTTGAAAGGTAATCCTCCGGGTTCACCTTAAGTTCATTGGCGCGTGCAAAAAATTCGCCGGTGATAAGGTTCGCCACAGCCTTAGCCTCTCCCTCCGCGGCGGAGGGGGGAGCCTCTTTCATGCAGGCTTCAAAATACGCGCTTAAACAGCGGTCCGAAGTAAGCACTCCGGCGTCGTAATTGTTAAGGCCGAAATCTTTCATGAACCGGGTTTTGCGCGCGCGCGGCAGTTCCCCCAGTTCATTTTTAGCCGTTTCAAGCCGCGCCGCGGCAATTCTGAGCGGCACCAGGTCAGGCTCCGGGAAATAGCGGTAATCGTGCGCCATTTCTTTTGAACGCATGGGAACGGTTTTTTGTTCTTTTTCATTCCAAAGGCGTGTGTCCTGCGCCACGGTTTCGCCTCTCTCAATCATCGCGGTTTGGCGCGCTATTTCGCTGTTTATGGCGTCTTTAACCGCCTTAAACGAGTTCAAATTCTTTATTTCCACCTTTTGCCCCAGTTCTTTTACGGCGGCGGCCTTAAGCGAAATGTTAACATCGCAGCGCAGTTCGCCTTTTTCCATATCGCACTGTGAAACGCCGGCCCACTGCAAAATACGCTTCAGTTCGGTCAGATAGGCGTGGGCCTCGTCCGCCGAACTAATGTCCGGTTCCGAGACTATTTCTATAAGCGGTACGCCGCAGCGGTTGAAGTCCACCAGGGTGTAATCCAGCGCCCGGCTGCCCAGGGCGTGCAGGGACTTCCCGGCGTCCTCTTCCAGGTGCGCGCGGGCCACGCGTATTGTTTTTGACCCTGAAGGTTTCAGGTCTATTTCAACGCTGCCCGCCTCGCAAAGCGGCCGGTCAAACTGCGACACCTGGTAGGATTTCGGGAGATCGGGGTAAAAATAATTTTTGCGGGCAAAAATGGAAATTTCGTTGACGCGGCAGTTAAGGGCGAGGCCGGTTTTAACCCCCAGTTCCACCGCTTTTACGTTGGCGGCGGGTAAAGTGCCGGGTTGGCCGGTGCACACGGGGCAGATAGCGGAATTGGCCCCGGCCTTATAATCCGCCTGCGGGCACGGGCAGAACATTTTAGTGGCGGTATTAAGCTGCGCGTGCACCTCAAGGCCTATAACAGTTTCAAAATTATTCATATTGATTTAATCTCTATCTATGGCATATTAAATCTAAGTAGTTATCAATAGCAACAGAGGGCCACGGAAAGCGACAGAAGGCGACAGAAAATTATCATGACCCTCCGCGCTTATTTTTTGCGGCGTTCAGTGTCTTTCTTTTGCTTTCTGTGGCTATCATTACTTTCCTAATTCTCCTTTCAGGAGCTCTAAGATCTTATGGTCGCTGGGATAAACAAGAATTTTGGCGGCTTCCTCCGCTTCGCACCATTTCATGGCGAAGATCTCATCGGGTGTGCGGGGCACGCCGTTTCCGCCGGTCTTTTCCATCAGGTACCACTGCACGTCTTTTTCTACCGGGAAACTATCGCGCGTAAAGCTGTAATGCGCCTTGAACAGCTTTTTTTTAATCCGGCACTCGTACCCGGTTTCCTCAAGCACTTCCCGCACGGCCGCCTGTTCGGGCGTTTCGCCGGGTTCAAGGTGGCCTTTGGGGAAGGTCCACACATGTTCGCCTTTAAGGTTGCGCATCATTATCAAAAGCGCTTTACCGCCTTCAATGATGACGCCGCCGCCGGAAAATTCCTTTTTTGTTTCAGGCTGCACGCTCAACCTCCCTGATAATATTGAACAAAAGGCCCTCATTGAACGGTTTTGCCAGCAACTGCGCGCCTACGGGCATCCCCGCGGCGCTTTTCCCGGCCGGGAAGGAAATACCGGCAAGCCCCGCCAGATTGCAGGGGATGGTGAAAATGTCGGAGAGGTACATGGTGACGGGGTCGTCAATTTTTTCCCCTAATTTAAAAGCCGTAGTCGGCGAGACGGGAGTAAGTATAACATCCGCTTTTGTGAAGGCGGCGTCAAAATCCCGCTTGAGGAGCGTGCGTATTTTCTGAGCTTTCAGGTAATAGGCGTCGTAATAGCCCGAGCTTAGCGAGTAAACGCCCAGCATTATCCGGCGCTTCACTTCGGGCCCGAATCCCCGGGCGCGGGTTTTCCTGTAAACATCGGCCAGGCTTGCGCCCTTAACGCTGGAACCGTAGCGGATGCCGTCAAAGCGGCCCAGGTTGGAGCTGGCTTCGCTTGAGGAGATAATATAGTAAGCGGCGAGCGCGTAAACCGAGTTGGGAAGCGATACTTCCGCGGTAACGGCGCCGGCCGAGCGCAGTTTGTTTTTAATAGTGTCCAGGGCGGCGGCCACCTCGCCCGACACGCCTTTCATATCGCTGAAATATTCTTTTGGCAGGCCCACGCGCAGGCCTTTCATGTTAAAGGGCCGCTCCAGTGCCGGTTTTTTAACGGAAGTGGAATCTTTTGGATCGTGGGCGGCCAGTACGGAAAGCGCCAGTTCAGCGTCTTCTACTGTGGAGGTTAAAGGGCCTATCTGGTCCAGGCTGGAGGCGAATGCCGTAAGACCGTAGCGCGATACCAGACCATAAGTGGGTTTTAAACCGTAAACACCGCAGAAGGCCGCGGGCTGGCGTATGGAGCCGCCGGTGTCGGAGCCCAGCGCTATGGGGCAAAATCCCGCCGCCACGGCGGCCGCGGAGCCGCCGGAAGAGCCGCCCGGCACGCAGGCGGTATCAGCCGGGTTTTTAGTTTTTTTATAAGCCGAATTCTCCGTGGAGGAGCCCATGGCGAATTCATCCATGTTGGCGCGGCCTATTATTACCGCGTCCTCATCTATAAGGCGCTGCACGGCGGTAGCGGTGTAGGGGGAAACATAACCCTCAAGTATTTTTGAACCGCAGGTCATGCGGTGCCCGGCATAAGCCATATTGTCTTTTATGGCCACCGGCACTCCGGCCAGGCGGCCAAGCGGTTTGCCGGTTTCGGCTTTGGCGTCCACTGCCGCGGCCTGCGCTCGCGCGCTGTTTTCAAAAACCTCCAGAAAGGCGCCAATTTCTCCGTCGCGTTCCTTTATGGCTTTAAAGCAGTTCTCAAGCGCGGTCAGCGCCGTAAGTTTTTTTTCTTTTATCAGTTTAACCGTTTCAACGGCGGTAAGCATGTAAATCCTTACTCTGCTGGTAGGCTGGTAAGCTTGTAAGCGGGTATGCTTTTCAAAGTCTGTAAGCATACTAGCCTACCAGCCTACAAGCCTACTAGCGTTCTTACTCTATTACCTTCGGCACTTTTATGAAATCTAGCTCGCGCTGCGGCGCCAGTTTTAAAATTGCTTCCCTGTCCGGGAACGGCTCAGGCAGGTCACTTCTCAGCACATTCTCAAGGCCGAGTATGTGGGCCGTCGGTTCCACTTTCGAGGTGTCCGCTTTATTCAACTCATCCATCCATGAAAGGATGTCTCCTAGTTGGGCGGAGTACAGTTCCTTCTCCTCCCCGGTCAGTTCAAGCCGGGACAGGTCCGCTATATATTCCACGTCTTTTTTTTCTATTTTCATCGGTAGCCCCTGGTATTTTACCAATTTATGAAAGAGGGAAAGCGTGTTAGAGCGCAAACGCCTTCAAAGCGTCCGGCTCCCCGCCCGAATTACGGTTCGTCCCTTAGTACCCAGACAAGCGTAGGCCCGATGAAAAACGCCGAAAGGGCCATTCGGCCCTTTCCATGCCGGTATTTCAGCGCTAAACTATAGACAGGTCAAATTTTTGATGCGGAGGAGTCATGAAAAAACTGTTTACCGTGGTATTGCTGTGCCTGCCTTGCCTGGGTTTCTCCCATACGCCGGAAGAGCTGCGCCTAAAAGGCGATAATTATTCCCTTTCGGCGGCTGACCTGAAAATACCGCCGGCCGCTGTTTCCGCCGCTCAACCGGCGGCTGTAGGGACGGCTGTCCCTGTTTTTGACTATCTTTCCTCGTTGAACCGCGCGGATGGCGCAAGCGTGAGTATATCCCGCTCGGGCGGCAGCATAATAATAGAAGGGTTCGGGAAGATTCCCAAGAGCGCCTATTCCGACGCCTATAAAAACGGCGACGTTGTGTTCCTTATAGGACATCTGGAAGACGCGTTGACGGAAAGAGAGTGGACGGCCTACTATAATGTGGCGAAATGGCTGGTAAAGGAGGGGTTCAGGGTTGTTATGAACCCTGTGGCAATGGTCGCGGACATCAAGGCTTCGGTCCAGGACGACAGGACCAAGGTAATAATCTGGTCCAGCCACGGCAGCAAAGACGGGGGTATTTACGACAGCAGTAAGGAGCTGGTTCCTACCGACGTTTTCGCGATGAACCCCGGACGCAATTTCAAACAGATAATAGTGAGTTCCTGCTACAGCAACGTCATGGTCGGCAGGTATCAGTTCCCCGCGGGGGTTAATTCCACCTACTGGGAAGGAACGACCGATTCGGACGATCTTTTCAGCTATCTTTTCAAAAGATGGGATCCGAGAGGTCTTGGCGAGAACGTGGAATAATATCAGGGAATTCCGTATTAACAAGGGCCGCCGGATATCCGGCGGCCCTTGTTTTTAGATCACATTGGATATCTTTAGAAAAAGGTTCCGGCGCCTTTTAGCGCGCCGGCCTGCCGGCGGTCAGATCGCCTGCAGCGGGGCGTACTTAAGCATAAAGGTCTGCCGCGCGCCGGAGTCAAAAACCACGGTCACTTTCGCGAACTCTCCCGCGCCTATCTGGTCCACCACGCGGCCCGGCCCGTAAACGGGGTGAGCCACGCGCCTGCCCTTGCCTATGCGTGGTATTACAGGCGGCGGGGCCTCCACGTGCTCGCGCGCGTCACCTTCATGGTGTCTCCGCGTCATATCCGCCCCGATTCTGCTTTCAAAAATAAACCGCGAAGCCACATTGGGGTAAGTGGTGCCGAAGATCCTGCGGGTATTGGCCCAGGTAAGAAAGAGTTTTTCTTTCGCGCGCGTCATGCCCACGTAGGCAAGCCGCCGCTCTTCTTCCAGGTCCTCCTCCGAGGTATTGGCCGCGTTTATAGGGAAAAGATTTTCTTCAAGCCCGGTCACGAACACCGCCGGGAATTCAAGGCCCTTTGCCAGGTGCACGGTCATAAGCGTTACCGCGTAGGTGTCGGTGTTCATGTCGTCCACCTGCGAGGCCAGCATGGCCTCCTCAAGGTACTTATGAAGCGTGGGGGGGATTTCTTCTTTGGCGCAGCGTTCCTCAAATTCTTTTATGGCGTTTACCAGTTCCTGCAGGTTGCCAAGCCGGGCAAGCGAGCCGTCTTTGTCTTTTTCGGCTTCGTTTTCCGTCATCTGCCAGTAGCCGGACTTGACCAGCAGTTTTTCAAGCATCTGGCTTGGCGTAGCGGTGAACAGATCGCTTTTTATCCCCTCTATCAGGTCAAGGAAGTCTTTTATGCCGCGCCGCGCCGTGTTGGTAATGTCGGGTATCTGGTCGGCCGTCAGCAGGGCGCTGTAGATTGTTGTCCCTTGCTGGCGGGAGTAAGCCATAACCCGTTCAAGGGCGGTTTTTCCTATGCCGCGCGCCGGAGTATTTACCACGCGCAGAATACTCAAAGTATCGGCCGGGTTTACCAGCATTTTCATGTAGGCCAGGGCGTCTTTTATTTCCTTGCGCTCATAGAACCGCACCGAGCCTATCAGCCGGTACGGAACGCGCGCTCTCCTGAAAGCGTCCTCAAAAGAGCGGCTTTGCGCGTTTGTGCGGTAGAAAACGGCTATGTCGTTATAGGTAAAGCGGCCGTCAGCGGCAAGTTTTTTTACCTTTACAAGCACGCCTCCCGCCTCGTCCAGTTCGTTCTGGTATTCAAGCGCCTCGGCGGGGTCGCCGTGAAGTTTTTCGGTCCAGAGGTCTTTCGCTTTGCGGTTGCGGTTGTGTTTTATCAGTTCGTTGGCGGCGTAAAGTATTTTAGCGGTGGAGCGGTAATTTTGTTCAAGCACTATGGTTTTTGAGTCTTTATAATCCTTCTCAAATTCCATGATATTGCGGATATCTGCGCCCCTCCAGCCGTACACCGACTGGTCAGGATCTCCGACCACGCAGAGATTACGGCGCTTAGCGGAAAGGGTTTTTATTATTACGTACTGGGCGTGGTTAGTGTCCTGATATTCGTCCACCAGAATATACTGGAAATATTCCTGGAAGTGTCCGCGTATTTCGTCTTTTTCCTTAAGCAGCTCGGCCGCGCGCACTATAAGGTCGCCGAAATCAAGCGCGGCAGCTTCGGTGAGTTTCGCCTGATAGCGCTGGTAGATCTGCGCCGCTTTCAGGCGGTTCGGCTCGCCCGAGGCCTCCGCGTTTATCAGGTAAGACCCGGCGTCAAGCAGATCGTCCTTAGCCCGCGAGATGATGGACGCGTACATGGGGGCCTTGGTTTTATCGCTTTCAAAGCCCAGCTCCTCCATGGCCAGCTGCACAAGTTTTTTCTGGTCGTCCGAGTCGTAAATAAGGAAGTCCGGCTTTATGCCTATCAGGCGGCCATGCTGACGCAGCAGCCGCGCGCCGAAAGAGTGGAAGGTGTGTATCCACATGCCGCCCGAGCAGGGCACAAGTTTTGCGATACGGTGCTGCATCTCCTGGGCGGCTTTATTGGTGAAGGTGATGGCAAGTATCCGCGAGGGGGAAACGCCCGAAGCGATAAGCAGGGCTATTTTAGAAGTCAGTGTTTTGGTTTTACCGGTGCCCGCGCCCGCAAGGATCAGTTCCGGCCCCGCGAAATAAGTAACAGCCTCAAGCTGTTTCGGGTTTAAAGCCAGTTTTGGCAGGATGTCCGGGTTAATTTGTATCTCTAATGCGTTCATGCGGAAAACCGGCGTCCGCCGCCGGTTATACGTTGAATTTGAAAAAGCAGATATCGCCGTCTTTCATCACGTATTCCTTGCCTTCCGAGCGGATCAGACCTTTTTCCTTTAAAATCTTTTCATCGCGGTATTTTACCAGGTCGTCAAAGGAATATACTTCGGCGCGGATAAAGCCTTTTTCAAAATCGGTGTGTATGCGGCCGGCCGCCTGAGGCGCTTTAAGGCCCCGGCGCAGGCTCCAGGCGCGCACCTCGTCCTCGGAGCCGACGGTGAAAAAGGCGATGAGGTTCAGAAGCTTTTGGCCGGCTATTATCATTTTTTCAAGACCGGTGTATTCCTCGCCCAGATCTTTCATGAACGCTGCTTTTTCCTCATCGGGCAGTTCTATCAGTTCCGATTCTATCTTGGCCGAGATTTCCACTAAAATGGCGCCGCGTGATTTTATAAAATCGCGGAGTTTAGCCTGCACGGCGGAGTTGGGGGTTTCCGAGGTGTTGGCCACGAAGAAAACGGGTTTAACCGTAAGCAGGTTGAAGTCTCGCACTTCTTCAATGGTGTAGCCGGCGTCTTTAGCGGGTTTGCCGCCGGCCAGCAGTTTTTTTATCTTATCAAGTTTTTCCTGCCTCTCTTTCGCGTCCTTGCTGCCTGAGCGCAGATTGCCGGAATTCTTGTCTATCATTTTGTCCACGGCTTCAAGATCAGCCAGCATCAATTCCGTTTCTATAACCTCAATATCGCGGATGGGGTCTACTTCGCCAAGCACATGCACTACATCGGGGTTGTCAAACACACGCACCACCTGCACTATGGCGTCTACTTCACGTATATTAGCCAGAAACTTGTTCCCCAGTCCTTCGCCCTGCGAAGCGCCTTTCATAAGCCCCGCGATGTCAACGAATTTTATGTAGGAGGCGACCTTTTTAGGCGGCTTGAAAATTTCAAAAAGCGCGTCCAGACGCTTATCGGGTATGGGCACCACTCCCACATTGGGGTCTATGGTGGTAAAAGGGTAGTTTGAGGAAGCCGCCCCCGCTTTGGTCAAAGCATTGAAGAGGGTTGATTTCCCCACATTGGGCAGCCCGACGATTCCTATTTCCATGGTTTGTTTGTCAACGGCTGGACAACTAGGCTGCTTTGCCCGGCCACGCAGTTTTAATTTTACACTTTACACTTTATACCTAAAATTATGATACGGCCCCTACGGGATTCGGCCACAAGTCGCGTCTTCGCCGTCGCTCAGTCGCGCTCGCGGCCCCGGCTCGCGGATTCGCCTGCTGGCTCATCAACGCTCCGCCTTTTCCGCCGGAGGCGGACCCGCCGGTTGTTTGGCGGGCGAATCTCGGCGCGAAACAAGCAGTTGTTTCGCTTAAAATTATGATACGGCCCCTACGGGATTCGAACCCGTGATCTCTGCCTTGAGAGGGCAGCGTCCTAGGCCGCTAGACGAAGGGGCCGTAAGTTCATATTTTAACAAATGCCCGGGTGTTACAGGCAAAAAAACCAGCCGACGGCCGGGATTGAACCGGCGACCTACCGCTTACAAGGCGGTTGCTCTACCGCTGAGCTACGTCGGCGTTCGTTATTGGTATTATAGGATTTTTTTCTGCGCTTGTCGTAGCCTTAACGGGGCCGGGTGCCGGATCTACATGCCCTTGACAAGGCAAATACTTCCTGCTATAACATAAACGCGGCGGGGAACTTTGCCTTGAACATTCAGCGGATTGTGTCAAGGAAAGGTTAGGATTGTTTATCTGTTTCGGGTTTAAGACGGTTGGGACAGATTGGAATAAAAGGAAGCCGGTTCTTACGGAGTATCACCCGCAATGAACCGTTAATCTTCCTCGCAAACGCAAATTGAGGATTAATCGTGCATAAAAAGATTTTAGCCATAGTTATTCTGGCGCTGGCCGCTTTTTATTGCGTTCAGGGTTCAAATTTAATGTGTGGGGAACCGGCCTCTCAATCCGGACGCCTGGCAGATGTCCCCGGCAAAGTAAATAGCGGAGATACTGGCGCTCTTGACAGACTGTACGATGGAACGGTGCAGAACAAAAAACGGGCCATAAACCTTTCCGGCGGGGATATTTATGGCGGGGGCATGGTAGACGGACGAATGCTGCAAGGGCAGTTTCCTGTAATAGATGGAACAGAGCCCCCCCCTAATATCTCTACCCCGACAGATTCAAACAACCAGGCAGGGAACCCCGAGTTCAACGAGGTGGGCAGGGAATGTGTTTGGTTATTCTGGTGCACGGAAAAGACCGGTATAAAGTACGAGGCGGTTCCAGGCGCTCTGTACGTTGCCGGTCAGGACGATTCTTCCAACATAGTTCCCAACGACGTTAATCAGGGCCAGGCGGGGGACTGCTATTTTCTGTCGTCACTGGCCGCTGTTGCCAGGAAGCGTCCCGATATGATACGCAGCATGATCCGTCAAAACCCGGACGGCACATATTCCGTGGACTTCTACCGCAAGAGAATTTTCGGGAATCCAAAATATGTGAAGGAAACAGTGACCGTGGACAACCAGTTCCCTGTTAACCAGCATGGCCCTGCGTTCGCCGGTTATGGAGACCATGCTGGGGATGGGAACCAGGAGTTATGGGTCATGGTCATGGAAAAGGCATATGCAAAGTTCCGCGGCTCTTATAACGCTATAGGCAACGGCGGCTGGCCCGGACCCGCTATGGAGAGTCTCACCGGCAAAGGCAGCTATTCGCAACTTGCGGCTTTCACAAGTCTTGCCCAGATCGCGGAGTGGGACAGGAAAGGTTATGCGGTAACGGCAAGCAGCTTGCCGATGTTTATTAATAAAAAAGAGGTTGTAAAGGGCCATGTCTACCATCTGCTTAATGTGGATCTGGTAAAAAAAACCATTACCATGGGAAATCCATGGGGACATGGCAATGTAACACTGACCGAAGCTGAGTTTAAGAGGAACTTCTCCGATGTTGCCTTTAATCCCGTCCCGTTCAGGAAAATTGATATAGTGCCTGGCATGGCGCCTGATGGTGTAATGCCAGTGTAAGATTTGATATGAAAAAGTCACTAAATGAAACTTCATGCGTTTCCCTGAGGAGATATATCTGCATGGTAATTGCGTGCGCTTTTGCAGCCGGTTGCACACCTGTTGATACCGTGCCGGCGACATTCGGCGGGGGTGAGCTGGTTGAGATTAAACAGGGAACTACCGCCAATTTAGGCCTGCTGAGAATAGGCCTTGTTAATACCGGCAAGTCCGATTATACCAATGACGCGGGAGAGAAGAAACATGGACTGGTGGCAGGGTTGTCGCTGTTTATAAGTGGAAAGCCGCCCCAGGAAAAGCGATTTGACGTATATGCCGGGCAAACTGTGAGAATGGGCAAATACTCAGTGTACGCGCAGGAGATCAGGGGAGGATTTAAGGGTTCGGTCAAGCTGCGGGTAAATGGCGCCGACCCTGCCCATAACCCGCTATAAATTTTATAGGGCCCAAATATCAGGTGACATATGGGCACAAAGGCCCGTGTGGTTATTGCTTAAAAGGACCATACTGTTTTAAGAGGGAATAACAAACTACGGAGGCGGATGAAACCATGAAAAATATAAAACTAAGTCTGGTCCTGACAGCTGCCGTTATATTTGGCGGTTTTTCCGCTGTTTGCCCGACCCGCATACTTGCCGCTAATGATGAAGGGGCGAAACCGGCTTTTGAGGCGCTTGTCCAATACCCCGGCGCGCAGTTTAGTGTTGATTTGCCAGTACCCGGGCTGAGTGAGCCGGTACCCGCGGAAAAATCCCATAATGCAGGGGACTGGAAAGGCAGTTTCTCCGGGGGGAACAATAATTGCACGCCGAGCGCCGCCATAGTTCCCGGAACCGATTTCTCTCCGAAAATAAATGATTCCAACCGCACAGCCGCCATAATAGAACTGCTTGCTAAAATTTCAGTCTGCAAACCGCTTCCCTATTCGCAAGACGGGGTGACAAATAATAACCGGGAAGGCGGTATGCCGCAGGCTCCGGCCGGCTACTATAAGGAATACACGCTGATCGTTCCAGGGCGCAAGCCCGGCGACGGACCCGAGCCGATTAACATAGGCGGCCAGATATATATGTCCGGCTCAATGCTGGGACGGCGCGGCTCCGAAAGAATAATTATAGGCGGCGGCAAAAGCATTTATTACACCCCCGACCATTACAAAACGTTTGTAGAACTTAAAATTATTCAATGAAGCCCGGTTTACGTAAATGTGAAAATCACGGCGAAAGCCGTGATTTTTATTATGAATGATAATTTTCTGGCAACTCCGCTCCCGCCCGATATAGCCGATATGACGGTATTTGAGGCCGCGGCAATATCTGCTTCCGCGCGCCGGGCCGGTTTTGCGGTATTTGAACTTGACGGCGCGGGAATGAAAGCCAAGCCGGCTCTGATGGAACATATCGCGCGCTCACTGGCTTTTCCGGGTGATTTCGGTGAAAACTGGGATGCCCTGATAGATTACCTGGGCGACATGGCGAATTTTCATAAAAACAACAAGATACTTATTTTGATCGGGGCCGCGGCCGAAATAGCGGGTTCCGACCCCGCGCTTTACTCCGAGCTGCGAAATGTGTGCGGCCTTGCCTGTAATAACGCGCGCGAATGGAGTAAAGGCGCGGTAATACTGAAATTTATTTTCATATCCTGAAATATCCGCGCCGGGAGTAAAAAATGAAAAAAGTGGCCATGTTTATAGCTTTCCAGGGTTTCAGGGACGAGGAATATACCGAGCCCAAAAAAATACTTGAAGCAGCCGGCGTGCAAGTGGATACGGTTTCAACCGCGAAAGGCCAGGCTAAAGGCAAGTTCCGCGCCGTGGCGCAGGTGGATAAGGTTATCGGCGAAATAAGGCCGGAGGATTACGACGCTCTTACTCTGGTGGGGGGACCGGGGGCGCTTGAACAGCTTGATAACCAGAAAGTGCAGGCAATTTTTAAAAAAGCGGAAGGGCTCGGCAAGCTGATAGGGGCCATCTGCATTTCGCCCGTGGTGCTTGCCCACGCGGGCCTTCTAAAAGGGAAGAATGTGACGGTGTTCCCGGACGGGGCCGAAGAAGTGAAGAAAGGCGGCGGCAATTATACGGCCTCCGAAGTTGAGATAGATGGGAAACTGGTAACGGCCAGCGGCCCTGTTCCCGCAAAGAAATACGGCCAGGCCTTGGTGGAACTGCTTAAATAACAAAAAGGCAGCAGCCTTTTTGGAATTTTCAGGGTTTTCAGATAGTGGAAGTGGAGGTGTAAACAGCCTCTGAATTGTCGATTGAAACGGAATTTAACGGAGACTGCGGGGCGGCGACCGCGCCGGAGCTGCAGGTTATAAGGTCAAGGGATTCGTTTATATATTCTTCATCCGCCTCGTCCGGCAGATAGCCGGAAGCCCGCATCCTTGATACAATCTGGCTTTTCCTTTTTTCCATGAATCGGGTGCCTTTTACGGGGCTGTAGCGCCTTGGGCTTGGAAGCGCCGCCGCGAGCGCCGCGGCCTCTTCGGGGGTAAGCTCTGCGGCGCTGTGGCCGAAATACGCGAACGCGGCGGCCTGCGCCCCGTATACACCCCTTCCCCACTCGGCGATATTTAAATATATTTCAAAAATGCGGCGCTTGCCCAGCGTTTTTTCAAGCCGCCGGGCTATCAAGATCTCCTTAATTTTGCGCAGGGGATTTTTTGAAGGTGACAGATACAGGTTGCGGGCCACCTGCTGGGTTATGGTGCTTCCGCCCCGCGCCAGCCGCATGGCTTTCCAGTCGGTCTTAACGGCCTTCCAGGTGCTTGTCCAATCTACGCCCTTATGAACGTAAAAGGTGTCATCTTCCGCCACGAGTACGGCGTGTTTTAAATTTTCGGAAATGGCGTCCCAGCCGGTCCAGATAATATTGCGGTCCAGCTTTTTACCCAGGGCCGCGGCCTGGCGTTCTTTTAGCAGCATGTAGGAGGTAGCCGCGGGATTTTGTTTCTGCATCGGCCGCACATCCGGAAGCCAGAGAACATACGCGGCGCCGGAGAGAAAGACCGCTCCGGCCAGCGTTGCAAGTATTCCGGCGATATTAAGTTTTATAAAGGGATTTTTTTGGAACATAAAATATAAACCTGTTATTGAAAAACTTTTTTAAAGTCGTGGAAAAAGCCGGGGTAGGATTTTTTCACGCAGCCTGCGTTCTTTATTTTTACTGGTTTTTCCGCCAGCAGGCTTCCAACCGCCGCCGCCATGGCTACGCGGTGGTCGTTGAATGTCTCAATTGATCCGCCGCCCAGGAGCTTCTGCGGGCCGGTTATTGTCAGGGAATCGGTTTTGAAAGCAGCCTTTACCCCAAGGCGCCGAAGCAGGGCTGAAGTAGTTTTTATCCTGTCGGATTCTTTGTGCCGCAGTTCGGTAATTCCCCTGATAACCGTTTTTCCTTTGGCTGAGGCGGCTAAAAGAGCGAGCAGCGCAAGCTCATCTATCATTGCCGGAATTTCATCCGGCGCTATTTTAACGCCCTTAAGCTTAGCCGGAAAAATTATGATCTCTCCAACCGGCTCAGGCCCGCTTCTTTTCACTTTTACTTTCAGGCGCGCGCCCATCCTTTGAAGTGTTTTTACAAGCCCCAGCCTTGCGGGGTTAAGGCCTACTTCCCTTATTAAAAGCGTCCGGCCCAAAAGCAGGGCCGCCGCGATAAACGGAGCGGCTGAGGAAATGTCGCCGGGTATCTTTATGCGCCCGGCTTTAAGCGCTCCCGGTTCTAAAACTGTTTTAAGGCCGCTTGTTTTTATTTTAGCCCTAAGGTGTTTAAGCAGCCTTTCTGTGTGGTCCCGGGTCTTAACGCGTTCCGTTACCGAGGTGCGGCCCCCGGCGTAAAGCCCCGCCAGCAGCGCCGCCGATTTTACCTGGGCGCTTGGCACGGAAAGTTTAAGGCAGGCTCCGGTGAGGGGAGCGCATGATATTTTGAGCGGCGGCCGGCCGCCGGACGAACTTACCCTGGCCCCCATGGCTGAAAGCGGCTTCGTCAGGCGCGTCATGGGCCTTTTTAAAAGGGAGCCGTGCCCTTTAATGACCGAATCAAAATCCTGCCCGGCCAAAACTCCCGCCATAAGGCGCATTGTAGTGCCGGATTGGCCTGCGTTCAGCGGCCCGGCCGGTTTTTTGAGGCCTTTAAGGCCCAGGCCTTTGACCTGCAGGCTGGTTTTTGAAAATTTTATCCGTATTCCCAGCTTTTTCAGGCAGGCGGCGGTGGCAAGCGTGTCCTCGCAGATTGAGGGGTTAAAAACACGGGTTGTGCCATCCGCCAGCGCGGCAATTATCAGCGCCCGGTGGGTTATGGCCTTGTCAGGCGGCGGCGTATAGGTTTTATCCGCGTGTTTTGACATTTTTTACCGCGAAGTCTATGGCGCTTAGATACGAATCAGCGCCCAGCCCCTTTATCTGTTTGACGCAGACGGGTTTTATAACGGAGACCTTTCGGAAAGGTTCCCGCTTTGAGATGTCGGACAGATGAACTTCCACCGCGCTCAGGCCGGAAGCTTTTATGGCGTCGCGTATGGCGTAGCTGTAATGGGTATAGGCGGCCGGATTTATTATCAGCGCGTCGGCCCACGCGGAGTTGGCCGTAAGCAGATCAATAATAGCCCCTTCGCAGTTGCTTTGAAAACAGCGGACTTTAGCCCCGCGCGCGGCGGAGTGCTTTTTTATTAAGGCGTTTAAGGTTTTAAGCGTGGTATGGCCGTAAGCGGCCGGTTCCCTTTTTCCAAGCCAATGTAAATTAGGGCCGTGTATCACCAGTATGTTCATAAAAATAAGCTCCAAACTTTAATGTTTCCTGATTGTTCTTTCAAGGGCGAGTTTCAGTGTTTCCGGTTTTATGTTTTCTGCCGTTTCAGTAAGACCGGGCGCTTTAATAAGCACAAAACGGTTTTCCAGGCCGCGCGATTTTTTATCTTTTGAAATAAGCGCTAGGAATCGCTTGAAATCGCCGCAGGCCGCGCTCAGGGGGGG
This sequence comes from Elusimicrobia bacterium GWA2_51_34, assembly GCA_001799565.1. Lineage (GTDB taxonomy): Bacteria > Elusimicrobiota > Elusimicrobia > Elusimicrobiales > UBA9959 > UBA9634. The sequence goes on along the minus strand of MGTS01000021.1, from coordinate 163,752 downwards.
AAGAGCAAGACTGTCAAGCAGTGAGTTCGTTTTTTTAAAATCTTTTTCCGGCAGTAGGCCCGTTTCTTTTGAAACCAGCAGGGCAAAACGCAGGCCGCGGGCCACGGCTTCGCCATGAGGCAGTCTGCCTTTTGAAAGCGTCTCAAAAGCGTGCGCGGCGGTGTGACCGAAGTTTAATATCTCCCGTTTGCCGTTTTCGTCTTTTTCATCTTTTGAAACAATGAACATCTTGAATTCAGCGCAGGCTTTTACACATTTAAAAAGCGCGTTCTTATCCCCTTTAAGAACGGCTTTAAGGTTTGAAATCAGCGTTTTGCGCAGTGCTTCTCCGCCGATAAAGGCGTATTTCAAAAGTTCGCCCGCGCCGGAAAGCAGTTCTTTCGGCGGCAGTGAATCCAGGAATGTTGTGTCGCAAACAGCCAGTGAGGGCTGATAAAAAGAGCCGAGTATGTTTTTTACCCCTCCAAGGTTAACGGCGGTTTTTCCGCCAAGGCCCGCGTCTATCTGGCCCAAAAAAGTGGTGGGGATGCTTACCCATTTTATGCCCCTCATGTAAATTGAAGCGGCAAACCCCGCAAGGTCCGTAACCGAGCCTCCGCCGGCCGCGATTAAAAGCGACTGGCGGGAGAAGCCGTGTTTAAGCAGGAAAAGGCAAAGTTTTTCCAGTTCCGCGGTTGTTTTTTTGCCGCCTCGTCCGGTCAGGCTGTAATAAATGAAGTTTTTCCGCGCGGGACCAAGCAGGCGCGCCAGATTTTTTTTGATTTTTCCCCCCGATCGCGCCTCTGTTAGCACGCAGACCCTGTCGGCTTCGCCAAAAATCCCGCTGAAAACCTCCGGCAGGTCTTTTAACCCCCGTGTAAAAAGCGTTTTAACTATCTTTTCTTCTTTAATGGTCAAAGCGAGTATTTCCGTTTTCATTTTTTAAACCCTGGAACTCAATCCGTAATTTTTCAATCACAGCTTTTATTTTTTTGGCGGCGTCTTCCGGAACGAGGGTGGAAATGTCTATGATCAAATCCGACTTTTCATAAAATGAACGCCGCTTATTAAAAAGTTTTTCAACGCCTGCAAGGCGTTTTTTGGCGTTAGTCCCCGCAAGCAGAGGGCGGCCCGCGCGGTTCTTTTCAAGCCTTTTCGCGAGTTCGGGCCAGGCACAGCGAAGATAAACGGTTATCCCCGTGCGTTTCATCAGTCCCGCCCACCTGCGCGAGGGGTAAATTCCGCCGCCCAAAGCCGCCACAAGCCCGCCCTTTCCGGCCAGTTCCCGCACGGCCCCGGCTTCAAGTTTCCTGAAAAATTTAAGCCCCTTCCCGGTTGCCAGCTCAGCTATTTTAAGTCCGGCTTTTTTTTCAACTGTCCGGTCCGAATCCACGAACCCGCGTTTCAGCAGCCGCGCCAGCGCTTTGCCGGTTGAGGTCTTGCCGGCGCACATGAAGCCGATAAGGTAAATGTTTTTCATCGCCGGGCAGGCCGTCTGACGGCCGCAGGCTCTGGTACGGCACAGCCCCGCCCTTTTGCCCGATGCTTTCCAGAGCAGTTGGCAAAAGGGCGGGGCACAGAGCTATAGGCCAGTATTTCTCCTGTTTTTGCCCGCCATAGGTCAACCCGCCGGTTTATTTCCTCAAAGGTGTCGCCGCCGAATTTTTCAAGCAAGGCTCCGGCGAGCGTAAGCGAGGCCGCGTGTTCCGCTATAACGGCCGCGGCGAAAACGGCCGTGGTGTCGGAAGTTTTTGAAACGGCGCGGGATTTTTTAAATGTTTTCAGGTCCATTGAAAGCGCCCCGGCAGCCAGCCCCGGAACGGGTTTTACGGCGCAGCGCATTACCAGAGCCCGGCCGTTAGTAACTCCTCCGTCAAGGCCGCCCGCGAGTTCGGGGTTTTTGGCGGCTTCGCGTCCGCTTACGGCCGCAAACGCGAAACCGCCGCCCAGTTCAAAACCTTTAACGCCGTTTATGCTCATAAGGGCCGCGGCAAGGCGCGCGCTCAGCTTTGCGTCCCACTGGTTGAAATTTCCAAGGCCCGCCGGCAGATTCTCCGCCGTTATTTCAAAGACCCCTCCCAAGGTGTCGCCCGCCGCACGCAGGCGTTTCAGTTCCGCCGCGGCGCTTTCAGCTGTAATCGCGTTAATGCGGCCTAAAGCCACAATCCTTGAGTTTATGTAAACACCCAGAAGTTCATTGAGCCGCATGGCGAAAGAACCCAATGCCACCCGTGCCGCGGTTTCGCGGGCGCTTGCGCGTTCGCGTATAAGGGCGGCGTTTAAGGTGTTGTATTTCAGCATTCCCGCCAGATCGGCGTGCCCCGGCCTTGGAACGCTTGAAAAAGGCAATTTGTCCGTAACCCGGATGTTTTTTATCAGCACGGTTATGGGCGCGCCGGTGGTTACCTCCCCGGTGATACCCGAAATTATTTCAAAAGAGTCGGTTTCAACCGCTTGCCGCGCGCTTCTGCCCGGCGCCTGCCGCCGGCGGTTCAGCTGCGCGGCTATATATCGCTTGGTAACCCGCACACCGGCCGGAAACCCTTCCAGAATTCCGGCAAGATATTTTCCGTGTGATTCCCCCGCGGTAAGGTATCTCAGCATTGGAGTCTCCGTTCAGCGAATAGCAAATAGCGAATAGCGGATGGCGAATAGCCAATCTTAAATCTTCAATCTTGAATCTTTAATCTCCTTACTGTTTCGCGCTTAAATTCTACAATTTCCGCGATGCGTTTATTTGTCCAGAATTCAAGCGCGCGCGCGGCCTGGTAAACCAGTATTTCCCTGCCGTCTATTATGGTTCTGGCGCCCGCTTCGCGCGCCAGGCGGGTAAATTCAGTTTCGCCGCTCCGGTAAGCCAGGTCGCAGTAAGCGGACGCCCTGAAGAATACGGCGTTTAGCCGTCCAGGAGCGTACATTCCTACCGGGGTGGTATTGATGTAAATATCCGCCTTCCCTGTTTTTTCACTAAAGCGCCGTATTTTAAATTTTATTTCCGGGAAGAGCGCTGAAATTGTGGCGGCAAGAGCCCGCGCTTTTTTAATATCGCGGTTATGCAGGTTTATTTGCGCCGCTTTATTCTTCGCCAGAAACCAGAGGGCCGCTTTTGCCGCTCCCCCGGCGCCCCAGACAACGGCGGTTTTATCTTTTATTTGCGCGCTTTTTTCACGGAAGGCGTCGGAGAGCGCCATGGCGTCCGTGTTAATTCCGGCAATGCCGCTTTTTTGAAATTTCAGCGTGTTGGCGGCCGTAATACGGCGAACTACCCGGTTGGAGGCGGTTAAAAAACCCGTCACAGCCTCTTTTAAAGGCAGCGTGACATTTACGCCCGTCCAGCCGGAGGCGCGCAGGCGTTTTAAAGTGTCCGGCAGATTTTTTTCGCGCGTTTCTACAAGCCGGTAAGAGATTTTAAAGCCGGTAAGGCCTGAGAATATTTTGAAAATTTCAGGAGAAAGCGAGTTCTTCAGGGGAAAGCCTATCAGGCCGGTTTTAAGCACTTTTATGTTCCTTGGCTTCTGTGAAGACCGCTTATTTTTTTCACCAGCGCGCTGAAAGCGGGGAGACCGATGGTCTGGGCTCCGTCCACCAATGCGGTTTCGGGGGAAACGCCGGCCTCTATAAGCAAGCCGTGCGCCCCGGCCGCGGCGGCCTTAAGCGAGAAAGCTTCCACCAGCGCACGGTTTTTTGAGGAGTGGCTCGGGTCGGCCAGTACCGGGAAGCCGGAGACCATTTTGGCCCGCCGCATTATTTTAAGGTCAAGGCCGGCTCCGTCTCCGGAGAAAACGGAATCACCCCGTTCGCATAGTATCAGGGTTTTGCAGCCGTGTTTAAGCAGGTATTCCGCCGACAGCAGCCATTCCCTGAGGGTGGCGCGCATGGCTCTTTTTAAAAGGGCGGGCATGCCGCTTCGCCCGGTTTCCTTCAATAGTTCGTAATTGCGCATGTTGCGCGCGCCTATCTGGATGATGTCCGCCGTGCCGGAAAGCTTTTCAAGCTGGCGGGTGTCGGTGGCTTCCGTTACCAGCGGCAGGCCGGTAAGTTTTTTTGCTTTCGCTATTATGGAAAGGCCTCTGAAACCTATGCCCTGGAATGCGTACGGCGAGGAGCGCGGTTTGAAAATGGCGGCCCTGAGCGCGTGGGCGCCCGCTTTTTTAAGCGCCAGAGCCGAGGCCAGATAAGTTTTTTCACTCTCCACGGCGCAGGGGCCGGCTATAAAAATAAAGGGGTTCTTAACAAAGTCCAGCGGCCGGGCGGGAAGTGAAAGGCCTTTGGTCCGTGTTACCAGCGGATAAAGTTCTTCGCGGGCAAGTTCGGCCCCGGCTACTCCCGGCAGGTTCTGCGCGGCCGCGGCTGCGTCGGCCGCCTTTTCCGTTTTAAGCGCTGTAACCAGTATCCGGTCACGGAACGATTCAAGCCGCGCGCCTGCAAACAGAAGAGAAAGTCTTTTTTTCAGGGTTTTACACGCCCGCGCGGAAAGCCCCGGAATAAGGTTGATTATCATTTAAGCTTTTGCAGGCGGCGGGTCTGATTTATTATTTCTTTAAAAATTTTCTTCACCGGTTTTTTGAATGCCGCGCGGCCCGCGTTTTTTTGCGCCGCGGCCAGCACGGCCTTTTCGCGCGCGCGGTCCATTATCGTTTTTTTAAGCCCTTCAAGCGAAAGCGCCAGCTTAAAACGTACGGCCAGCAGGCGGCAAATTTTTCCGTCTATAAAATCTATTCTCGCCCTTTTTCTTTGGAGGTCTCCGCGCATTTGTAAATTCTATGAAATTTATCGGGGCAGGGGCATTAAAAAGGGTTGTTTAGGCGGCAGGCGGTTATCACTTATGGCAACGGAAGGCTATTGAATGCTGCAGAAAGCAACTGAAAGCAAGAAAACAGTTTTTATGAGGCCCTCTTACTTTCTGTGGCTTTCAGCCGCTTTCTTTTACTTTCCGTTGCTACCCGCCTACAGCCTGCCCGCCTGAATGGTTATAAACTTTTGTAAAATAACCTTATGGCTGCAGCATTTGAATTCAAAGACGCGGGCAATAAACTGGAACAGCTTGAGGCGGCGCTTGCGTCCGCGTCCGCGCTTTTCGGCCTGGCCGGGAAAAAAACGGCGTTGAAAGAGAAAGAGGCTGTTTCACTTGAAGCCGGATTCTGGGATAAAGCTGAAAAAGCCCGGGAGCACCTTAAGGAGTTAAACGATTTAAAGAGAGGCGTTGAACTGGTGGAAAAGCTGGAACGCGAACTGGGGGATTGCAAAGCGCACCTGGAGCTTGCAAGGGAAGGCGGCGATCCGGGCGAACTGCCGCTTATAATGGAAGAGCTGAAAGAGACCGAACAAAAGCTGGGCGTTTTTGATTTTGAGCTTAAACTTTCAGGTACTCATGACCAGGCCGACGCGATTATAAGCATACACTCGGGTGCCGGCGGCACCGAGGCCTGCGATTGGGCGCAGATGCTTCTGCGGATGTATACGCGCTGGGCGCAGAGCAAGGGCTTTTCCTTCAGTATCACGGATATCCTGGCGGGGGAGGAAGCCGGCATAAAAAGCGTTACCGCTTTTATAAAAGGCGGGTGCGCCTACGGATATCTTAGAAGCGAGATAGGGGTGCACCGTCTGGTGCGCATTTCGCCTTTTGACGCCAACAAGCGCCGCCATACCTCGTTTGCCTCGGTTGACGTTCTGGCGGACATTGACGATAAAATAGACATAAAAATAGAGGATAAAGATTTACACACCGACACCTACCGTTCCAGCGGGGCGGGCGGCCAGAATGTGAACAAGGTTGAAACCGCGGTGCGTATTACGCACATGCCGTCGGGTATAGTTGTGCAGTGCCAGATAGAGCGCAGCCAGCATCAGAACCGAGAAACTGCCATGAAGATGCTGAAAGCCAGGCTTTACGAAGTAGAAATGGATAAGAAGCGCTCCGAGATGGAACGGCATTACGACGCCAAGGGCGACATAGGCTGGGGCCACCAGATACGCTCTTACGTATTCATGCCCTACCAGCTGGTGAAAGATTTGCGCACCGATTACGAGACTTCTCAGATCCAGAATGTAATGGACGGCGGCCTGGACGGTTTTATGCACGCCTACCTCTCATGGTCCGCCGCCGCCCGCAGGGGATAGGCTGCGCGGACAACATGGCTATGCAATTAATTGAGACCCACTGTCACTTGAACGACGAGGCCTTTAACGGGGACCGGGACGCCGTTATTGAAAAAAGCTTTGAAAGCGGAATTTCAAAACTGGTGGAAATAGCCTGCGGGGCAAAAGAGTGGGAGCCCGCCGAGGTTCTGTGTTCCAGATATCCGGCCAAAATTTACGCCTGTTTCGGCATACATCCGGGCTATAGCGAAGAGCTTTGTCCGGAGAACCTGGCGACACTTGAGCAATACCTTAAAAAAAGCGTTTCAAAAGGCATTGGCGAGATAGGTTTTGACTATTATCGGGACTCCTTAAAAAAAGAACAGCAGAATATTCTGCTTGAGGCGATGATAAGCCTTTCCAACAGACTCAGGCTTACTTCAGTGTTTCACGCCCGCAGCGGCAAAGACGCTAAAAAAGACGACGCTTACGCCGATCTGACCGCCCTGCTTAAAGATAAATGGAATTACGCGCCCAAAGGTAAAAAATTCCGCGGCATACTGCACTGTTTTTCCGGCAGCTACTATGATGCCGGGAGGGCTTTGGATATGGGGCTCGCTCTCGGAGTGAACGGCACCTTCACTTACAAAAAAAATGACGAACTGCGGGAAATTGTGAAAAAAACGGGCCTTGAAAATATAGTGTTTGAAACCGATTGCCCCTATCTGCCGCCGCAAAGCGCTCGCGGATTGCGAAACGCCCCGGCATATATTCCTGAAATAGCCGGCGCGGTTGCCGGGTTTCTGGGTGTTACGGCCGGTCATGCCGCCGAGGTAACCTCGGCCAATGCGATGGAAATATTCGGAGCATTGTAAGTGCACAGGTGGATAGGCTGCCCGCCAAATAGATCGGCGGGTCCGCCTCTGGCGGATAGGCAGTTAGGCTGTAGGTAAGAAGCAGAAACACAACAAACTAACAGCCTAATAGCCTACAGCCTTCAGCCTGAGCAGTTGAGGAGTCTTATGCGAAACCTGCTTAAAAAGAAAGTAATTATATTTGACGGCGCCACCGGCACCTATCTGCAGACTTTCGGCCTTAAACCCGAGGACTACGGCAGCCTGAAGTATGAGGGCCTGAACGAATACCTTTCAATTTCAAAACCTGAGGCCGTCAGCCGCGTGCATGAAGATTATTTAAAATCCGGCGCCGATGTTATTGAAACCAACACCTTCGGCGCAAACAGCGCGGCGCTGGCTGAATACGGGTTGGCGGATAAAGTAAAAGAGCTGAATTCCGCCGCCGTTAAACTTGCCAGAGCGGCGTGCGCTAAATACTCAACCCCCGACAAGCCCAGGCTTGTGGCCGGTTCAATAGGCCCGACTAATAAATCCATTTTTGTAACCGGCGGCGTGTCCTTTGACCAGATGCGCTCGCTTTATCTTGAACAGGTGAACGCTCTGCTTCATGCCGGGGTGGATATCCTGCTTTTTGAAACCGCCCATGACATAATAAATCTGAAAGCGGGGCTTGCCGCCGCGCGCCAGGCGTTTGGCGGCGGCACGGGCGGCGTGCCGGTTATAGCCTCTGTCACCATGGATTCACTCGGTTCCATGCTGACCGGCCACAATGCCGAGGCTGTTTATTCGGCTTTAAGCCATTTCCCGCTTTCAGCTTTGGGCTTTAACTGCGGTACGGGCCCTAAAAATATGGGCACGCGCCTGGAAGCGCTGTCTAAAGTGTCGCCATTTCCCATATTCTGCATGCCCAATGCCGGTCTGCCTGACGAGAATGGCCGCTATACCCAGACGCCGGAAAATTTTGCCGCTTTAATGTGCGAGTTCGCAAAAAAGGGCTGGCTTAATATCGCGGGCGGCTGCTGCGGCACGCTGCCGGGGCATATAAAGGCTTTAAGCGCGGCTCTTAACGGCGTTAAACCGGGCGCGCGCCGAGGGGACCGCCCGTGGACTTTGTCCGGAGTTGAGGCGCTTTATTATGAGGACATGGAACCGCCTGTGATGGCGGGCGAACGGAATAATTCCATCGGCTCAAAAAAATTCCGCGACATAGCCGCGGCCGGGCGCTGGGATGAAGCTGTTGAAATGGCCAGAACCCAGGTTAAGGCCGGGGCGCACGTGCTGGACGTGTGCCTTTCAAACCCCGAACGCAGCGAGTTGGAAGACATAAAAACTTTTATTCCCATGCTGGTGAAAGCGGTGCGTGTGCCGCTTATGATAGATACCACCGATATTAAGGCTATGGAAGAAGTTTTGAAATACGCGCCCGGCAAGATAATACTGAATTCGGTGAATTTTGAATTCGGCGAAGATAAGCCCCGCCAGGCGGCGGAGCTTTGTAAAACCTACGGCGCGAAACTGGTGTTCGGCTGTATAGACGAGAATAAGCAGGAGGGCATGGCCCGTACGGCGGAGCGCAAAACCGCCATAGCGGAGCGCGCTTATAAGTTTTTAACCGGGGTCTGCGGCCTGCCGGAAGAAGACATAATTTTCGATCCGCTGGTGTTTCCGGTGGGAGTGGGCCCCGAGTATGCCGCTACGGCTGAAGAAACCATAAAGGCCGTGGCGGAAATAGGGAAGCGTTTCCCTAAAACAAAAACCGCGCTCGGTGTGAGCAATGTTTCATTCGGCTTGCCCCCGGCCGGCCGCGAAATACTTAATTCGGTTTTTCTTCACCATCTGGCGCGCGCGGGGCTTGGCGTGGCGATAGTAAATATAGGGAAACTTAAAAGATACTCTTCCATGGCGCAAAATGAGAAAGCTCTGGCCGAAGATCTGATATTCGCTAGAAAAGCGGACGCCGCCTCCGCTTTCGCCGAATATTTCAGGGACGTTAAAAAAACAGTTCTTACTGAAGATAAAACCTCCGCCATGCCGCCGGAAGAGGCTCTTGCGGCCAAAATAAACGACGGGTCAAAAGACGGCGTGGAGGAAATTGTAAACAAACTGCTTCTTAAATACGGGCCGCTTGAAATAATAAACGGCCCGGTGCTGAAAGCCATGGGGGAAGTAGGCAGAAAATTCGCGGCCGGCGAGCTTATAGTTACCGAGGTTTTGCAAAGCGCCGAGGTTACCAAAAAAGCCGTAGCTGTAATGGAGGGCGCGCTGAAAGCGGCTAAAGCGCCCAAGCGCGGGAAATTGCTTCTTGCCACCGTTAAGGGCGATGTTCACGACATCGGAAAAAACCTGGTAAATATCATTTTTGAATCCAACGGCTTTGAGGTGGTGGACCTGGGTGTAAAGGTGTCCTCGGAAACCATTGTTGAAGCGGCGCTGAAGGAAAAGCCCGACTTTATAGGGCTCTCCGGGCTGCTTGTGCGCTCCACCGAGCAGATGGCTGTAACCGCGCGCGAACTATCCTCCGCCGGAGTAAGCTGCCCTCTGCTTGCGGGGGGGGCCGCTTTAACCTTGAAGTATACGGAAAACAATATAGCGCCGGTTTATAAGGGCAAGGTATTTTACGCCCAGGACGCCATGAGCGGACTTAATTACGCGTTAGAGATCGGAGTTAAGAGTTTAGAGTTGGGGAAAAAGGCGCATGATGTACGGGGTTCAAGGATGGAGAATGAATCTTCGTGCGGCCAGCTAAACTCCAAACTCCCAACTCCAAACTTCGGCTACTACCCTGCCGATATTCCTGTGCCAGCGGATCTGGAGCGGCATTTTACCGGTGAGCAGGCGTTGGAAGAACTTTTTGAGAATCTGGATGAAGGATTGTTTAATCTGCGCTTCCTTAAATTGAACAAAGCCCGGCCCGAAAAGGCAGCCGAAGCCGCCCGGCTTCTGGCCGCTATGAAGAAAGAGGTAATAGGCAGCCGGTTGATAAAAGCCAGGGGCGTTTATCAGTTTTTTCCCGTGAACAGTTCCGGCGACGATCTGTTGTTTTACGACAAGGCGGGAACGCGGATGGCTTCTTTTGCTTTTCCAAGGCGGACGGCGGGCGACAGGCTTTGTCTGGCTGATTTCGCGGCGCCGGTTTCGGGCGGGGTTAAGGACTACGCCGCGCTTTTTGCCGTTACCTGCGGGGAAGGTGTGCTTGCTTACGCGAAGCGGGAACGCGAGGCCGGCAATTACGTGAAGTCCTATATGGCGGAGGCACTGGCGCTAACGCTTGCCGAGGCTTTCGCCGAGGTTATGCATTACCGGCTGCGTCAGGCCTGGGGCATAGCCGGGGCGGGCCCGGTCAGACCGCCGCTGCGCAGCAAGTACAGGGGCAAGAGGTATTCTTTCGGCTGCCCCGCCTGCCCTGACCTGGCTAACCAGAAAATACTTTTTGATCTGCTGAAGCCCGAGGCTGACGCGGGGCTTCGCCTTACGGAAGGTTTCATGATGGACCCCGAGGCCTCGGTATCCGCCATAGTTTTTCACAACCCCAAAGCCGTGTATTTCAGCGTTTAAACGATTACACTGATTTGTCCCCGCGCCCTCCTGATATTAAGGAACTAAATAAAAAAATCCTGGCCCTGGCCTATTTCCGCATAGGCCAAAAAACTCCGCCGTTCTGGGACTAAAGTCTCTGTCTGAGCGCCTTGCGGGGTGATAAGATATAACTATCCTTAAAAAGAGAGCGGAAAATCTAAAAATGAATATAATTTTACGCGTGTTGCTGTTGTTCCTGATTCTGACTCCTTCGGTTTATCCGGCGCAAATCCCGCTACTTGAAAACCTGAACCTGCGCTCACTGCAAAGCGCGTGGCAGGAGGCTGATATTGTTCAGCCGGCGGCACCTTTGCCGGTTTACAACACCCCCGCCCCTGAGCGCGGCGGTTACAACTGGTCCGGCCTGCCGGCCTATATTTTCACGGAAGATACGCGTATAAGCGCGACGTTGGAGTCAGCCATTGACCGTTCCAACACCACGCTGGATGTGGCGCTCTACAACCTTCAGTTGAACGACACGGTACAGGCCCTGCTCCGCGCAAGGACCCGCGGCGTAAAGGTGCGTGTAATCTTTGACTATAACCATGTTTACCCCAGGGCCGGGCCGGAAATACAGGCTGTTATAGACTCAGGCCTTGAAACCCGCGTGATGAAGGGGCGCGGCGGTTCCGGCGCCATGCACTGCAAGTACGCGGTTTTTGACGGAACCTTTCTTCAAACCGGCTCCGCCAACTGGAGCCTTTCGGCTGAGAATGCCAGCTTTGAGAACATGATGTTCGTGGCTGACGGCAATATTGTGCGCGGCTATTCCGCTGATTTTGAATGGATGTGGCGGCAGGCCCGTACGACAGCGAGCCCTATGGCGCCCGCGGCCAAGCCCGGCCCCATCCCCTCCGACCCTGCCCCTTCGGTGACTTTCAACGGCGCGGTTTTGCCGAACTATATTTTTTCCCCCAGGGGCGGCACCGAAGCCGCCATCGCCAAAGCCATAGACGCGGCGAGACTGGAGGTGGATGTGGCTATGTTTTCTTTCACCTCGCGTCCCATAATGGACGCGATTAACCGCGCGGCGGGGCGCGGCGTTACGGTGAACCTGATGCTTTCCGAAAAGTCAGCTTTTCCGTTCCGGCAGGAAGTCAAATGGAATAAAATAAATCTTCGCTTTAAGCCGGGCCGCGTAGGCAACGGCCTTATGCACAACAAGTTTGCCGTTATAGACAGTACGCTTCTGATAAACGGCTCTTTTAACTGGTCCAACACGGCGGAACAACTGAATACTGAAAATACTATTTTCACTACCAGGCCGGAATATGTGGGTCCCTACAAGGCTGAATTTGACAAACTTTACCTGAAATCCTACGCGCCCAAATAAGAGCGATTAGGTCCCGGTTGGGTCTTGACAATTGGAATTTGTCTGCTAGACTATAAATGGGTCCGCGGCCCTTATAAAACGGGTCTCTCGCGGGCCCTTTTCTTTTGCATGCTGCGTATGTTGTTAGTGAAGTGATTACTCAGGTTGCTTAGGCTGGCACTACTATTTCAGCGGGCTCGCCGCGCTTTTCAAGACCGTTGGAAGGCGCTCCCCGGCGGCCGCGAATCAGGGTAAGTTAGCGATAAGATCCCGACAGCAGCGTATGACAGCCTGTGCAGCCTTTGCAAGTTATCGGGCTGGGGCTGCCAGACTCGGGATTCACCAGAGGAACTACGCCCAGACAGGCCTGAATCTGGCAGACCTGAATCTCCGGATAGCCTTCTGCGCTTCCCGCCTCGAAAGCGGAAAAAAGAAGCTCCGGCCGCCACAAGCCGGGATAAATTTGCGCAAGCCTGTCCCGCAATAAGCCGCGCCTCTTGGTATCGAGAGTAGAAATCATTTCCGAAAGAACACTCAGGCAGTTTTTAGCGCTGTCCCTTTGCATTTTCTTTAAAAGCACAACATTTTTACTGTCTGCAAAGTGCATATCGGTTGAGTTTCTGACGCACAACTGCAATGCGCACGGAAGGATTTTACCGGCTTTTGCCAGTTTCCCCTCTTCACCGTAGCGCAAAGCGGCCAGCATCAGCGGCTCATGTTCCCAGTCGTTCCGGAAATGTTCCTGGAGCTGAGCTCCGGAAATCCTGCCAGTCATGAACGCTGTTTTTAAATAGTAGTGCTTGCGATACAAGCAGTTGTCCACCTCGTAGGCCTTACGGCGTGAATCCACGGCCCTGTCCCAATCTCCGGTCCTTAATGCCTCACGGGCCGCCATTTCGTGTATCCACGGGACACCGGGATACTCTGTTTCCAGTTGCCCAAGTTTTCCAAGATCGTGCGCGGCTTTGCTTCGCAGGGGATACGATATCAGCAGCATAAAGCTGACCGCCCATAAAATAATTACCGGCGTGGAAGCGGCATAAAACACGGCTTTCGCGTTTGTGTGCTCATATCCGCCCTGCTTCGGAGTTCCGCCAAGCATATCCGCAAAAAAAATCCCCGTCAGAGTGCAGACTAAAAACCACATCGGCACTAAATATCGTACGTCCAGTAGCATAAGAAGGTGTATCAGGAGCAGATAGAGTGTAAGCAGCAGCAGCGGCAGCGCGGCTGCCAGGCGCCTCAGCCGGTAAACGCCGCAGAGCCATAAAAAAAACAGCACGGGCAATCCCGGCGCCAGCGGTTGTTTAAACAAAATGCAATGCAACCGGTATCCGATCGCTGCAATATACCGCAGCGGGTGCGCCAGTATTTCACGGGCCGCCCACAGGAACACACTCTGCCCGGGGTGAATTCCGGATAAGGCAAGCTGCCAGTCGTCCCCCAAATATCCCGTAGAGGCGACAAGACCGAGCGCACTCTGAACGATGACACAGTTGGCACGCTGGCCTTCAAAAAGTACAAATCCGTTCCGGCCAACCCAGTTAACTATAACCCAGGCCGAAACGACCGTCAGGAGCACGGTCATTGCCGGCCACTGTCTTAAAAAACGCGCCCGGCCTTGCTCCCGATACGTCTCGTACACAAAAACTACGGGTATGAACAGCGCAATAACTCCCTTCGTATGCAGCGCCACCGCCAAAAGCAGGCCGATAAAGAAACTTTTTAATATATAAGACCGGAATTTAATGGAAAGCCCGCAAACAAGCATCAGCATCGCGGCGGCGATTAGAGCCTGTTCAATATAATGATCGTAAGGTTCTTCTCGGAATCCCTGAATCCCTCCGCTAAACAGGAGTGCGCCAAGAACCGCGGACAGCGCGGCCGATATAATTCCGGCGGAAAATGAATGTATCAGGGAGCCGGCGGAGAAAGCCAGTATCACAGGCAGCAGGAAGACAAATTTGCCCGCGCCAACCTGCAGCCAGGCGGGGGTATGATACTGGATGACTGCCATAACAACCGGGTAAAAAGGGAACCAGCTGTTAGAAAAATATTTGGTTAAGGCAAAAATCCAGTTCTCTCCGGCGTCTAACTGACTACTCTCGTTCAGTATTCTTACGGAATCGGGAATAAACTGCCATAAACCGGCCAGAATCGCCAGCAGACAAAGATTAAAAAAAATAACTTTTTTAATTTTCCGGGATTTGTCGTTTGACATTTAATTTCAGGTCTGCGGGCAGGCTGTTGTTCCCCGGCGGGGGCGGGGTAAAGCTTCACTAAGTCGGCCCCACGTTCAAGTTTTTCCTGCACTACATCCGACCGCATTTTCAACTGCAGCCCGCTCAGCCCGCCCTTAAGAACACCATTACGAGGAATATGTGAAGGTAGTATAGCAGATTATTTTTTGCACCGTCATGGCCGTGTTTACCGTGTTTACCTCCGTGATATCGGTTTTGTCAGGCACGGGCAACCCTGCGGTTAGGATTGAGCCTGAAAAAACCGAAAAACTATTGTAGAATATACATATTCGGGCGGTTAGCTCAGCGGTAGAGCACTGTCCTCACACGACAGGGGCCACAGGTTCAAATCCTGTACCGCCCACCAAAATTTACTGTTTGCCATAGGCCATAGACAGAAAGACTGCCATAAGCGTTAGGCCGTATGCCATAAGCTTTATTGAGGAAGCTCCTTAATACAACTCAAGATATAATATTTCTGTATCCGGCCTATAGCTTATTGCTTACGGCTAAATTCCGGATTTGGACTAAACAAGGAGAAAGCATGTCAAAAATACACGAAATAAAAGGCAGGGAAATACTGGATTCAAGGGGAAACCCGACTGTTGAAGTGGATGTGACGCTTGAGTGCGGTGCGTTTGGCCGCGCGGGAGTGCCGTCGGGCGCGTCCACCGGCGCGCATGAGGCTTTGGAGCTGCGGGACACCAAAAGCAAACGCTATGGCGGCAAGGGAGTTGAAACCGCCGTAAAAAATGTAAACACGCTGATAGCGAAAGCGCTTACAGGACAGGACGCTTTAAATCAGCCCCTTTTAGACAAAACCATAATAGAGCTTGACGGCACCAAAGACAAAAGCCGCCTGGGCGCTAACGCTACGCTTGGGGTAAGCATGGCTGCGGCAAAGGCCGCGGCTCAGGCGTCCGGCTTGCCGCTTTACCGCTATTTAGGCGGTTCCGGCGCGAGAATACTGCCGGTGCCGATGTTTAATATTTTAAATGGCGGCGTGCACGCTAACTGGCAGGGCACGGACCTTCAGGAATTCATGATAGCTCCCGTGGGCGCCAAAACCTTTAAGGAAGCCCTTCGCTGGGGCAGCGAGACTTATCATGCGCTTAAAAGCGTGCTGAAGGCCGCCGGCCATTCGGTAGGCGTGGGGGACGAGGGCGGTTTCGCTCCGGCGTTGAAGACCAATGAGGCCGCGCTTGAGTTTATTGTCAAGGCCATTGAGAAAGCCGGCTATAAGCCCGGTCAGGATATAGACATCGCCATGGACCCCGCCTCCAGCGGATTTTATGAAAACGGCAAGTATAACCTGCGCACCGAAAAAAGACAGGTTACTTCTGCGGAAATGGTTGAAATGTACGCCGCATTCGCCAAAAAGTATCCGGTAGTGGTGCTTGAGGACGGCCTGGCCGAGGACGATTGGGAAGGCTGGAAGCTGCTGAATAAAAAATTGGGCGACAAACTGGAGCTTGTGGGCGACGACCTGTTCGTCACCAACGTGGAGCGCATCGCCATGGGTATAAAAGAAAATTGCGCCAATGCCGTGCTTATAAAGCTTAACCAGATAGGCACCGTGACCGAAACAGTGGCCGCCATAGAACTGGCCCGTAAAGCCGGCTGGGGCGCGATGGTGTCTCACCGCAGCGGCGAGACGGTGGACAGTTTTCTGGCGGACTTCACCGTGGCCATGGGCACGGGGCATCTGAAGACCGGGGCGCCCTGCCGGGGCGAGCGGCTGGAGAAATACAATCAGCTGCTGAGGATAGAGGAGGAGTTGGGGACAGCCGCCGTTTACGCCGGACGATCCGCCTTTGTCCGGTAAAAACACGGGGTGTCGTATATTGCGGTTTCTACGCTGTTTTGCAATCCTCCAGCTTTATTTTTAGGGGATTTATGTCACGCATTCTCATTATAGATGATGATCCTGCCGTACGCACGCTTTTGTCTGAGGTGTTTTCCAGCTTGGAGCCGAGGCATGAGATCATGGCGGCACATGACGGCAAGCAAGGGGTTGAATTTGCAAAACTGAGTGTCCCGGATGTTGTTGTTCTGGATCTTGACATGCCCGGTTTAAACGGTTACGAAGTCTGTTCCCGCCTGCGCGCCGAACCGGCTACCTGCAGGGTTCTTATACTTATGTTAACCGGCACAACCGACCTGGCCGGCGCCATGAAAGGCCTGGCCGGCGGCGCCGATGATTACATCACCAAACCTTTTAATATCGATGAAGTCGCCGCGCGCGTTCAGGCGCTTTTAGTGCGCAGTCGTCTACCCGGATAGACGTTTTATTCCCGGCCGCCTGGTTTTATATAAACGGGGCCTTCGGTTAAACGCAGATTCCGCGCCGGAAAACCTTCTGCCGCTCTGTGATTCAGTTTCTTTCCCCTATCGAATATCTATTGGCGGGTTTGCGGGCAGAAGCTGCAACAGCCTTTTTATTTCATGTTCCACCCCCCTTGACAAGTCAACATGTC
This sequence comes from Elusimicrobia bacterium GWA2_51_34, assembly GCA_001799565.1. GTDB lineage: Bacteria > Elusimicrobiota > Elusimicrobia > Elusimicrobiales > UBA9959 > UBA9634. The sequence continues at coordinate 147,233 of MGTS01000021.1, read as the reverse complement.
CTGTTATACTATTGATACTATGACCGCGGGCCCCGCCCTTTTGCCAACAGAGTTAAACAGCATCGGGCAAAAGGGCGGGGCGAGCATAGGCCTAAAGGCCTATTAAGCTATGGGGCTTAGGACCTTTGATAAAGGTCAATCTATCCGCAAGAATATCTTTATGAGAAAAAATATCCTTTTAGCGATGGCGCTGGTGGCTGCCCTGACCTTGGGTGTCGGGGCGCAGGATATTTCTTTTGACGCTCTTTATCGGAACAGTTTCGGCTTAAGCGCCGTCCCTGTTTCCGTGCCGGCCCCCGTAGCGGCGGTCCCGGTTGAGGCTGCGGCAGCCGCCGCTCCCGCCGAGCGTGAATGGCTGGTTATGGTTTTCGTAAACGGCCGCAACAATCTGGCGCCGTCGGCCATAACGGATATAAACGAAATGGAAACAGTGGGTTCCACGGATAAGGTTGCCGTGACCGCTGAATTGGGGCTAATCAACGACAGGGGAACTTCCGCCAGGTTTCTGGTGCAGAAGGATACAACTTTTCCCGTAGCTGATATGGTTGCCGGTGACTACGACCCGGCCCATATCATCTCAGGCGGAGTGAAAGTGCCGAATTCCGATATGGGCAGCTGGAAGCATTTTGCCGATTTCGCCAAGTGGTCTATGCGGAGATATCCCGCCAAAAAAGTAATGGCGGTGATATGGAACCACGGATCGGGCCGTGTAGATATAGGCGGCGCCGACAACTCCGGCGCGGAGCTTGGTATCGCTTACGACGATACCACCAGGAACTTTATCCGTAACAGGCAGATAGCCATGGCGCTGGCTGAAATTGCGCGCGCCACAGGCAAAAAAGTTGATGTTTACGCTTCAGACGCCTGCCTGATGCAGATGGCGAGCGTAGTCTACGAACTTAAAGATAAAACCGATGTGGTGGTGGGTTCTGAGGAAATAGTGCCCGGCAACGGCTTCCCCTACGATACTATCCTCCAGGCGCTTAACTCAGATCCCGGCACGGACGCGGAAGGCCTTGGCCGTATCATTGTTGAACAATTTAGCGCCTTTTACGATGCCAACCAGACTGCGCTTCTTGACGGGGACGAAGGCACCGCCATTTCTGCCGTAAGGACCTCGCAGCTGGATGCTTTCGTGCAGGTTTTAAATGCCTGGGTGAGCGAGGCTGAAAAGTGGGAAAACGCCGCCGTTTTCAAACCGGCTCTTTCAAAGGCTCTCTCTTTTGATTATGGCTATGACGGACGGGATACCATCTACAACGTCCGCTCAAAGGACCTTTCCGATCTTATCTCCCAGGTAAATAATAATCCCAAAGCCTCCCCGGAGCTTAAAGCCGGGGGGCTGGCCGTGCAGAAATTTATTGCGGACCGGCTGATTATAGCCAACGCCAACACCGGCCCTAATGACGACTATACGCGGGCAATGGGGCTGGCTGTCTATTTTCCGAAGATGATATACGACTCCAGTTATGATGAGACCAGATTCGCCGCTGACAGCCTTTGGGAGAATTTTATCAAGCGGATGCTCACCAGATGGCAGAAGTAAGGTTTTTTATGAACTGGAAAACGCTGAAAACAACTTATCTTGCCCCGCTCTTTTGGAACAGGGTGGGCCGCTTAATAACCCGCGTTTCGGGCATCGGCTCCGGCTGTTGGGCCAAAAGGGCGGGGCTTGCCGCGCTGGCCGCGGGCTTGAGCGTTTATGGCCTGTGCGCCCAGGAGCAGGCCGCGGATGAAGCCTTCAGGCTTCAGAATTATGAAGCGCGGATAAGTTCCGCCGACCTGGCGGCCGCCGACAGTTACCTTAAGGACTTCGCCCTGCTGGATAAACTAGCTGTTTCCGACCCCGTTAAAGCCGCCGATTTAAGGTCAAAAGCGGAGGCCGTGGTAGAATATGGCAGTCTGCTTGACAGGAATTGGCCAGCTTCCCAGGAGCGGAACCTGAGTGAAGCCATGGCTTTGCGTCTTACGGACCAGTCGCCGCTCGCCAAGGTAGGCCTTGCCCCGGAGCCGGAGAAGACGCTGGCCTGGGCCGCTGAATATAAAAACTACGGCGCCGCTAAGACCGCGCTGCTTAAAAGATCGGTCAGAAACTGGGACGCGATATTCGCCGGCTTGACTTTTTCCCCCAGGTACAGATACGGCGCTCTGGCGGCTTGGGAGGTAACTGATTCCACCGGCAGCCGCTTTATGCAGATTGTTGACGGCGAGGTTGTTTTCAAGAATAGTGAAGCCGACATGAAGGCGTTTTGGGCTACACTGACGCTGAGAGAACGGAATAACTACATGAATCTCAAAGCGGGCCAGCTGCTTGATGGGCTTATCGGCAGTCCCTCCGGCAGCGACTCCGCCTACGCGGCTGTTGCGCTCCGCGAGCTTCTGAGTTACCTTGACGGCCCGGGCTATGGCCGCCTGAAAAAATATATCGCCCAGATGGCCGCTGTGGAAATCGCCAGGCCGGAGTTCAGCCCCGGCCAGCTGGCGAAACTTAAGGACCAGCCCATAGAGCAGCAGCTTTATCTGCTGGGCAGGGCCTTTGATAAGAGTGAGATCAGGGGGGCTGTGGCGGCGGAGAGAAAGATAGACAGCTTACGGCAGTCACAGCCCGGCGAGACCCTGTCGCCGCTGAACAACCAGATGCTGGCCTCTATGCTCGGTTCCGCGATGATCGCGGAAGTCAGGGGGACCGTGGCGGGCGACAAGTTGGCTAAGTTTTACGCTGCCGGGGCAAAGCTTAATGTGGCTATTGAGTCCTGTCAGGGCTGCTACGCCAAATACGAGTCGTCCTCCGGCAGGATGATATTAGACTCCGAACTTATACAGCAGTACATGCGTGTCAATAATCTTACCGCAAATACCCTGTTGGGCAGCCGGGAGCAGGTTTCAAGCTTAAGCAAATATCTTTCCCCCATGCTGGCGCACGAGGGTACGCATCAGATGCAGCACGCCTGGGCTGACAGGGCCCGGGTTTATAAACCATACGTGCAGGAGGATGAAGTTGAAGCCAATGCCATGGAGGCGCTGTATACCATGGAGAAGCTTAAAAACGATCCCAAATTCAAAAGCATGATGACAAGAATGCGCACCTCTTCCAGCAGTTACGCGGCTAAGAGGCTGGCGCTCGCCTCCGCTTTCAGCAGCAACACCAACGAATTTGACAGCAGGGTGCGTCAGGTCTACTATCCGGGTTTGCCTTCCTTTGTAGCGGCTTCGTCCCAGGTAGTGTCTGCGGTATCGGGCGAACTGAACAGAAGGAGCGGCCTGTTGCCCGCGGACCTGGCTGAAATAGAGAAAACCGGCATAGGAACCGATGAGGCTAAAGCCATGACCACGCAGGAGTTGTCCGGTTCGGTGGGCGAGATACAGACCGCCGCCCTTCAAAAGATCCAGGAGGACCTCCTGCGCGGTAATTTCTATGGCGACTATTACCAGAACGCCGGGGATTGGACCGGTTCCATGCGGCAGGCGGTGAAAACAGCCGCGGCGGGCCCGAAGAGCAAAGTGCCCGCGCTGTAGAGGACTATATGTTAAGGCTTATCCTTATTATGTTCATGACCGGAGGTCCTCTTTGGGCCGCAAAACCGGCCACAGTCGCGGATGACGCCAGAGGCCCGCGTCCGCCTAAGGCGGACAGTGTCACAACCGCCCAGACGAAAGAGTTCAAAGCGTTCTCTTTGGACGGTTATTTTTCCTGCGAAGTTCCGCAAAAATGGCAGTTAAGCCGCGACGCGGACAAAGAGCAGAAGAGCGGCGTATTCCAGATAGAACTTACGGGCCCTAACGCTCAAAAGGTTCCCGTGACGGCTTATGTGTCCTATTTCTCCAAAACCAATAAATATTTTAGGGATTATAAGGATTATGTGGACAGCAATTCCACTGACGACCTGGGCATTGCCCCTGAAACCGATATATACGGGCAGGTGAAGACTACTGCCCTGGGGAAACGCAAGGCTTTTGAGTTTGAAAGGGAGAAGAAAGAATATCTGCACCCCGAGAGCAAGTCGGATGAGAGTGTAATGCTCAAGGAAAAATTTTATGTTCTGCCGGCTAAAGACGGATTCTTCGTTTTCCACTTCTCGGCGCCCAAAGCGGTCTTTTCAAAGCATCTGCCGGTGTTTGAACGCGTAGCCCGCACCTTCAAGGGTCTCCCCTAAACCCCTCCTCCTGGCTGTTGTTAATAGCACCATAAGCCGTAATCAGTCCCTTCAACTGATGGGCTATGGTTTGCAGTTTGCCGGCTAACCGCAGGCGGTGTGGTCCTGTTTTTCCCGTCTTCCGCAAACTATCTAAAAACAGAAGCTTTCTCGACGAGACCTCTTGGATTTTGGGTGTCTCAAGACTACTAACCTGAATCCTTCAGTTGAAGGATTCCCGGCGCAAGAGCGCCGGCGCGCTTCGCGCGGGTTACACCCTCGCGAATCCTGCGCGCATTGCGCTTGATTCGCGACCCGCAGAGCGGGGAATCCTGCAATATTTCTGTTCTCTGATTTTCTTAATGAAAACCATGTTGAACTGCAGGATTCGGGCTAAAGCATGGGTTCGTGGGTCCTGCCACCGGACCGGAACGCGGGGACAGCCGGCCACACAGTGGCCGGCTTCCACCACTAATCTTCGGCGTGTTAAGCCTCAGATTCGTGAAGGCCCCACTTATCCGGCTCCGGCGTCACCCGCTCCCGTTATTTCCGTCTTATTCCTTATGTTTAAAAAGCCGAGGAAACAACACCCGGCTTGCGCGGGTGCTGGGGGGACTGGATAAGCAAAACGCTCCGGAACCCACCGCCTGCGTAGCGCGGCGGGCGAGGTTGCGAAGTGCGGGCACTGTGTGCCCGACACTGGTTTTGCGTTCCAGTCCCCGATCAGGACCCGCGCCAGTATAGGATAGACTGCTGTCTAAGATTGTGGGTGTCCCATTGCGGAAGACGGGAGTTCCTTCAACTGATGGGCTGTGGTTTGCGTCAGTTTGCCGTCTAATTGCAGGCAGCGTGGTCCTGTTTTTTGGTTTCCCTGTCCTGACCGCCTGACGAAAGTATTAAATTCATCGCCACGGCCAGCACTGTGCCGAAGGCTATGCCGGCAATATTGACGGGGCCCACAGTGAAGCCTTTAACTCCCAGGCCCGTGGAGATTATAAGCGAGGAGCCGGCTATAATAAGGTTTTTGTGCGAGCAGAAGTCAACTCCGGCGTCCAGCCATATTTTCACGCCCATAAGCGCTATCAGCCCGTAGAGGATTACGGTTACTCCGCCGAGCACAGGGTTCGGGATGGATTGTATAACCGCGCCGAACTTGGGGCAAAGGCCGAGCAGCAGCGCTATGCAGGCGGCCGCTACGAAGTTATAAACGCTGAACACCCGTGTAATGGCCATCACGCCCATGTTCTCGGCGTAGGTGGTTTGGGGGGTGCCGCCGCCCATGGCGGAAATGAAACTAGCCACGGCGTCTCCCATGTAGGCGCGGCCAAGGTAAGGGTTCAAGTCGCGTTTCATAAAACCGGAGATGGCCTCTATGTGTCCTTTGTTTTCGGCTACAAGCACCACAAATACGGGGGCGATAACAAGAAAAGCCTTAACGCTTACGCGCGGGGTTATAAAGGGAGGCAGGCCCAGCCAGGGCGCGGCTTTTATGGCTTCCATGTGGGCCGGGTCTATTATACCGAGGGCCAAAGACAGTATGTAGCCGGTTGCCACGCCGGTAAGTATCGGAAGAAGGCGTATGAAACCTTTAAGGTAAATAGAAACTGAAGCGGCTACGGTGAAGGTGACCAGGGCGGCCAGCAGTTTCAGGGCGTCTTCACGCGTGGCAAGGCGGAAGTCGGCGTTCAGAAAGTTGGAAACGGCTGAGGAGGAAAGGTTCAGGCCGATTATGGCCACTACGGCGCCTGTTACAACCGGGGGCATTAAGCGGTCCACCCATTTTGAGCCGCGGCGCATGGTTATGAGCGCCGCTATAGCGTAAAGGACAGCCGCACCGGCTATGCCGAACAGCGCGTCCGGTATATTCCGGGAGGAGCCGCCCGTAACTGCAAGCACCGGGCCGATGAAGGCGAAGCTGGAGCCGAGGTAACTGGGGACTTTAAAGCCGGTGATGAGAATGAAGAGTAATGTGCCTATGCCGGAGAAAAAAATGGCGGTTTGCGGGTTGAACCCCATGAGTATAGGGGCAAGCACCGTGGCGCCGAACATGGCCACCACATGCTGCATACCCATGGGAACAAGCCGCCCAAGCGGGAGTTTGTCCTCAGGATAATAAATTCTATTCTGCATTTTTCCTCCCGTTCAAAGTAAAATAATAATATTAATGGACCTAAAGGTAAAGGGAAAGATGCGGGAATCTTTCTAAATTTCGCGCATTCGTATTTTTGTCAGTGTAACGGCAGAAACCGGGTTTTAGCAAGTTTCAGCGCAAGGCTGAAGGCTGTCAGTCTATTGTTCTGCTTCTTACCTACAGCCTAATTGCCTATCCGCCGAAGGCGGACCCGCCGGGTGTTGGCGGGCAGCCTATCTGCCAGCAGTTACTCCTGTTCATTGTGCTTAACGCGATTTTTGCGAGCGCGGGAGGCTTTGCGTTTACGGAGTTTTTCAAATTCTTTGAGGCGGTCCGAGGTGGCGGGGGAAATCTTCATTTCAATGCGATCCGCCAGCTCCCGAAGAGCTATAAAGCGGTTAAGGGAGCGTTGGCGTTCGCGCTGGCAGCGCACTATAAGGCCGAGCGGCGGGAACTTCAACTGCACTGTATTTGAGGTTTTGTTTATCTTCTGCCCGCCGTGGCCGCTGCCGCGGATAAAATTTTCTTCCACCAAAGCCAGATCTATTCCCAGGCGGGCGATTTTAGCCTTGAGGCCGGCCACTTTTCGGGGGTCTATAGCGGAAAAATCGTTAAAGTTCATAAAGCAGATGCATAGAGGCGTAGATGCGTGGAGGCATAGCGGAGCGAAAGATTAAATTAAAATAATTCCAACTTCTAAGTGACTATGCCTCTGGGTTGCTAAACTGCTGCGCCTCTAAATTGCCGCGCGCCTTGCGCGCTACTCCAGCGGCTGGCCGTGTTCGCGCAGGTATTTGCGTATGTGGGAACGGGCGCCGGCTGTTTTAACAATGCCCAGCCAGTCTTTTTTCGGCGCGGAGTTTCTGCGGGTGAGTATCTCGCAGATGTCTCCGCTTTTCAGTTCGTGGTCAAGCCGCACCATTTTGTTGTTCACTTTGGCGCCTATGCAGGTATCGCCGATATCGGAGTGTATGAGATAGGCAAAATCTATTGGGGTGGCGTTCATGGGAAGCGGTTTTACCTCTCCCTTCGGGGTAAAGATAAAGATCTGGTCCAGCTCCAGGTCGGTTTTGAAGCTTTCAATGAATTCCCTGGGGCTTGAAAGGTCCTGCAGCCACTCCATCCATTGGCGCAGCCAGTTCAGCTTCTCGTTTAGGTGCGCGTCCTTGCCGCCTTCGCCCATTTTATAGCGCCAGTGCGCGGCTATGCCGTATTCCGAGGTGTGGTGCATCTCGTCGGTGCGGATCTGTATTTCCACAAGTTCGCCCGACGGCGCCATCACGGTGGTATGCAGGCTGCGGTAAAGGTTCATCTTCGGCACCGCTATGTAATCCGTAAATGAGCCGGCGAGCGGCTTAAACACCGAATGTACCATGCCCAAAAGGGCGTAGCAGTTAACAACGGTGTCGGTGATGATGCGTACTCCGAGAGCGTCCTGAATGTCTTCAAAGGGTTTCTCCTGTTTTTCCATCTTGCGGTAGATGGAAAAAAGGTTTTTTGCCCTGGCAAGTATGCGGTGCGGGATTTGCGTGGGCGCGAGCTGTGTTTCCAGCACGGCTTTGAAATCTTCCAGCAGTTTCTCGCGCTTGGCGAAGCGCAGCTGCACCTTGGCCGAGAGGCTGTTGAATTCGTCGGGGTGCATGTATTTGAAAGACAGGTCTTCCAGCTCGGATTTTATCTGGAACATCCCCAGGCGCTGGGAGAGCGGCGCGTAAAGCGAGATGGTCTCATGGCTTATTTCAAGCTGCTTTTCGCGCGTGAGAAAATTAAGGGTGCGCATGTTATGCAGGCGGTCGGCAAGTTTTATCACTATTACGCGGATATCTTTGGCCGTGGCCAGCAGCATGCGCCGCCAGTTTTCGGCCTGCGCCACGTCGCGCGAGGAAAATTTCAGGGTTTCTATTTTTGTGACGCCCTGCACCAGGTCGCAGATCTCGGGGCCGAAGTCTTTTTTTATGGAGTCGGGCGTTATTTTGGTGTCTTCCAGCACATCGTGCAAAAGGCCGGCCGCTATGGTTTCCTGGTCCATCCTAAATCCCGCAAGTATGTCCGCCACGGCCTGACAATGCGTAAAGTACAGGTCGTCCGAGGCCCGCTTCTGCTGCGCATGGGCTTCTTTTGAGAAATTCCACGCGAGTTCAAGCAGGGTGGTGTCCTGCGTTGAATATTCCTTGAATTTTTTAATCAGGTCTTCCATTTCCATAGTGTAAGTTGCAGGAGCACAAGAACACAGGTCACAGGAGCACAAGTCAGAGGGAATAGATCACAAGAGCGCAGGGACACAAGTCACAATTCTCTTTCAACTGCGTCACACGTCTGTTATCTGTTTCTGAATTTATGTGCCCGCGTTCTTGCGTCTTCTTTCTCCTCTTGCTTGTGACCTGTGCTCCTGTGACTTGTGCTCTTGTAACAGCGCGCTTTGCGCGCTATTCCCCAAGCGCGGTTATTGCAATTACCGCGGCGTAGCCGAGGGCGTAAAAAACCGGGGTAAGCCGGTCATAAGTTTTATGCAGGCCCGGTAAAATATCGGCCATGGCGATGTATAGAAAAGAGCCTCCGCTTATGCCGAGCAGAAAAGACTCGGTCCAGGGATCTACGCTCAGAAAAAAGGGCTGTACTATAAGAGCCCCCAGGGGCGTGGCAAGTGCCAGCAGCAGACTTAAATACATGGCCCGTTTAACGGTGCGGCCTGAATGGAGCAGAAGCGAAACCAGCGCTATGCCGTCGGCGAGCTTGTGCAGAATAACGCCCAGGGAAATATTGAAGCCGGCAAGCGAGCCTGTTTTAAAGCCGACGGCGATATTGAAACCGTCAAGCACCGAGTGCACCGTAAGGGCGGCCAAAGCGAAGGCGCCCAGCGCGTGTTTATCAACCTTGCACTCTTCCATGTATTCGCTGCAGGAATTCATGGCTGTGAAATTTTCTAGTGAGAAAAGGGAGAGCAGCGCCGCCAGGCAGCCGTAGGCCGCGGCGCCGGGGTTCAGCCGCCACGCTTCGGGAAAAATGTCAAGGAAAGCCGCGGACAGCAGAACACCCGCTGAAAAAGCCAGCGTGCGCGAAAGCAGGCGTTTGTTCACGCCGCCGAATCTGGCGGTAAGCCCCGCGCCGATTATTGTGAAAGCTACCGCGATAAGGCTGAAAAGATAGATCATAACGCTAAATCTATTGCCATAAGCTTTAAGCCATAGGACATATGCGGTTGTTCCAGCCGCGCCATATGCCATATGGCAATAGCCGTATCAAAACTTACGGCTTATGGCACTAGCTGTATCCAAAACTATGGCGGAACGCGGCTTAGTTAGCCGCGTTCCTAGTTCTGCGCTTCGTGCAGGGCTTTGTAAACCCCGGGTTTTGAGAGCAGTTCTTCGTGGCTGCCAGTTTCTATAAGCTCTCCCTGTTGCAATACGAAAATTTTGTCGGCGTTCCTGACGGTGGACAGGCGGTGCGCCACCATTATTACGGTGCGTCCCTTTAAAATGCGCTCTATGGCAGCCTGGACCACCTGCTCGCTTGCCGTATCCAGGTTAGAGGTGGCTTCGTCTAAAAGCAATATCTCCGGTTTTTTAATTATAGCGCGCGCTATGGCAAGGCGCTGGCGCTGTCCGCCTGAAAGCTTCACTCCGCGCTCGCCAAGGCGGGTGTTGTAGCCCTGCGGCATGGCCGCTATAAAGCCGTGGGCATCGGCCGCCTTCGCGGCGTCAACAACATCTTGCGTGGAAGCGCCGGGCTTTCCTATAGTGATGTTCTTTAAAACCGTGTCGTCGAACAGTATAGTGTCCTGCGTCACCAGGCCCATGTGGTCTTTCAGTTCCTTGGTGTCTATCTCGCGCAGTTCCCTGCCGTCTATTAAAACCCGCCCGGATACCGGGTCAAAAAACCTGAGCAGAAGGTGTATGATGGTGGTCTTCCCGGAGCCGGACGGACCTACGAAGGCGGCCACCTGTCCCGGCTCAATTACAAAACTCAGGTTTTTAAGCACCTGTGTGTCGCGCGAGGGATACTTATATCCCAGCCGGTCAAATTCCACGCGGCCCAAAACCGCGCCGAGCGGCTTCGGGTTGTTTACTATGGTCACGGTCGGTTTTTCTTCCAAAATCTGTAAAATGCGTTCCCAGGAAGCAAGGCCCAGCTGCAGTTTTGAATTCAGGTTCGCTATGTTTTTAAGAGGCATATAGGCGGTAAAGAACGCCGCGATAAAAGAAAAGAAAGCGGCCGTGGTCATGGAGCCTTCAAAGATAGCGTGGCCGCCAAGGTAAATCATCACCACCAGTATAATGCTGCCAATAAATTCCATAAGCGGGCCCGCAAGCGCGGTAGCGCGCAGGTAGCGCATGGTTTTCGCGAAGTAGTCGTCGTTAGCGGAGCGGAATTTGGCTATAGCCTCTTCTTCATAGTTGAAGGCCTTCACCACGGTAATCCCCTGCAGGCTCTCCTGGAAACGGTGGGAAATCTCGCCCACTATGATCTGGGACTCCATGCTGGATCTGCGCATTTTTTTGCCCAGCACCTTCATCACCGCGGAGGTGACGGGTATGATGACCAGCGAGATAAGCGCAAACCGCCAATTCACATAAAAAAGCACGAACATCAGCGCCGATACCGTAAGCGAGTCGCGTATAAGGTAAAGCGGCACCATCTGTACCGTGGACTGCACATTGTTCAGGTCGTTTATTACGCGGCTCATCACGTCGGAGGAACGCTTGCGCCAGTAGAATTCTATGGATAGGCGGTGTATATGCGTAAAAAGGTCGTCGCGGATCCGCTGTACCGCCCTCTGGCCTATCCAGCTCATAAGGTAATTGTTTGAATATTCGGCCGCCATGCGCAGCACAAAAAGCACGGGCAGGCCCATGAGCACCAGGCGCAGTATATCCAGTTTCTTCTCCATGAACACGCCCTGTATGACGGGGCCCATAAGGTAGACCACCCCGCCGCGGAGAGCGGCGAGCAAAATCATGGAAAGGGCCGCCTGCACAAATTGCTTCTTATAGGGTTTTATGTATTCAACAAGGGCGCGGAGCAGATATGAGGTCTTGCTTCCGGGGTCGGGCGCGGCGGTTTGTGGCATATCAATTAATTAAGCATCGGTTGCTTTTCAGGTTCACGGTTCAGCGGTTGGGAATCAGGGAACGCAAGAAAATCGCGGAGAAAATAATCTTAAACCGTGAACCCTGAACCGTTGAACCTGCCAATTCCTAATTGAGATACGAAAGTATTTTTTCCGCGGCGCGGCTTGCCGCGCCCGGAGAACCGAGCATCGCCTTTAAAGCGGAGAATTCCGCGCACTGGGCCGCCATTTTCGCGGGATTGTTAAATAAGGCGAAGGCTTCCCGGGCCAGGAATTCAGCCGTGGCCTTTTCCTGAATAAGCTCTTTTACCGCCGGTTTTTTAAGCAGTATGTTTACAAGCGAAATATACGGCACCTTTATCACTCTGCGCACCACTTCATATGTCAGGCGGGGGACTTTGTAGGCCACCACCATCGGCACGCCAAGCAGGGCGTTTTCAAGAGTAGCCGTGCCGGAACAGGTAAAAGCGAAATCCAGGGAGGCGCGTTCTTTGTAGCTGTATTCGCGCACTATTTCAATATCTTTAGACCAGTATTTTTCCGCCCGTTCCAGGAAAGGCACCAGATTTTCATCCGGGAATTCGGGCACGGCGAACACTTTCGCTTTTGCGTTGGGGAAGGCGGCTTTTATTTTATAAAACGCTTTGAGGAAAATAGGCAGGTGGCGCGAAATTTCTGTTTTTCTTGAGCCCGGAAGTATGCCTATCTGCCAGGCGAGGCCGGGAGGGGGGAAGATCTTTTTTTCGGTGGCGGGTAAAATATCCAGAAGCGGGTGCCCCACAAAAGTGACGTTGGCGCCGGCCTGGTTGTAGATGGCTTCTTCAAAAGGGAAGATTACAAAAAGCTCTTTGGTGAGTTTTGCGAGTTTGGCAGCCCTGCTAAGGCGCGAAGCCCACACCTGGGGGCTGATGTAATAAAAAGCGGGTATATGGCGATGGGCCGCAAGGCCCAGCATTTGATGGTTGAAACCGTAAAAATCAACGGCTATAACGCAGGCGGGGTGTTTATCTTCAAGGTAGCGGCGCACCAGTTTAAGCAGTTTCAGCCAGAGAAAAAAGTTCTTGAAGGGCTCGGAGAATCCTACTGCTCCAACGGAAACCAGGTTGTAAATAAAATGAGAGGATACTTCCTGCATACGCACCCCGCCTATGGAAGTGACGGAAAGCTTGGGGTCCTTTTCTTTCAGGGCTTTTATAAGGTTTGAGGCGTGCAGGTCGCCCGACGGGTCGCCGGCGATTATAAGGATGTTCTTTGTTGTGGGCGCGATTTTAGACATATTTGGCAAGTCACAAGAGCACAAGTCACAGGTCACAAGTAAGAGGCGGCAGGTGACAGGGCTCAGGCTGCTTACAACTATAAAAAATCTAGAGTCGTAAAACTGATCTCTGCCCGCTACCTGTAATTCACGCTTAATCGTTATTTGCTGCCGGCGCCCGCATAACTTTCCGCTTGAGACTTGTGACTTGAAACTTGTGACAGCGCGCCTTGCGCGCTTACGACTTATCTATCCCGGCGTTTTTAAGGCCTTCTTCAACCACCACCCCGGCGGCGTGCCCGATATCGGAAAGGGAACGGGCCAGAGAAGGCCTGAGCGCCTCCGCGTCGGATCCGGAAACTTCAAAGCGTCTCATGGCCTCTGTTATATCAAGCGCCAGCCGCATGGCTTTAAACCCTTTCTCTGCGCTGGGGGTCGGGGTTTTGGAGGTTTTTATGCAGTCCATGAAGTGATAAAGTTCTTCTTTTATCGGCTCTTTCTTCTCAAGTTTAGGAAAGACTATCTCTATATCTTTAAGTGACTTTATCACCGGGTTTTTTTTGCGATAAATTTTAAGGCGCGCGCTTACATAGTTCGTAGAGATGTAGGCGTCCTGCTGGTAGATGCGCATGCGGCGGGAATTTTCCATGCTGACGCGGCTGGCGGTTATGTCGGCCACGCAGCCATTTTTGAATTTAATGCGGACATTTGAGATGTCTTCGTGCCTGGAAAGTACGCTTGCGCCGATAGCCTCAAAGGAAGCCACTTCGGAATCTATCATGGTCAGTATGATGTCCAGATCGTGTATCATCAGGTCAAGCGTTACGCCTGTGGCTGCCACGCGCGGATCGTATGGCCCAAGCCGTTCTATGGTGACGTAGCGGGGACTCTTTACATGTTTAAGCGCTTCAATCACGGCCGGGTTAAAACGTTCCGAATGGCCCACCTGCAGCACCAGTTTATTTTTTTCGGAAAGGGCCAGCAGCTTGCGGGCGCCTTCTTCGGAGTCGGCGAGCGGTTTTTCCATCAGCACATGGATTCCGGCTTCCAAAGCTTTAATGCCGATTTCGGCGTGGTATTCGGTGGGAGCGGCTATTACCAGGGCGTCTACCTGATTGAGCATGTCCAGGTGGCTCTTGTAAGCCGTGCAATTGTAGCGCCAGGCCAGCATCTGCGCTCTGATCAGGTTCGGGTCTGAAACTCCCACCAGTTCAACTTCGGGCATTTTGGAAAGAGTGCGCGTATGGAAACCGCCGAGTTTGCCGGCGCCGATCACGCCGAAACGCATTTTCTTTTCTTTTTCAGCCATAATATCCTCTAAATTAAACTAAACCAGAGCCGGCATGAGGCCAGCCTTATCCTATCATTCTACCAAATGTGCGGGTGTTATGAGAATTTTCCATAATCTTGGCGCATTTTCCGGTTTCCCTGAGGTTATTATGTAGAATATCTGTTGCAGCCACCTATGCCGCTAAAATGAGGATATATGAAAGACAAGAATCTGCCTGATGGGATGGAAAAAGAAGAAAATTTCGCGGAGATGTTTAATAATAATTCCATGGAAACGGACCGGCTGGCGCCGGGCCAGAGAATAGAAGCCGCCATAGTGAAAATAACCGCGGAATGGGCGTTCCTTGAAGTGGGCGGGAAGGGCGAGGGGTACCTGGACAGGAAGGAATTGCTGGACGAAACCGGCAATCTGACCGTTAAAGAGGGTGACAGGGTACGCGCTTATTTCATGTTTTCAGAGAACGGCGAAATGCGCTTCACCACGAAAATAGGATTGGGCCCGGCTGCTCGCGCCCAGCTTGAAGATGCCTGGAAGAGCGGTATCCCCGTGGAGGGAACGGTAGCCAAAGAAACGAAAGGCGGTTTTGAGATCAGCATCAGCGGCGGAACGCGCGCTTTCTGCCCTTTCTCGCAGATGGGGCTGCGGCGGGAAGAGAACAGGGAAAGTTTCCTGGGCCGGGTTCTGATATTTGAGATCATAGAGTGCGGCGAGAGAAATATTGTTCTTTCCCGCAAAGGCATTCTGGGAAAAGAGCGTCAGGAAAAAACAGCGGCGCTTAAAGAAACGCTGAAAGAAGGGAACAGGATAAAAGGCACTGTGACCTCTATACAGAAATTCGGCGCTTTTGTAGACATAGGCGGCGTGGAAGGCCTGCTGCCTGTTTCAGAAATCGCCTGGAACCGGACGGAAAATGTGAGCGACATCCTTTCTATCGGCCAGGCGGTGGAGGTGGTAATTAAAAGTCTGGACTGGGAGAACGAAAAAATATCCTTCAGTCTCAAAGACACTTTGCCGGACCCCTGGACCTTGTCCGCGCAAAACTGGCCTCCCGGTTCATATCACACTGGGACAGTGTCCCGGCTTGCCCCGTTCGGCGCGTTCATCACCCTGGGGGACGGCGTGGACGGACTTATACATATTTCCCGACTGGGCGGAGAGAGGCGTTTGCAGCATCCTGATGAAGTATTGAAGGCGGGTCAATCCATTGAGGTGCGTGTGGAGTCGGTGGACCGGGAAAATAAGAGGATTTCGCTGGCCCCGGCCGATATCAGCCGTGAAGAAGAAGAAACAGCTGCTATTCTGAAACAATATCAGCAGCGGGATTTTGCGGAACCTCCGCTCATGGGTTCGTTTGGAGAACTGATTGAGCAGCAGTTGCAGGAAAAAAAGAAAGGCTGAAGGCTTAAACCCTCATCTTCCCTGTGCCGGCTGCCAGGAGCTCTTCAGCTTCGGTGGTGAGCGCGTTAAGGATATTTTCAAGTTCAAGGGCTTTGGCGGGCACATTGTCTGTTTCCAAAACGGTAAAAGGCGCGCCGTAAACGACCTGTATGCGGCCGAAGGGGAGCGGGAACTGGTACTTGTCCCAGCTGCGGAGAATTTTCTTTTTTGACAGGGCGCACGCAGCCGGTATTACAGGGACGCCTGCCTTCTGCGCCAGATATACAACTCCGGGTTGAACTTTAAAGACGGGCCCGCGCGGGCCGTCGGGCGTGATGGCGGCTGAATAACCGTCGCGCACGGCTTTTATAAGGCCGCGCAGCGACATTACGCTTCCGGAAGTTGTGGAACCGCGCACGAAGGTGTAACCGAATCGCTTCAAGATGCGGGCCATATATTCGCCATCCCTGCTCTTGCTGACCAATCCGCAGATAGCACGGTTCCGGTGCAGGTAAATTGTAAGCACTTCCTGGCGGTGCCAGATGGCATAAATGGCGGCGCCGGGGTGGTGTTGTATTCCCTTTATTGAAATTTTAGAGGTAAAAGCTACCAGTTGCACATAAAGCCAGGCAAGCCAGGAAAGCAGGATGTGAGAGGGTGAGCGTTTGTAAAGAAGCTCGTTCATAAGATAGCGAAGTAGCGAAATAGTGAAGCAGGGAAGTAGCGAATGAAAATAGAAAAGCTATAAAGATCCATCTCCATCCCTAATTTTGCTAATCCCTATTCGCTTTCTAATGGAAAGACTGTTCGTTTTCCGCGCCGAAGACGGTTATGCCGGTTTCTTTGGCGGCGGACAGGAATTCTTCCATGCCGAGTATCAGCGTCTTTCCCGCCTCAAGCACCAAAGTGTCGGCGCCGGCTTCTTTCATGCCCCTGAGCGTTTCCGCTCCGGCAACAGGCAGGTCAAAGCGCATGTCCTGATCCGGGCGGGCTACTTTAACCACCATCATGGCGCGGCCTTTGCCGCCTTGTTCACGCAGACGGTTAAGAATCCCCCCTGCCCGTTTTATGCAGGCGTCCGTCCCTTCCTGGGCTTCGGCCGCCAGCACTACGCGGTCGCGCAGTACCACGGTAAGTCCTATGTCCAGGGAGGCCAGGGTTTTTGCGGCCTTCCATCCGAACGCGGCGCATTTAAGGGAGTCGTCGGAAAGTTTTCCGCCGGTCATCAGGCCCGGCTTCACAAGCAGGTGCTCAAGCAAAGTGGCGGAGTTCACAAGCTGAATGCCGTCGGAGGCCAGCTCTTCGGCTACCGCGCCCAGCAGGGCGTTCGCCTTTTTGTCTTTAAGTCTGAAAAGCAGTTTTGCGGCGCGCAGGTCAGGCAGGATACCGCCGAAAATGGACAAATGCGGAACTGAGCCCGCCATCAGAACTTTTTTTACGCCGCGGCTTTTAAAAAAATTGATAGGCCCGCTCACCCGACCCAGCTTGAACCAGGCGGTTTCAGCCGCATAGGTTTCTATGGTTTTAGGAGTTATACCCTCAAGCCCCACTACAAACAGCGTATGGCCGGTCTTTTTGGCCTCAGCCGCGAACAACAGCGGAAAAGCGCCTCCGCCTGCTATAAGTCCTATGTTTTCGTCAGTCATTTGAAGCTTCAGAGAGTTCCCGCCGTGGACGGGCTATTCCGCGCTTGGAGCTTTCGCAGAAATCGAGTATAAGCGCGGCTTCAGGGGGCAGTTTTTCCGCGCGCAGGCGCGCTATGGCGTCCGCGAGCAGCAGTCCCCGGAAAAACAGGGTTTTAAAAACATGTTTTATGGATTTTATGCAATCGCCGGATATCCCGTTGCGCTTCATGCCAACCAGGTTCAGGCCCACGGGCCTTGCCCTGTCACCCTGGGCTATAACATAGGGAATTATGTCCTGGTTGGCCATGGCCCCTCCCGACAGCATGGCGAACCGGCCTATGCGGGTAAACTGGTGTATGCCGACAAGGCCGGAGATAAGGGCGCGGTCATCTATATGCACGTGGCCCGCGGCTGCGGCGGAATTTACCATTATTATGTTGTTGCCCAGCCGGCAGTCGTGACCCACATGGGAATTTGCCATCAGCATGCAGCCCGATCCCATAGAGGTGAGGTTTGTGGCGTGCGAGCCGCGGTGCAGTGAAACTCCTTCCCGTATAATATTTGAATCACCCATGGTAAAACGGGTGTGTTCGCCGTGATACGAGTAGTCCTGCGGGGGCATGCCTATACAGGCCGCGCCGGTGAACTGGTTGTTTTTTCCGATGGTGGAAAATTCTATTATGCAGTGCGGGCCCACATAAGTGCCGGCGCCTATCTGTGTATCGTCGCCGATTACGCTGTAAGGCCCTATTTCCACGTCAGTATCTATCCGGGCGGTGGGGTGTATAACCGCTGTGGAGTGTATTTTAGCAGCCATTGTAGTATCTCCGTAAATGTTCAGTGTCCAATATTAAGGTTTCAGACGACAGGTTGCAGGTATACGGCAGCAGGCTGCAGACTGCTAAATTTCCCAATCCTCCGCCTGTTACCTGTAACCTGCCACCCGTAACCTTTCATTTGCCGTCAGTCCACCGCGAAAGTGAGTTCTGCTTCAGCCGCCAGAGCGTTTTCAACAAAGGCGCGGCCGCTCACTTTGCCCATCTTGCCTTTAAAGCGCAGCATTTCCACATCATATTTAAGCACGTCCCCCGGCACTACCTGCCGGCGGAATTTAGCCGCTCTTATACCCGCGAAGAGAACAAAATGTCCCTTGATTTCCGGCAGGCTCATCATCATGGCGGCTGCAGTCTGGGCCATGCCCTCAATGATCAGCACGCCGGGCATGATAGGTTTTTCCGGAAAATGACCGTGAAAATAAAGTTCGTTGCCGCTGACGCATTTAACTCCCACGCAGCGTTTGGTTTCTTCTATTATTTCCACCCGGTCCACCAGCAGGAAGGGATAGCGGTGGGGTATGATCTTTAAAATTTCCTCACAGGAAATAATCCTTACCGGTTTATAAACAGGGGGCGTGGTTTCGTTCATAATAATAGCCTTATCAATTGAACATTGCCTGCCATAAGCCATGCGCCATAGGCAGAAAAACGCCATACGCGTTAGACTGTAGGCCATATGCTTTTTCGGAGTTTCCTTATAACTATGGCCTAAAGCATATGGCTTATGGCGGGCGCGGCGCCCTTAAGGCCTATGGCAATAGCCGTATCAAAATTTACGGCTTATGGCGCTCATCGCGCAAAGCGCTATGAGCTGTTAACAGTTTAGCAAAATTAATATTGCCCGCGTGGCCCGGGCGTTCGGTTTCAATGCTAAGTTCTTCAAACAACAGACCCGTCAGCGCCAGGTCGCCTATAAGGTCAAGCAGTTTGTGCCGGGCGAATTCATCAGCAAAGCGCAAGCCGTTGAGAGCCGTTATTTCATTTTCGTTTATTACCACCGCGTTCTCAAGGGAACCGCCCAAAGCGAGGCCTGCCGCTTTAAGGGCCTTTATTTCATGGCTGAAGGCGAAGGTGCGCGCCGGGGCTATTTCCCTGAGGTAGACTTCCGGTGAAAGGCAAAATTCCACCTCCTGCCTGCCCACCAGCCGGTGCGGGTAGTCATAAACCAGCCTGAAGGACGCGCCGCAAGCAGAGGGCGCCGCGCGGTAGCGTGTTGCGTCTTTTGAAAATTCCACCGGCGCGGTCAGGCGGGCGCGCGATCGACTGGTGCCGGGTTTCTCAGCCAGGCCGGCACGAAGCAGGGCGTTGGCAAATGGCAGGGCCGAACCGTCCATGGCCGGAGGTTCGCAGCCCGAAATTTCAATATCCAGATCGTCAATGCCAAGGCCGGCCGCGGCGGAAAGCAAATGCTCAACAGTGTAAATGACGGTTTTTCCGTCGCCGATATTAGTGCCGCGCGCCGTGCCGGTTACATTTTCAAGACGCGCCGGGATAGGGGCCGTAAAAAGGGGGCTTATAAAGCGTAGGCCTGACGCAGCTCCGGCAGGCAGAAAGGTTACCCGGGAAGGCGACCCCTTGTGCAGGCCTATGCCCTCAAGAGTTACGGGTTCTTTTATCGTTTTTCTTAGCATCAAAATTAACAGGGTATAGGGTAAAGGAGTTTCTTATTTCTGCACCCTCTCCCCTGAACCCTCTACCCTTTTTCCTGCAGGCCCAGGTGTTTTTTTATTTTGTGGATGGCTGCGTGCATTTTCGGAAGGTTTGAAAGAATGGCCTCTATTCTCATGGCCTGCGCCCGGGGTCTTGCCAGGTGTCCGAAAACTATCTGATTCGGGCCCAAATCCGAGATAACTCCGGTTTTACCCATTACCACCGTATTTTCGCCTATCGTTACATGGTCGGAGATAGCGACCTGTCCGGCTATTATCGCGCTGTCGCCTATGGCGGCTGATCCCGCCACGCCTGTCTGCGCCATTATAAGGCAGTTCTTCCCCACTCTTACATTGTGAGCCAGGTGCACCAGGTTGTCAATTTTTGTCCCGTCGCCTATCACAGTGGCGTCAAGAGCCGCTCTGTCTATGGTTGAGTTGGCTCCTATTTCAACATCGGAGCCCACAATTACCCTGCCCAGCTGGGGGATTTTCTTATGCAGTCCGCCGTCGCTTGTGTAGCCGTAGCCGTCCGCCCCTACAACAGCTCCGGCGTGCAGGATGCAGCGTTCTCCTATTTCACAGTTGTCCAGTACTTTCACGCCCGGGTAAAGGCGGGTATTGGGGCCTATTTTTGCTTTCGCGCCCACAAAGCATTGAGCGCCGATGCAGGCGCCGTCGCCTATAACGGCGTAGTCTTCAATAACGGCCAAAGGGCCGATGTAAATATCTTTTCCAAGCCGCGCCGTTATGCTTACAACAGCCGAGGAGTGCTGAAAGTCCGTCTTAGTCGGGCGCAGTTCACGCTCCAAAGCCGTAAGCGCCAGGGCAAAAGCGAGTTTCGGATTTTTAACTAAAATCAGCGTTCCCTTGAAATTTTTCAGAGCCTGCTCCTCATTGGGGCCGGCGAGCAGGCATCCCGCGTTTGAGCGGGCGGCGAGAAGAGTGTGTTTCGGGTCCGCGAGGAACGCCAGGTCTCCGGGCCCGGCTTTTTCAAGCGTGGCCGCCCCGGTTATTTTAAAACTTTCACGGGGGCCTGACAGTTCGCCTCCGGTGAGTTCCGCCACGGCTTCAGGCGTCAGTTTCATATCGGGCTTTCCTCAAGGTTCTTGATCAGCTTGCCGGTCAGGTCAACGGCCGCGTGGCCGAACAGGATGGTTCGTTTGTCCACTACCACGCTTACGCCTTCTTTAACGGCAAGTTCTTTAAGGGCAATGTAAATCCTGCCGAGTATCATCTCGCTTTTCCCGGTTTCATATTCCAGCAGCTCCCGCTCGGCCTGGCGTTGGGCCAGGCGCAGAGCTTCCTGCTTTTTCGCGAGGTCCGTTTCTTTTGCGGCTATGGCCGAGTCAATTTCGGCTGCTGAGGTGGAAACGGAAAATTTGAAGTAACTGGCCGGCACGCGGCTTATCCCCGGCATGTCAATGCCTGCCATGCCCGGCAGGCCGGACGGCAGCGCCGCGGACGCTCCGCTTGAGACACTGTCCGCCTTAGGCGGACGCGGGCCACTGGCGCTGTCCGCGACTGAGACACTGGCAGAAGGATTCATCAGTGCCGGTCCTGTTGAAGGTTGAATGGCGGCGGTTTGCGTGGAAATGCCGGCCGGGATGTCCGCCTTAACCGCACCGGTTGAAAGCGGCGACCCAGCGCTTACGCTAGCGACACTGGCGGCCGCCGCGGCGGATATTTCCTCGGCCTGGCGCATCAGGCCCGGTAAGGTAAGGGCGAATTCGCGCTCCTGTTTTAATTTAGCGATGTCGGCTTTAAGCGAAAAAATAGCCTGTTTTTTAAGGTTCAGGGAATCTTCCTTCGCCTTTATCTCGGCCAAAAATTCATCCCGGGCATTTGAGGTGCCGGAAAATTCTTTGAAAACCCGGTCTATATCAACATAACCGATGGTGCCGGACTCGCCCTTGTTCTCCTCAAGCGAAAGTTCCAGCGCCGCTGCCGGCGCCGCGGCTGCCAGAAGGAGCACAAAAAAAATCTTCTTCATACCACTAATCCTCCGGTCTTTTAACCCTCAAGTCCCCTAAAACAAATTTCCCAGCGTAAAATAAATATCCGAAAGCTGTTCGCCCGGCTTGTGGTTAAAGCCGTAGCCCCAGTCAAGCCTTATGGGGAAGGCGGGCGTGGTAAAACGCAGGCCGAAGCCCGCTCCCGCTTTCAGGTTGGTTACACCCGTTCCGCTGCGCAGTGTCACATCGTTGAATTTCTCCCAGGAATTACCCACGTCAAAGAAAAAGGCCCATTGAACTATGGTGCGCTTGCGCTCTCTGGCCAGCGGGATTTTGAATTCAATATTCATCACGTCATAAACCCTGCCGCCGTTGGGGGGCCCGATCTGGCCGTTGTTGTTGTAGCCTCTTATGGTGTCGGCTCCGCCGATGAAATAGCGCTCATACACAGGCAGGCTGCGGGTGGAACCGAAACGCGCCGCGTAGCCGAGACGGTTTGAGACCGCCAGCACGAACGGATAATCATCTATGGAGAAAAGCTTAAGGTTGTAGCTTGAGGTCAGGCTGGGTTTGTAATAATTCACATCCCCCATAAGCGGGCCGCCGGTAAAATCAAGCCCCAGCCCTATGCGTGAACCGCGGGTGGGATCCCAGATGTTATCCCTGGTGTCGCGCGCTATTTCCACGTAGATAGAGGAAGTAATGCTGGTCCCCTCGGTAAGCTCATCGCTGTAAATGTCGGCAACGTCTGAAATGCGCACCTTCTCGTAGGTGTAGGAGGTGGTAAGGGTATATTTGTCGTTCTGGAACCTGGGGGCCAGCGTTACTTTGCCGCCGGTGCGTTTTTCGGTATAGGCTGAAATAGATTCGCGGTATGGCCTGTAGCGGCGGGTGTTGAAAATGTCCACGCCAAGAGTTGTGGGGTGCTCTCCCACCCAGGGTGTAGACCAGCTTATGTAAAAATCCTGCACTCTTTTGCCGAAATTCCAGGACAGGGAGGTTTTGTAGGCCCGTCCTAAAAGGTTCAGGTGCTGGAGGGAGAGCGTTCCCACCAGTCCGTCCACGGAGGAGATGCCGGCGCCGGCGGTAAGCATTCCGGGTTTGCCCTCGGTGACGTCAAAAACCAGGTCCACTTTGTCGGGGTCGGGGGTGGGGTTTATTACGGGGCTGACGTCGTCTATAAAACCCAGGTTGAAAATCCTTTCCTGGCTGCGCCGTATTTTTGAGGAACTGAAAACTTTTCCCTCTTTTTGCGTTATTTCACGCCTCAACACATGGGTTTTTGTGGCCTTGTTGCCTTCCACGTCTATGTGATCAACGTATATCGGATTGTTCTCGGTAATCGCAAACTCAATATCAAGCTCCGCGGTTTTGTCGTTCGGCACTTTTTGGGGCATTATCTGGGCTTTCAGATAACCCTTGTCCGCGTATTTATCATGCAGGCCGCGCAGGGTATCTTCGAAACGGGTCTGGTTAAAAAGCTTTCCTTGGCGGTATTCCACGGCCGTCAGAAGGTCTTTTGAAAGATAAACCGTATTGCCGGAAAAATAGGTGCGGCCGAAGCGCTGGCGCGCGCCTTCAATCAGGTCAAGGCGTATAAAAACCCTGCTTCTGTCCTCGTTGAACGACACGGAAGAAGAGGCTATTTTAAAGTCGCTATAACCGTTGTTCTTATAATAGGTCTCTAAAATCTTAAGGTCGGCGTCAAAATCCTGGGGGGAATAAATCTTTTTCGGGCGGTTTTTCAGTTTTTTTATCAGCTTCTTCGGTTTAAACGCCCCGGCCCCCTCAAGTTTTACTTCGGCCACCCTGGCCTTTTTGCCCTCGCTTACCGACACAGTAAGAAAACAAAAGCGCGCGGCCGTGTCGTAAAGGACTTCATAATCAGCCTTAGCGTCTATGAAGCCCTTTTCATGATATTTGTCCGTTATTTTTATCAGATCTTCCCTTATTTTCAGTTCGTCAAAAAAATCTTTTTCTTTCAGCGACATCTCGTCTTTTACCGAGGATTTTGAAAGTCCCTTGTTGCCTTTAAACGTTATTGTTTTTATCATCGGTTTTTCCGAGATGATATATGTAATGCGCGCCGTAACGCTTGAGGCCGAAAGGGCGCGGAACTTCTCCGCCGAGGGCATATCGGGTATTTCTGCTATATCCACCGAGACTTTTTCCATGCTGCCAAGGCCTAGAATGGCCTCAATGTCGGAATTCACATAGTCGGAATAATAAAGCGCGCCTTTTTTTGCCTTCCCGGTTTTAAGGACCACCTTCGGTTTTACATTAACGGTCCCTTTCACGGCGGTCTCACGCACTTCCCATGGGCCTTTGTTTTTCTCCGCTGTCGTTTCACCGGGGGGGAGGCCGGTGAGACCGGGGAGGGCCGGGACGGCGGTTGCGCCATTGGCCTGTTCCGCCTTAGGCGGACTGTCCGTGACCGGCTGCGCGGCGGGGGGTTGCGTGGATACCCCGACAGGAACCGGGGCGGAGGGCGCGGGAACCGGCTGGGAGGCCGCGGAAGCGGGAGAGGCCGGGGCGCCGGTGGAGACTGTTGTCGCGGCCGGGTCCGGCGTTCCCTGCGCGGCGGAGAAGGAAGTGAAGGCGGAGATTACAAACAGGAATAATATGCGCTTTTTCATTTTAAACCACATAAAGAATCTGATAATGACCGTAAATGGTTTCTGCGCGTCCGCCAGGAGGCAAAAAACGAAAGTGGGATAATGATCTCTTCCAAGTGCATATTGTCTTTTGTGCGCGCGGCTTGCGAAAGGGTAGTATACAAATTTTGCGCGCGGTTTTCCCCGCCGCGGGGTTAGAGTCGGGATAAATGTTTTGCTTTTAAGCGCAAATAGATTATAATTTCACTTACCAACGCGAAGTCTGTTAATGAAAGGGAATATTATAATGAAAAAAACTTATATCCTCGATACCAATGTGCTTATCCATGATCCGCTTTCCTTTACCAAATTTGACGATAATATAGTCGTCATACCTATTTCCGTTCTGCAGGAGCTGGACACTTTTAAAACCGCGGGCGACGAACGGGGTAAAAGCGCTCGCGTGGTTTCGCGCCGCCTGGACGCGTATCGCGCCAAAGGAAAGCTTAACGTGGGGGTTAAACTTGAAAGCGGCGGCATATTGAAAATAGAACTGGATCACCAACAGGTGCTTCCGCCGGAATTTAAACTCAACGAGATGGATGACCGCATCCTGAACACCGCGTTCTGGTTCGCCAAGGAAAAAAACAATGTGGTGCTTGTCACCAAGGATATCAACCTGCGCCTGAAATCCGACGCTGTGGGTATAAAGGCCGAGGATTATGAGGCAGGCAAGGTAAAGGTGGACGAGCTTTATCCTGGCCTGAGTTCCAGGGAGGTCAGCTCCTCCGTAATAGACAAATTTTACAAGGACAAATCGGTTAAAAACGATTCGGAGGAACTGGCGCCTAATGAGTTCGTTCTTTTGAGGGCCAAGGAAGACCCCAAAAAAACAGCCATGGGCCGTTGTGATCCGGCCGACATGTCGGTAATAAGGGCTCTTAACCCGGAACCCGCCCCCTGGGGCATCAGGCCCATAAACAAGGAACAGCGCTGCGCCATGGAACTGTTGCTTGACGACAATGTAAAACTGGTAACTCTTATAGGCACGGCGGGTACGGGCAAAACGCTTATCTCGCTGGCCTGCGGTTTACAGAAGGCGGTGGACGACAATATTTACAAGCGGCTGGTTATCTGCCGTTCCGTGGTGCCGGTGGGGCGCGACATAGGTTTTCTGCCGGGCACCAAAGAAGAAAAACTTTCCACCTGGATGGGCGCCATTTACGACAACCTTGAGATAATAATGGACAAGCGCCACCAGGACGATTCCATGCAGAAGTTTGAGTATCTCCTGCAGAACGAAAAAATTGAAATAGCCTCGGTCAGCCATATCCGCGGCCGTTCGCTGCCGAAGCAATTCATACTGGTAGATGACGCCCAGAACCTGAGCCCGCATGAAATTAAAACCATACTAAGCCGCGCCGGCGAGGGTACCAAGGTGGTTGTGACCGGCGACCCGTACCAGATAGACAACCCATACCTAGACATCGCCTCAAACGGCCTCACTTACATAGTGGACCGGATGCGCGGCCAGAAGCTTTACGGCCATCTGACGTTCATCAAAACCGAGCGCAGCCAGCTGGCGTCCCTGGTGGCGGAACTGTTATAGAGAAGTGCAAAATGGCGGAGCTGCGGGCCTCTTTGCCGTTTTGCCGCTGTGCTCATGGTTTGAGGCGCGGGTGAGATGAAAAAGAACCTTGTATATGTTATCGCCATGGCCGGCCTGGGCACAAGGTTCGAGCGGGCGGGCTATAAACTTCCAAAATACATGATTTCCGCGGCGGGGGCCACCCTGTTTGAGCATTCTTTGCGCAGCCTGCCTCTTGAACCGGCAAAAAAAATTGTTTTTGTCGCGTTGAAATCTCATCAGGATGATTATGGTCTTGAGGAATTTATAAATTCCTCTCTAGGTAAACTGGCCGGCGGCGCGGACTTGCGGCCGCCGCTTGAAATAATATTGCTGGATACTCCCACCCGCGGCCAGTCTGAAACGGTAATGAAAGCCAGAGCGGCGGTGAGCGCGGGAGCGGAACTGGCTATTTACAATATAGACACGCGTTTTAATTCCGACACTCTTCTTGAAAAACTGTCCGATCCCGCGAAGAAGTTTGACGGCGTGATAGGTTCTTTCAGGCTTAGCGCCAAAGATGAAAAGTGGAGTTTCGCCAGGCTTGGCCCGGACGGCGCGGTAGCGATGACGGCGGAAAAAAAACAGATCTCAAACAACGCTCTTACCGGATTTTATCATTTTACCAGCGCTGACGATTTTTTTAACGCGGCTTCGGAGGCCGTTTCCGCCGGCGACAGACAAGCGGGTGAATTCTATGTGGCGCCGCTTTATAACGCTCTGATAGCGGCCGGCCGAAAATTCGTGCTGGATGAGGTCCGCTCCATGACCGCGCTAGGAACGCCTGAAGATATAGAAAGGATAGCTTCCCATGGTTTTATCGGCTGAAGGGCCTGTTTTTTGTTCCCTCGTCATTCCGTGCTACAACGAGGGAGAGAATATAACTCCGCTGGTAACGGGCTTTGCCGGAGCTCTTGATTCGGACGATTTTGAACTTATAATAGTGGATAACGGCTCCGGAGATTCTTCATCCGCCATCCTCGGCGCTTTGGCGCCGAGGTTCCCGTTCCTGCGCGTGGTCAGCGTGCCTGAAAACATGGGCTACGGTTACGGCATAACCCAGGGCCTTAAAGCCGCCCGCGGGCGCTACGCCGGCTGGGCGCACGGGGATATGCAGTACAGCCCGGTTGAACTGATGAAAGCCGTGGAATCTTTACGGTTTGCGGGTGAAGCAAAAATATTTCTAAAAGGTTTACGGAGCGCCAGGCCGCCTGCCGAAACTATTTTTACCGCCGGCATGGCCGTGTTTGAATCCCTGCTTTTTGCCGCTCCGCTATGGGATATAAACGCCCAGCCCACTCTTTTTCACCGCTCGCTTCTTGAATACTGGGCCGGCGCTCCGGCGGATTTTTCTCTTGACCTTTACGCTTACGCGCTGGCGAAAAAAAAGGGGTTTGTCATAAAGCGCCTGCCGCTGAGTCTTTCAGAGCGTTCGCGCGGCCGCTCAAGCTGGAACCGCTGTTTTGTAGACCGGCTGAGGCTTGTAGCGCGGACAATAAAAAGCAGTCTGAATATAAGACGCGCTCTTTTCGGGCTGGAAAAAGATGTTTCCCGTAAGTAAGCATGCGGTTTTTCCGGTCCGGGAAAGATAATCCTTACGGGGGTATTATGAAAATAATAATTTTCCATATTTTACTCCTTCTTCCGTTCGGATTTTTGAGCGCGGCGGAGACACTGTCCGCCTCAGGCGGACGCGGGCCTCTGGCGTTGTCCGCGACTGAGAATATCCTTTTGAAAACCGCGGACGGATGCCTTATAGCGGCCTCTTACGGGGCGCCCGCCAAAGGGAACCCTGTTTTTATAAATGTTCACGGCTTGGGATCGGGTAAAGGCGAATGGGGCCCGTTTGAAAAACTGCTTAAGACGCGGGGTTTGGGCTGGCTGACGCTTGACCTGCGGGGACACGGCCAAAGCCTTGAGTGCGCGGGTAAAAAAACGGATTACAGGACTTTTGGCGCGGGGGACTGGAACGCGGCCGCCAAAGACATTGTAGCCGCTGTTTCCTGGCTGAAAAAAAGAAAGATTCCGGCCTCAAATATCGTGCTTTGCGGAGCCAGCGTGGGGGCGAATCTGGTTTTAAAAGCGGCGGTTGACTATTCACTTAAGCCGGCCGCGGTAATAATGCTTTCTCCGGGGCTTGTTTACGCAGGCGTAGGCATTGAGGAGTATTTTCATCGTTCGCTGCCTTTCGCTCTGCTTTTGGCTGCCTCTCCTGACGATTCTTACGCCTGGCAAAGTTCCCTGCGTCTTTTTGAGGCGGCCAATGCCCAAAAGCTTCCCGCCAAAGAGCCCGGGGGGTCCGACGATGGCGGAAAAATCACTTTCCGGCAGGGCGTTTCAGGGCACGGGGTGAATATGTTCTCCGGAGCAGGAGCGACTTTGATGGAAGAGACAGCGGGTATGAAGTGGAAAGTGAAGGCCGAAGCGGCGCTCAGTGACCGGTAACCAGTAACCAGTAACCAGTAACCAGTAACCAGTAACCAGTAACCAGTAACCAGTAACCAGTAACCGGTAACCGGTAACCTGTTATATGTGATATGCCTGGCACACGCCGGGCATGCGCCTTGAAAGGTCCAATTTTTTATATTAGACTGTACATGGTTAAAATTCACAAAATATATTGAGATGAAAACGCGGGTAATTGACGTCAAGCTTGTGTTTCGAATAACTATAGCGGGGTGACGGCCTGTGTGAGTTATACGAGTAAGAGGAGGAGGAAGGCGAATTGAAAGAAAAAATATCAGTCAGCGTGAGTTTGAAAAAGTATAAGGCTGACACAATCCGCTACGCGGCTTACTCCGTGAGCGGTTTGGCGTACGTTCTGCTTGCACCCGGCAAAAAAGGAAAAATAGAGGTCACATTTGAGCCCAAGCCGGCTGCTTCGGCCGGGGAAAGCGCCGGCTTGAAAAAGCGTTTTGAGTCGGAGCTGGATGATGAGAAAATGCGTTCCGAAATAGCGGATTCCAACAGAGGGATAATGGAATTTATAGTTCTGAAAGCGCTTTGCCCAACCGCAACCCCATCGCCCGTTGAAGATTCAGGGCTTACTCCGCGCAGGAAAAGGAACTGGACGCGCTTATCTCCGGGGTTGAGCGCGAGATAAAAATGGAAACCGCCGGAAAAGCGCGCAAAGACCCGCTTGGCATAACCAAAATATGGGTAGAAAAATATGATGCAAAACGTTTTAAAAGCCAGAGTAAAAAGTAAGGCCGCGCCAATCGCCCCGCCGCAGTTTTATTGGCGGAAAATTGGAGGCGATTATCTTATCAGCAATGATTTTGGCTGCCACGCGTGGCTTGATGCCGCAGCTTTCAAGCGTTTTCGAGCGGGTCAGACCGATAAAAAAGACAAAGTTTTTGAAGAGCTTGTTTCAAAGGGCTTCATCAGAAATATGCTGGATTTTTCCGACCTGGCCTCCAAATGGGCGGGAAAGAATTCTCACCTGACGGTCGGGCCGGGCCTGCATATTTTTGTGATGACTCTGCGGTGCAACCACAAATGCCTTTACTGTCAGTCCGGCGCCATAGGCCAGAGCGCCAAAGGCACGGATATGAACTGGCCCACAGCCAAAAAAAGCGTGGATTTCGCCTTTCAGACCACCGCTCCCGGCCTGACCATTGAATTTCAGGGCGGGGAACCGCTTCTTAACTGGGAGGTGCTTAAAAAGACCATTATCTACGCCCGGAAAAAAGAAAAGTTATCGGGCAAGCCCCTCAGCCTGGCTCTTGTTTCAAACTTCAGCGTGATGACGGTGGAAAAAGCGCAGTTCCTGCTTGAAAACGAGATTTCCATCTGCACCTCGCTTGACGGCCCTGTGGATCTGCACAATAAGAACAGAATTTATCCGCGCGGCAATTCCGCGCTTGAGGCCCGCAAATGGCTGAGGTATTTTACGCTCAGGAACGCTAAACAGGCGCCGGGGTACAGGATATTTAAACCCAGCGCCCTGCTTACTGTTTCCAGGTACTCGCTTGGCCGGCACAAAGAGATAATTGACGAATATGCCTGCCTTGGGCTTGAGGATGTTTTCATAAGGCCGCTTTCGCCTATCGGTTATGCCAGGAACAGCTGGGGCGTTATCGGCTATACGGCGGAGGAGTTTACGGCTTTCTACAGGGAAAGCCTGGAGTATATGCTGAAATTAAACCGCACGGGAGTCCCGGTCAGGGAAAAAATGGCCGTCATGCTGCTTGAGAAAATAATCGGTTTTAGGGACTCCGGGTATCTGGATATGCGCTGCCCCTGCGGCGCCACGGTGGGGCAGATAGCCTATAACCATAACGGGGATATTTACACCTGCGACGAGGGCCGTATGGTGGCCTGGGAAGGAGACGAGCTTTTTAAGATAGGTAATGTGTTTAAGGACAGTTATAAAAAAGCCGTTTCCTGTCCCACCGCAAAGTCCTGCCTGGCTTCTTCCGAACTTCATTTGCAGCCGGAATGTTCAAGATGCGTTTACAGCCCTTATTGCGGGGTTTGTCCGGTTTATAACTATGAGGCCCAGGGCTCGCTATGGGGCAATATGCTCACAAACGGAAGATGCGCTTTAATGAAAGGAATATTCGGCATTCTATTTTCTAAACTGAGAAATTCCAAAGACAGGGAGATACTGCAAAAATGGGTGAAAAACTGAAAATTCCCGCGCGCAGGATTATGTTTTCCAAAGGAATATACGCGGCCGAAGCTGTTAAACTTGCGGTTTATGTTTTTTCAGACAGGGCCGATATAAAATTAGCCTTCTCCGCGCGCGGTACGGAAGCTGAATTATCCGGCGGCGGACAGGATCGCCCGCCACTACCGCTTCGGCGGGTCCGCCAGGGTTGTTTGGAGGACGCGATTGCCGGAGAGTTTATAAACGAAGTTCTTAACCACCAATGCCGGCTTGATCTGGCCGCTAAAAACGGAAAGATAGCCAACATGATAGTCACCAAGGCTTTACTTTCCGCCTCCGGTGAAACCGGAAAAACTAAAAGGGTAAAAACAACGAGTAAGTGAATCGTTCTTGTTGTTGTCGCGCTCTTGGGACGATTCGGCGCAGAAACCCATCTTTGACCAGTCTGAAACGGAGAGTATGTATGCGGCTCTGGAAAAGTATTTTTCCTGCAGGGCCGTTGCCATGGATGATCTGTCGGAAAGTGACCGGTTGCCGGCTAATCCCCCCAGGGGATTTCAAGGCGATGCCTGTTTCAAAAATCCAAGATATAAGCGCGTTTACGGCGCTAACAGGGCGCTTTTTCGTGCCTGCATGGCGGGAAAATTAAGCAATATTTCGCCTTGTGTAACGTTTCTGCCATGGGACGCTATTATTAGCGGCTGAAAAAAGTGTAAAAGCGCCGGTGGACGAGGGCAAGGTTTAATGGCGCGGTCGCAGAGACCGGATTTGGAAGCGGGCTCCATATTAAATTAGAATATCACAAGGGATAATTGAGGAGGCGGATATGAATTGCAGTTCCAGGGACATAAACAGGGCGATTTTAAGCTACAAAAAAAACATCACGGCTTTTGCCCGGGATATTATCAGGATCCCCAGTTTTTCCACCAAAGAAGGGAAGCTGGTGGTTCGGATAAAAAAAGAAATGCTTAAAGTCGGGTTTGACCGCGTTAAAGTAGACCGTATGGGCAATATAATCGGTTTTATCGGCAGCGGGAAAAAGAAGATAATGATGGACGCCCATATAGATACTGTGGGCATAGGCGACCGCTCCGCCTGGAAGATAGATCCGTTCGGCGGGGTTTTGAAGAACGGAGTGATATACGGCCGCGGCGCTACCGACCAGAAGCTTTCAATGGCTTCCATGGTTTATGCCGGCAAGGCCATCAAGGAGCTGGGGCTTGAGGGCGATTACACGCTGATGGTGGTGGGCTCCATGATGGAGGAGGATTGCGACGGCCTGCCGCTATTGCATCTCATAAAAAAAGAGAAGCTTAAACCGGATTTCGTGGTGATAACCGAACCCACTAATCTTGCCGTATACCGCGGCCACAGGGGCCGTATGGAAATGAAGGTTGTAACCAAGGGCCGTTCCTGCCACGCGTCCGCTCCCGAGCGCGGCGATAACGCCGTAGTGAAGATGGCGGATATCACGAAGGAGATAACGGCGCTGAACAAAAAACTGAAGCATGACAAGTTTATAGGCAAGGGCACGGTAGCCGTCACCTGCATAGAGTGCAAGACGCCGTCTTATAACGCCGTGCCGGACGAATGCACTATTTACCTGGACCGCCGCCTTACTATAGGGGAAACTCTAAA
This sequence comes from Elusimicrobia bacterium GWA2_51_34, assembly GCA_001799565.1. Taxonomy (GTDB): domain Bacteria; phylum Elusimicrobiota; class Elusimicrobia; order Elusimicrobiales; family UBA9959; genus UBA9634. The sequence goes on along the minus strand of MGTS01000021.1, from coordinate 115,442 downwards.
ATCTTCCGTCGCGGAGATAAAGAGGCTCCCGTCCGTGAAAAAGGCCGGCGCCAAAGTGGAGGTGCTCTACTACGACGCCACGGCCTGGACCGGCCTTAAAGTGGGGCAGGAAAAATATTTTCCCACCTGGGTGCTGCCGGAGAGCCACAAGCTGGTGCAGGCCGGGGTGAAAGCCGGTACTGTGGCGCTCGGTAAAAGGCCGGTGGTTGACAAATGGGTTTTTTCCACCAACGGCGTGGCCAGCGCCGGCCGCCTGGGTATTCCCACCATAGGGTTCGGTCCCTCGAACGAAATATACGCGCATACGGTCAACGAGAATATGCCGGTAGACCACCTGCTGAAGGCCGCCGTGTTCTATGCCGTCATACCGCAGTACCTGTAGGAAACTTTTTAAGGTTCCGCGTTTTACTGAAAATACCTGGAGGTAAACAATGTCTGTCGATATCGCAAAGTCTTTAACCGAACTGGAGAAGCTTGGCGCCTCCCTTTATGGCAGGGATTTCCTGCTGACCTGGGAAAAATCCGACGCGGAGCTTAAATCCGTATTCATTATAGCCGAGCTGCTGAAGGAGCTTCACGCGGGTAATATCCCGCTTGATATGTTCCGGACCGGCCTTGCCGTCTCCAACTTCCGGGATAATTCTACCAGGACCAGGTTCTCCTTCGCCTCCGCCTGCAACCTGCTGGGGCTGGCTGTTCAGGACCTTGACGAGGGTAAATCGCAGATCGCCCATGGTGAAACTGTGCGTGAAACGGCCAATATGATCTCCTTCCTGACCGAAGCGGTTGGAATACGGGACGATATGTTCATCGGCAAAGGTCACACCTATATGAAAGAAGTGGCCGAAGCGCTGGATGACGGCTATAAGAACGGGGTGCTGAACCAGCGCCCTGCCGTGGTTAACCTGCAGTGCGACCTGGACCACCCTACTCAGACGATGGCCGACATGCTTTTTATAAAGAACCATTTCGGCGGCTTTGAGAAGTTGAAAGGCAGGAAGATAGCGATGACCTGGGCGTATTCTCCGAGCTACGGCAAACCCCTTTCCGTCCCCCAGGGCGTTATAGCCTTAATGACCAGATATGGAATGAACGTAGAGCTTGCCTATCCCGAAGGCTACGACCTGCTTCCCGAGACGATAAAGGTGGCCGGCGACAACGCGAAGAAGTCCGGCGGGTCCTTTAAGGTCTCCAACAGTATGGAAACCGCGTTCAGGGACGCCGACATCGTCTACCCGAAGAGCTGGGCGCCTTACAGAGTTATGGAGCGCCGCACCCAGCTTCTGGAGAAAGCCGACACGGCGGGCCTTAAAGAGCTGGAGAAAGAATGTCTTGCCCAGAACGCCGGGCACATGGACTGGATCTGCGACGAGAAAAAGATGGCGCTCACGAAAAACGGCGAAGGGCTTTACCTGCACTGCCTCCCCGCGGACATCAAGGACGTTTCCTGCAAGAATGGAGAAGTTGCCGCAGGGGTATTTGAGAAATACCGGATAGGGACTTACAAAGAAGCCGGGTACAAGCCTTTCGTTATCGCGGCCATGATAACCGCCTGCACGAAAAAGAATCCCGCGAAAGTGATTGGGGAACTGTTCAAGGCCGGCCGGAAACGGGTCCTGTAAGTTCCGGAACCGCCCCGAAGCGCGGCCTTTATGCCGTCTCAGAGTTATCAGAATTTACTTAAAGCCGTGAGAAAAGCCGTTTTTGATTATTTACATACGCTCAACGGAGATAAAACATGACACCACCACCCGCTTCTTACTCGAAAGATAATCAAGGAAAACAAAAGCCCGCCTTCGGCTGTGCAGGCGGCGGGGTAAAAAGAATAAGGATCTTCGCTTTCGGCGGCAATGAGGTCTCTCCCGTGGGGATGAAGGACCCTAAAACCGGCAAAGCGGTTAATCCCGACATAGCTACCCAGTGGCGGCGCACCGCCCAGACCGCCAAGCTGGTGGCCGATATTTTTGAAAAATATCCGGAAGATCTCTATGTTATGACCCACGGTAACGGCCCGCAGGTGGGGAATGTGCTTTTGCGCGCCGAGCTTTGCCGCGAGACCCTGCCTCCGTTGCCGCTTGATGTTTGCGGCGCCGACACGCAGGGCGCCATGGCCTACATGCTGGCCCAGCTTAACAACGAATTGAACGTAAGGGGTATAGACAACCTGGTTACCGGCATAGTGACTCAGGTGGTGGTGGATAAGAACGACCCCGATTTCAAGAATCCCTCAAAGTATATCGGGCCTTCCTATACCAAGGAGGAAGCCGTAACGCGCATTTCCGATAACGGCTGGGCGATGAAGCTTTATAAGAAAGGTTCCGACGGCAAGGAAATATGGCGTCGGGTGGTCCCGTCTCCCGCCCCCTCGGACATTGTTGAAATAGACGCCATAGAGGCGTTGCTCGCCAAAGGCCTTATTCCCATAACCGTAGGCGGCGGCGGCCTGCCCGTGCGGGAAGTGGAGCCGTCGTGTGAGAACGGCCGCGAGGTCTACCACTGCAACTACGGCGTTGATTTCTCAAGGCCCGCGGGAAAGAAGGATAAACTAAAAATGTATACCGGGGTGGAAGCCGTTATTGACAAGGATCTGGCCTCCGCCCTGCTTGGCAACATGCTCATGAACCGCGCCAGGGCGCGCGGCGAAGAGGTGGAGGTTACGCTGACAATATTTACCGGAGAGGACGGGGCAAAACTCAATTATCAGAAGCCTGACCAGCAGGATTTGCGCGTTATTAAGGTTTCGGAACTTGAAGCTATCTATAACCGCGACCCCCGGCCTTTCCCCGCCGGTTCCATGGGCCCGAAGATAAAAGCCGTGATTGAGTTCATGAAAAACGGCGGGAGCGCCGCCTATATAACCAAGACCGACTTGTTCGTTGAAACGCTGCAGGGCCGCGCGGGAACGACGGTGACAAAATAAAGGGATAGTGAGAGGGGGGGCAGGAAGAAACAACAAACGCTCCGCAGGCTCCCGTTTGGGGCCGCGGAGTTGTTTTTATATCATATGTATTCTCAGCGTGGCCATTTATGCTGTTACGAAATGTTATCCTTGGCGCGTCCCTGGCGGTTTTAGCCGGCTGCTCTGCCGGTCACTCAGGGTCGCGCCGCGGGAAAGATTTTTACCCGGGCCTGGCGGCCCTGAAAGCCGGCAATGTAGAGGGCCGGGATTACTCCAGGGAGTCCTATGACCGCGGTTCTTCCGTGACGGTGTTCGCTATACACGGCGGCGATGTGGAACTTACCACCTCGCGCCTGGCCAGACAGATCGCGGACAGGGACATAAATCTTTATATCTTTAATGGCTGGCTGGGGGCGGAAAGCGGCCGGCTGCATATAACCGCCACGCGCTTTGATGACCCTGAGGCGGTGCGGCTGGCCACCTCCAGTGTGCTGGGAATTTCCATTCACGCCCAATCCGGGCCCGGCCGCCGGGTTTGCGTGGGCGGCTTAAATTCCGCCGCCGCCGAACTTACCGCTTTAAGGCTTAACGCCGCCGGCTTTTCGGCCGAGGTCCCCTGCGCCTGTCTGCCCGGAGTCTCACCCCGTAATTTAGTGAACCGCGCCTCCGAAGGCGGGGTTCAGCTTGAAATAACCCTGTCGCTCCTTAAAAGGCTTGAAAGCTCGCCATCTGATTTGTCAGAATTTTCTAATGCCGTAAGGAACGCGGTTTTCGATTACCTGCACACGCCTAAAAAGAGATAAATATATGGAATCTGAAGAAGAAAAACTTCCCATTATCAAATGGGAGACCGTTGGGAAGTTTAACGTTTATCTTTTCCTCATGCTGGTTGTGTGTGCGCTGCTTTATTATTGGATTAAACCCATTCTTCCGGCTTTTACTGAGAGGCGCGAGCGGATGGAGGAGATAAAACCATTGCGGACCGAAGCCAAGGCCCTGTTGCTGACCTATGAAAAGGCGCTTGAAAACCCATCGGCGGCAATAGACAAGCCTGTGCTCTGGTGCGTGCAGAATAGGGAGGAGCATGCGGTAAGCGTAGGTGGCGCGGAGCGAAAACGCCTGAAAGTGCTTAACTATCCGGCTATGCCTCTCTTTTTAGGGAGTAAACATTCAGCCTGCGCCGAGATGCTCCTGGTAGTAACTGAAATTTCCAAGACCGACACGCTTCCGCTGATAACCGTAAAGTTTATGGAATCGTTTCAATAACATTTATGAAAAAAATTAAGACGTTGCAGTGTATTAACTGCGGTAAAGACCACAAATTAGACGAAGTGAAATATACCTGTCTGGCCTGCGGCGGTAATTTGCAGGTGCTTTATGACTATAACCTCATAAAAAAGAGGCTTAATTACGAAGTGCTCAAGGAAAATAACGACAGGACCATCTGGCGTTACATGGATTTACTTCCGCTGTCAGGGTTTAAGAATATTCCGCCCGTGCAGGTGGGGTGGACGCCGCTATACAAGGCCGACCGCCTGGGCGCGGAGGCCGGGGTGCCGAACCTTTACATTAAAGATGACGGGCGCAACCCCAGCGCTTCTTTTAAAGACCGGGCGAGCGCCGTAGTGGTGGCAAAAGCGCGGGAACTTAAGGAAAAAGTAATAACCACCGCTTCCACCGGGAATGCCGCCTCCTCGCTTGCCTGTCTGACCGGGAGCCTGGACTTGAAAACGGTTATTTTTGTGCCCGAAACCGCCCCCGCGCCCAAGGTGGCGCAGTTACTGGTTTTTGGGGCGGTGGTTATTATGGTAAAAGGCACTTATGACGACGCTTTTGACCTGTGTCTAAAAGCTTCTCAGGAATACGGCTGGTACAACCGCAGCACCGGCGTAAACCCCTTTACCCGCGAAGGGAAAAAAACCTGCGCTTTTGAAATTTGCGAACAGCTGAAATGGGAAACCCCCGACAAGGTTTTTGTTCCGGTAGGCGACGGTAATATCATCAGCGGCATGTGGAAAGGGTTCGTGGAGTTCCACCGCCTTGGCATAATAGATAAACTCCCGCAGATGATAGCCGTACAGGCCGAAAAATCCGACGCCATAAAACGCGCTTTTGAAGCCGGGGGGGAAATTCAGGCTGTGTCCGGCGAGACTATTGCCGACAGCATTTCGGTAAGCATTCCGCGCGACGGCCTGGCCGCCGTCATGGCGATAAAAGACTCCGGCGGTTTTGCGGTTTCAGTTACCGACGCCGAAATTCTTGAAGCCATCCCGCAGATCGCCAGGGGCTCAAATGTGTTCGCGGAGCCGGCCGCCGCCGCCTCTTATGCCGGCCTTAAAAAAGCGGCTTCCGCGGGTAAAATAAAAGACAGCGAATCAGCGGTGGTGCTGATAAGCGGCAATGGCCTTAAAGATGTGCAGAGCGCCATGAAATCAGTGGGCAGGCCTTTTGTAATCAGGCCGGATATAGGCGAACTTAAAAAACTCGTAGTGGACAATAAACTGGCGTAAAAAGCAGGGTATAGGGGGTAGGGAAGAGGGTATAGGGTGCGGAAATAAGAAACTCCTTAATAAAAGACACCCCGTCCGCTTTAAGCGGACGGGGTGTCTTTTTGTGCCTATAGCCTATGGCAGCATTATATTACAGCGGCAGGAGTATTGTAAAAGCCGAACCTTTCTGCAATTGCGACTTTGCAAAAACGCGGCCGTGATGGAGCTCGGCTGTTTTTTTAACAAGCGAAAGCCCAAGACCCCAGCCTTCTACCTGTCCGGTGAAGGAAGCTTCCACCTGGTAGAATTTATTGAAAATGTTTTCCAGCTCTTCCCCGGGGATCCCCGTGCCATTGTCTCCCACCGATAAGATGGCGTTGCCCTCCCTGGTTTGTGCGGAAACAATAACCAGTTTTTCTCTCGCCGGATTGAATTTAACCGCATTGTCCACAAGGCATTTAACGGCGTTTTTTATAAGGTTCCTGTCGGAATTTAATGTCACTTTTTCCGTAACCGCGATTTTAAATGTGAGTCCGGGAACGTCTTTAAAGCGGCGTTTCATTATTTCCACCGTTTCATTTATCATTTCAAGGGCGTCAAAACTTGTAATGTTCAGCCCCGTTTCATCCATGTTTTCTATTGTCACGAAATCAAGCAGGCTTTCCACAAGGGTGTTCAGTTTAAGGCCCTGCGCAAGTATTGTGGCCGAAGATTTTTGCACCATCTCGGGAAGGGCCTTGGCCTGAGCTTCTTCGCTGAGTATCTGGGCGTAGCCGTTTATTGAGGCCAGGGGCGTTTTAAATTTATGCGAGATAAGCGAGAGGAAATTCCTCGCCATGCACTCTTCCAGACGCTGCGCGGTTACATCCGAGAGTATCCAAAGCCAGCCTTCATGCAGAGAATCCCCGTCTTTGGTTTCCTTGAAAAGTTTAATGGCCGCGCCTTCCAGATATAATTTTTTCGGTTTTTCCCTGACGGCCTCAAAACGGGACACCGCCGGCGAACTTGTCAGAATAGTTTCGGGGCCGGGTTTTATTGAAAAATCCGAAAAAGCCGTTTTTATGCCGGTGAATTTATATTTGTCCTGCTCAAGATAAAGTTTGGCGGAATTGTTCAGTATTAATATTTCACCGGCGGTGTCGGTTAATATCGCGCCCTCTTTTATTTTCTTGAAAACTATTTCCATCTTGCGTTTTTCTTCCTTCACGGAAGAGAAAAGCCTGGAGTTCTCTATGGCAATGGCGGCCTGCGAGGCGAAGGCTTCAAAATTATTTTTGTCGGTTTCGGAAAAATCCCCGTCCGTTCTGTTTATGGCCTGCACTACGCCTATAACCTTGCCTTTTATTATCATGGGGCAGGTTAAAAGCGAGCGGGTCGTGTAGCCGCTTTTCGCGTCGGCTTTTTTTGAATGGCGGGGGTCGTTGGCCACGTCGTTTATAATAATGGAAACCGCCTCTTTAGCGCAGGTTCCGGCCATTCCTTCCCCAAGCTTGAAACGCATCTTCTGCACATCTTCAGGCAGGCCGAGCGCCACGTCGAAATACAGCTCTTTGGTCTTCTCGTCCAGCAGATAAAGCGAGGCGCGCTCCGCTCCCACTACGCGCGAAGCCAGGCGCATTATGGTGGTAAGCAGCTCCGAGATTTCCAGTTTTGAAGACAGCAGCCGTGAAACCATCACCAGCATTTCAAGGCTTTCCTGAGACTGCAGTATCATTATCGTCCCCAGTTCTGAATTTAAAAAAGTACCTGAACGAAGATCCTGTAATAATTCTTGCCGGCCGCGGGTTTTTGCGTGTAGAAATTATAGGCCAAATCAAGCGAAGCGCCCTCGTTAAGGCGCAATTTCATCCCGAAAACAGTTGAACTGCCCGGTTCGGCCTGCCTGAAAGATATTCTACTAAATCCGGCGTAAAGGTGACTATCAAAATCCGGCGCCATATTGCGCGCGAATTGCAGAGCCAGCGCCCATTCGGGAATGGCGGTAATTGTTCTAAAGGTTCCAAGGTACGCCAGGTCCGCCTGGTCCATAACCGGTAAATCAGGGTTTTTTGCCCCGGCGGGTTTGGTAAAACCGGACGCTGAGGCTAAAAGGAAAAACTGGTTGTAAAAACCCTTTTCCAGTTGAACTTCAAACGCATTTTGGGAGAAAGTCTTATTCGTTTTTGTTGTTGTATCTTCCAGGCTGGTTTTTTGTTTAGCCGTGGCTCCAGAGACAGTCAGATGCAGGTAGCTTAAATCGTAACTTTCCCCCAGTTTGGTCAGTACGTAAACTTTCGCGCCTATGGCGCTTGACTCGGTTTGCGCCTCTACCGCAGAATTTATCGGGCCGATAATTTTGTGATTTTTGTGCAATGGATACAAAAACGGCTTGAAAGACAGAAAATAATTATCGCCGGAATACATTACAGGCAGCCGCAAAGAATACACCGCGTCCCGGTAATCCCCCCTGTCTTTGTAAAAGGCGGCTCCCGGCGCCAGTACGGTCCTGGTTGAAATGTTGGTAAAAACAGAGATGGAGTCTTTCTTGAAGCCGTTTGAACCGGTAACATAATCGTTTTCCGCCCACCAGCCGGCGCGAAGCGGGGCGCATATAAGCAGAGATAGAAGAGCCGTTAGCGGCAGCAATGACTTTTTCATGCGTCCATATTATATATTATTGGCCCCTGCAGTGTCGTTGCTTACGCGGGTATTGCGTTTCCCATGCCGGCTACTGATTACCGGTTACCGGTTTACTGGTTACTGTATGCCGTAGTCCAAGCGCAGTCAGCCAGCTTTTTACAGATTCCACTGTTATCACTGCGGCCAGCGCCAGCATGATTGCCGTAAGAGTCACGTTCAGCCAGCCCTGAAAATCGTGACGGGGGAGGTAGTTGCCCGTGATGTTCATTATGCCCGCGCTGACTGTTGTGGCCAGCATGAAAAGAAACGGGACAAAAGTTACTAAAGCGTATACGGCTTTAGTCCTTTTGAGTATGAAGGTCGTTCCTACGGCCAGCGCTATGGCGGAAAGCAGCTGGTTCGCCACCCCGAACATCGGCCAGATCGTGCTGATATTGCCGGCCATCAGCATGCCGCCCCATGCCGCGCAGACCAGGAAACTTGTCAAAAAAACCCCCGGCCACCAGTCAGTTCTCGCGAAAGGCGCGTAAACCTTTCCAAACACTTCCTGTGTGATGTAGCGCGCCACCCTGGTGCCCGCGTCTATGGTGGTCAGTATGAAGAGCGCTTCAAACATGATGGCGAAGTGGTACCAGTAGGAAAGCAGGCTTTTCATGCCCGGCATCGCGGTGAAGATCTGCGCCATTCCCACTGCGAGCGATACCGCGCCGCCCGCGCGCCCCTCCAAATGTTCTCCTACGGCTATTGCCATATCGGGCAGGTGTGAAACGCTAAGCCCCAGTTTCTGAAAAACCTCGGGTGGAACATTGATGGCGAAATAGTCGCCGGGCAGGAGTACCGTGGCCGCTATCAGGGCCATTATGGAAACAAAGCCTTCGGTGAGCATAGCGCCGTAGCCGATAAGCCGCAGGTCCCGCTCACTCGCTATCATCTTCGGGGTGGTGCCGGAACTTATAAGGCTGTGGAAGCCCGAAATAGCGCCGCAGGCGACGGTGATGCAGACATAAGGCCAGACATGGCCCGGTATTATGGGGCCTCCGCCGTGAATAAAGCTGGTAAATGCCGGCGCGGCGATTTCAGGCCGTACCCATAATATCCCAAGAGCCAGCAGACCTATGGTGCCTATTTTCATGTAGGAACTCAGGTAGTCCCGCGGCGTAAGCAGCAGCCAGACCGGCAAAATAGAGGCAAGCATGCCGTAAACGGCGAGTATAATTGAAAGGCTTGTTTTAGAGTAAAGGAAGTAATGTGCCCAGCCTGAACGTGAAAGCGGTTCGCCCAGTACTATGGCCGCCACAACCAGTGTTACGCCGATAACTGAAGCCTCTGTTATTTTTCCCGGCCGGGCCTTGTTCATGTACCAACCCACAAAAACAGCTATAGGAATGGTCATGGCGATGGAAAATGTTCCCCAGGAACTTTCCGCCAGAGCGTTCACTACCACCATGGAGAGCCCGGCCAAGGCGGTTATTATTATGAACAGTACGGCGGCTGTAGTGGCCCAGCCGGCGGTTTTGCCTGTTTCCCGTCGGGCTATTTCCGTAAGTGAAAGTCCGTTGTAGCGCACCGAGGCGAAAAGTATAACCATGTCGTGCACGCCACCGGCCAGAACGCTGCCTATTAAGATCCATAAAAAACCCGGCAGGTATCCGAACTGCGCGGCCAGCACCGGGCCCACAAGGGGGCCCGCGCCGGCTATGGCGGCGAAGTGGTGTCCGAAAAGCACCCAGCGGTTAGTGGGTTTGTAGTCGTAACCGTTTTCCAGCGTGTGGGCCGGAGTGGGTCTGTCCGGGTCAAAGGCCAGAACTTTCGCTATTATGAAGCTGGCGTAAAAGCGGTAGGCCAGGGCGTAAACAAGCAGGGCTGTTACAAGCAGCGTAAGAGCGTTCATTTCATGAATTTTAGATAATACACGGGGTTTTATGCAAATAGCGGACTGAATCCCGTTTCCCGGTTTTTTTGTTCCAGTTCTGACATGGTAGGCCTTTGGGCCCAGCGCAATTCGGGCACTTAAGGCCTTGACAGGGACAAGGCTATACCCAATACTATAATAGTTGGCCCTTTCCAAGGAGAATTTATGAAAGTAAAATTGACAGCGGCCGCCGCGCTATTAAGTTTCTGCCTGGGCATATCGGAAATTTCGTGGGCTTTAAGTCTTGATTTTGGCGGTTCGGTTTACAGCGTGGACAAATCCAATATCCCTCTTGCCTCAGCCCCCAAGGCCGTGCCCGTAAAGTCTCCTTCTGTTCAAACGGTAAAAAAATGGACCGTTATGGTTTTTATGAACGGCAAGAACAACCTTGAGGCCGCCGGGCTTTACAATGTCAACGAGATGGAGAAAGTGGGCTCCACTAAAGACATTAATGTAGTGGTGGAGCTCGGCCGCATGAGCGGCCAGCTTGAAGGCGACACGGACCTGGAAGGCGATTGGACCGGCTCAAGGCGCTTCTTCATAGAGAAAGACTCGGACGAACAGAAAATTACATCCCCCATGGTACAAAGAACCGACAAAGTGGATATGGGCGATTATAAGCGGGCAGTGGATTTTGTCAACTGGACAAAAAAGAATTATCCGGCTCAAAAATATATGCTTATCCTCTGGGACCACGGTTCAGGCTGGCTTGACCCCCGGCAGGAGGCAAAAGGCGCCGATAAAGGCATTTCCAACGACGATGAAACCGGCAATTACATAAGGACCAGGCAGATAGGCCAGATACTGAAAGAATCGGGAAAGGTGGATGTGTTGGCTTTTGATGCCTGTCTGATGCAGATGAGCGAAGTGGCTTTTGAAGTGAAAGATAAAACCGATGTCATCGTGGGCTCGGAAGAAACCGTTTCGGGGCTTGGGTATCCCTACAGTTCCTTTCTTGATGTCCTGGCAAAGAATCCGGATATAGACGCGGAAACTTTTGGCGGAATTACGGTTGAGGTTTATAAGAGGTTTTATGATGCCATGAATCAGAGCTTTGCCGCTGCCGGCAGGCCTGCTACGGGCGCGCATCTCTCCGCCATCCGTTCCTCCATGCTTGGCGGCTTGGGGACCAGGGTCGCCGAGTTCGTGGAACTGGCCAAAGAGGTCAATGACGTTGATGCGCTTAATGCCGCCAGATTCAGGGTTATTCGCTATGACATGATAGGCGAGAATGAAGACCCTCGAAAATATATCTCTTTCTACGGCGATCTGCACAATTATGTCGGGCTGGTAGCTGCAGCTCTTAAAGATTCCCCAAAAGCCGCCGCCCTGAGGTTCAAAGCCGCCGAGCTGCAGGACTTTATAGACAAACAGCTGGTCATACATAACACAACGGTGGGGAGGGACCGCCTGGGCCGCGATATGGCTGACAGCCATGGTATTTCCATCTATCTGCCGCCCATGGCCATGGTGCCGCAGGAGGCGCTTGAGGGAATATTTGAGGGCAGTTACGCGGACTTTGAGTTTGATAAGGCGACCAAGTGGCATGACTTCGTAACTTATTTATATGGAGTGAAGAGTAGCATTGCCGGGGCCGAAAAGTAGAGCGGCAATGATCCGATTGAGTATATTTCAATCGGGAGGCCGGAGAGCCGATAACTGATTGAGGCTGCGTTATTTATCAAAATTTATCAGGCGGGTAAAATTCCCGGCTTTTAAAGCCGGGAATTTTTTATTCCGGTTTGCCGGCCGGCTGAAGACCAAAGCTTCAGCGCCGGTTTATACATTTCTCGCGAAAGCGTTTTAAAACTGAAATGGCGCGTGAGAGAAACCGGACTGTCGCTTCTCCGGTGATAACCCGGAACCCCGGCCTATTTCATTATCTCTATGCGGCCTATGGACGGCTGGGGCACCATAGCTTTTGAAATTGAGCTTACGCCCTCTCCCACATAAAGCGCGGCTATCAGCACTACGCCTGACAGCAGTATTCCCACCGCCAGGTTGCCCTTTTGGAGTTCTTTGCCGGCGTGCAGATTTCTGTCCAGCCTGCCGAAAAGCCGCAGCGTGACTGAAATGGTGATTACGGCAAGCAGCATGGAGATGCCAAGATGACCGAGACAGAGCAAAGCCAGTTTACCCAGCCCGAACTGGCTTTCGCCGGGAGAGGAGATGTAGAGGCGGAACATGCTGACCACGGCTCCCATCCCCTTCTGCAATATCATGGAGGCGGACAGCAGTATTGCCGCCATAAGCGTTCCTACCGCGGTGTTGCCTTTCTTTATTTCGTCTTCCATGTTGAAGTCCGGATTGGCCCGTACAAATACCTTGTAGGTCAGGGCTATTATCACCCCGGACATCGCTACCGCGAGCGTAAATTCAAAAAGGCTGACTATCACTCTTGTGTTGAACATTTTTCCTCCGGCTGCGTTATTTAGTGTCCGCGCACAAAGTCTTTTGCGGTGACACTGGTCTGCCCCGCCCTTTTGCCCGATGCTGTTTAACGCTGTTGGCAAAAGGGCGGGGCCTGTTCCGTCTTGGGCGGACTGTCCGCGACTGACACGTTAAAAAAACGGCTCTATTTTATAACCTTCCGACCCTTGTAAAAGCGCGGATGTGGCGGTCCCCACCGCGCCTGGTTCAAGCCACGCGGGGCCTGCCGGCTCTATCAGCACATATTCAAGTCCGTCATATCTCACGAACAAGTCTCCCTTGGCCGGGATCCTTCTTATGGCCATAAGGTAATGGTCCGGCACGGAAATTCCCACCAGGCGCATCCCGCTCCAGTTTCCAAGAATTGAGGCTACCAGCGCTGTTTTGGTGTCGCAGTCTCCCCAGCCGCTGAGCAGCGCCCTGCCCGGGGGCAGTAAGCCGCCGGTGTGAAGGCTGCCCTCTATCATCGGCGGGATTTTGTAGCGGAGGGCCGTCTGTGCCATGGAAAGAGCCGCTCCCACAGTTTCTTCCGGACCATATCCTCTGGCCTCGGAGATCTTCTGAAAGGCCAGGGCCATAGGTTTAAGGAACGGAATGTTGCGCTTTACAATGGCGGGGATGTCGCAGATAATAATGTTGCCGGGCAGAAGTTCTAAACCGCGCGAGCGGAAAAGTTCATTTAAGCGCACCTTATATTCCCATTCCACCGCAGTCAGCGCTTCTTTGCCCGCGGCCTCACCGCCTTTTGCTACGGCTTTGGCCCATTCCTTCTGGCGGGTGGCATTGCGCCATTGGGTGAGGTTTGAAAGTTCCGTTTCGGAGTATCCGTAGCCGGCCAGATAAGTTCTGTAATCCTTCTCGGTTATTGAGAAGGAAATGGTGAGCCGGTCTCTATTAAAATTGATAAAGTTATACCGGGCGTCCAGAGTTCCATTTTCATGCCTTATCCTCTGTGCCGTGCCTTTTTCCTTTCTGCTTGGCCGGGGAGATTCTTCCTCCTCTTCCGTTTCCTCTTGTCCCTCTTGCGCGGAATCTTCTTCCTCTTCGTCCGAGGATTGGAAGCGGGGCAAGTCCCGGCCCGCCGGATAAATGATCAGTTTATCCGCCCATTGTGAAGATAAATGGAGCGTAAGGATGAAAAAGCCGGAAAGCAGCGCCAGGGACAGGGTAAAAACGCGGTAACCTTTCATAACAGATCTTAATTATACCAATTGAAGCGCAGGGGCTGAAGGCGTGGAACAAATATTTATATAATTTGAGCATGATCAATCTTACCGATATAAACTCAAAACTGCTTAAAGCCCGCTATGCCGTGCGGGGAAAGATCGTAATCCGGGCGCAGGAACTGGAAGAACAGGGAAAAAAGATAATTTATTGCAATATAGGAAATCCTCAGGCGCTGAAACAGAAACCCATTACGTTCGTGCGGCAGATGCTGAGTCTGGTGGAATATCCCGGACTGATGGACCGGTCTGAAGCGGCGAAGCTTTTCCCTGCCGATGTTATCCGGCGGGCTAAAATGATACTTAAAAAGAATCCGGGCGGCACGGGCGCTTATACCCAGAGCGCCGGCATTCCGTTGATACGCCAGGCCGTAGCCGACTTTATTCATAAACGCGACGGCATTCCCGTTGATGCCAACCGGATCGTGTTGACCGGCGGCGCCAGCAGGGGAATCCAGTCTATATTCACTATGCTGACCAGAAGCGACTCTGACGGGTATATGATACCCATCCCGCAATACCCGCTTTACAGCGCGACCATAGCGCTGTATGGGGCGAAACAGATAGATTATTTACTTGATGAGGAGGACAGCTGGCAGCTGAACGAGGGCGAGCTTACCCGGAGCATTGAGGCGGCCAGGAAAGGAGGCGTCAGTCCGGTGGCTATAGTGGTGATAAACCCCGGCAACCCCACCGGCGCCGTGCTTTCAAAAGAGAATATCGCTATGATAATCCGCTTCGCGAAAAAACACGGGCTTTCCATCCTTGCCGACGAGGTTTACCAGGAGAACGTTTATACCGAAAAACTGCGGTTCCATTCATTCGCCAAAGTTATGTGTGAAACAGGCGAGACCGGGGTCACGTTGTTCAGTTTTCATTCTGTTTCCAAGGGGTTCCTGGGAGAATGCGGGCACAGGGGCGGATATCTTGAGGCAAGGAATATTCCCGGCGACGTTTACGCCGAGCTGATCAAACTGCAGTCCATCGGCCTGTGCGCCAACGTGAGCGGGCAGCTTGTAACCTACCTGATGGCGGCGCCGCCGGAGAAAGGCGATGAAAGCTTTGATCTTTATGTCAAAGAGCGCGACGCCATCCTGCGCGAGATGAAGGAGAAGGCGGAGATATTGGGCAAAGGCTTAAATGAAATTGAGGGCATGAGGATTGATATTCCCCGGGGCGCGATGTACGCTTTTGTTAAATTCGACCTTCCGCACCCGAAAGGCGTGGACCTGGTGAAAATGCCGCCGGAGGAAAGGCTGAAATATGAGGCGGCCCGTGATTTCCAGTATTGCCTGAGCCTGCTGGAGGAGACCGGAATTTGCGTAGTGCCCGGCTCAGGCTTCGGCCAGAGGCCCGGAACGCTTCATTTTCGCACAACTTTTTTACCGCCAAAGGAAGACATTATGGCGCTTGTTGAAAATATGAAGAAGTTCCACGCTTCTTATACAGCGAAGCTGAGGAGCCGTTAAGAAAGGAACGACGCATTTAGCCGGCCGGATTTATTCCGCCGTCCTTTTCAGGCGGCCGGCTTTAACCGCGGGATTCTGGCTATGGATAAACCAGGGGTGCTGAAACTTATTGAATCGTCCGGACTGCCTAAGGATGTGAAGTGTTATTTCGCAAAGGTGGCGGGAAGAAAGCCGCATTCCGCGCTGAAAGCGGAACTTAAGAGGAATCCCGCGGTTTTAATCAAAAATATAGACCGGTTGCTGGGCGCGGCGAGCGGGATTTTGGGGTGTTCAAAAGAAGAGGTTCTTTTTATTACCGGCTTTAATAAAAATGATATGGCGCCTGAAAGGTTTGAGGCGGCGCTGGCGGAAGTACGGGCCGTGGCTTTCCTTCACCGCGAGGGATTTGGCGATTTAAAATTTATCGCTCAGAATGGCGGAACAAGCGCGGATATATCCGGGGCAAGGGGCGGGCAAAAGTATGTGTTTGAAGTTTGTTGTCTTCAGGCGGATAACGGAATTAATTCCGTGGATTATCTGGAGCTGAAATACGATAAAAAAAAGCGGCAGCTGAACAGCTCCCGCAAAAAACATAAATGCACGCGCGGCGGATTGATTTTTGCGGCCAGAGCGGCTGTTTTTGAAAGTTCCGCGTGTAAGGCTGACTTGCGGGAGCTTGCGGGCGGACTGTACACAAAAAAAAACAATCCTCCATTCACGCACATCTGTCTGCTTTCCGGCAATGAAGGTTCCGTTTTCCCGGAGTGGGGCGGACAGGTGCTGCGGGAGGGGGCGGAGTTTGACTTCGGATCGCCCCTCGCGGAAGCTGTCAGGCGCCGGGGGCTCACATTCCCCAAAAAAGGTCTGGCGCTTATTGCTGAAGCGGTATGCCGTCTAAGGGCCTTGTATAAAGCCCGGGAGCGGGCGATAAAACTTGTGGGCTCCAGGGCCAGGGGGGACGCCAGGCCGGACTCTGACTGGGATTTTCTGGTTTTTCTGGACGTCTGCGATTATAAAATTGACCTGCCCAGGCTGAGTTTGATAAGCAGGGAATTGGAGGAAAAGTATAAGCTTGGCGAGATCTCCATCAGTCCGTTGGACAGGGAGAAATTTTCAACTATTGAATTAAAGTATCCGGGTATCCAGGAAAAATTCCGCGGAGACGCCGTAAATCTGTAAAAGCTGTAAACTATATAAGGAAACTGTCAGGTTAAATCCGCGCCGCGCCGCATTTGTTTTACGCCGGCGCGGCGTTTTTTACTTTCAAGGCGGCGCTGTTTGGAGCCGTAAGAGGGTTTTGTGGGTTTTCTGCGTTTTGGGGGGCGCATGGCGCGTTCCAGCAGTTCGCGCAGCCGGGCCCTGGCGGCCTGGCGGTTCTGCTCCTGCGTCCTGTGTTCGCCCGCGATGATCAGAATATCGCCTTCCGCGGTCAGCTTTGCGCCGGACAAAAGCTTCAGCCGTTCCTGCACCGCCCGGGACAGGCCGCACAGGTGCGGAAAAAAACGGAGCTGCACGGTGGTGGCGACTTTATTGACATTCTGCCCGCCGTGTCCGCCGCTCCTTATAAATTTTTCTTCAAACGAGCCCGGTGCCGGAAAAAAATCTTTTTTCATGGTTTCCCCGATGTGCGTTGCAGCGCTAGCCCCGCCCTTTTGCCCGATGCTTTTCAAGGGCGCTGAAAAAAGAGCGGAGCCAGCGTATTTAAACGCGAAGTTTCTTTTTCAAAATCTTCCATCCCGTCGTAAGGCAGGGCGGCAAGGGACTTATGCTCAAGTATGGCCCAAAGGCCGGTGTTTTTAAGCGCCTTATGGGCGAATGAGGAGAGTGCGGCGCATATCAGGCAGAAGTTCATCTGGCTGGAATATGTTTTTTTCTCTTTCAGGCAGGAAAAATCAAAAGCCGCCGGGTTCAGGCGCAGGCGGGTCCCGCCCTTTTGGTTCGCCAACCCGGGCTTTAGGTTTATGTCCGGCTTCCAGCTCTTCCG
The DNA here is from genome assembly GCA_001799565.1 of Elusimicrobia bacterium GWA2_51_34. Lineage (GTDB taxonomy): Bacteria > Elusimicrobiota > Elusimicrobia > Elusimicrobiales > UBA9959 > UBA9634. The sequence continues at coordinate 98,438 of MGTS01000021.1, read as the reverse complement.
TTCTGGGGCCAAAAGGGCGGGACAGTTGTCGGCCTGTTTTAAAATTATATCCAGGGTGAAGGCGGTCTCCGAAGTTCTCACCTCTTTTTTTACTTCCTTGTTTTTGCCCAGGCCGATGGGCAGGCCGGTTGCGGCCATTATGCCCAACCGCAGCGCTTTCGCTCCTGCGGAGGGCCCCTCAACCGACTTCACAATTTTAACCGTATCTTCTTTGAGGGGCGCCGCGGATAAAACCAGCACATCCGCGGCTGACGCGTTCATGCTAAGGCCCGTGCCGTCGGTGTAGTTTAAGGTGTCGTTTACAAAAGCCGCTTTTTTTATAAAGGCCGCGGGTTTAAGTCCGGCTAATCCGGCTGAAGGCAGGATTATTGTTTTAACGCCGTAAGCTTCGCATTTACAGGCCAGTTCACGCGCGCTGCCGGGCGCCAGGTTTGAACCCATAAAACCCCAGCAATGCCTGGCCAGCCGTCCGGCGTCATCAGAGTTCAGGGAGTTGAATTCTGAAAGTATTCTGGCCGTAAGGGCAAAATCCGGCAGCCTTTCTTCCGCCGCCAGCACCGAAAAAAGACCGCTTATTTCTTCCGTCATTCTTATTCCTTTCCCGGGTATTGTAACAAATCCGCCCGGCCAGGCGGGCTCTGCGAGCCTGGCCGACATAAGTAATTTCGGCTGCAATTGCCGCTTTTGGCCTGCGCCTTTGCGCCGCTCAAGGCTATGCCAGTGCCGTATCAAGAGCTATGCTCATCAGACGGCCAACGCACAGTCCTGTCCAGAATGCTCGTTTCGCGTCGCTTCGGCCTGATTGCCTGAATTGTGTCGCTTCGATCCACCCGGCATCATCCGCCTGAGGCGGACGCTATGAAAGCCTTATGTCGGACAGGCTCCCAGCGGTTAAACATTGTATAATTAACATTACTGAACTTATTGTTGTTTCAGCTTTTGCGGAGGGCGTTAATGATATGAAAAAGATAATCCTGCCCGTTCTACTGTTTGCCGCGGCGCAAGCCGGAACAATCTCCGCAGCGCCTAATGTTCCAAAACCTCCCGCCTCAGCAGCTGACTACGCCAGAGTCACAGGCGGAAAAAAGGTCCACGCAGTGTCCAAAGTGCTTGCCGCGCCCTACTCGGGCGTTATCACTCCGGCGGCAGCTGAATTTATGGGCGGCGCCATAGACCGGGCCAACGCGGAAAAATATGATCTGCTGGTTCTTGCGCTTGACACCCCCGGCGGCCTTGACGGATCCATGCGCGACATTATAAAGCAAATGCTCGCTTCTAAAGTGCCGGTGGCTGTTTTTGTTTATCCGCAGGGCGCGCGCGCGGCCTCCGCCGGTGTGTTCATCACAATGGCGGCGCATCTGGCCGTAATGGCCCCCGGCACCAATATCGGCGCAGCTCATCCGGTAATGATCGGCGCAATGCCGGCGGGTGCGGGTACAAAAGACGGCGGAAAAAAAGACCCTATGGAAGACAAAATTTTAAACGACGCTTCCGCTTACATAAAATCCATCACCCAGCAGAAAAAACGCAATGTCGAGTGGGCCATAAAGGCCGTCGCCAAAAGCGATTCCATTCCGGCCGAGGAAGCGCTTAAAACCGGCGTGGTTGATTTTATCGCCGCCGACATAAACGATCTGCTGTTTAAGATAAACGGCCATGAAGTTGCGGGTTTCGGCGGGCTTGCGGTTAAAAATGTCAAAGTGGATTTTATGGTCCAGACGCGCCGCCAGAAATTTTTAGCCGTGATCACCGATCCGAACATCGCCATGATACTTATGAGCCTTGGCGCGGCCGGGGTTTTTATAGAACTTTACAACCCCGGCCTTATCCTGCCGGGCGTGGTGGGGGCGGTTTCGCTGGTAATGGCTTTTTATTCCTTCCAGACGTTATCCGCCAATTTCGCGGGCCTCGCCCTTATCCTGCTCGGTTTTGTGTTTTTTATCGCCGAGATAAAGGTGGTCAGTTACGGCCTGCTCACACTTGGCGGGGCGCTGTCGGTGATATTGGGCGCTCTGATGCTGTTCAACGGGCACTCTCTTGGAGGATTATCAGTCTCTATGAGCATATTAACTTCCACCCTTATCTCTCTTATCGCCGTGGTGGCGGCGCTCAGCTGGATAGTAATGAAGGCGCAGTTGCGCCGCGTAGTTACCGGCATTGAAAGCCTTGCCGGCAAAAAGGGCAGGGCTAAAACAGATCTCAACCCTTCCGGCACGGTGCTGGTTGAAGGCGAGCTTTGGAAGGCGGAAAGCGTTTCCGGCGATATCGCCGAGGGTTCGGAAATAACCGTAACTGCCGTTGAGGGCTTTAAAATGCGTGTGAAAAAAGGTTAAGATTATCCCACCTGCTTTCTGGCGACGGCCAGATCGCATCAGGCAGGCAGGCGGCGGGATTGATTTATCCGGAGGCTTTAAACTATGGGAACAAGATTTACCGAAAGAGCTCAGCGCGTGATTTTAATAGCCCAGGAAGAGGCAAAGCGCCTTAACCACGACTATGTAGGCACCGAGCATATTCTGCTGGGCCTTATCGCCCTTGGCGAGGGAGTGGCCTCGCAGGTTCTGCAGGGCCTCGGCGTTGATCTGCGTAAGGTGCGCGCCGAGATAGAAAAAATAGTGGGACAGGGCGACAACATGATGCTCCTGGGCGAAATACCTTTCACCCCGCGCGCCAAGAAAGTGCTTGAATACGCCGTGGAAGAGGCCCAGCAGATGGGCCATTCCTATATCGGCACCGAGCATATTTTAATGGGCCTCATCCGCGAAGAGGAAGGCGTGGCGGCCCGGGTGCTTGCGAACCTGGGGCTTAAGCTTGATACAGTGCGCGAGGAAGTGCTTACTATCCTTGGCGACCTTGACCAGAAAGACAGCCAGAAAGAGGCCCCCTCGCCCAAAAGCCACGCTCCGCACAGCGCCGCTAAAAGCAAAACAAAAACGCCTATCCTTGACGAATTCGCCCGCGACATGACGCAGATGGCCAAAGAGGGGAAACTGGACCCCGTAATAGGCCGTGTAAACGAGATAGAGCGTATCATACAGGTACTTGGGCGCCGTACCAAAAACAACCCCGTGCTTATAGGCGAACCCGGGGTGGGCAAAACGGCAATAGTGGAGGGACTGGCCCAGAAAATATCAGCGGGCGATATTTCCGACACACTGGCGGGCAAGCGGCTTTTAAGCCTTGATCTTGCCTCAATAGTGGCCGGCACCAAGTACCGCGGCGAATTTGAACAGCGTCTCAAAGGCATTATAGAAGAAATACGCAAGGCCAAAAATTCCATCATAATGTTTATTGACGAGCTGCACACCGTGATAGGCGCTGGCGCGGCCGAGGGCGCAATAGACGCTTCCAATATGCTCAAACCCGCCCTCGCGCGCGGCGAACTGCAGTGCATAGGCGCCACTACCTTTGATGAATACCGCAAGCACATAGAGCACGACCCTGCCCTTGAGCGCCGTTTCCAGCCGGTGGTGGTTGACCCGCCCTCGGTTGAGGAAACTATAGAAATTCTGAAAGGCCTGCAGGATAAATACGAGTCGCACCACAAGTGCAAATATTCCGACCCCGCCATTTTCGCGGCCGTCCAGCTTTCGGATAAGTATATAACCGACCGGGCGCTGCCCGACAAGGCCATAGACCTTCTTGACGAGGCGGGCTCCAGAGCCCGCCTGAAACTTTCAGTATCTCCGCCTGAATTCAAGGAAAAAGAGGCCGAGCTTGAGGAAGTGGGGAAGGAAAAAAACGCCGCCATCTACGGCCAGGAATTTGAAAAGGCGGCCAAACTCCGCGAGCGCGAGAAAGAGCTTAAAAAAAATCTTGAGGACGCCAAAAAAAAGTGGCGCGAGTCGCGCGATAAGATGGCGCCCGGGGTAACCGAAGAAGATATCGCCTCCATCGCTTCAAAGTGGACCGGTATCCCGGTTACCCGCATGACGCAGAGCGAGGCGGATAAGCTGATGCACATGGAAGAAGAAATACACAAGCATCTTATAGGCCAGGAAGAGGCCGTGAAAATAGTCTCCCAGGCCATAAAGCGCAGCCGCACCGGAATGAAAGACCCCAAGCGTCCGATAGGCAACTTTATTTTCCTGGGTCCCACGGGCGTGGGTAAAACGGAGCTGGCGCGCGTGCTTGCCGACTTCCTGTTCGGCAACGAAGAGGCTATGGTGCGCATTGACATGTCCGAATATATGGAAAAATTTTCCGTCTCGCGCCTTATCGGCGCGCCTCCCGGCTATGTGGGTTACGAGGAAGGCGGCAAGCTTACCGAGCTTGTGCGCCGCAAACCTTATTCCGTGGTGGTGCTAGACGAAATTGAAAAGGCCCATCCCGACGTGTTCAATATCCTGCTTCAAATCATGGACGAGGGCCTGCTGACGGACAGCCTGGGCCACAAGGTAAGCTTCAAAAACACCATACTCATCATGACCTCCAATGTGGGCGCGCGCCTTATCACCAAAGGCAAAACTCTGGGATTTATCCCGCGTGAAGACCGCGAAAAAGATTACCACGAAATGAAAGACACGGTTAAAGAGGAGATCAAGCGCGTTTTCAACCCCGAATTCATCAACCGCATAGACGAGGTGATAGTTTTCCGGCCGTTGAACGAAATTGATATGGGGAAAATACTGGAGCTGAACCTTACCAAGGTGGAAAAAAAGCTTGAAGGCAAGGGCGTGGGCTTTAAAATAACCGCTGAGGCCAAAACATTCCTTACCAAGAAAGGCTTTGACCCGCAATACGGCGCCCGTCCTCTGTTAAGGACCGTTCAGCGCCTGCTTGAAGACCCGCTTTCCGAGTTTCTGCTGAACAGCAAGATGAAAAAAGGCGACATGGTGAAGGTCAGCTATAAGGGGGATGGTGAAGCCCTCGATCTGGGAGTAACCTGAATGGCGTTGGATACACATAGTTTGCTGGTAGGCTGGTAAGCGGGTATGCCAGGCCGTCTGATGGGGCATAGCCCTTGATACGGTACAGCCATAGGTTAGCAGCCTTCGGTGTTTCTCTGAAGAGCATACCAGCCTACTCGCCTACAAGCATAAAGTAAATAATTCATGAAAGACCCAGGACTTGAAAACGCCCACAAAGGACCGCATATCCCGCTCCCGGTCCAGGAGCCCAAAAAAAGGCGGCTGAGCCCGGGTATCGCGTTTTCTGCCGTGTTAGTATCCGCGGCCCTGGCTTTCCCTCTTTACCAGGCCGGCGTTTATTTCGCCGCTACGCTTAACCCTCCCCCGAAAGAATCACAAAAGACGGTGGAAGCCCCTATAAAGGACGCGGAATGGCGGAACATGACGGCCAGCCTTGAAAGCGCCTCATCGGCTTACCGCGGTCACGTGGGAATTTACCTGAAAGATCTGCACACCGGCAAGACCTGGCAGTATAACCCCGACCGGCTGTTCCCATCGGCAAGCCTGATCAAGCTGCCTATAATGGCGGCGGTCTTTGAAAAAATAAAAGCCGGCGAGCTGACGCTTGACACGCAGATAACACTTTCCCGCCAGAACCGCTGGGGCGGATCGGGCTCGCTTAAATGGGTGCGCGACGGTACAGCCTTGAGCGTTATGGAAATACTCTACAAAATGATAACCGAAAGCGACAACACCGCTACGCGCATGTTCATAGATCATATGGGGCTTGATTTTCTTCAGCAGGAATTCTCAAGGCTCGGTCTCCTCTACACCAAAATTTATCCCGAGGGTTTAAGCCTTTCCTCGGGCCGCGTGAGGCGCGAGAATTATACCACGGCGCGCGAAATGGCAGGCATTCTTGAGCGGATTTACGATGGCGAGCTGATAAGCAGGGATTCAAGCGAGCAGATGCTGGAGGTTTTAAAACACAATAAAAGCCGCAACCGGTTAAGGCGCGGTCTGCCCATCGGCTGGGAGATAGGCCACAAAACCGGCCTGTTAAGGCGTTCCTGCCATGATGTGGGTATAATATTCTCTCCCCGCGGCGACTATATAATAGCCGTGCTCACCTCCAATGTCCCGAATTACTCAAGCGCTAAAAACTTCATTTCCATGGTCGCAAAGCTTACCTACAAATACTACAGGATAGACGCCGATTACGCCCAGTCCCGCGCCAATACCGCCTCAACGGTGTGTGAGATCTAGTTTATAACCCTGATTGTCATTCCTGCGTGTTTTTGGCAGGAATCCCTGTTTCGGTACAGCGTCTTTTACTGCAAATCCAAGGAACAGCAATTTCGTATAATTATACCATGCGCGACACAAGCTCTAAGGTCCAGCAGGTTTATTTTAAAACGCTAAGAGAAATGCCGGCTTGGAAGAAATTCCGGTTGATAGACGGCCTAAATTCGTCAATACGTGAAATAAGCCTGGCCGGGTTGAGAACGCGGCATCCGGAGTTCTCTGAACCTGAAATTTTAAAAGCAGCAGCGGCCTTATGGCTTGGCCGGGAACTGTCAGACAAAGCGTATAAAAATATATGAATACCGAAGGCTTAGCCGCCTTGAAGACTGTGGTGAACGCGTTGGAAGCCAACGCAATACAGTATATGTTGGGCGGTTCTTTCGCCAGTTCCTTCTATGGTATCCCAAGGGCTACTTTTGACGCGGATTTAGTGGTGGAAATATCGCCTACCGCAGCCGTTCGGCTTTATGCTTCTTTGAAAGACGCTTTTTACGCCGACCCGGAAGATATTTCCCAAGCCGCGAAAAAACATGCCTCTTTTAATCTTATCCACCTTGAAACAGCCTTCAAGGTAGATATATTTCCTTTAAAAACAGACGACTATTCAAAACAAGCTTTCACCCGCCGCATAAAACAGACGCTTTTCCCTGGAAGCGGCGCGGGGCTCTGGCTTCAAGCTCCTGAGGATGTAGTAATAAGCAAACTTTTGTGGCACAAACTCGGCGGCGAAGCCTCAATAAAACAACCAGCGGACATTGTGGGCGTGCTAAAAACTCAAGCCGGCGCTTTAGACATTAAATATCTTAAACTCTGGCTTAAACAGCTTGGCCTCACTGATCTGTTTAAAAAAATAGAGTCCACCACTTAGCTTGGAATTGACCCTGCACCGGCTGATTTCGCTGGTCAACAAGCAATATTAGCGCCTGTAGTGTGATTAAGCAAGAAAGTGATTTAGCGCTTGTGGTAACGGGCGAATCCCCATCCGCCTTCGCAGCCGCACTTGCCCTCCGGCGTTGTGTGGCCTGGAACTTATAATCGGAATTCAACACACTGTCCCCGAATGCCGCCTCGCCTCTGGCATATCTCTGCGGCTAAAGGCTAGAATATAGCTGTGAAAACTATTGAACTGCTTGCCCCCGCGCGGGATTTGGCTGTGGGACTGGACGCCATAAACTGCGGCGCCGACGCCGTTTATATCGGCGCAGAAGAATTCGGCGCGCGCGCGGGCGCCGCCAATACGGCCGCCGATATCGGAAAGCTTTGTGTTCACGCCCGCCGTTACGGCGCCAGGGTTTACGCCGCTGTAAATACCATTTTGTCCGATCATGAGCTTATACGGGCGCAAAGGCTTATAGCGCGCCTTTGGGAGGCAGGAGTTGACGCCGTTATAGTGCAGGACATGGGCCTGCTTGAAGTTCCCCTGCCGCCGGTGCCGCTGATCGCCAGCACGCAGACCCATAACACTACTCCCGAAAAAGTTTTATTCCTTGAGAAAGCCGGATTTAAGCGGGTGACACTGGGGCGCGAGCTTTCTATTGAGGAAATTAAAAAAATACGGGCCAAAACCTCGGTGGAGCTTGAGTTTTTTATTCATGGAGCTTTATGCGTGTCTTACAGCGGGCAGTGCTACGCGAGCTACGCCCTCGGCGGCCGCAGCGGAAACAGGGGCGCCTGCGCCCAGCCATGCCGCAAGCTTTATAATTTACGGGACGGGACCGGCAATATAATAGAGAAAAACAAGCACCTTCTCTCGCTTAAGGACCTTAACCTGACGCGCCGCCTGGGCGGCCTTATTGACGCCGGTGTTACCTCGCTTAAAATAGAGGGCCGCCTGAAAGACGGCGCCTATGTCCGCAACATAGTTTCGCATTACCGCGCCGCTTTGGATAAAGTGCTGGAGCAGAAAAAGATCGGAAAAAGTTCGTATGGAAAAAGTTTTATCGCGTTCGCCCCGAACCCCGATAAAACCTTCAACCGCGGGTACAGCGAATATTTTGTCAACGGCAATCCGGCAGATATCGCCGCTCCCGACACCCCGAAGTTCATGGGGGAGCCGCTTGGCCGTGTTTACGAGGTGAAAAACGGCTCTTTTAAATTACAGGGCGCTCAAAAACTGAACCCCGGCGACGGCATTTCTTTTTTTGACAAAAACGGCGTGCTGGCCGGTTCGCTTATAAACGGGGTGATAGACGCGCGGGTGAAAGCGGAAAATTTAAAAGGCATAGAAAACGGCACCGCGATTTACCGCAATTTTGACAGGGAATTCATACGCCTTGTGGGGCGCGAGGGGCCGCAAAGAAAGCTGGGCGTCACGCTGGAATTTTCCGATACCGACGACGGGTTCAGGCTTAAAGCCGTTGACGAAACGGGGTTTTCGGCCGTTACGGAAATTAAAAATAAAAAAGCTTCGGCTAAAAAGCCGGAGCAGGCCCTGGAAACCATAAACAAACAGCTTTCAAAACTGGGAGAGAGCGATTATTACCTTCAGGCGCTTGAAGTCAGGCTCTCAAAATCCTTTTTTATCCCCGTATCGGCGCTGAACGATTTAAGACGCGATACCCTTGGCGTACTCGCAAAACATACCTTAAAGGTTCCGCGCGAAGAAGCAAAAATAAAACCCAATGACTATCCCTATCCCGTAAAAGAACTGGACTTTACGGGCAATGTTTTAAATTCAAAAGCCGCGGCTTTTTACAGGCGCCACGGCGTAACCGAAATAGCCGGAGCGGCCGAAGAGGGGCTAGACATGAGGGGTAAGCGCGTTATGACCATGAAATTCTGCGTCAGGCGCCGCCTCGGCCTGTGCAGGAAAGGCCAGAGCGTAGAACCGCTGTATCTTGAAGATGAAGAGGGGCATAAGTTCCGGCTGGATTTTGACTGCGAGGGCTGCATGATGGCGTTGACGTTTGAGAAATGACAATAGATTTATTCAGGCTCGCGGGACAATTCTCTTTCCAAAACGGCGCAGCGAAATCCTATATCGTCGTTGGCTTTTTTGTAGCTCGCGCGGTTGGCCGGGCGCGTTGAATCCGCATCAAACGCCCACGAGCCGCCGCGTATAACGTGCTCACTGCCGGCTTGCGGACCGGACGGGTTTTTAGACGGGCGGACGGAATAATAGCGTTTGTCATACAAGTCGGATACCCATTCCCACACATTGCCGCCGGTGTCGTAAAGGCCGTATTTATTCGGTTTCTTCTGGCCGACAGGGTGCGGGACCTCTCCGGAATTGTTTTCATTCCAGGAATATTCTCCGGCCTGATCCTGCGTGTCGCCAAAAAAATATTTTTCTCTTGAACCCGCCCGCGCCGCCGCTTCCCATTGCGCTTCGGTGGGCAGGTGTTTATCTTTCCAGCGGCAATAAGCGTTGGCGTCTTCCCAGGTAACGCCGAACACGGGGCAGTTGGCGCAGGTTTTTATAAGGACGTCCAGCCTTTTATAATATTTATCGGAACCGGTGTCTATGTTATACTTCCCGCCGGATTTTTGCCATTCCGGGAAGTTGCCGGTGGTTACGCGCGTGAACTGCGCATAGTTCTCAAGGGTCACTTCGGTTTTGTCTATATAGAAAGCGCTAATATATATTCCCCCGCCAGGGTGTTCATCGGGGTCCCCGACGCCTTCGGGAGAACCGATGTAATAACTGCCGCCCGGGATAAGCGACATGCCGGCGGTTTTCTTATTCAGTTCGTCTTTGCGTTTTTCGTCGTAATATTTTTTTGCCGAGTTCAAGCAGATGTCGCAGGATGAGTCGGCGTTTTGGCCGCGCATGTAATTCAAAAGTTCGGGTTCATTGACGCCGCGTGAGAAGCTTCGGGCTGAAAGCGCGGCCGCGCATCCGAACATCAGCGCGGGAAGCAGTAAAAGCAGGCGCCCGCCGCTGCGGCTGGCGGGCAACTTGTCCCGCTCTTTTGGCGGCCCGGCTGAATACAATACATCCAAAGCTCTGGAAGAAGACTCTGGTCCAGGACCAAAAGGGCGGGACTTGTCCGCCTTAGGCGGACGGACTGACCTGGTAGTTTTAAGCCGCATGATTTTAATATTTTTCAGCAGCGCCTATTATAGTATTTTTGCGCGGTTGGCCGGCTGACCGATACCCGTATACTGTTTGTCAGGGGGGTTTCAAATGAATATAATTAAACGATGAACACAGGGCCCTTAAAAGTTGTGGTGCTAGGCGCCGCCGGCCGCATGGGCGCTTCGGTGCGCGCCCGGCTCGCGCTTTCAAAAGACCTCTCTTTTTTCGCCGGAGTGGACGCTGAAGCCGGTACGGACTTTAAACCGCCTTCGGAATTTCCGGCTTTAATGCGGACGGCGGACTTGGCCGTGGATTTTTCCACCCCGGCGGCTTCGCTTGAGTTCGCCGGGGCCTGCGCGCAAGCGCGTAAACCCGTGGTGATAGGAGTTACCGGTTTTAGCGCCGCGCAAATAACCGGTCTGAAAGCCGTCTCCAAAAGTACGGCCGTTTTTTTCTCTCCCAATATGAGCCCCGCCGTCAATCTTACTTTCGCCGTGGCAGCGCTTATCGCTAAAAAACTGCCCGGGTTTGACCGTCGTATTATTGAAACCCACCATGCGGCCAAAAAAGACGCTCCAAGCGGTACCGCGCTTAAATATTCCGAGCGCATGGAAAAAGCCTGCGGCTCTAAAACACCTGTTTCAAGCGTGCGCGCGGGCGACATAGTGGGGGAGCATACCGTGCTTTACGCCGGTCCGTATGAGCGCGTTGAGCTTATCCACAGGGCGCATTCCCGCGAGGTGTTTGCCGAGGGGGCGCTGCGCGCGGCTCTTTGGCTTTACGCGCAGAAGCCGGGTTTCTATGATTATTTTGACCTGCTTGGGTTGAGGGAGCTGGAACGATTATGAGAGGCCCGTCTTTAAGCGCGAACATGAAAGCATTCCCGCCCTATTTGTTCGCGGAACTGGACAAAAGAAAGCGGGAGGAGCTTAAAAAAGGCAGGGATGTGATTTCACTGGCGGTGGGTGACCCCGATCTGCCTACGCCCCGTCCGGTATCCGATTTTGCGGCCCGCGAAGTTAAAAAACCCGCCAATCACAGGTATCCCTGCGGACGCGGTTCGGAGCGCCTGCGCAAAGCGATCGCGGCCTGGCATTACAAAAGGCATGGTCTGAAGCTAGACCCCGAAACGGAGGTTACGGTACTGATAGGCTCAAAAGAGGGCCTGGCGCATTTGCCTTTCGCGCTTCTTAACAGGGGCGATACCGCCCTGATACCCGACCCGGCTTATCCCGCCTGTAAAACCGGCGTTTTGCTTTCAGGCGCGCGCGTGGAGCGTCTTCCCTTGAAGGAGGAAAACGGTTTTCTTCCGGATTTAGGCGCTATAAGCCGCTTCGTACGGCGCGGCGCCAAAATGCTTTTTCTTAATTATCCGAATAATCCAACGGGGGCCTGCGCCTCCGCTGGTTTTTATAAGGAAGCCGTGGAATTTGCCGTAAAAAACAATCTTTGGGTGGCGCAGGACGCGGCTTACAGCGAAATTTATTTTAAGAAACCGCCGCCCAGTATCCTCTCTGTTCCCGGAGCCAGGGCCGCGGCGGTTGAATTTTATTCCATGTCTAAAACCTACTGCATGACCGGTTGGCGGCTGGGCTGGCTTATAGGCAATCGCCGGGCCGTGCAGGCGCTTGGCAAATTGAAAGAAAATATGGATTCCGGGCAGTTTAACGCTATACAGGAAACCGCCGTTTTCTGCCTTGAAAATCACGCTGTTCTGGCTGAACCCATCAGGAAAACTTTTAAAAGGCGCACTGAATTTTTTGCCGGCGAACTTAAGAAAGCGGGTTGGAACCTTACCCTGCCGGAAGCCGCTTTTTTTGTATGGGCCCGGCCTCCGGTCCGCCGGGGTTCGCTTGCCGCCGTTTATGAAATTCTGGAAAAGACTTCGGTTCTAGCTTCTCCCGGAAGCGGATTCGGCGCTTCCGGCGAGGGTTTTGTGAGGTTCTCGCTTTGCGCGCCAGACGCCCGTATCAAGGAGGCGGCGCGGCGTATTGCGGGAATGAAATGGCAGAAAGGATAGCGAATAGGGAGCAGCGAATAGCGAAATAGTAAAATCCTGAAACAGATTAAGGATCTCACCCCCTATTCGCTCTTCGCTAATAATGTTGCGGTATCCTCCTTAAAAACTATGACTAAAATGGAAATTTTCAACTGGTTTATATTTACCCTCGCGCTCTTTTCCGCCGCCGCTGTCCTGGCGGCTTATTTGAAGAGTTATTCAATAATACGACCGGCCAGGCGGAGAACGCCGGTAGTTTTCTCTCCCGACCAGTTCGGGCTGGCTTTTGAAACCATAGATCTCCCCACCGTTGACGGCCTGTTGTTGAAGGGCTGGTTTATCCCGGCGGTCGGAGGCGAGACGGAAAAAACCATTATTCTCTGCCATGGCTGGGGATCTAACCGGGGAGAACTGATGCGTGACACGCATTTTCTGGCCGAAAAAGGTTTCAACCTTTTTTATTTCGATTTCAGGGCTTCCGGAGAGAGCAAGGGGGTTATATCAAGCGTGGGGTATCTTGAAACCAGGGATTTTGACGCGGCCTATGCGTTTATTAAAACTCACAGGCCCATGGCCTCGGAACAGCTGGGTTTTTTCGGAACGTCTATGGGCGGTTCGGTCGCCATTTACTCCGCCGCGAAATATCCCGAAACTAAATGCCTGCTGGCGGAAAATACTTTTTTCTCTTACACAGGGGTGGTGTCCAACTGGAGCTGGATGCGCATGAAAGTACCGTATTGGCCTATTCTGCCCATGACGCTTTTTTTTGTGCGCCTGAAGCTGGGGGTTGATCCGGAACCTTACAGCCCGGCGCACAATATAAGCCGCGTTAAAATACCCGTGTTGTTTATAAACGGCGATCATGATGACCTTGTGCCGCTGGCGGACGCGGAAAAACTTTATGCCATGTGTCCGTCCGAAAAAAAGCGGATGTGGGTTATAGCCTGCGCTTCGCACGGCAAGTGCGCTGAGGTGGGGGGGGAACTTTATAAGGGCAAAGTAAGTTCCTTCTTTGAAGAAAATATGGTTGGGGACGAGGGGATAGCCGCCGGACAGGCAGGCGGCCGGGCGGCGGCCTGATTTCTGTGTTGCATTTACCGACGGGATAATGTAAACTTTTCTTGCGGTAGATATTTTAGGAGGAACACTATGGGTGAAAAAGTAAAGAAAGTTGGTGTGAAAAGAGAGGATGGTTTCCTCTATTTCATAGACAAAGCCGGCGATGTGTCCCGTGCCAAAATGGCCCGCGGCGGTAAAAAGGGCGGAAAGCCCCAGAAAGTGACCAAGGTCGGAATTACGAAGGAAGACGGTTTCCTTTATTATCTTGACAAGGGCGGCGATGTGGCCCGTGCCAGGATGGTAAATTCCGGCAAAAAAGCCAAGAAGAGAAAATAAACAATTTCTCTTTTATTGACGAACCCCCCCACGTTGTTCCTACGGGAAAAGTGGGGGGGTTTTTGTTTAGGCCGGTACCGTTTATAAAAAAATAGCCGTTTTATCGGGTTGTATATTCTTTTCCTGAACGGTTTATGTAGAAGACTTTGTTCTTAACGGCAACTTTGGCCAGGCCGTTCTTGAAGGACGAAACCTGGTCATATTTAAACGGGATAACAAGCGCGCCGGCTTTATCGATAAAGCCCCATCCTTTTTTAAAATCTTTAAGAACCGGAGCCAGTCCTTCGTCAAAAGCCGCGCACATGGCGTAGTCAAAAGCTATGGCTGTAATACCCTGGGCGTTTATATAGCCGCAGCGTCCCTCCGCGCCTGCCGTTTGCGCGTGAGCGAGACCTTCGCTCAGGGGGCCGATGCCGATAAAATCTTTTTCCTTGAAGATCTTTGTGGTTTTGTCCAGGAAACCGTATTTGTCCCGCAACCGGGCGGAGCATAAATCCCCGTCAAACGGAAAAAGTTCGTCGTAAACAGGGGGTATGAATTCCGTCCCGGTTTTGTCTATAAAACCGTAGAGACCGGCGGCTTTAAAGCGCGCCAATCCTCCGCTGAATGCATATATTTCATCGTAATGGGTAGGGTTAAATTCCTTGTTTTCTATTTTAAGCAAACCCCACCGACCGTCTTTTTTGGCGATCGCTATCCCCTCGCTTGAGGGCAGGGCTTCTTCGTAAATAAAAGGCACGGCTTCTTTTCCGGTTTTATCTATAAAACCCCATCGGCCTTTGGTTTTCACCGGGGCGACCCCCTGGCTGAAGGGGCCGGCCGACTGGTATTTTTCAGCTGTCACCGGCTTGCCCGCTTTATCTATAAAGCCATAACGGCCTTTTGTCCAGATGAGAGCCAGGTCTTCGCTGAAAGGATAGGCCAGGTCGTATCGGGGGGGGATAGCGGCGGCTCCGCCGGGACCCGAGTATCCCCATTTTTTGCCCGTGTTGAAGGGTATAAGGTCCTGTGCCGCGCTTGAAACCGAAAAAGCCAGGGAAATAACTGTGAAAATCGTAAATATTCTATTCATAAAAGCCTCCGCAGCGAAATGTAAAATGCAAAGTGAAAAGTGCGAAATGACTGGACTAAGTTTTCAATTCGCATTAAGACTAATTCTACAAAAGTTACCGGCGGATTTATTTGTATAATTGGTTTCGAAACAACGCCGCGCGGCGAAAGGAGATTATGGCAAAAAAAATAGCCGTGTATCCCGGAAGTTTTGACCCTGTTACCTTCGGGCATCTGGACATCATAGAGCGTGCCTCAAAAATTTTTGACCACCTTGTGGTAAGCGTTTTCGCGCACAGCGCCAAAAAACCTCTTTTTACGGTTGAAGAGCGCGTTGTTCTGCTTAAGAAAGCGCTTAAAAACAATAAAAAAGTGAGTATTGAATGTTTTGAAGGGTTGCTGGTGGATTATCTGAAAAAAAAGAAGCTGCAAGTTGTTATAAGAGGTTTGCGCGCGATCTCAGACCTGGAATATGAATTCCAGATAGCCGCCATAAACCGTACCCTGTACGGCAAAGTGGAAACGGTTTTCTTCATGCCCAGTCAGCGCTACGCCTATCTGTCTTCCAGCGTGGTGCGCGACATTGCCCATTTCGGCGGAGATGTGTCAAAACTGGCGCCGCCGGCCGTTGTTAAGGCCATAGCCGCGCACGCCTTAAAGGGGAGATAGATGAAAAAAATAAACCTTGTTTTCAGCGCGATATTAACATTCTCTTTGTTGCATGCCGCCACGCTTCTTATTGCCGCCGACGATGCCGCGGCCGAAGACAAGGCCTCACGCGACCGCACAGAAAGCCTTCTGGCGGACATAGACTGCGCGGCTAAAAAAGACCGCCTTTTTTACGATTATCTTTCTTACGACCCCCGGCTGCGCGGCGCCTACAAGTTCCGCTGCGCCAGCGGCAAGGAAACCATAACGGCCCCGGCCTGGCTCGCGGGGGAAATTTCATCAATGACGGCTCGCGCGGCGGCCGGCAAGGAAAAGTTAACGGAGGCGCAGCTTTGGCAGGCGCCGCTGGCCGCGCTTTATGATTTTTCGGAACTAGTCCGCAAAACCCGTCCGGTAAAAGAGGGCGGGCTGGGCCTGCCCCAGCGCTTTCTGGCGGGGAACTGCGCGGACCTGGCGGTCCGCCTGGACAAAGCGCTGGCGAACCTCCGCCGCGCGAAGCTTGCCGGTTCTTTCGGCGGTCGCGGCGATGTGGTGTTCTCAAACCTGGTTAAAGCAATGTCTGAACTGGACGCTCTGGAGCGTTCTTTGGATTTGGGAAGCCAGGTGACTTTTTATGAAAAATCACTGTCCGTGATGAAAAATGGAGAAGAGGCTTTTAACGCGCTTTTCGCGGAGGCGCCTTCATTCGCCATGTCCGGCGGTTTTTCCGCGGAGTATTCCATTTCTCCAAGGCTGCTGCCTGGCGGACGCGCTCTGGCGTTGGAATTGCCGGTGTATCAGCTTGAAGGATTAAAGCGGGGCGACTTTGTTGACCTGCTGGTTACCTACGATAACACCGTTGCCGGCGGCGGCAAGGATACTATTACCGCCACCATTATACAAGGCGCGCAGGTTTTGTCCGTGGCGAAGCCTAAAGAAGGCGCAGAGAAAGGTTCCGCGCGGCTGCTGCTTAACACGGTGCAGGCGCAGTACGCGGCTTTGAGCGCCGTGCAGGCCAGGGATTTGCGCCTGTCCGTGCGCGCTGAAGGCGATGTCGAAGTCAAGCCCATGGAAGTAGCCAGTTTTAAGAAAATAGTAAAGTAGTTCCTGAAATATCGCAATAAGGCGGAAGTAATATCCGGAAAAGCCGGAGAAAATTTAATTTGTGGTAAATAAAACGGCCCGGGCCATGTGTCCGGGCCGTTTTATGTTCGGTGTGCCTGAAAGAAGGCGTATGGAACAGCGGAGTTTTCGCAGCTTTCAGCATGTTTTCCCGGCTTACCTTCGCTTTCACTGGCTTTTGATATAATATGAACAAACAATTGCATGGAGGTCCTATGTTAAAAGCGCCGGAATTTTTATATCCGCCCGAACAGATCAAAACCATTTCTGAAACCGTAGTAAAGAATCTTGAGGAGAAACTAAAGGATCTGGTAAACATTCCCGCGCCGCAGCGTAACTTTAAAAATACTGTCATGGCCTTTGAGCTAGCGGTGAGCGAATTCGGTGAAGCCGTTAATATCCCTATATTCCTGGCCTATGTTTCAGATAATCCCGCGCTGCGAAAAGAAGCGCAGGAGCTTGAGCTTAAGATAAGCCGGTATTGCGTGGACCTGTTTACGCGCGAGGATGTTTTTAACGCGCTTAATGAGTACGCTGCCATTGGGGAAAAACTGGGGTCGGTGGAGGCCCGTCTGCTTGAGAAAACGCTTCTGGACTTCAAGCGCAACGGCCTGGGCCTTGAGCCCCGCAGGAAGAACAAAATAAAGAAGATGATGAAGGAGCTTATCGGCCTGGAATTACAGTTCTCTGCTAATTTGCGCGAAGTAAACGACGTACTGGAAGTAAGCGCGCAGGAACTCAATGGGCTTCCGGAAGATTATACCGCGCGCCTGAAAAAGACGGAAACCGGAAAATTCTTGATAACCATGGATTATCCGGACTATGTGCCTTTTATGGACTGCGCGGAAAATGGCGAAGCCCGCAGAAAACTGGAGTTTTTGTTCAATAACCGCTGCTCCGGCAAGAACATGAAATTGATGGAAGACGCCATAGCTCTGCGGCGCAAGATAGGGAAAACGCTGGGCTACGCCTCTTTTGCCGACTATATGCTGGATGACCGCATGGCAAAAAATAGCGCGGCCGTAATGGGCTTTTTGGACCGGACATGGGTAAAACTTAAAAAGAAAGGCCGCCAGGAAGTGCGTGCCCGGCTGAAGCTTAAGGGCGGCGGGGAAAAGATACTGCATTCCTGGGAATGGCGTTACTATAACAATCTTCTGAAGAAGGAAAAGTATTCCATTGACCACGAAAAAATAAAAGAATATTTTCCCCTGGAAACCGTGATAAACGGGATGTTTGAAGTATTCGGGGAGGTTCTGGGCGTAAGGTTTTCTCCGGCCGCCCTGCCTACCTGGCACAAAGACGTGCGCTCCTACGAGGTGAAAAACAAGGACGGGTCTGCTTCGCTTAACAATAGCTTCGCAGTACCGCGTCCCTTCGAAGCTTCGGGTAAAAGCGCCGGAGCGAAGAAGGACGGTTCCACGGCCGCTTATTTTTATTTTGACTTGTTCCCGCGCGAAGGCAAATATAAGCACGCGGCCTGTTTTGGCATACGCCGCGGGTTCGAGCTTGCCGATGGTTCCTATGAGCTGCCGGCTGCGGCCATAGTTTCCAATTTCCCGTCCCCGTCCGGCGGTTCCCCCGCGCTGCTCAAGTTCGACGATGTGGTGACCCTGTTTCACGAATTCGGTCATGTTACGCATAACCTTCTGACCAGGGCTAAATACGGAAAGTTTTCCGGCACCAGCGTCTCGCGCGATTTTGTGGAAGTGCCGTCCAAGATGCTGGAAAACTGGGCTTACGCGCCGGAAGTTCTCGGCAGGATTTCAGGGCATTACAAAAAACCGGAGGAGAAACTGCCCGCGGAGCTGATTAAAAAGCTTATCGCAGCCAAAAACATGGATTCAGGGCTTGTTTACCTGCGCCAGCTTTTTTTCAGCATTCTGGATATGCGGTATCATACGGCCAAAGGAAAAGTTGACACCACCAGGCTCTACGATAAACTTATGAGGAAAATTTCACTTATCCCGATGAGTCCTGATACACACCCCCAGGCGAGTTTCGGCCACCTGATGGGCGGCTATGAGGCGGGTTATTACGGTTATTTGTGGGCCGAAGTAATAGCGGCGGATCTGTTCTCCGCCTTTGAGGAAAAAGGCATTATGAACGCCGAGCTCGGGTCCAGGTACCGCGAATTGATACTCGCTCCAGGGCGCAGTTATGATGAGGCGGGCCAGGTGGAAAAATTCCTCGGCAGGCCGTCAGGCGAGGAAGCGTTTTTAAAAAGCATAGGTGCGGCGTAAAATTGCCATAAGCCATAAGCCATAAGCCATAGGCCGTAGGCTGTAAGGAACTCCTTTTAGCCTCTGGCATATGGCCTAAAGCATATGGATATTACTCATGAAAACCAGACTCTCCATCATCGCCGGCTTTTTTATCGGGGCCGCGCTGCTTTTTTTCGCATTCAGAAGCGTGAATTTCACGGGTTTGCTGGCCGTTTATTCAAAGGCCAATGCCTTGTTCATAATTCCGTTTGTTTTCACCATTTTTCTTGAATTGTTTTTTCGTGCGGCGCGCTGGCGGCTGTTGCTCAACCCCTCAAAGCCTGTGCGCCTCTGGGACGCTTTCCGGCTTGAAGCGGCGGGGCTGGCGCTGAGCAATATCCTGCCTTTGCGCCTGGGAGAAATAGCCAGGGGCACCTTAGGCGCTAAAATTTTCGGCATTCCAGCGCTCACGGTGTTCGCCACTATTCTGGTGGAACGAACGTTGGACATTATCGTGCTGTTTTTTATATTCGCGGCCGCGGCCTACTTCGGCGGCATTACCGGCGGTTTCCTGAATTACGGCCAATGGCTGTGGGCCCTGTTCGCGGGGCTGGTGTTCGCCATGGCGGCGCTGGTGTTCGCCGACGAGCTTATCGCGCACAAGTGGTTTTCGGGTTTTTTCGCGCGTTTTCCCGTAGCAAGGCGTTTTTTAGAACGCGTGGCCATGGGCGTAAAAGGGTTTCATTCTTTGAAAAGCGGCGCGCTTATTTTTGTTTTTGCCTTCCTGCAGTGGTTCCTGGACGCTTTTAATTATTATCTGATGGCTCTGGCTTTCGGCCTTGATGGCGTTATTGATATCTTCAAGGCCGTGACGCTGGTGTTTACAGGCGCCGCGGCCGCGTCCATGCCGGGGCTGCCGGGTTATTTCGGCAACTTCGAGTTTGCCCTCGCCAAGGTGCTTGAAGGATACGGCATAGGCGGAGAAACAGCTTTAGCCTACGCGTTGTATACGCATATGCTGGGATACATCCTTGTCACCCTGCTTGGAGTGTTTTTCGTTTATCAGATGGGCCACTCGCTCGGCAAGGTTTGGGGTGAATTTTCAGGTAAAGAAACGTAACTACTCAGGTTCACGGTTCAGCGGTTCAACGGTTGGCCGTCTGGTAGGCCTAGCCCCGCTTTTTTGGTCCTAGTGGTTAAAGTGTGCGCTATGCTTGGCCGAAAGCTGGTAGTTCTTGGGCCAAAAGAGCGGGGCCTAGCCTTGAAAAAGCATAAAGATCGTGGAAAAAATAATTCTGAAACCGTGAACCCTGAACCGTGAAGCTGACAACCTGCGCAGTTACAAATATTATCCCTATGGAGAATAAAATTAAATCGGTGCTGATGGTAAGCCAGACCTTTTATCCGATGATCGGCGGCGCTGAAAAACAGGCTTTTGAACTTTCAAAAGCGCTGGTTAAAAAAGGAGTCAGGGTTGCCGTTATCACCCGCCGTACCGGAGTTTTGGCCGCGCGGGAGACGCTTGACGGGGTAAAAGTAGAGCGGTTTAAAACGTTCGGCTATGGTGTTTTGGACTCGCTTTTTTTCATGCTGAGGGTGTTCCTTTATTTGCTCTCAAATCGCGCGGATTACGACGCCGCGCATGTCCACCTGGCTTCGTCGGCCGCCGTGGCCGCCGTGCTCGCGGGCCGTATTGCCGGCAAAAAGATAATAATTAAAATCGGCGGCGGAAAGGGGTTGAACGAGATAGACCTTTCTCAGAAAACTTTTTTCGGCCGGCTTAAACTTAAGTTTTTTTCCTTAACCAAACCGGAATTGCTTGTGCTTAACGGCGAGGTTTACGAACATTTAAAACACAGCGGGGAGTTCTCCGGTTTAAAACTGCGCCAATTCCGCAACGGCGTTGACACGGGGCGCTATACGCCGCTCTTGTATCATGAAAAAATAAGGGCCAAGGCCGCCATCGGCCTTGAGAACGACATTATGTTTTTGTCCGTGGGGCGGCTTTCGCCGGAAAAACGGGTGAGGGAATTTGTTGAAGTCTGGGCGGAATTATTCGCGGAAGAACTGGTAAAGCCCAAAATACATCTTGTTATAATCGGCAAAGGGCCGGAAGAGGAAAATGTAAAAGCGGCTGTCGCAAATCTTGGAGTGGCCCAAAGCGTTACGCTGGCCGGTCCCATTAATGAGCCGCTGCCGTATTACAGGGCGGCGGATGTTTTTGTTCTGCCGTCCATCGCGTCCGAGGGTTTGTCTAATTCCATGCTTGAGGCTATGGCCTGCGGAGTGGCCATAATGGCAAGCCGGGTCGGCGGGGCGAAAGACGCGGTGGTTGAGGGGCAAAGCGGCTTCTTCTTTGACACATTCAGCCGCCAGGAGATAAAGCAGTGCCTGCGCCGCTATCTCTCCGACAGGGGCCTGTCGGTAAAAATGGGCGAACAGGCCAGGGCCGCGGCCGTCAGCCGTTATTCCATGAACAGGGTGGCGGAAGAGATGCTGGAGATATATAAGGAAAATTAGAGGCGTAGCAATTTAGAGGCACGGCAATTTAGATATAAGGTAATATAGGTCCACAAAATATTTTATCGGCAAGCCGCTGAATTGCCGGATTGCTTTGTCTCTTTGCTTCTACACCATTATGCAGTTTCTCATAACCGAATCTTATAAAAAGGGCATCTTTGTTTCCGTCGGCTTTAATCTGCTGGCGAAGGCGCTTTCCTTTGTAACCAGCCTGGCGCTTGCCGCCTACTTCGGGACCAGCGTCGGGATGGACGTCTATTTGTATTCTTTGCTCACTGTCACTATCGTAGCCGGCTTTATCTCGGGTCTGAACTCTCATGTCATAATACCCGAGTCCATGCGCCTTCGCGAGCAGGAGGGCGAAGAAAAGAGCGTCCTGTTCCTGAACCTGTTCATGTATGGGTATGCCGCCCTGGGAGCGTTGCTCACACTGGCGGTCCTTTTCGATCCCGTAAAAATATATCTTTTTATTTCCAGGTTTGACGGTGCGCAGCTTGCCGCCAACTCCGGCCTCCTCTACCTGTCGCTGCCTTTGTTTTCACTGATGCTGATTTCAAACTATTTCGTGGAGATCCTGACCTCAAGGAAATTTTTTACCATTCCCATGATAGTGTCCATGGGAACGAATATCTGCGCCCTGTTATTCGTAGTCTGCCTGCACGACAGGATAGGCGTTTCAAGCGCGCTGGCCGGATTGGTGTTCGCTTACTCCGCCCAGACAGTCCTGCTCGCCGGCCTGATGAAATATTCGCTTAAATGGAATTTCGGTTTCAGGTTTGTAAAGCCGGGCCGTTCTGTATGGCGTAATATACTTTTCGCGCAGCTTGGCAACCTCGCCACTTCGCTTGCCTCTTACGCGCCGCTGTTCCTGCTCAGCGGGCTGGCCAACGGGACGGTCAGCGCCATGAATTATGGCCGCCAGTTATCCGAATTCCCCCACAATCTTATGACTCTGCAGTTTTCTTCCGTGGCCGGCATAAAGTTCAACGAGCTTTTCGCGCAAAAAAGGCGGGATGAGGTCAACCGGGTGTTTGTATCGTCGGCGAAGATTCTTCTGTTCGCGCTGGTTCCGGTCAGCTGCCTGAGCTTCGTTTTTTCAAAGGAGATAATAACGGTCCTCTTCATGCGCGGGGCCTTTGACGCGCAATCGGTCGGCTTATCAGCCGGGTTTTTCCGGATTTTCGCGCTGTCGCTTCCATTATACGCCGGCACCGCCCTGGTCGGCCGGTTGTTCCTCGCTTCCCAGAAGATCAGGGAGTCGTTTCTGTATCAGATAGCGGTGAATGCCGCGCTGGTGGCGGCGATGTTCTTATGTGTACATTATTTCGGCGCGCTGGGCTATCCGGCGAGCCTTTTAATTCTAAACGCGTCCAACTTTTATTTCTGCCGCTATCTGATGAGGATTTATTTCCCGGAAGTCCGCTACGGAGAAGTTTTGCGCTATTTTCTGAAGCTGGCGGCGGTGGATTCGCTGCTGCTCTATCCGGTAGTCCTGCTGGCGGGGGCTGTTCCGTTCCCGAACCTGTTTTTAAAGCTGGCGGCCGTTTCCGGTCTGTATCTCGCCCTGGTTTTATGGTCGGCCGCCAGGTTTAAGACGAATCGCGACGTTCACGAATTTATGCTGGCATGGAAAAGCCGGATATTTTAAGAATTGATTGCTGTAAGCCATAAATTAAGATACGGCTGTTGCTATAGGCGATAATTAAGGTTTTTAAAAGGATACTGTATGTGCGGAATATGCGGAAAGTATAATTATGCCGGTTCGGGGCCGGTGACAACGGAAGAATTAAAGAAAATGTCCGACCTTCTGGTCCACAGGGGGCCGGATGATGAGGGCTTTTACACTGACGGCGGCATAGGGCTGGCCATGCGCCGGCTTTCCATTATAGACCTGGCCACGGGTCATCAGCCCATTTCCAACGAGGACGGTTCCATCTGGATAGTTTTCAACGGAGAAATCTATAATTTTCAGGAACTGCATCAGAAACTTGTGGGAAAGGGGCATGTCTTTAAAACCAGGTCCGACACCGAAACTATCGTACACCTCTATGAAGAATACGGCGCCGCTTTCGCCAAAGAGCTCCGGGGGATGTTCGCCGTGGCTATCTGGGACAGCCGGAAAAAAAGGCTGGTGCTGGCCCGTGACAGGGTGGGCAAGAAACCCGTTTTTTATTCCATGAACGGCACCTCGTTCGCCTTCGCTTCCGAACTGAACGCGCTGCTGGCGGCGGGCGGCGTCTCCCGCGAGATAGACCTGCGCGCCGTGGACGCCTTTCTCACGCTTCAGTACATACCAAGCCCGCTGAGTATTTTTAAAAGCGTGAAAAAACTGGAGCCGGCCTCGGTGCTTACGCTGGAGAACGGAAAAATTTTCATTGAAAAATACTGGGACCTGCCGTTGGGCGCGCAAAAGCTTGACCTGCCGCTGGCCGAAGTAAAAGAAAGGCTTTACAGCGAACTGCTGGAAGCCACCAGAATAAGAATGATCTCGGAAGTCCCGCTGGGAGCCTTCCTGTCCGGCGGGATAGACTCCTCCGTGGTGGTGGCGCTGATGGCCAAAAGCTCCGCCCAGCCGGTGAAAACTTTTTCCATAGGCTTTAAAGAAGCCAGGTTCTCCGAGCTGGACTTCGCCCGGCAGGTGGCCGTGATGTATGGTACGAAGCACACGGAGTTCACGGTTGAGGCCAATATGGCGGAGGTGCTGGAGAAGCTTGTGCGCCATTACGGTGAGCCGTACGCCGACCCCAGCGCGCTCCCGTCCTACTTTGTTTCGCGGGAGACAAGAAAATCGGTTACCGTGGCGCTGAATGGAGACGGCGGCGACGAGGCTTTCGGCGGCTATCTGCGTTATATGGCGATGAAACTGGATAATTCTATGCGGGCCCTTCCGCCGGCCGCTAAAAAGCTGATGCTGGGTTTTACCCGGCTGCTTCCGCAAAAAGCGCCTTACGGGCTTTTCTGGCGCGCCGCGAAATTCATGAAAGCCTCAATGCTGCACGATCCTGCGCGCCGGTATCTGTCTACGGTTTGTTTTTTCGGGCCGGATGAAAAAGACGGTCTGTTCAGCCCTGCTTTTGAGAACGCGCTGGGCGGAGACATCCGGTACGGCGAGAGATACATAACGGACCTGTTCAGGGCCGCCGCCGGACAGGACCTTATGGGGAAATTGTCCTACGTGGATTTCAGGTCCTACCTGCCGGAATGTCTGATGACTAAAATGGATATCGCCTCCATGGCCAATTCCCTTGAAACCAGGTCTCCTTTTCTGGACCAGAAGGTGATAGAGTTCGCTTTCAGGCTGCCCGGCAACCTGAAACTAAAAGGTTTGACCGGAACAAAGTGGATACTCAAGGAAACCTTCAAAGATATGCTGCCCGGGCGGATATACAAAAGGGGCAAAATGGGTTTCGGCATCCCGCTGGGGCCATGGTTCAGGGGGGAGTTGAAGGATTATTGGGCAGGAGCCTGCCTGTCCGACAAGGCGTTGGGGCGCGGGTATTTCAACAAAGGCCATCTTGTCAGGCTGTGGGATGAGCATCAGAGCGGGGCGCGCGACCACGGCTATAAACTCTGGGCGCTGCTGATGCTTGAATTGTGGCATAAGGAATTCGCGGATGATTTTAAGTTGGGATAGTGAAGCGTAAAGAGTAAAATGTAAAGAGTGGCAAACTTTTCAGGGTATCACTCCTTCCCTTTTGCGTTTGCCACTTAATCCTTTGCGCTTCACGCTTTACTCTTTACAGCTATATGAAAATTGTCCTGATTAACCCCGATATCCCGTGGAACGCCGGCAACATCGGCCGCACCTGCGCGGCCACCGGTACGGAGCTGGCATTTGTCGGTAAAATGGGTTTTAAAATAAACTCAAAGGAAATAAGACGCTCCGGGCTTGATTACTGGCAGTACCTGAAGTACTCCGTTCATCCCTCCTTTGAGGAGTTTCTGAATACTCTTGGTGAAAATCCGCAGTTAATCTTCTTTTCCACGAAAGGGGAAAAAACTTACTGGGACGCGCCCTACCGCAACGACTCCTGCCTGGTTTTCGGCAGCGAAGGGGCCGGTCTGCCGCTTGAGTTTTACCGGAAGTACAAAGACAGTCTCTACAGGATACCCATGGTTTCAAAGTATGCCCGTTCCCTTAATCTTTCCACTTCCGCCGGAGTGGCTCTTTATGAAGGTTTGAGGCGGGTCCGGGCTGGTCAATGTGTGTGCCCGTAGAACCGTAACCGCTTAGGTGGATAGGCTGTAGAAAGAAAGGCTATTAGACTGAAGGAAGAGTAGTCCGTATATAAGCAGTAGAAACAGAATAGATTAACAAGCCTAATAGCCTACAGCCTTCAGCCTGCACAGTCTGAATAGTAGCGAACGGAGTTGAAATGGACCCGGTGTTCCTGCGGGAAATACGTGAAAAGGAAATAAGTCTGATGCTTCCGCATTTCCCCGCGGGGGGAAAGGTGCTTGAGATAGGCGCGGGCACGGGCTGTCAGGCGCTGGCGCTTAAGCGCGCGGGCTTTGACGTTTCGGCTATTGATATAGCCTCCTCCGGCGCCATATTCGAGCGGGTCTATCCCGTGACGGAGTATGACGGAAAGAATATCCCTTTCCCGGACGGAACGTTTGACGCGGTTTTCTCTTCCAATACCCTTGAGCATATAAGCGCGCTGGAGGAGTTTCAGACGGAGATCCTGCGTGTGTTAAAGCCGGGCGCTCTGGCGATACACGCGTTGCCAACTCCGGCCTGGAGGTTATGGGTTACGGCTCTGCATCCGGTCTGGGTAGCGGCCCGGCTGGTATCTATGGCTGCCGGATTATTGCGGCCCGGCCGCGGGCCAGCGGAACCCGCTGTTAATTCCTCTTTGGCCGGAACCGGCCGCGGAGAAAAGGGGGGAGGAGCCAGATTGCGCAATGTTTTTTGTATCAGGCGGCACGGCGAACGCGGAAATTATATTACGGAGATGTTCTATTTCAGCCGCCGCTGGTGGGTGGAGCTTTTTAAAAAAACAGGCTGGATAGTTGAGAGAGATTTCGCAAACCGGATGTTCTATACGGGGCATATGTTCCTTTGCGCGCGCCTGGGCTGGAAAACGCGTTTGGCGTTAAGCGCGGTTTTTGGAAGCGCGGCCAGGATATATATTCTGCGCAAGCGCACTTCCAAAAAAAATTAGATAAAACTAATTTTTTGGGACGTTGGGCAAAAATTTTTACCATCCCCCGCCCTTAAGGGCGGGGAAACCTTAGCGGAAAGGGGGAGTTTGAGGGGGAAAGATATTTTCCTCTCATCTCCGGCACGGGGATTATAACCCCGTTTGACGGAAACCGGGAAAAAAGATAGACTTTTCCCCCGGCAATTTCGCAGCAGCGTAATTGCCGTGCAGGGGATGTTTAATAAAAATGTTGTGGAACAACATTTTATCCTAATTCCTCTTGCCGCAAATTTTTTTAATGATATTGCTAATCAATCCTCCTCTGCTGAACCGCGACTGGGGCCACAAATACGCGGAACACCCCCCGCCTATGGGGCTTCTTCTGCTCGCTTCCAATCTTGCGGCCGCAGGCAGGCAGGTGACTATCCTGGATGCCAACCTGCGCCCCGGCCATCTGGAGGAGGTCCGCCAGGCGGTGCGCGGCGCAGACCTTGTGGGGTTCACGGTCATGACGACGCAGATCCCAGGAGCGCTTAAGATCGCAGAGCTGGTCCGCAGTGAAGCGCCGGGGGCGTTGGTTGTATGGGGAGGCATTCATCCCACGCTGTTCCCGGAACAGACGGTCGCTTCGCCGCTGGTGGATGTTGTGGCCGTGGGAGAGAGCGACCGGACAATACTGGAACTGGCAGCCGCGGCCGCGGCGAATCCGCGGCCGAACCTGGACGGCATAAAGGGGATAGTTTTCAAGCGCGGCGGAAAAGTTATCAGGACGGCTCCCCGCGAGTCTCCCACGGCGCTTGATTCGCTGCCGGAACCGCGGCTTGATCTGCTGGAGTTTGAAGCGTATGTGCATTGCATGCTGCTGCCGGGGCGCATGTTTTATGTGCACACGGGGTTCGGCTGTCCGCACCGGTGCGCTTTCTGCATAGACTGGGTTCTTTACCGCGGGCGCTTCCGCAACAAGTCCGCAGCGCGGATACATCGCGAAATAGACACGCTTGTCCGCGAAAAGGATATTTCGCATATCTGGATACAGGATGAAAACTTTTTTGCCAACCAGAGGCTGGTGAGGGAATTTCTTGATGAGTACGAGAGCCGGGGCGCGTCTTTCACCTGGCAGGCGAATGTCCGGGCGGATTATTTCCGCCTTAATTACCTGAATGGGGAGTTTCTGCGCAGGCTCCGCTCCGCCGGCTGCGTTTCGCTCTGGGTCGGGGCTGAGTCGGGCAACGACCGCCTGCTGAAATACCTGAAGAAAGACATTACGGTGGCCGCGATAGAGAACGCGGCCAGGCTTGCCGCCGCCGCGGGGATAGACATGTTTTTTGCGTTTATGCAGGCTTTGCCGGTGGAGACAAAAGAGGAAACCGTGGAGACCCTCAGGTTCATGTATAAGCTTTCTCGTATCAGCCGCTCCACCCGTTTCGCCGGCCCCCAGATATACCGGCCGTATCCCGGCTCCGAACTTTTTGAGGAATGTTGCAAGCTCGGGCTGGTCTGTCCGGACAGCCTTGAGGCGTGGGGCCGGTATCTTGAAGAACTGCAGGTGAGTTACGTCAATCCAAAACATATGCCCTGGATCGCCGATCCCGGGTTTGCCGCCGCGGTGCCATTCTGGGCCATTGTGCTGCTGAAAGACCTTAGACAGGTTCCCTTACGCAGGCTTCCGGGATACCTGGTGCTCAAAGCCATCGCCCGGCTCCGTCTGCTGTTTAACTTCTGGTCGTATCCGCTGGAATACCGACTTTACGACCGGCTAAGAAAAATATTAAAGCTCCCCGTGCTTTCCTGATCTGGGACATAATACTTAATTAGGGTCCTGCCGCCGGACCGGAACGCGGAGACAGCCGGCCACATAGTGGCCGGTTTCCATCGCTCATCCGCAGCGTGTTAACCCTCGGATTAGCGAAGGCCCCGCTTCTCCGGTTCCGGCGTCACCCGCGCCAGCATGGGATAGGCTGTTGTCTAAGATTGTGGGTGTCCCATTGAGGAAGACGGGGGGTTACCCTTTATAAATATCAAGGGTCTTTTTCAGGTTTTCTTTCCAGGAAAACTTTTTTGCCTGCTCAAAGCCTTTGGTTGTCAGGGTTTTACGGAGTTCCGCGTCGTATAAAACTTTCAGCACGCTCTCAGCTATCTTTTGCGGGTCTTCAGGGGTGAACAGCAGCGCGGCGTCGCCGGTTATCTCAGGGATGGAGGTGGCGTTGGAAGCCGCCACCGGGCAGCCGCATAAAAAAGCCTCAAGCGGCGGATAGCCGAAGCCCTCAAAAAGCGACGGGTAAATAAGGGCGGCGGCCATATTGTAGACCCAGGGCATATCGCCTATCTCCACCGGCCCGCGCATAATCACCTGGTCCGTAAGCCCCAGTTTCCGGATCTGCTCCCGTATAGCCGCTGGATAATTATGGTGGGAAATCCCCGCTACGAACAGTTTGTGTCCGTCCAGTTTGTCTTTAATAAGCGCTAACGCGTCAAGAAGCTTCGGGAGATTTTTTCTTTCATGTATTGGGCCGAGAAACATCATGAATTCCCGCGGCAGGCCGTATTTCTTCCTTATTTCAGGGTTGTCTTTTGCCAGTACGCGGTAGGAGCTGTCGGGCCCGCCGGGATAAACTACGGACGCTCTGCTTTTATCGGGGCCGAGAAGCTCCGCCACGGCCCGCCAGGTACTTTCAGAGTCGCAGATTACGTGGTCCGCGCTTTTTATGGAATAGACCATGCATTTATAATATAAGCGTTCACGCCAGTTCATGTTTTGTGGGGACAGCGGGTTGGATTCAGTGAAAAAATGGTGTATTGTCATCACCGACCTGATTGTTTTAAACCGCGGAACGATATTCCCCAGGCCGTGAAACACGTCTATCCTGTAATCCGCCAGCAGGCGTTCGGTCAGATTGACCGCGCATTTGTATTCCGCCAGTAAAGTGAGCGTTTCAGGAACCTTGCGCGAGATAACCCGGAAATTGCCGTTCGCCGGCAGATCCAGCCCGGCCAGAGACGGAGGGTCGCTCCAGCTGTGGCTGTATAAAAAATATTCATTCCCTTTGTCCAGAGCGGCGTAATTGCCGACCAGCAGCCTCATGTAATTTCCAAGGCCGCTTATCTGGTCTATGCCGTTTATGTCTATCGCTATTCTCATGGAAGTTTTACAAACTTACGGTTTAGCGTATACCACCATTCTGCCGGTGCGGTTTATCGCCCAAAAAATAAAATTCAGCGGGCTTAACGCGTAAGGCAGAAATCTGTTTTTGTCAGGGTTCAGCAGGGAATGGAGCCTGGACGGTTTGCCGTGAGACGCCTTCAATAGAATATTCTGGATGGTGGAGGTGAAAAAATTAATGTGAGGCGAATGGCGAATTATAACGGTTTTAAACCCCGCCTTCAAAAGCATTTGTTCAATAGTCTGAGGAACAAAATGATACAGGTGCCTGGGAACTTCAAATTGCGACCAGTTGTTTTTAAAAAGACGGCCCTCCAAAAGCAGCAGATGCGGCACTTCAATGATAAGTGTACCGTCTTTTTTTAAGATCCGGACAATTTCTTTCAAAGCCGCCAGCGGATCTGCAAGGTGTTCAAGCGTGCTGAATAAGGTTGCCGCGTCAAAATAACCGGAGGGAAAATCGGCTTCTCCCAGTGCGCCGGTAAACACGTCCAAACCCGCTTTTTTTCTGGCCCAGTCCGCGGCTTTTTCATTTAACTCTACACCATATGTTTCCCAGCCAAGCTCCTTTAGCCAATGAAGATATTCTCCGGTGGAGCAGCCGATATCCAGCGCCTTGCCGCGCTCCTTCCATTCGGGAAAGATCAGCGAGAAATGATACATAAGGGGAGTTGTTAACATTTTAAGGAGTTTGCCGAAGATTCCTGAATCCGGCGTTTTTCCAAAATAGCCGTAATGAACGTTCAAAAGTTTCTTCTTGATAAGGTCTTTTGTTTTTCCGAACACTCCAGGTCCGCCCCTGAACAATGCTTTTGGCATACTAAATTTATAAGGTTCATAGTTTTCAGGGTAATAGCGGATAATTTCCTCTTTGGACGGTCTTGGGTTCGTATAAATCAGGCCGCATTTGCCGCATCGGACAATGTTGAATTCGTCTTTGCCTGAAAGCCGCTCTTTGATGGTGAAAAGCGTGCCGGACTCCGTATTGCCGCATAAATTGCAGGGGACATGCTCCATGGCAAGGCAAGTCTATAACAAAATTCGCCGTGCATGCAACGTAATTCCCAAAAAATCAGCAATTCCGCAAATCGACGCGGAATTGCTGTTCGGAGGATTGGAAATTTGAAAATCCTGTGGTTATATTATAAACTTAGGACCGCTGGAGGGGTTCAGTATTCAGCGAAAATAAATTCACGGGGCCCCGAATCCGGCCTTGCCGGATGTGGGAATTTTATGGCTAAATCTAAAAAAATACTGCTGGTAAACCCGCTGGAGAATTATTCGCCCAGGAAATATGACATGTACCCGTCAGGTGCCCTGGTTCTGATGGGCACGATGGCGCATAACAAGGGGCACAGCGTTAAGATCGTGCATCAGCTGACCGATGGCGTGGATTTGACCGAACTGGGGAACATTCTTTCCGTGTTCAAGCCCGACATTGTGGGCATAACCATGAACACTTTCCAGACATTCCACGCGAGGAAGATAAGCGAACTGGTTAAAAAAACGGATAAAAATATTTTAGTGGTGACCGGCGGTCCGCACCCGTCGGCCCTGAAATTGAAGATCTTTGAAGATTTTCCATGCGTGGATGTGGCCGTTATAGGAGAGGGGGAAGCCGCTTTCATGGAAATAGTTGAAGGTGGGGATTTGTCTGTGATACCGGGGATATGTTTTAACAATAAAATGAATCCGCAGCGCCCGGCGGCCATGAACCTTGACTACATCCCTCTGCCTAACCTGAACCTTGTGAATTTCAGCAGGAATAAATTCACCGGGGCGGAGCCTGTGGGCGCGTATCCTACCATGTATATCATGGCGTCCCGTGGCTGCCCTTTCCATTGTATCTATTGCAATAAATCGGTGTGGGGGAATACCGTAAGATTCAGAAGGCCGGAACTGATACTGGAAGAAATAAAGTGGCTGCATGAAAAATATGGGGTGAAGGAGATCTTTTTTCAGGACGACACGTTCAATTTGAACAGGGAGTGGGCGGAGCAGGTGTTTAATCTCATAATCGCCAACGGCCTGAACAGGAACATTATTTACAAAACCCCGTTCAGGGTGAACGAGAAACTGGTGGACAAAAAATTGCTTGAATTGGCGAAGAAGGCAGGCTTCTGGCTGATCTTTTACGGCGTGGAAAGCGGGAATCAGGAGATGCTGGACAAGATGAAAAAAGGCATAACCATCAGAGAAGTGAAAAGGGCCTTTGAGCTGACGCACAGCGTCGGATTAAAAACCATCGCGTCTTTCATCGTAGGGCTGCCGGGCGAGACCAAAAAGACCATAGAGGATACTTTTAACCTGCAAAGGGAGCTTAAGCCCTACTTTACGGGCTCTTCTCCCGCCATACCGTTCCCCGACACCGAGTTTGAAAAGATCGTAATTGAAAAAGGCCATTTGCTTATTTACAACCACGATGAGTATTGCCTTGATAAGTTTATTGTCCGCACGGACGATTTGTCAAAAACGGATCTGGAATATTACAGGCTGGATATTCCCGGCAAACTGCGGCTGTCCTACCTTAAATGGGTTCTGGCCGATTCTTTCAAAAACCCCGGAAATATCATCAAGCGCGGAAAAAAATTTTTTAACCTGCTGGTTAACCGGCCGCGCAAGTAGCATCTGCCCGAAAATTGCGGCTATTTTTATTAAATTAAAAAACCACTCTAAAAAATTCCTCCGGTCCAATCAACCGCATTGTGCCACAGGTGCATGCCCTTTTCCTGTGGCGGCAACGGGCCCAAAAAATCCGGGTTTAAAAAGTTACCGGATTTTTTGGGTGAGTTAAGCCCTGCCGGGCCGCCCGATCATTTGTGTTATTATGCTGCCGGTCCTTACTTGGCCGCTTCGAATTTCGCCTTTGCGCGCAGTTCAGCTGTTAGCTTCTTTAATTCCTGTACGATGGTCTGGTCCCTAAGGTTTGCTTTTATACCTTCTTTTGCCGTTTCATATTTTATTTTTTCCGGTGATTTTAATTCTTCCAGCTTCAATATGCTGTATCCGCTGCCGGTGTTTATGGGTTTTGTGTACTGGCCCGGCTTTAAGGCGAAGACTGTTTTTTCCACCGCCGGCTGCAGCGCGCCCCTGGCGACAAAGCCCAGGCTTCCGCCGTTTTTCTTAAGGTTCGCGTCAGTGGATTTGAGGCTTGAGAGTTTGGCGAAATCCGCCCCGGCCAGAAGAGCCATGTAAACATCATCGGCTTCGGCTTCGGTGTTAACGAATATCTGGAGGAGTTTGGCGGATTCCGGCGTGGTAAAGCGTTCCTTGTTGCTGTTATAGAAATTTTTTGTGTCTTCTTCCGTCACAGCTTCTATATTTTGGGCCGCAAGCAGCATGTTTTTTATCCGCACCTGGTTGCGTGTCATATTCATAAGGTCCTCCGCGGTCCAGTTCATTGTTTTGAGGTTTTTTTCAAATTCCTCCTTGTTTTTGTAATTGGCGCGCAGTTCCGCAAACCTGTTCCCCACTTCTCCCTCATCGGCCTGCACCTTACGGCGCGCGGCTTCTTCAAGCAAAAGCCGCTCGTCCACCAGGTCGGAGAGCCCCTGGGAGGCGTGTTGCCACCAAAGGCGTTTTGTGAGCTCGTCAGAGGTTATGGCTTTGCCGTTTACCACGAGTATAGCCCTGGGTTTAGCTGGTCCAGCCGCCCAGGCGGCGCCTGTGCCGATGGCCTGCCACGGGGCAGCTGAGAAGCTTAGTAGCAATGCGGCTGATAATATTGTCTTTTTCATTGTTCGTCCTCCGTTAGTTTAGTCATCTGCTAAAAGCGCTGGTGCAAGTGAGCTGGGGACCCCGCGGCCTGCCCCGCACTTTTTTCGAAAGGTCCAGAGTGCGGCGCAGATATCGTATTATAGCGGTAATGATTTGCTTTTTGCAACTTTAAGAGGCGTCCGGAAGCTTCAGGCGCGGGGAAAACACAAGATTGCGGCTCTTATATTTCCTGTCAGGCCGCCTCACTCATTATGTCCCGATCTTTTCCGTCATAGGAGATTTCCCAGTGTAGTGTCTCGCAAATAGCTTTATTTTTGAAAGCTCAGATTTGAGCCGGATGCGAGGCGTGACGAACGAGCATACCGGGGGTCTGTGAATGAGGAGCAACGAAGCAGCCGGCCAAAGATGAGCTTCCCCCAGGGGGATGGGCGCTTTTGAGTTCTGGCGTCGTTGCTCGTCACTTATCCGCCTAAGGCGGACGCACTCCTCGCGCCTAGCCAGAACTCAAAATCGCCCAGTCAAAAATAAAGTTATTTGCGAGACACTACACTAGTTGGTTTCAGGATCAACGCCCCAGTTCTATTTTTTCACGGTTTAGGGTGTCTTTGCCCATAAGATAAAAATTCCAGAAGATTACGGTTGAACCGGCGCGGAAAATTGTTTTCCCCACTCCCGCGGTATGCGCAATAAGCCCTGTTTCTGTAAGGCAGGCAGGTCCAGTCATACTCGCCGCCACTACCAGCGGCAGGGCCTGGTTTATGGCGTCTCCCGCGTAAATGCTGATGTTGAGCAGGTTCTCACCTATCCAGAGCAGGCATAACTGTCAGTCCAGATTTGCGCCGCGAAGTCTGAGGTGGACCAGGCAGACTGCGGGGATAAGCAGCTGGAAAATGGTGCCGCCTAGCATTATGATAAAGCGAGAAAAAATTTATCCTGCAGCCGCCGGCAGCGACATTCGGCCAAAATCCTCCGGACCCCGGGTTTACTCCGTAAAACAGCTGGTTATATCTGCCGTTAGTTTCATCCGGGGCATCGCCGGTAAACGTCCCGTTGAGTATGGTCGGCGGCGGTCATGCCGGTAAAAACCATGGAAGATGTAGGGGACACTGCAACCCCGGACGAATCCCCATGATTATTTCAAATTAAAAATAGGCAACTTTTTGGAACATGGAACATTGTTTATAATCGCATTAAATGAGGTGTCCTGCGCCCAACAGATACAGTGGTTATTATGCAGACGTATTTCTTCCCGCTGGCGGATCATTTCGGGGCTGTTCCAGATTTCCAGGATCGAAGACTTTTTGAGATTTCCGGCAGCTGGATACCGCTCATTAGCCGTGCAATGGAAAACTTCCCCATTCGGCAATATCTGCAGTCGTAAAAAAGGCGACCAGCAATGTATTTTCTCTGCCAGGGTTTCCTTGGAGAACCAATACCGGGGAATCAGCCTGAAGTACTCATTGTCAAAATCATCATTCTCATGGATTAAATTGTGAAAGACGCGGTCCACACTTTCCTGCTCATCCTGCCGGAATATAAGCGCCTGCAGTGTTTCATCACTTTTTCCATGCGGTCCATGGGCGTACCCTCCGACAATCGGTTGAACGCTTGTCACATCAACAATGGAGTCCAGATTCTTAACAATCCGGCACAGGTTCTGGAGGTTATCACGGTGTATAATAGTGGTGGATTTTATAAGCGGCCATTTACTCTTGCGCCTGCATTTCAGATATTCAATTCCTTCCAGTATTTTTTTATATAACATCGGGAAATTACGCACCCGGTCGTGCTCACCGGGTACGTCGCTGTCTATGCTTACAGTGATGTAGTCCACACCGCTTTTAATTATTTCATCAGTTTTTTCCTTAAGCAAAAGACCATTGGTAACGATATAAACCGCCACATTATGCTTTTTTAGAATTTGAATAACCTCAAACAAGTGCGGCCATAAAAGCACTTCCCCCCCGGTAAATCCCACAGCATATGTTTTGGCTTTTGCTATTTCGTGGGCTATCTCGCGGGCGCGCTGCAGGCTGATTTCTTCAGGAAATTGTTGTTTCAATCTGTGCGTGGAGCAGAATCCGCAAAACACATTGCATTCATACGTAACCAGCCAGGTTACAAAGAGCGGGCCCCTCGGTGAAGGACGATTTAATATCTTTGTGAAGACAATTGCATAGATGAACGTTAAAAACGCGTCCATAATGTTTAAACCCGGCCGCGCGGGAAATATTTTTTTAAAATTCTTATTTAATCTCATTTTCAAAATACAGTCCGGGATTAACCCCGGTACTCCCCGACCATTTGAACAGTATAATCCAGCTGATCGCGCGTAAGTCCGCTATACATGGGAATAAAGAGCGTGTGCTCTTTAACATATTTAGCTGATTCGCACTCATAACTATACTCCTTAAACGCTTCCTCGGCGCATAGCAGGCTCAAAAGAAATTTAGAACTATCTATACCGTATCCGGCAAGGAAACGTTTCAGTTTGTCCGCATCCTTACACAATATGGGAAAAAGCCAGAATGAATTCAGGCTGCCCTTTATTGTGGGAGGCAGTGAAATGCAAGGGTGAGCCCGTAATCTGTCATATAGGTAAATCCCATACTCAGTGCGTTCCTTCTCACGGTTTTCAACTGTCGCCAGCTGGCTTAGCCCGATAACCGCCTGTTGCCATATAAATTTCACAAGAAAATCAGGCGGTATGGATTTGCGCAATATAACGGTCTTATTTGTTTTTTGATATTTGGAAAAATAGTCCCCAAGCGGCATGACCAAACGCATAAGCGGGAAAGTCATCCAATGAAACAGAACAGGGCTAACGGCCATTCTTATAATGATATTTTTTACCGCTTCCGCGATAAGCGGTATTTTCAGGGGCGGAGCCAATTTTACTGTCTCCCTCCTCAACCTGTCCAACAATTCGTTATCGTGCGATAAAACCATTCCCCCTGACAAGGTGCAAACTGGCTTCAGCAGACTCAGGCTGAATATAGCCGCCTTGCCGAAAGTGCCCAGCGGCCGCCCGCCATATTGAGAACTCACCGCCTGGGAACAGTCCTCTATGACGGGGATATTATAGTGTGCGGATATTTTTAAAATCCTGTCCATATCAGTGGCATAGCCGGAGAGGTGTGTGATCAGCATTAACGCCGACTTGTCAGTGGTTTTCCTTTCAAGATCGTCGTAATCTATGGTATACGCGCCGGGCGCCAAGTCCACCACGACCGGCTTAAATCCCGCCAAACGGATCATGTTGACAAAATCCGCCACATGAACAGCAGATATGAGAACCTCGCCCCCGGACTTGAGCCCTATGTTTTTCAACAGGAAATAAAAAGCCACTCGCGCTTTTGAGAAGCATACTCCCGGCGGCAAGCCATATCTGGCGGCGAACAATGTTTCAAACTGTGAAACGATCTTTTCCTGCCCGGCGGCGCCTTTTCTTGCAAAAATACGGAAGACAAAAGAAAGAATATCTTTAACAGGAAGAGTCGGACGAATTCGTGCGACGGTCATATGGGGGTATTCATCAATACTATTTTTGAGTGCTATTTTTGCGCGATCACAATCAGATGCGGCCTGGATAATACATGCAACTTCACAGAATCCACAATGTGCACTTTGGAAAACCCCGCCTTTGCGAATTCGGCCATTAATTCCCCGTTCGATCTTATAGATAAAGGCGGGATGCCTAAATACCGGGATTTTCCCCTGATGATCTCATCCTTTGGTTTTTTTCGCAGCAACACTCCAAACAGGAGATGGAGATGCCTTTTTATTGACTCCGGCAATAAATAAAGATTAAAAGTCTGTATTGGTTTCAAAATGCTTGCGGTTGCCTCTATCGTAGCGATCATTACGCCTCCCTGTGACAATGTCGCATACAATTGCCGCAGGTATGGCTGCCAGTCGTCGGTCAGATACTGAAGTGCCGAATGGGATACTACCGCATCAATAGATCCGGGAGCCAGGCTTATTTCCAAAACATCGCCGCAAATGAACCTGGCATTTTTAAGATTTTGCCGTTCGGCCCGCACTTGCGCGCTTTGAATGGCAGGATAAGCGATATCCACGCCAAGCACACTTTGAGCTCCGCATTCCAATAAAAGAAACGATAAATCACCGGTGCCGCAACCGAACTCAAGGATGTTTTTGCCTGTTATATCGAGGTGTTTTTCAAAACATTTCACCAAAGGAAGAAAATATCCCGGCTCATGCCGTAATATGAATTTGCTGAATTCATTTTTCAACAACATTTTAGCCTGGTTGTCAGCGTGTATCGGCCCGCACTTCACGCCGTCATTAAACACTAATTTCCCAAGCTCAAACATGGTTATCATCCCGCATCCATTTTTCTTGAACTTCCTGTGCGCGGCATTGGTGGTCAGGGAATAGCGGTTCGCATCATGCATGGGCATGGGATATGCGGATATTTTTCCCGTTTCAAGAGACGCAAGCAGCTCAGGCAGATAAGACGCGGATATTTCATTTAACACTGATTCCCGGAAATGAAGGCTTCGCTTCCCAAAACCGGAACAACAAATTTGCCTGATAATATTGCCGCTGTCCGGAATTTCATTTATAAAGCGGTATGTAACCCCAAACTCCTCATCTCCATTAACCATGCCCCAGAATACCGGATCAGCGCCCGGATATTCCGGCAACAAACTCAGATGGCTGTTGACCATCCCTATGGCGGTGGCGGCAAGCAGCTCTTTTCCTGTTGTCTGGTTGATCTGTGAGAACACGATGTCAGGTTGAAGACTCTTGAACTTATCCACAAATTCCGGAACATTGATGTCAGCGCATATGAATATCGGGATTTTATTTGCGGAACAAAAATGCTTTATGTCAAAATGATCCGGATACAGCCCGATAAACTTTAAGTAATGCTTCGCAATATAAACAGCAGCTTCAGTTCCCCTCAGGAAAAATAGCCCCAAACCATATTTTTGTAAAACATATAGAGCGGCGAAAAAATATGATCTTTTTCCGCCAGGGAACAATTTGGCGGATACTACCACTCCTTTGATATGGGACGGATATTTCAGGCAAAGCTGTCTTACTAAGTTATTATCGTGGAAATTGTCGTTTATCATCAAAACAATGCGCATAGATCAAATCACCTTAATTCATTTCATAAGTTTCCGATTTACCTCATAAGACTAATTGTCCGGATGAGCGGCTCTCTTTGAATTCAGGCCGGGTGACGCACGCCTTAAAAGCAATGAGCGTCGTTGACCTTCCTCCCGAAAAGCCTGCAAATAGAACCCATCCCGGCGGACGACTGACACAGCCCGCTTCCCATCTCACCACCCGCTTGACAAACCGACCGGCGCGGGGGAAACTTTTGAAAATTTAATAAAAACACCTCGCTTTTTGTATTATAGATAAAATGTACGGTAGGGGGACGCTTTTTGCAAAATGTTTTGCAAAATTTTTCAGGCGGTTGGAAACTTCAGGTCCGGGGAAAACTTACGATAAGATCGGATGATGCTGATAAACTTACGTTAATAAACAGGATGAAAATGGCCTTTTCCGGCAGCACTTACCGGTTCCGGGCCGCTTGCTGGTGCCTGGCAGTTTTGGTTTTGATTGAAATCCTTTTAAGAGGCACAACGTTCTGGTTCAATGGAAAATATGCTTATACCATAGAGATGGGAAGCCGTCCGGCGCAAGGCTCCCGGGTTCTCTATGGACAGGAAGGATTCGGAATTACCCATTACTCGGGTTTTGGGGAGATCGCGACCCCTTATGCGGGGGGATCGAATAATATCGTTGTAATGGGGAATTCTTATGCGGAAGGCCTGAATGTAAATGATACCGATAAATTTGTTTCTGTCGCTGAAACGATCCTGAGGCGGGACGGCTTTGACGTTGATCTGCGTAACATCGGAAGATCGGGCCAGACGATCGTAGATCAAATTTATCTTGCGCCTTACGTTATCGAACAATATCATCCTTTGATCGTGGTTATCCAGGCGACTGTGCGCGCATTTGAGAGAACAGCGGAATTTGTGAAAGGCGATTCTAACCAGCTGGTTATTTCAAACGACGGCCGGATCCTGGTAAGACATCAGCCCGAACCGGACCGGGATAATGCCGTCAGGGCTATCGGGGAATTTTTTTCAATACTGGATTATGGGCGGACCCGTTTTAAGCAGATAAGAAGTCAGGCCTTAAAATCACCCGGTCAAAATCCGGATTATGCCGTTGCCTCCGTTTATCCGGTCTCAAAAGACATTGTCATGCATAAAGTTCTCAACAAACTCCGCGAGGCGTTTGGGAGCCTCGATTTAGTGATCGTCCTGATCCCCCCTATACCGGAGGTCCATAACAATAGGCTCACTGAACCCGATTTTACGCAATATCAGATGATCAAACAGGATCTCGAATCTATTCCAAATGTTCATGTCGTTGATCCTTCCGCGGAGTTTCTTATTTCTTTCAGGAATCACCGGCCGCCTAGCGGTTTTTTGAATACAATTCCCGGAACCGGGCATGTCAACGCCGTCGGTCATCAAATCATCGGGGAAAACCTGGCGAAAATACTTGAGAGACTGATCAAATGAGTTTCATCTCCATTGAGTTCGTTATTCTGTTTATAGCAGTGCTGGCCCTGCTGACGCTCATCCGCGTTCCGCAATGGCGTAAATGGATCTTGCTTTTAGCCAGTTGTGTTTTTTACGCTTATTGGGACTGGAGATTTTTGGGCCTTCTCGGATTTGTTACGGTTCTGGATTACAGCATTTCAAGGCTATTGGTCAGTACTCAGAACGTTTCGAAGCGGAAAATAATCCTTATTGTAAGCATAGTTGTAAATTTGGGATTACTGGCTTCCTTTAAATATCTGAATTTCTTCATCAACAGCGTAAGCGCGTTCCTGACACCGCTCGGTTGGAACCTTGCTTCATTGAATATAATCCTTCCGATCGGCATTTCTTTTTATACTTTTGAAACGCTCAGCTATGTGATTGATGTCTATCGGGGGGTAGTGAAACCGGCCAGGTCTTTGCTTGATTATGCAATCTTTATCACTTTCTTTCCCCGCCTGGTTGCCGGACCCATCATGCGGGCGAAGCAATTTTTGCCGCAACTGGAGCGCGGGATTGAATTTAGTACGGATAATTTAACCGCAGGCGCCCAGTTTATCCTGCGCGGCCTGTTAAAAAAACTGGTTCTGGCCGATAATGCCGCCATTATGGTGGATCAAATTTACAATTCTCCATCCATGTTTTCCCCAGGCACTGTCTGGATCGCAATTTTTGCTTACTCAGTCCAGATTTTTTGTGATTTTTCCGGCTACACTGATATGGCAATCGGGATCGCGCGTGTATTCGGGTTTGTGCTGCCTGATAACTTTAATTTGCCCTACTCGGCCCAGTCGTTTACCGAATTCTGGCGGCGCTGGCACATTTCTTTATCCGCATGGCTGCGTGATTACCTGTACATCCCTCTTGGCGGGAATCGCAAAGGGAAGTTCCGTGCCTATTTCAATCTTTTGCTGACAATGCTGCTTGGCGGTTTATGGCATGGCGCCAATTGGAATTTTGTGTTTTGGGGCGGACTGCACGGAATATACCTGGCATTTGAGAGGGTTACCGGCCTTAATCAGATAACAGGTTCATGGAAAAATGCCATGACCTGGTTTAAAGCGGCCTTCATATTATTAATTGTGTCGGT
Organism: Elusimicrobia bacterium GWA2_51_34; assembly: GCA_001799565.1. Lineage (GTDB taxonomy): Bacteria > Elusimicrobiota > Elusimicrobia > Elusimicrobiales > UBA9959 > UBA9634. Next base: position 57,617 of record MGTS01000021.1, on the reverse strand, counting down.
TACCTGGGTTTTCTTCCGTTCTCCTTCACTTTCTTTTACCATTTTAATTTTTAGAAAACTTCTGTTCCTGGACCAGGCCGGCATTGTGTGGCCATTTGTTCCGGCATGCGCGGGGATCGCGATTATTTTGGGGGGAGGTTTTGTTTCACGATCCCTGGGTTTTTCTTATCCGCAATTTTCCATCCGCAAAAGTTACACGCTCGCGTTCATGCTCTTTGAATTTTTGATCGTCTATTTTTTCAGTCCGGTTAATGTGTCCCCTTTTATCTACTTCCAGTTTTAACGATTGTTTTTACCGGTTCTACGCGTCTCACACCAGATCGCCCTTTATAAGCTGTTCCAAAAATTGTTAAATACCACTATATGCTTAAAAAACTTATTGAGGCTGTTATAGGCTCCAGAAGTGAACGGGCGCTGAAAAAGATCCAGCCGCTGGTGGAGCAGATAAACGCTTTAGAAGACGGCCTTTCCAAACTTTCAGACGACGCGCTGCGTCTTAAAACAGCGGAATTCAAAGAACGGCTGGCCAGGGGGGAAACTGAGGATGATATCCTGTGCGAAGCTTTCGCCTGCGTGCGGGAAGCTTCAAAACGCGCGCTTAAATTGCGCCCGTATGACGTTCAGCTTATAGGCGCCATAGTTCTGCACCGCGGAAAGATCTCCGAAATGCTCACCGGCGAGGGGAAAACCCTGGTGGCAACGCTTCCGGCGTACTTGAACGCTTTATCCGGCAAGGGCGTGCATGTGATTACCGTAAACGATTACCTGGCCAGAAGGGACTCTCAGTGGATGGGCCCCGTGCACGAATTTCTGGGGCTTACGGTCGGTTTCATACTGCATGACATGACGAACGAAGAGCGCAGGAAAATGTACAACTGCGACATAACCTATGTTACCAATAACGAAATAGGCTTTGACTATCTGCGCGACAACATGGTTCTGGACAAGTCGGAGCGCGTTATGCGCGCGCGCAATTACGCCGTTGTGGACGAAGTGGACTCTATTTTAGTGGACGAAGCCCGCACACCGCTGATCATCTCGGGTCCCGCCGAGGAATCCACCGACAAGTACTATATAGTTAACCGCGTCATACCGCTTTTAACGCCCCGTTTTATCACCGAAAAAGAGGAAATAAACGCCAAGCGCGACGGCACCGACCTCGGCAAGGGTTACGACGCCCTGGTGGACGAGAAAAGCCACAATGTGACGCTTACCGAGGAAGGCGTGGCCAAAGCCGAGAAAATTTTAAGCGTAGGCAATATTTACGACGATGTGGGCTCGGAGTGGGCGCACCATCTTACGCAGGGCCTCCGGGCGCACCACCTCTTCAAGAAAGACGTTGAATATGTGGTAAAAGACGGCGAAATAATCATAGTGGATGAATTCACCGGCCGCCTTATGCCGGGGCGCCGCTGGTCGGACGGCCTCCACCAGGCCATAGAGGCCAAAGAGAACCTCCGCATAAAAGAAGAAAACCAGACGCTTGCCACCATCACTTTCCAGAATTATTTCAAGCTTTACTCAAAACTTTCCGGCATGACGGGCACGGCTATGACGGAAGCCGATGAGTTCTGGGAAATTTACAAGCTGGATGTGGTGGAAATACCGCCCAACCGCCCCTGCGTGCGCGGCGACTGCGCCGACCGCATTTACCGCACCGAGCGCGAGAAAAATAACGCGGTAGTTATGGAAATAGACGAGCGCTGGCGCAAGGGCCAGCCCATGCTTGTAGGCACCCGCTCCATTGAGAAATCGGAAAAGCTGGCGGGCATGCTGCGCGCCAAAGGCATACCGCACCAGGTTTTAAACGCCAAGTACCACGAAATGGAGGCCCAGATAATTTCGGAGGCGGGCCGCAAGGGCCAGGTGACCATAGCGACCAACATGGCGGGCCGCGGCACCGACATAGTGCTCGGCGGAACACCCGCCGAGGAGGAAAAACAGAAATTTGTGGCGTCGCTGGGCGGCCTGCATGTGATGGGCACCGAACGCCATGAATCGCGCCGGATAGACAATCAGCTGCGCGGGCGCTGCGCCCGCCAGGGCGACCCCGGCAGTTCGGTGTTTTATGTGTCGCTTGAAGACGAGCTTATGCGCCTTTTCGGCTCGGAGCGCATCTCCTCCATAATGGAGAAACTGGGCATGCAGGAAGGCGAGGTTATAGAATCCATGCTGGTCAGCCACCAGATAGAAGGCGCCCAGAGGCGAGTTGAAAGCATGAATTTTGACTCAAGGAAGCAGCTGCTTGATTATGACAATGTCATGAACAAGCAGCGCCTTGCCGTTTATCAGCTGCGCAATCTGGTGCTTGACGGCCTGGATGTTACCGAGCGCGTGACAAGCATGATAAAAGAATCCGCCGAAGAACAGCTTTATCTGAACGCCGCCGAGGGGCAGGCCGCGGCGCTTTGGAATATGGAAGCGCTTAACGTGTATTTAAAAAAGACCTTCGGTTTCTCGCTGGAGTATACCGAGGACGAACTGCGCGGTCTCACCCGCCCCGCCGCGCAGGAGGATATAGAAAAGCGCGCGCTTGAGGCGTATAAGCGAAGAACAGGGGAATTCGCCCAGCGCGGCGTTGATTTCGGAGAGATGCAGAGAGTGCTGTTATTGCAGATCATAGATCATATCTGGAAAAATCATCTCTACGATCTGGATCACCTCAAAAAAGGCGTTGGTCTGCGCGCTTACGGGCAGAAAGACCCGCTTATAGAGTATCAGAAAGAGTCCTACTCGCTTTTTGAAACCATGCTTGCCCGCGTGCGCGACCAGATGGTGGAATATATTTTCCGCATACAGCTGCCGCCCCGTGCCGCGCCAAAGCCGCCGGCTGACCGGCAGCAGGTTCAATCCGGCGCCCAGACCCAGGCCGCGGCGGAGAAAAAACCGCAGAACAAGTTTGTCAACTCAAAAATGGGACGCAACGACCCCTGCCCCTGCGGTTCCGGGAAAAAATATAAGAAATGCCATGGAACGTAGCAAAAGGAGCGAAGCTCCTTTTGCTGTCACAAGTTTTAAGTCACAGGTTGCAAACAAGGGTGGCGAATAGGGGTTAGCGGTGGGAAAACAAAACACTACTAAAAGCGATTTTTCTTTTATCAGCCGCTATTCGCCATTCGCTATTCGCTATTCGCTTGTTTTACTCACTTCCCTGCTGCTTATCGCGAGCTGTCCGAAGTTTAATCAGGGCTGGCTGGCGTGGTTCGCTCTGGCGCCGCTGGTGATTTCAATATTGTCCTGCAAAACCCTGAAAGCGGCGGTGCTTTGCGGGTTCGGTTCCGGCTTCTTCTTTTACCTGGGGCTTCTTTACTGGATATATCCCACCATGCGCGCCGGCGGAGTTGAACCCGCATTTTCGGCGCTCGGATTGATACTGCTGGCCGCGCTGCTCGCGCTTGAATTCCTGCTGGTTTCCGGTTTCGGCTTTTACCTTAAAAAGGCCGGAGCCGGGGTTTTCCCTTATGTGTTCGCCGCCGCATGGGTTGTAATGGAATGGGCGAAGATCAGCGTAAATTACAAGGCGGCGTGGTTTCCGTGGTTCACGCTTGCTTATACGCAGTGGCAGTACGGGGAAATTATACAGATAGTTTCCGTTACCGGGCTTTATGGCTTAAGTTTCGCCGTGTGTTTTAGCGGGGCGCTTGCGGGCGCGCTGATGTATCAAAAAAGAAAACCGCTTAAAGTCCTGCTTGGATCTTTGCCCGCCCTGGCGCTGTTTTCAGGTCTATGGCTTTACGGCGACTGGGAGCTCAAAAAAGCTGATTCGGTTGTTTTTCAAGCGCCGCTCAAAGCAAGCCTGCTTCAGCCCTCCATAGACCTTTACGCCAAATGGGACGCGGGGCAGGCCGCCGCCATAGAAGAGAAAATTAACGGCCTGATAAAAGGGATAGGAAAAACCGACCTCATTGTATGGCCGGAAAACGCCCTGCCCGGCTGGATAGAAGATAAACACTACGGCGGCTGGGTATCGCGCGTCGCGAAAGAAAAACAGACCGCCAACTTTGTGGGCTCGGTTTCGCGCGGAGACGGCAAACGGGTGGCGGCCTTCCTTGTGGACCTCTCCGGGACGATAACGGCGGAGTATTACAAACGGGTGCTGGTGCCCTTCGGCGAATATGTGCCGCTCAGGGATTTTCTGGGACGCTACATAAAACCGGTGGCTGCTCTTGGGGAATTTTTGCCGGGAAAATTCTCGCAGCCGCTTATGGAAGTCAGGCAGCGTGAAAGCGGGACGGCAAGCGAGCGGGAGAGCAAAAGTATAAAGATCAGCGGCGTTATCTGTTACGAATCCATTTTCCCGTTCCTTTTCAGGCAGGACGCCGCGAAGGGAGCGGAAATATTCGTGAATATCACAAATGACGGGTGGTATTTAAACACCGCCGCGCCATATCAGCATTTGCTCGTAAATATTTTCAGAGCGGTGGAAACGCGCCGCCCGGTGCTAAGGGCCGCAAATAACGGCATCTCGGCGTATATCGACCCCTGGGGCGGAGTTCAGCGCAGCCTGGGGCTTAACAGAGCCGGGGTTTTGGATGTTGAGGTGAAACTTGCGGCCGAGCCGGTTGAAAGTTTTTATGTCCGCTACGGCGATTTATTCGTAAATGCCTGCATAATTATCTGCGCGGCCTTCCTTCTTGCCGTGCTGGTTGCGTAGAGATATCACAATCTCTGATATCCGATTATTCAATCTTTTAACAACGGCCCCTATCTCTTTCAACGTTCCCTATCTCCTCTAACGGGAAGGGATATAACAGGCCGGAAGCTTCGGGCAGGACAAGGCAGACTAGAACCGGCCTTGCATTGCTTACAGATGCTTACAGATCTTTTCTAAAAGAAATTCCCGTACCGGATCATCTGCCAAAGAATTCTGGGAAAATTAACCAGAATGCGGAATTTGTTGCGCCAAAGGATCCCTATTTCACGAGCATTGTTGTAAAAACACGGAGTATTGTCATTGCAGTCTTCCAATGTGGCCGTGCAATTTTCCGCAGCCTGAGCATATTCTTCCAGACTAAAATTCAAACCGGGGAACTCCATGCAGAGTGAAAAGATTCCCGATTCGCCCAAAACAAAACTATGCTTTGCCGCATCGCAGGAAAACAGCTTCTCCCCTTTTATGTAGCGAATATGCTCGTTATAAACAAGACTGGCCAAATAATTATTCCGACGTGAAATGCGCAGCATATAATCAAATATCTCCCGCACATCTTCATACTTGTAAACAAGGTCATCATCGCGTTTCCCGGCGGCGCCGTTTACAAAAACATATGGTCTTATTGCAAACATAAAGCCGTTATCGCGGGCAAATTTTTCCATGCATTTAACATCCCGCAAACCTGTAAGTTTTGTGATCGTAGTGGTTACAGCCCATAAACCTTTATGTTTTTTAATTTCGGAAATAACCCGGATATTGCGGATAACGGTATCAAGTTCATCAACGCCCCTCATTCTCTTGTAAACATTCCTATTGAGAGAATCCAGGCTTATGGCCAGGTTGCATTGTCTTTTTGCTATTGCGCATCCCATGTCCCGGGTTAAAAGCAAACCGTTGGTTATAATAGTAGGCTTAATCCCATTGGAGATAAATTCATCCACAATATTTAACAAGTCCCTGCGCATCAACGGTTCCCCGCCCTGCAAAAACACGTAACCCACGCCAAACTTTGCGAGAGCGCGACAATATTCCCCTATCATGCCGATGTCCATATCATTACTGGACGTTTTACATATGTCGCACATTGGGCAGCGCTGATTGCACAATTTAGTGACATTAAATACGACCAATATGGGACGCTTCTCAATTAAATTTCTAAACACCCTAAGATATCTCATAAAAGCTGTTTTATAGAATCATTTTAAATACGGATCACAAAACAATCGCATAAAAAGCTAATATCCAACCCATAATGACAAGTTGAATAAACCTGTCTGTCAATAAAACTTCAGCAGGAGCGCCGCTTTTATTTGACACGAAAATTATCTGCAGATATCGCATAATCCCTAAAACAACAAAAACCACGGTTAAATAAAGTTTGTCGGTGTGGAATTTATTTATGCTGAAAGAACTCATCGTATACATTACATAACAAACTATAAGAACTGCCGCCATTATTGTTATTGCGGCGTTTAAAAAATCAAGATTGTAGCTGCCTATTGTTTTGCGGTATTTTTCATTTTTATCAAGACAAACTAATACGTCGTCTCTCCGCTTCGCTAAAGCGATAAAAAGCGCAAAAAGCATGGTTGCAAGTATTATCCAGGAAGAATTTTTCAGATTGGCAACAGCTTCGCCAATAGTTAATCTTATGACAAAATTCAAAGCTATAACGAAGATGTCGACCAAAGCGATATGTTTAAGAAAAAGGGTGTATAAAAGATTGCTAAGCACATAGATTATCAGCCAAAACAATACTTGAGACCCTAAAAACCAGCCGATAATTAAACCGGAAAACAGTAACAGTCCCGCTAATAAAAAAGATCCGGCAACGGACACGTTGCCGGCGGCTAAAGGCCTTTTGGATTTAATCGGATGTTTGCGGTCTTCCGCAATATCGCAGTAATCATTAAATATGTAAGTCGCACTGGCGCAGAATGAAACTGCAAAAAATGCCAGACAGGTCTTATATAACAACAAAGGATTGCTGATCTGCAAATCAAAAAATATCGTTAAAAATACAAAAATATTTTTTACCCATTGATTTACCCGCATCAAAATTAAAAAATCCATTACTTTAGAGCGTTTTTCCATGTATCCCTCTCGGTAAAAGCGTTATTAGGCCTGCAAAAGCTGTTAAACCTTCCGACCGTAAAACACAATTTATCCTGCGGCGGCTGCGGGCACCTGTGCTGCAGTATAACCAGGCCCAGCACTGCTCTTTCGGCGCAGAACTTCATCTGACAGGTTTGAGTATGGCGTATATGGCTTTGCCTTGCATCCAGAAGGGCTGGTCCCGCCCCGGCGGACTGAAACACACCGACTCCCTCACACCCAGCTGTCCGTTTTGGAGGACGGCTGGGAAAACCACGTAAAAATTTAATACAAACGTCCCGCTTTTGGTATTATAGCGAGAGGGGAAGACTTTTTGCAAATTTTTCAGGAGGTCGGAAGTTTCAGATGTGGGGGGATAGTAATATGGTAAGGACCCTTATGTCCATTAGAGGTTTTGAAGGAGCTGCATAATGAGCGGAAAAATCGGCCAATCGACCATTATTGATATTAACCGGAGGGTAATGGAAAACACGGAAAAATGGATAAATTTCAACCTGACCGAAGTTAATGACTGCCTTGTCCGGCTGGGGATTTTTGAAGGCGAGTTCCACTGGCATAAACATAACGAAGAGGATGAGTTTTTCCTGGTGGTTGAGGGGCGGCTTTTTCTGGACTTGGAAGGGAAAACCCTGGAGCTTCTCCCGAATCAGGGTTACACGGTTCCAAGGGCGGTTCTCCATCGGACAAGGGCCAGCGAAAAGACCGTGGTTCTCATGGTGGAGAAAAACACGGTTAACCCGAAAGGCGATGTTTCGGACTGTGAAAAAAAGCGATAGCATTTTTTGAGTTTGCAGGGATCGGAACCAGCCTGATGAAAATAGCTTTTTCAAAACTTTATACGGTAAAAAACAGCGGCCATGTGTTCCGTTCGGAAAAATTTGAAGAAGCGCTTAAGATTTTGATCAGGGGGAGTGTGGTTTCCCGGCGGGATGTGGTTGAACCGGCCCGGCCTTCCAAAAAAGACCTGGAACTGGCGCATACCAGGCCCTGGGTGGAAAAAAATCTTCGCTTTAAATTTACGCGCATAGATTCCACAAAGGCCGAACTTGAGATAACGCCCGCCGTGGCGTTGGCGCATTTGATGAATGTGGGCGGCACCATAAAAGCGGCGGAACTGGCGCTTGAAAGCGGCCTCGGTGTTAATTGCGGAGGCGGCGCGCATCACGCGTTCTCGGATCACGGAGAAGGATTCTGCCTGCTTAACGATATCGCGGTGGCGGTTAAAAAACTGCTTAAGGCGAAAAAAATACGCCGCGCTGTAATTATTGACCTGGACGCGCATCAGGGAAACGGCACGGCTTCAATTTTTAAAAAAGACAGAAATGTTTTCACTTTTTCAATGCACAATGGGGAGATTTACCCGGAAGAAAAAGAAAAAAGCTCGCTGGATATCAAGCTTCGGCCCGGCACGGGCGACGGCGGGTATCTGGCTCTGCTGCGGCGCAATCTTTCGGCCGCGCTCAACGCGGCAAGGGCGGATTTGGCTGTTTATGTGGCAGGGGCCGATGTATATAGAGGGGATCTGCTTGGCGGGCTTAATCTTACCATGTCGGGTATTAAAAAAAGAGACGCTTTAGTTTTAGCCGAATGCTTCAGGCGCAAGCTGCCGGTGGCCGTGGTTTTAAGCGGCGGCTATGCGAAAAAAATCAAAGACACCTCGCGCATTCACGCAAATACGATAAGGACGGCGGATAGCGAGTGGCGAATAGCGAATAGGGGGCGCGGGGCAATGTCCGTAGGACTTTAGGCCTAAAACGGAATAGGTCTTTTAACCTATGCCCATCTGGGCCCTTTGTCCTTGATTGTAACTGTCAATATCTTTAGAATATCAATGCAGACTTTAGTCGTTTCTCCAGCTCAAGGTCTGCCAGCTAAAAACGCCGCACGGGAGGTAGTAATGTTCAGGAAATCAGCCGTAGCACTTGCCATAATAGCCGCAGTTTCAACATCGGTGTCAGCTGAAATAAATTTTGACACCCCCGGTAAAACCAGCCTTCAACAGGAAATAGCCAATATGGAGATTCCCGCGCCGGCTGCGCCGCAGGGCAAGGGGCTGTTTAGCTGGATGTTAGGTAAATCGGAGGCCGAATGGACCATAATGGTTTATGTGAATTCCAAAAACAATCTGGAACAGTACGGGTTGCTGGACATGAACGAGATGGAAAAGATCGGCTCCACCGATAAAGTCAATGTTGTGGTGGAAATGGGCCGCATGTCCGGTTACGACTCCTCCGACGGTAACTGGGTGGGCACCCGCCGCTATCTGGTGACGAAAGATAATGACTTCAGCAAAGTAACCTCCCCGGTGCTGCAAGACCTTGGCAAAGTGGACATGGGGGATTATAAGAGCGTTATAGATTTCGGCAAATGGGCAAAGGCTGCCTACCCTGCCAAAAAATACATGCTGGTGGTATGGAATCATGGTTCCGGCTGGGACAAGAGTGTGCGCGCCGGTGTGAACAAGGGTATCTCCTACGATGATGAAACCGGCAATAACATAACCACTCCCCAGTTAGGAATGTTGCTTAAAGAGATGGGCGGTGTGGATGTGTATGGTTCCGATGCCTGCCTTATGCAAATGCCAGAAGTTGTATATGAGATAAAGGATTATGCCACCTATGTGGTAGGTTCCGAAGAAACCGAACCCGGCGACGGCTACACCTACAACGACATGCTGGCCCCCCTGGTCGCCAAGCCTGGTATGGGCGCGGAAGAAATGGGGAAAGTGGCCGTGGATGCCTACTCCAACCATTACGAAGCGCAGAGCGGGGACTATACGCAAAGCCTGGTGAAGACCGCCGCACTGGGGCAGTTTCTGACCCTGATGAACGACTTCGCTTCCGCCATGATGGCCGCTAATGAAAAGACCCTGGTGAAAACCGCCATCTCCGGCTCACAGAGCTATGCTGTAAGCGACAACCACGATATCGCGCACTTTGCCAGCCTGATGGCCGCCAGCACCGGGAACGCCACCGTGAAGGCCAAGGCCGACGCCGTAGCGAACTACATAAAGACCGCGCTGGTGGCGCATAACCGCGCCTCTTCCGGCTACTCTGACTCCCACGGCATAGCCGGCTACATGCCGCGTTATGGCTTCAACCGCGATTATAATGAACTTGCCTGGGCCGCCGCGTCCCAGTGGGATGAGTTTATTAACTGGTACCAGAAGTAACAAGACATTCGGCAATAAGTTTAAAAGAGCCGTTCGCCTTAGGCGGACGGTTCTTTTTTTTGGCCTTTTACTACTGGCGCTGTGGGATATCTGTTCAAAGCGGTAGGGGTTTACAAGGATTGATATACGGTTGGATAAGGGATTACTCGGGATAAAGGCGCCGGCTATAAAAGGAAACCAGCCGGGTTTCTCCCGGCCGGTTTATTGTTTCGACCGGGTTTCGGCGCGCTATTTCATTTTTGCTTTGAAGTAGACGATGGTTTTCTTAAGGCCTTCTTCCAGCGCTACCCTGGGCTGCCATTTAAGCAGTTTTATAGCGCGGGTAATGTCCGGGCGGCGCACTTTCGGATCATCCTGCGGCAGCGGTTTGAAAATTATTTTAGACCTGCCGCCGGCAAGCCGTTTTATGGTTTCGGCCAGTTCCAGCAGCGAGATCTCATGCGGGTTGCCTATGTTTACCGGATCATTCTCGCCGCTCATCAGCAGGCGGTAGATGCCGTTTACCAGGTCCGAGACGTAGCACAGGCTGCGCGTCTGGGAGCCGTCCCCGTAGACCGTTATCGGTTTGCCTTTAAGCGCCTGCATCATAAAGTTGGGGACCGCACGGCCGTCTTTAAGGCGCATGTTGGGGCCGTAAGTGTTGAAAATGCGGAGTATCCGCACAGGCATTTTATGGTAGCGGTGGTAGGCCATGGTCAGGGCTTCGGCGTAACGCTTGGCCTCGTCGTAAACTCCGCGCGGCCCTATGGGGTTTACGTTGCCCCAGTAACCTTCGTGCTGCGGGTTTATAAGCGGGTCGCCGTAAACCTCGGAGGTGGAGGCTATCATGAAAACCGCATTTTTTTCCTTGGCGAGCCCAAGCGCCTTGTGCGTGCCCAGAGCGCCCACTTTCAGAGTGGGAATGGGGTATTTTAAATAATCTATCGGAGAGGCGGGGCTTGCGAAATGCAGCACCGCGTCTAGTTTGCCCGGCACGTAAAGATGGTTAGTTACGTCATATTTAAGGAATGAAAATTTAGCCGTGCCGAAAAGATCTTCTATGTTTTCAATATTGCCGGTAATAAAATTATCGATGCCCACCACGGAATGCCCCTTGCTTATAAGGTAACGGGCGAGGTGGCTGCCCAGGAAACCGGCCGCGCCGGTAACTAATATTCTCATAGGTGAATCCTGATCTATAGCAAAGGAACGCAATTGAAAGTAACGGAACGCAACTGAAGGTTTTGGAAGAAGGAGTTTTATTGCTTTCTGTTGCCTTCTTTTGCTTTCTTTGGCCTTCTGTTGCCGGCCAGTAGGGCGCCTTACAGGCGCTCTACTGGCGGCCGACTGATGTATACGTAAAACCCAGCCCCCGCATTTTGGCGGGATTATAAAGATTGCGGCCGTCTATGAATATGGGGTGTTTTACCGTCTTCAGGACTTTTTTCATGTCCAGGGCGGAAAATTCCTTCCACTCCGTGACCAGGCACACGCAGTCGGTGCCTTTAACGCAGTCGTATGCGTCTTTGGCGAAGTAAATATCTTTTATCACGCGCTTGGCGTTTTCCTGCGAAACCGGATCGTAGCCTCGGACTTTAGCGCCCCGCTTTAAAAACTCACGCACTACGTCAATGCTTGGGGCAAAACGCATATCATCGGTTTCAGGCTTGAATGCGAGGCCCAGCATCGCCACGGTTTTGCCCGCCAGGTTCCAAAGCTCTTCTTCGGCTTTTTTTACCAGCCATAGTTTCTGCCCTTCATTTATATCTTTGACGGTTTTTAAAAGTTCAAAGTCGTAGCCTTTGCGCTTGCTAAGCCAGTAGAAGGCTTCAAGGTCCTTGGGGAAACAGAATCCGCCAAAGCCTATGCCCGCCTTGAGGAAAGCGGGTCCTATCCGCCTGTCCAGGCCCATGCCTTTGGCCACATCCTCAATGTTGGCGCCGGTTTTTTCGCAGACATTCGCCACGGCGTTTATGAAAGATATTTTTGTGGAAAGGAAGGAATTGGAGGCGTGCTTTATAAGTTCCGCGCTTTTAACGCTTGTAAACAGCACCTTTGCGCCTTTCATAGGCTTGTAAATTCGTTTTAAAACCGCCTCGGCTTCTTTTGTGGGGACACCGGCCACCACGCGGTCGGGGTTTAAGAAATCTCCGACAGCCGTCCCTTCGCGCAGGAACTCGGGGTTTGATGCTACGTCAAATGGAACGCTGTTTTTATTGTATCGGTTTATGGTTTTACTTATCCAGTCGCAGGTTTCTACAGGTACGGTGGATTTTTCCACTATAACGGTGTATCCAGTTATATTATTGGCGATCTCTTCCGAAACTTTTTCAATGGCCGAAAGCTCGGCCGAGCCGTCGTCGCGGGGGGGGGTGCCTACCGCTATAAAGACGGCTTCAGCGCGGCGGCCTTCGTGAAACATGCCCTCTTTTATTGAACTTGAAAAGTGCAGGCGGCCGGCTTTCACATTTTTCTTTACCATGCTTTCCAGGCCGTCCTCATAAATGGGCATCACGCCCTTTTCCAGCATTTTAATTTTTTTAGGGTCGTTGTCAACACATACCACCCGGTGGCCGATCTCAGCAAAGCACGTGCCGCTGACCAGGCCCACATAACCCGCGCCTATCACGCAGATGTTCACTTTTTCGTTCTTGGCGTTTTTCATAGTATAGCTCCGCAATAGTTTAATTATTGCCGTAAGTCGTAAAGTTGAGATACGGCCTATGGCTTATGGCGGTCTTCTCCGTCTGGGGCGCAGACCGCTTCCGTGTCTTTTTCCAGCTCAATTTCATGAGCCCTTGCCAGTTCGCAGGCGCGCTTCTTTTCGGAAACGCCCAGGAAGTATATGGCGATAAAGATCAGTATCAGGCCGAGCCAGTCTTCTCTGGCCGGCGGTTTTGCCGCCATAAGCAGAAATACAATGAGCGTTGCTATGGTGCCTGCGATAAGCGAGGTTAGGCGGTTAACTAGCCCCGCGAAAGTGGCGGTGCGGCCCTTAAACATGAACAGGAACACCGAAAAAAAAGCGCCTATGCCGTAAGGGATGCCTGCCAGGGCGGCTTTGAGCCAATCCTTATGGGCGTTTGAGAACGCGTCCTGAAAGTTGGCCACGAAGTCTTTGGGATTGGCCAGGTCCGGGGTCATGAAATATACCACGGCAAGTGCAGCGAGTATCATCGTGGTACTGGCGGATAACTGTTCCACGGCGAAAAAGCCTTTGTTATCGTATGGCACCCCCTTGGTCCGCGTGTTTTTGAAATAGTTCATAATGTAGATGCGGATGCCATAGGCAATGATGTAAGAGGTTAGAATGGTCACTGCTGCGGCATTATGGACGAAGTCAAAGTCGCCCGGCTTGACATAACATAGCTTCATTCCCACGGCGGCCAACGCGAAGACTACGGCCACATTTTCTTCCATGTAGACTGTTTTAGTCAGGATGCCCTGGCGTATCTGTATTGAATCAATAAGGCGGCTTATTACGATGATACTCGCCCGCATGATTATCATGGCAACCATCACCGAGATGGGCAGCAGGTACATCAGCGTGGTGGTCGGAATGACCACCGCGGTGCAGACGCCGGACGGAATGATATAAAGGAACTCTTTAGGGAAACTCAGGCCTAATACCGTGATTTTGCCCTGGGACTGGAATTTATACCATTTCCAGATTATGACGAGCGTTACGCAGAAAAGACTGGATAAGAGCGTGGAGTAAACCATATACTGGACATCGCTCATGGCGGGATAGCCGGGAGCGGTATTCATAAAGTATTTAGGAGCAATTCCGGTCAATATGTAGGTGGCGAAGTAGGCCAGTGCCAGCTGCAGCAGGCGTTCCGTGGTGCCGTCGTGCGTTTTTTGCGTAAAAACATTTTTCAACATCCTAATCATTTTATCTCCGTTAAAATCAGGGTAAAGGTGGAAGTCAGAGGACAAATGTCAGAAGTAAGACCGCACTGGATTTCCTCAAATCTTATTTCTTAATATCTGATCTCTGTCCTCTGATTTCTGACCTCTAACTAAACTCTCTCCCTTTTTCCAGCTTCCCTGCCTTAATATGTTATAAATTTAGGCCTTTATCTGCAATTATCAAAAAAATTAGCCGCTGACAGGCTTTGGACGGAATGATTTTTATATGTATAGAGCTGGTCATCCCAGTTTGTGTGGCCGGCTTTGAAAACCGGGCTGCAGGCCGTTACGATGGCTACTGCAAAAAGTGCGAAAGTCAGGAAAAGGCCAATTTTTCCTTTATTTGGCATGTGGATTGTTTACGGGTCCTTACCAGAGTTCAGGCGGGTTTGGGCGCTCTCTTGCGGGAAATTTCGGCGGCTTTTCTGATTTTAGCCAGCAGCGTTTCCAGGTCAAAAGGTTTAACGAGATAGTCCATGGCGCCGAATAACAGGGCGTCATTTAAGGTGGCGGCGTCGTTTAATCCGCTTACGGCAAGTATCGGCACATGGGCCGAAGCGCTCATTGTTCTGATATCGCCCATAAGGCTTATGCCGTCAACACCCGGCATCATGATGTCCATCAAAATAACATCGGGTATTTCTTCAGGCCTGGCATTGGCGAAAAATTCCCTTGCCTTTTTAGGGTTTGAAAAAGTTTTTACCTCGCAGTTGTCCGAGGCGAGGCCTGTTTCATAAATTTCAAGTATGGCCTCATCGTCGTCCACTGCCACTACCCGTATAGGTTTTTCCTGTTCCATAGCTTTATTCTAACAAAAAAATCGGGGAGTTAGGGATTTTTGGAGTTGTGAGTTTGAAGATTCTGAACTCTTAAACTCTAAACTCCTGAACTCATATCCGGGGTTGCCGTCCGCCTGAGGCGGCCGCGGCGCGTTCGGCCCTGTCTGTGCCGGCTTCCAGCACCTGACACTTGAAAACCCCCCTGGTGCTTGGCACGTAAAAAAGTCTGCGCAGACCGTAAAGCTGGTAAAGAGAGATAAAATCCCTGATGTTTTTCAGATCGCCCTGGCTCTCAAGCGCAATAAGCCGGTAGGGATGTTTTATGGCGTCAAAAAGAGGTTTAACTTTTTGTATATCGTAAGTTTCAATATTCTTTACTTCGCGCTCTTTTGAGGCGTTTTCTCGGAACTGATCAAGCGCGTCCCCCTCAATCGGTTCCGCGCTCAGGAAACCGCAGAGATTCTTCTCAAGCGGCAGTTTTTCTATGTTCTTTTTTGCCTCGCTGAAAGCGTGAGAGAAGGCCTCTCCGAAAGTATTAAGCGGAGCGTTCACGCGGCGCAATTCCCCGGTTATATAGGCTGAAATTTTTAAAACCTCACCGCGGTAGAAAACCATTTTATTGGCTGCGGCGCTCTGGGCGTTTATTACTTCCGAATTCTCAATTTCGCGAAAAAAGTCTTTCGCAAGCTGCGGCGGTATCCGGCCTCGGCGCGTGGTGGCGGAGTTTTTTGATTCAGTCCGTATCAGTGCCCTGCCATCCTGGGCTATTTCCATGTAATAATTACTTCCTGTATCGAGCGCCGACACGTTCATCCAACTGGCTTTGGCCGCCGCTTTCTGGGCGTCCGGCCGGAAAGCGAGGGCTGAAAAGGCCGCGCAAAAGAACATTGCAGGGAGAGATATTTTTTTAATCATGCCTGTCACGGGCCCTTGACCGCCGAATCCAGCGAAAACCCGGTGCCGAAACGGAAAGCTAGAACGGCAAAGATGAGCAGCGCGATATTGCGCGCAAATTCCACTCCTAGCGAGGTAGAGCCGTTTGCGCCGAAGCAGCCGCAGGACAATACGGGTAAATGTCTCAGCCAGGCCTGGGCGAGCAGGGCTTCAAACCCAAGGAGCAGCAGGCCCGCGCCGGCGGCGCAAAAGCGGGTAAACAGGCCGGCGGTGAGCATAAGCCCCAGATAAATTTCAAGCCATGGCAGAACGAGCGCCGTCCAGAGCGCGAGCCAGGCCGGGACTATTTTGTAGCCTTCTATGGCGTAGGCGAACTCCTCGGCGGGGGAGACGGCCTTTAAATAGCCCGCGTAAATAAAAATTCCGCCCACAACAAGCCTTGAAACAACCCCGGCTATTATTTTTGCCCTGTTTTCGTTTTCCATATATTTTTTAATTGACTGACTGAAGTCTGGGAGCTATGCGTATTAGAGTCGGGAGTCGGCAGCAAAAGACTTTCAAAAAGAAGTCTTAGCATCGGACAGTCTGAGAGTCGCAGAGTTAATAACTCCCAGACTCCCCAACCCTAAGACTTTTTAATCAGGTTGTCAAAATGTTTTGCCGCGTCAAGCAGCTGACCAGTGCCCACGGCGCGTTTCCCGTTTATAAAGAAAGTGGGGGTAGCGTCAACGCCTTTCATTTCCCCCTCGGCCATTTCAAGTTGTACCCGTTTAATGGTTTCGTCTTTGTTTGAGCAGGTCTCAAAAGCCGCCAGGTCCAGTTTCAGTTTGCCGGCGTAGTCTAAAAAATCCTCCGGTTTTTTTTCTGCCTGCCCCCATGCGGCCTGATTTTCAAAAAGCAGGGCCGCGTATTCCCCGAATTTACCCTGCTCGCCGGCGCAGTCTGCGTAAACGGCGGCGTGAAAGGACCATTTATGTATGGACACAAGCGGGTAGTGCTTGAAGTTAACCGCTATGTGCCCGTTGTAAAGCTTCAGCATATCTTCAAGCTGCAGATAAGCCGCTCTGCAGGCGGGGCAGGCGAAGTCGGTGTATTCGTAAATCTGTATTTCGGCTGTTTTCGGGCCGGAGGCGCGGAAAGCGGGCACGGCCCGCACGGGACCCAGGTTCATCCGCCTTGCCAGTAAAGTTATGAGAGTTGCCGCTAGAATAAGAAAAGCCGCTATAACTATCTTTCTCGCGATTTTTGTGCGCCACATGGAAGTGATTATACTATAATTTTTTTACGCTTTTAGAGGGGACAGCCCCTCTTACTATTTTTGGTTATTAACCCTTTTTCTTAAATGCAAAAATCTTCTTTGCCGCTGCCGGGGGGGAATTTACGATAAGGCTCTTTATAGGTCTCCTGCAGATTCCTTTTAAGCGCGGTTAAAATCAATTGCGGTGATTTTTTAGAGGGTTTAAGCTCTTTGCAGCCGAACAATTCCGCGTAATCCAGCCTGATGCCGGGGCATAAGCCCGAGAGCGAACAGCTTTTACATACTTCCTGTTTATTTTTCTCCGGCACATTTTTTTCAGCGGAATTACACTGCAAGTCTACGGACAGATGCTCAAAACCGTTCATGAGACACAAAGGTACGTTGTCCACCATGCTCCGCAATCCATGGAGTGCGCAGAATCGGACAGCGGAAGCGAGATGCGGTTCTATTTGCGCCATACGGGGAATCAGGAATTTCCTTTTATTGACATATCCCGCTATGCATATCATGTTAAAAGAAATGGTTTTTATGCCGGGAAATCGCGCGCTGACAAATTGGCAGTATTGCGCCATGGTTTTGTAATTAAACGCGGTTATCACAAATACAAGCGCTATTTTAGTGGCGGCACTAAGTTTAATTAAATTTTTTATTCCCTGTTCCTGCTTTTTGAATGCTCCTTTGCGCTGGAGCAGAAAATCGGCCAGTTTCCCCAGATGAGAAGGAAAATTGATGTGTATTTTATCCACTCCAGATTTAATCACATCGCCGGCAAATTTTTTATCCGATAATTTGACTCCATTGGTCCTGAGGATCACATTTTTAACACCGGTTTTTTTCGCAAATGATATCCAATATGGCAGTTTGGGGGATAAGGTAGGTTCTTCCCACTCACCTATAAGGAGATTTTCGTTTCCTTTTCCAATGAGCGTCCTGATTCGCTGTGCGGATTGTTTCCTGCCATGTCCCTGCGAACTGCAAAAAATACAGCGCAGATTGCAGGCATCCGACAGAACAAGCATCGGACTGCCGTAGGGGTCTGGGTGGTTGGAAGGCATATTGGCTGTCGGCGTGTGAGCGCCCGGAGGAGACTACAGGATTTTTACTATTTTAGCCGGGGAATGGGCCCCCTTTATAAGGAGTATCTTTTTAGCGTCAATTCCCATAGCCAGTGCCAGTGCGCGCCGCGCCGAAGCGTTGGCCAGGCCTCTTTCAGCCGGCGCTTTAATCCATATTTCATAAGCGTCGCCGGCTTTCTTAATTATTTTTTCCGTCTTTGAACCCGGATGGACTTTAAGTTTGATGAACATAAAAGATAAAGACTGCCATAGGCCGTATGCCGTAAGCCATAAGCTGCAAAGAGTTCTTTAAAATGCCTATAGCATACGGCCTATGGCATATGGCCTACGGCCTACGGCTTACGGCAATCGCTTATTGCAGACAATAAGCGATTCTGACGTCATATCTCCCGGCTTTGGCAGACCCAGTGTTTCAAGCACGGTGGGGGCAATATCAGAAAGTATGCCGTGCTGTCGCAGTTTTACTGCGGAAATATCCCCGGCTATGTAAAAAAATTCCACGGGGTTGGTAGTATGGGCGGTTTTAGGCATGTTTATTTTATAGTCCCACATTTCCTCGGCGTTACCATGATCGGAAGTCACCATTACGGTGTAGCCGTGCTCAAGCGCCGCGTCCACAAGCCTGCCGACCATGCCGTCCACCACTTCAATGGCCTTTACGGCGGCTTCATATATACCGGTGTGTCCCACCATGTCGCCGTTGGCGAAATTGACCAGGATGAAGTCGTATCTTTCAGAGGCAATTTCGGTAAGCGCGCGCTCGGCCGCTTCGGGTGCGTTCATTTCGGGATGTTCGCCGAAGCTGGACGGGTCCCAGGCGCCCATTATTTCCACCTGGTCTTCGTTTTTGTACGGTTCGGTGCGTTTGCCGTTGAAGAAGGAGGTCACGTGTTTGAATTTCTGGGTTTCGGCGAGGCGCAGCTGTTTAAGACCTGCGTTTGAGATTATCTGCCCGAGCAGATTGTCCATGCCGCCGCCTTCATCCATGGGAGGCAGCGCGCTGAACTTGAAAGAGTCGTAATAGCGGGTGAGGCCGCAGTAGGTTATGTTTAATTTTTTCCAGCGCGCGCCGGCGTAATTGTCTTCTACGAACGCCTTCGTAAGTTGTATGGCGCGGTCCTGACGGAAGTTAAAGTGCACCACGGAGTCGCCGTCTTTCATGCCTTTGTAGCCGCTTATTATGGTGGGGGGGAGGTACTCGTCCACAATAGGCTGGCCGTTCGGATTTTTCAGGTCCGCGTAAGCGCGGTTAATGGCTTCTTCGGCGGTAGCGGCGCGGGCTCCTTCGGCTTTCGTTATGGCGTTATAGGCCTGGTCGGTGAGTTTCCATTTTTCACCGCGGTCCATGGCGTAGTAGCGGCCCATTATAGTGCCTATTTCAGCTTCGGGGACTTCTTTTATCACTTCTTCAAGCATTTTCAGAAAGCTGAGCGCGCTGCGCGGCGGCGTATCGCGGCCGTCGGCGAAGAAGTGCACCCGGATTTGTTTTACTCCGGACTTCGCGGCGTGGCGCATTATGGCGTAGAGATGATCCTGGTGGGCGTGCACGCCTTCGTCCTGTACAAGGCCCATTAAATGAAGAGCCGAGTTGTTTTTGACCGCGTTATCTATGGCGTTTTTGAGGGCGGCGGTTTTAAAGAATGTTCCGTCCTCTATCATGTCCATTATTCTCTTAAGTTCCTGTATGACTATACGGCCCGCGCCCATGTTAAGATGTCCGACTTCGGACGAGCCCTGATATCCTTTGGGTAAACCTACCGCAATGCCCGCGGCTTCAAGCACGGAATTGGGATATTCTTTCAGGTAGCGGTCCATGTTCGGCTTTTTGGCGTTGTCCACCGCGTTAAATTTATCCGGCTCAGCCATGCCCCATCCGTCGCGCACAATAAGCAGAACTTTTTTCTTAGCCATGTTAATATCCTATTATAAAACGCAGACTGGTCCATTTCGGGACAGGCGGTCGTAAAGTATACGTTTCAAGCTGTCCGCGATAATCTTCCCGGCTTTATTTTAGAAAATAAGGAAGCGTATTAGTAGGTCTACCGTGCCGGTGGCTATTTTCAGGGTTTTTCAGGAGGCTGGAAGCTTTAAGCGCGGGAGAACCAACGGTCATGCCTCAGATGAGACGTTTAACGAGCCGAAAAGCGCCATATTATGGCTGATAGTATATTATTTTGCCGGTTTTAATCCCCATCCGGGCTATATCTTCCGGCGTAGTGTTGAACATGCTTATTTCCGGGCCAAAGAAGTCCCTGGCAGCCTTTTCGTAGCAGTATCTTACAAAGGCGCTGCAAAACATGGCGGTGTGGGAACCATGGAAGGGATTTGGCTTGTCCTGGCGTCCTTCTATCATGGCAAGCAAAACTCCCAGGTTGTCGCGGAGCGAATAGCGTATATGCGCCGCAATGCTCTCTAATGCCGTCCTAAAAACGATGCCTTTTTGTTCTTCCGTAAGTCCCAGATCTATGATCGCGGCGTATTCTATTTTGTTTGTGCTCCATTTGCCTATCCAATTCTCCTGAATCCCGTTATTTAGATGTATCCTATGGTCTTTAAAACTCATGTGAAGATCGCTTTCATATATATAGGGGCTTTTATCCGGCTTGCCCCACTCTTCTTCCGGAACAGTTTTCAGGTCTCCGAATACGAAACAATGGGACCAGCGGGAGGGGCGTCCGTCCGCAGTCAGTTTCATCTGCCCCGTCCGGAAAAGCATTCCGAGCGCATCTTTTGCGCCTATGATAACGATGGCCCCCGGCTTGTAATTGGCGGTAAAAAACTCCAAAAGTCTGGGATTTAATTTGTTTAGCTGACCTTTTCCCTCACGTATGGAAACGTCATCTTGCACGATATCACCGGCTTCATATAAAAGCGTCAGCGTCTTTTCAAGGGAAGCCGGTTCCTTTCCATTATTAAGCGCGGCTGCTCTGGCAAGAATGTCCGCAGGTATCAAAAGTCCGCTATTCGTGTCCGTGGCGATTGGCGTGGGGAGGTTTCCCGTTTTTATGCGCGCGGTATCGCCCAACTGTTCCAAAGCTTCTGAAGAAATGGGGGCATCCCTTAAATCACGGGGGATGTTACCATCCGGCGTTGCTTTAAGATAAGCAGCAACCCCCGTTATGATGAGACAGCCCGCGGTAATAATGAAAGCTTTACTGTGTTTCATGATCTCCTCCGGCAATATATGTCAACGATGATATTTGGAAAATGCGTAAGACAATTAAAAATAAATTCCACAGTGCGATAAATATTATAACGAAAAATTCCGGCTTGTCAAGAGCAGTGAACAATGCCGGTCAAGGGTGTATGTCCACTGAAGATCGCTCCAGCCGCTTTCCGTTGTAGTTATTCCCCTTTAAAATCCGGTTTTCTTTTTTCCATGAACGCTTTTATGCCCTCTTCATAGTCATGGCTGTTGTACACTTTGCGCCGCAGCGCCTGTATGCGTTCAAATGCTTCGGGGCTTATAGGGTGGGCCTCCGCCAGTATCCGGAATTGCTCTTTTATCACCGATACCGCGAGCGGCGAGTTTGCGGCAATAACGCGGGCCAGATCAAAAGTGAACTGCTCAATGTCGCGGGAACTGATGAGATGATTCAGGATTCCGAAATGGTATGCCCGCTCGGCTTTCACCGGTTCGGCGGTGAAAAACATTTCCTTCGCGATATTGCTGCCCACGCGGTTTATGAAGTGCATGATGCCGGAGGCGTTGTAGGGCAGGCCCATCTTAACCGGAGTGATGGCGAAGGCGGCAGTTTCGTCGCCTATGGCGAGGTCGCAGGTTACGGCCAGATCGGTGGCTCCGCCCCACACGCTACCCTGCACCATGGCTATTACCGCGCCCGGATATTCCTGTATGTTGCGGAAGGCTTGCTCCATGGGACTGTCGTAGGCAAGCGGGTCGTGATGCACCTGCGGTAGTTGTGTGATATCGTGTCCGGCTGACCAGACCCTGGCGTTCTTTTCAGCCCGGATTATTACCACCGGGATTCTAAGCTCCTTGAAAGACGCTAGAGCGGCTGTCATTTCTTCGCACAGTTCAAGGCTGAGCGCGTTGCGCCTGGCCGGGTTGTTAAGTGTGAGCGAACCGATGTTGTCCTTCACTTCGGAGATTATTAAAGGCATGGTTAAATATCCTTATCGTTCAGTATTTGTATAATTTTGTTACTACTCAGGTTAGTATAAGGTTCACCGTTCAACGGTTCAGCGGTTCAACGGTTGGGAATCTGGAAACACAAGAAGATCGTGGGGAAAATAATATTAAACCGTGAACCTGTCAACCTGAGTAGTCACTTATAATTCTACTATACTTCAGAGCGTTATTTTATCTTCTGAAATGCCCGGAGTAATAATAAATGGCCATCTTTAAAACAGTAGGAGCGGACGCAAAACGCGCGGATAAAATCACGCGGTTCCTTATCCGCAGCGTCCTTGCAGCCGCCGGCCTGCTGTTTTTCTGCCTGAACAGTTTCGCCCAAAAAAACGAAAGCGCGGCGGCTCTTGAGTCCGCCGCCCGCCTGCTTTCCGCTCAGATAGCGGAAAAGCCTCAAAATCTCCCCGGGCTGTTTGATAAAAACTTTTTTCACCGGATCTCGCTTGAAAAACTTTCAGACATCCTTTCCGGTATCTATAAAAGCAATGGCCGTGTTACGGCGGTGCGTCTTGAGCGCGCGGACTCCGCTTTTTCGGCCCACTTTATTTTTGAAACGGAAAATAATTTTGAACTGCCGGCGGCGCTCTCCCTTGATCCTGATACCGGCAAGATTTCGGGTGTTTTTTTTACGACAGCATATAAAAAAAACCTCTTGCTTCAGGAGTTTAAGGAAAAACTCGTGCGCCTTGAAGGCAAAACCGGCTTTATACTCCGGCGTTTCGGCGTTCCTTCCCCGACCGGCGGAGCTGAGGGGGAACTGGCGGGTGTTAATGAAAACGGCTATTTTGCCGTGGGTTCGGCCTTTAAACTTTATGTTTTGGGGGCGTTGCTTGAGAAAGGAGTTCGGTGGAAGACAATAGTGCATCTTAGGGAAGAGCAGAAATCCCTGCCGGGCGGCCGTCCGTCCGCCACTACGGCGTTGGCGGACAAGTTGCCCGCCGGTGATGTGTGGCGGGCGCCTAAGGCGGACGGCCCCGCCGGCGGTTTGGCGGGATGGCCAGATGCCTCTCCCCTTACCGCGCACACGCTTTCCGTTATGATGATCTCTGAAAGCGACAATACCGCCGCGGACCTGCTGATAGAAACTATAGGCAGAAAGACTCTGGAGGGATACCTGCAAAAATTTGGCCATTCAAATCCGGCTCTGATGCGTCCGTTCCTTAAAACTTCCGAAATGTTCCGCCTGAAAAGCGACACCGAGTCCGTTCTCAAATACCTGAATCTGCCTCCTGGGGACAAATACGGATTCCTGTCGGAACTAGCGGCGGCGCCGCTTAAAGCGGAGGCCGTTAAAAAAAGCTCTTTCGGCATAGACAAAATAGAGTGGATGGCCTCACCCGCCGATTTGTGCCGTCTGATGGAATATATCTATAAAAAAGACGACAAACAGGCGCTGGATATCCTGGCTATGAGCCCACCACCTGTCGGCCTAAGGCTGACAGGTGGTGGGGTGAATACGGGGCTTGATATGGAGACCGGCAATTTTTTTTACGCGGGCTATAAAGGCGGCTCGGAGCCCGGAGTGCTGAACATGACCTGGCTTTTAAAAAGCAAAAGTAACGCCTGGTACTGTTTGTCCGCTTCATGGAACAATGAAAAAAAGAATTTAGACGAAAACAAGTTCTTTGAATTGGTGCAGTCG